>NZ_JBIBYO010000006.1:0-359528 GCF_043083385.1 Streptomyces sp. NPDC014733 | reverse complement strand
GGGCGTCGGCGCCGGGGGCCACGTATCCCGTCTGTGCGCTGTGGACCGTCTCCCCCGTGCTGGCGGTGCGGTGGCTGCGCGGGCAGGCGCTGCGGTTGGCGGAGCGGATCGGGCCCGAGCCGGTGCGGTCGCCGTGGGCGTGGCTGACGCGCGGCGCGGCGGACGACGAGGCGCGGGAGCACGCCGCGAAGGTACGGGCGTGGGCGTGGGACGCGGGTGAGGAACGGGCCGCGCGGGAGCACGTCAAGCGCGGGCACGCCCTGTTCGTCACCCTCCCGGAAGGCGACCGCATCCACACGCTGTGCATCTGGCCAGGTCAGCCGCCGGGCGGTGCAGGACAGGCACGGCCGGGCCCGTTCCGGCACCGCATCGGCGGACTCACCCACCCGCTGTACGTCCTCGCCGAAGACCCGTGGAGGTAGCCGTGGAGGTAGCTGCGCCCGACCAACCCCCGTACGAGGACCCATCCCATGCAGCGCCCCGCCGCGGCACCGTCGGCGAGGACGTCCTACGGGTCCATGAACTCATCGGCACCGACGACCCGCGCCCCAGATGCGGCGCCGGGAAGGGCGAAACCGTCGACGAATGGCTCAGGGCGGTCAACTGCCCGGACTGCCGGTAGCGGACGGACGGCGCGTGCGGGGCGCGCGCCCGGCTCCCGGCCCCGGCTGCTGCGCGCCCCGCTCCCGCTCCCGAAAAAACTTTCTCCCCACCGGCAACCCCCACCCTCGCCGCACGTCGTGAGGGGTGAGGGCGCCACCGGGCGCCGCCCATCGACCGTGGAGCAGTACCCGTGAACTTCTTCCGCACCGCCCCCACGCAGTCCCCCTCCGCCGGCCGCGGCCGGATACGCGGCGCCGCCACCGCCGGGCTGCTCGCCACCTGCGCGCTCACCGCTCTCGCCACGGCCGGTCCCGCCTTCGCCGACGACTCCGCCCCGGCCTCCACCCGTCCCTCGCCCAGCGTCAGCGCGCCGTCCGACCACCGCCCGTCCCCCGAGCCCACCTACCCGGGGCGCGACGCGTCGGAGCAGCCGTCGACGCGGCCGTCCGCGGAGCCCACCCAGCCCCCCGGCGGTGAGCGCTCCTCCACCGCACCGCGGCCCGTCCCGAGCGTGAGCCGCCCCGGTGACGCGGGACGCGGCTCCGAGGCGACCCCCGCGCCCGCCACCGGCCGGGACGGGTCCGGCAAGGACGAGCTGGCCCACACCGGCGCCTCCGAGACCACCACCCTCATCCTGGGCGCCGGTGCCGCCGCCCTGCTCGCCGCCGGTGGTGGCACCCTGTACGCGGTCCGCCGCAACCGGGCCTGACACCTCCCCCCGGTACCAGGAACCGATGGAAACTTTCGTACTCCCGCTCGCCCCGGCCGGGTTCGCCCTGCCGGGGCCGCGGCGCGTCCGGTGGCGGTGGCTGCGTGGCGCAGTCCGCACGGCAGCCCGTACCGCGACCCGTACCGCGCCCCGCACCGCCCGGTCCGCGCACCCCGCGGAGCCCGCCGCCACGCCGGGCCCCGCCACCCCGTCCGCGTTCGGCTCCGCCATGCCGGAGCGGCCGTCGATCGGTGAGCTGTACCACGCGCACCGGCTGGCGATGGTGCGTCTCGCGGTGCTGCTGGTCGACGACCGGGCGACCGCCGAGGATGTCGTCCAGGACGCGTTCACCGCGCTCTGCCGCCGCCACGGCGAACGCCTCGACGAGGTCGACAACGCCCTCGCCTACCTGCGCACCTGCGTCGTCAACACCGCCCGCTCGACCCTGCGCCGCCGCCGCACCGCCCGCAACTACACACCGCCGCACGAGGCCGACGCCCCGTCCGCCGAGGAACGGATCGTCCTCGACGAGGAGCACCGCGAGGTCCTGGCGGCGCTCGGCAGACTCACCGCCCGGCGCCGCGAGGTCCTCGTCCTGCGGTACTGGGGCGACCTGTCCGAGGCGGAGATCGCCCGCACCCTCGGCATCAGCCGGGGCGCGGTGAAGTCCCTCGCCAGCCGCGCCCTGAAGGCGCTGGAGAAAATCCTGGAGGAGCGGTCATGAGCACCGGCGACGACCACCGGACCGCCCGCCCCTCCCCCGGCGGCCCCGAACGGCCCGTCGAGGAGCGGCTGCGTGCCGCCCTCGCCGCCCGCGCCGCCACCGTCGAACCCCGCGATCTGCGCCCGGCGGCCGTGCCCCGGGCCGCCCGCCGCACCTCGTGGTTGCGCGGCGCCCCCTGGAGACGGTTCGCGCTGCCGCTCGCCGCCGCGGCGGCCGCCGCGGCCATCGGCTACGCGGTCTTCGCCCCCGGCGCCACGCCCCCGCGCCCCATGCCCGCCACCACGCCCGACCCGCTGCCGACCCCCACCCACGACAGCCGCCCGACCCCGTCCCCGACGGCCCCGGGCAGCCAGGAGCCCCCCGGCCCGACCCGTACGCAGCGACCGGACGGCCGCACCGTGTCCCCCAGGGGCCTGCCGCCGGACGGCACGGCCGGCCGGTACCCGAGCACCGAGGGCCGGCCCCCGCGCATCCACGGCACCCCGTCCACAACGCCGACGTCCCGCCCCTCTGAGTCCCCGGCATCGAGCCTGCGCCCCTAGGAACGCCCTGCGGAAGCGCGTCCCCAGGGCGGCCCGGACCGCTGCCCCCGGGCGCGGCCCGGCGGCGGACGCCCCGCCCGCGCCCCGGCGCACGCCCCCGCGCGGGGGCCCCAACGGCCCCGCAACGGGCCCGGAGTGGCCGATACCCGTGGCACGGCTGGGCCCGCGGCCGCTCGCCCGGTAGGCTTTCCGTGTGATCTTCAAGCGCATCGGAAATGGGCGTCCGTACCCCGACCACGGCCGGGAGAGCACCCGCCAGTGGGCGGATGTCGCCCCGCGCCCGGTACGCCTCGACCAGTTGGTGACGACCAAGCAGCAGCTGGACCTGGAAACCCTCCTGGCCGAGGACTCGACGTTCTACGGCGATCTCTTCGCGCACGTCGTGAAGTGGCAGGGCGATCTCTACCTGGAGGACGGCCTGCACCGCGCCGTCCGCGCCGCGCTCCAGCAGCGCCAGGTGCTGCACGCCCGCGTCCTCGAACTGGGCTGACGCCCGCCGCCCGGTCCGTTCCGCCGTACGCACGGACCGGTTGCCCCTTTCGGGTCGGCTCACCCGCCCCGCATTGATCATCTAGTAGGCACGCGTCCCGGGCACCACTACGCTCGACTCATGAGCATGCTGACGCCACCGGGCATGGGCGGTAAGAAGTACCGCGTGACGGGCGACAGGTATCCCCGGATGCGCCGCCCCCGCCACCGCCGCCGGATCGTCCTCACCGCCGCCGCGGGCGTCTGCGCCCTCGGCCTGGCGGGCTGGGGCACCCTCCAGCTCATCGACGTCTTCGGTGGCGGCTCGGGCAAGGCCCAGGCCGCCGAGAAGAGCGCGGACGCCAAGCAGAAGTGCGACACCACCGCGCCCACCGCACCCGCCGCGGCCAAGCCGCCCGCGCCGTCCGACCTCACCGTCAACGTCCTCAACGCCACCCCGCACGGCGGGCTCGCCAAGCAGACCGCCGACGAGCTGAAGAAGCGCGGCTTCGACATCGGCGAGGTGGGCAACGCGCCCGCCGCCTACGACAAGAAGGTCAAGAACAACGGCGTGCTGCTCGGCCCGTCCGGCGCCGACGGCGCGCTGAAGGTCCTCGCCACCCAGCTCGCCGGGGCCCGCCAGGAGACCGACAACCGCAAGGACCACTCCGTCGACCTGATCATCGGCGACACGTTCAAGAACCTGACGAAGGCGAAGGACGCCGAGAAGGCCCTGCACGCCCTCGCCCACCCGCCGCGCCCCAAGCCCCGCTGCTGACCGTCCGGCCGCGGACATGCCACGGGCCCCCGCCGGAAACCGGCAGGGGCCCGGAGTGTTCCGGTGGGCGCACGGGGCGCCCCAGGTGGTGTCAGCCGGCGGTGCCGTACATCCGGTCGCCCGCGTCGCCCAGACCCGGCACGATGTACCGGTCGTCGTTGAGCCGCTCGTCGACGGCGGCGGTGACCACCGTCACCGGCGCACCGGCCAGCTCCCGCTCCATGACCGCGACGCCCTCGGGCGCGGCCAGCAGGCAGATCGCGGTGACATCGTCCGCACCGCGGTTGATCAGCTCGCGGATCGCCGCGACCAGCGTGCCGCCGGTGGCAAGCATCGGGTCGACGACGTAGACCTGCCGGCCGGAGAGGTCGTCCGGCATCCGCGTGGCGTAGGTGTGCGCCTCGTAGGTCTCCTCGTTACGGACCATGCCCATGAAGCCGACCTCGGCGGTGGGCAGCAGCCGCACCATGCCGTCCAGCATGCCGAGACCGGCGCGCAGGATCGGGACGACCATCGGCCGCGGGTGCGACAGCCGGACGCCGGTGGTCGTCGTCACCGGGGTCTCGATGTCGACCTGCTCGGTCCGGACATCGCGGGTCGCCTCGTACGCGAGCAGGGTGACCAACTCGTCGGCGAGCCGCCGGAACGTGGGGGAATCGGTGCGCTTGTCGCGCAGTGTGGTGAGTTTGTGCGCCACCAGCGGGTGGTCGACGACGTGGATCCGCATCCCTCGACAGTAACCGAGAGTGCGGGGTGAGGCGTCCGCCCGGCCCCCGGCGCACTGGCACGACCGCCCCGGGGCGGGGGAGAGTGGACCGTGGAGCTGCCCGTCCGGCCCGCCCGGGGCCGGGCCCCGCCCGAGGTGGTGTGCCGCGTGTCCGACCCCCCGCACCCAGACGGGCCCGGCGCCGCGCCCGGCCCGGAGAGCGCCGCGGCGCGCCGCCGGCGCCGCGACCTGTTCCTGCGCGAACTCCACGAGGCGAAGGCGCTGCGCGAGCGGGTCCAGCCGCGCCGCGCCCGGGCGGCCCGGATGCGGCAGGCGCTCCGGATGCGCACATTCCGCTGGTAGACGGCCCGTACGCGTCCGGAGCCCGGCACCCGGCGCGCAGGACGCACCCCGCCGCCGTCCACGCCCGGAACGTCCCGCTTTCCGACGGCGCCGCTCCGGCACGCGGGCGACTTCTCCGGCAACCTCCCCACGACGCAGCGCCGAAGACCCCCCGCGGACGCGTTGTTTCTGCCACGATTCCGACGGGGGCGGGACCAGCGGCGCACCCGCGTCGCCCCGCCGGCCGGCAGCCCAAGACAGTGGGAGAGTCACGGTGTATTTCGCCGCACTGCTCGCGCGCACCGAAGACGGGTGGGAAGCGAGCGACACGGAGCTCGACAATGTGGAGACCCTGACCGATCTGGCCGATCTGGCCCGGGAGGCAGCGGTGGACGACGACACGGTGGTCGCGTACATCGAGCAGGAGGGCGCCTGGTTCGGCGTCATCCGCGTCGACGGCGAGGACGACCCGCGGGTCTTCGTCTCGCACGCCGCCGCCGCCGCGCGAAGTTCGTACGGCGCCCTGCTCACCGACGAACTGCTCGGTTCCGACGACGACGCCGACGTCGAGCTCGACAGCCTCGACCTCGACGGCACGGAGGACGGCGAACCGGAACCGGACGACGCCGACCTGAACACCCCCGACGGCGACGCCCCGCCGCCCGGCCCCCTCGGCGACGTCGAACTCCTGACAGACCTGGGCGTCCCCCCCGAAGACCTCCTCGTCCTCGACACCGACGCCCTCTCCCAGATCGCCGACGCGCTGGGCTGCACGGATGTACTGGAGGCGGTGCGCTGAGCCAGGCGGTGCGGCCCGACGTGCCGGGCCGGGCACGCCGGGCCGGTCCCGGCAGGTAGGGCGGGACCCGGCAGGTAGGGCGGGACCCAGCCGGTAGGGCGGGACCCAGCCGGTAGGGCGGAGGCTTGCCTGGTGCCGGGCCGTGCCACGGCGGGGCGGCTCGGGCCGAGGGCGTTGGTGCGGCGGCTCGGGCCGAGGGCGTGGTGCGGCGGCTCGGGCCGAGGGCCACGTCCCCGCGTCCCCACATCCCCACGTCCCCGACACTGGGGGCATGACCGCGTCATCCCCCGCACCCCCGCCCGCCGCGCCCGATCCGCTGCGGGACCCCTGGACCGCGCCGATGCGGCGGGCGCTGGCGGAAGCCGCGCTCGCCCCGGCGACCGGTGATGTCCCCGTCGGCGCCGTCGTCCTCGCCGCCGACGGCACGGTCCTGGGCACCGGCCACAACGCCCGCGAGGCGACCGGCGACCCGACGGCGCACGCCGAGGTCCTCGCCCTCCGCGCCGCCGCCGAGGCACTGGGCGCGGGGGCCGGCCCCGCCGACCGCCGCCCCGGCGACTGGCGGCTGACCGGCTGCACCCTCGTCGTCACGCTGGAACCCTGCACGATGTGCGCCGGCGCGATCGTCCTCTCCCGCGTCGACCGCGTCGTCTACGGCGCGTACGACGCGAAGGCAGGCGCCGTCGGCTCCCTCTGGGACGTGGTCCGCGACCGCCGGATCAACCACCGCCCCGAGGTCATCACCGGCGTCCTGGAACCCGACTGCGCCGCCGCCCTCACCGCCTTCTTCCGTTCCCGCTGACCACCCCCGACATCCGATTTCGGATCCAGGCCCCCCTTGGGCTAAGCTCTCTCTCGGTAGCGTGTCCGAGCGGCCGAAGGAGCGCGCCTCGAAAGCGCGTGAGGGGGCAACTCCTCCGTGGGTTCAAATCCCACCGCTACCGCCATCAACACCCCTCTGACCTGCGGAAACGCGGTCAGAGGGGTGTTTTGCGTGTTGCCCGGGCAACACATGTGTTGCCCAAGAGCCACGACGAGGCCACACCTGTCGCCAACTCCCCTACGGGCAATGGGTTTTGAAGCAACCCTCGGTGGGACTGCCACCCACGGCACCCAGCACAGGCAAGCGGGACGTTCCCGGATGCAAGAGCGAGGCATCCGCGATGCGTCTCGGGCGCCGGGCATGCGGGTTTCCCGGCAGCGGCATTGCCCGAGCAGTCCGCTGGGCGCCGGCACCGGGGCGCTCTACGGCTACCCGCTGGCACCGATGGGGAAAATCGGGACCCCCGCGCCGTGGCTGAAATGCGCTCCTACCAGGGCGATTGTCAGTGCTGCATGCCATGGTCGCTACGCGTGAACCGGGAGCACTGTCAGCGCTCGCAACGGTGGCGAGCGCTTGACCAAGGGGGAGGCAGAGCATGGCTGGCGACAGCTTTGAGGTGGACACCGATCAGCTGAAGTCCGCTGATCCGACTTTCCATAGGGAGTCCGTGGCCCTGGAGCGGGCGGCGTCCAAGCTCCGGAATGCGTTAGGCGGGCTGGGGGAACCCTGGGGTGCTGACGAGCAGGGCAAAAAGTTCGAGCACGTCTACGCACCGCACCGAGCGCAGATTGAGAAGGCGACTGATGCCCTGACCAAGGGCCTGTCGAGCATCACCAAGGCCATGAATGACATGGCCGCCAACCACGAGGAAGCTGACCGCTCGGCCAAGTCCGGTTTCGAGGGCGGTAGCTGATGGGCGCTGCCGACAAGGCCAAGGAGATCGTCCAGGACCTCACCGGCATGTGGTGGCCGAAGGGCGACGAGGACGAACTCCGGGAAGCCGCCCGCGCCTGGCGCACCTTCGCCGACGAGGTCGAGGACTGCACGGCCGCCTGCCACAAACAGGCCCAGGACGTCATCGACAACAACAAGGGCCAGTCGATCGAGGCGTTCGGCGACTTCTGGAAGAAGTACCACGGCGGCGGCAAGGGATATCTGGACGACGTCGCCTCCGCCGCGCGGGACATGGCCAAGGCGCTGGACAAGTTCGCCGATCAGATCGCCGAGGCGAAGACGAAGAGCGAGCACGAGCTGGAGATCGCCGGAGCGGTCCTGGTCGCGGGGACCGCGCTGGCCCTCTTCACCGGGGGCATCAGCGAGGTCGCCGCCGCCGGCGCCACCGAAGCGATCGTCGCGGCAGCCAGTACCGCGGGCGTCGCCGTCTCCGCCACCGTCGCCGAGATCGCCGGAACAGTCCTGGCCACCGCCGCCATCGGCGGCATCGAAGCCATCACGGTGGATGTGGTGGTGGCCCAGGGCGGCCGGAACCTTCTTGGCGACCAGCACGGAGTCAACCTCGCCGAGGTCAAGGACGCAGGTGTCACCGGTGTCCTCATGGGAGGTGCTTTCGGCGGCGCTGCCCGTACAGCGCGGGCCGTCTCGGAAGCCGGCGGAGTCAAAACCGTGCTCCGGAACTTCGACGGAATCCACCTGGAATCCCTGGGCTTCGGCGCTCCTCGATTCGCCGTGCCCGGTGGTGGCTCCTTGCCGCGCGGCTCGGCCTCCCGCATGTTCCGCACCGGAAACGGCAACGAGGTCCCCGCTCTCCCGCCCCCTCCTCGGAGGGGGCAGCTGGCGAAGGGGAACGACGGTCCCTCACTGGAGCAGGTGCGGAAGATGCGCGACAAGCGCAAGCGCTGGTCCACAGGGGAAGACCACGTGCGCAAGATGTACGGCGGACAGGGCGAGAAGCACTACCCCGTCCCCACGAATCAGGACCCCAAATACCCCGTCACCGCCACCGGCGGACGGAAGGTCGACGTGCCTGTCCCTCTCCCTGACGGCCGGACACTCGGCGTCGAGGTGAAGACCTACCAGCAGTACCGCATGGTCGAGGTCGCCCCCGGCCAGCATGCACCTCAACAAGTCGAGGTGCCGCTCAGCAAGCACATCAAAGAGCAGATCCACAAAGACATCGCACTACGAAAAATTGACCCGGGATTCGACCCCCGGTGGGTATTCCTTCACGCAGGACCTTCGCAAGAATTACGCGAATACCTCAAGGAAGCCGGTATCATATTCGTGGAACACCACTAGGGAGAGAAAGAATGCAGCCTTCCGAGGCAGACCAGGCACGAGCCGACCTCGAACAGTGGGCTCAGGAAGCACACGAGAATGTTCTCGGAATCGCCGACATGCTCAACGTCCCCGCCGAGCAGTACGAACAGGACGTACTGATCCTGATCGGCCCACTGCAGGACTACGTATCCAGGCTCCCGCTCGATGAATTCGAGCAGGACGACTGGTTCACCCTGCACAGCGATCTGGCGGCATATGTGGCAGATGTCGGAATTCACGAACACGGGGCTTCGTGGAAGGTCCGGGATGACGAGACCTCGCCCAGTGGATTCCGTTACGTCATCGAGGGTGCAGCACTCGACGGGGAGGCCAGGTCCGTGGACCCGTTCGATGTCGTCATGGAGGAGTTCGGCAACCTGCCGATCCAGATCGCGCGGATGCTCGCCAATGCGGAAGTGGCGATCGGTGTGAATCCCCTTACCTGATGCGGTCTTGAGCATTGAGCCGGCGCTCCGCGCGCTGGGCCAGCCAAGAATTTGAACCGGAATTGCGCGGATGCGGTTATCTTGCAGGCCACCGAGCACGCAGAGGTAACCGGAAGAGAATTTTCCCTTTTTTCGTCGGAGCGTTTCCCCTTCAGTGCCCCGAAAATATCGTGACCACGGAGCCTTATGACCGACGATGTGTTCGAGTGCCTGCTGTGGGGGAAGTCGAAGGGCCTTCCTGCCGGTCGGCACTACCCGCTGATCTGCCACCTCGTGGACACGGCCGTGATGGCAGATGTGTTGTGGGATGCGTATCTCACGCGTGCCCAACGCCGGATGATCGCGCGGGCGCTCGACCTGACCTGCGACGAGGCTCGGCGGCTGGTCGCCTTCTGGGCGGGGCTGCACGACATCGGTAAGGCGGTGCCGTCCTGGCAAGCCATGCGCCCGGATCTCGCAGAAGCCCTGGCGTCAGCGGGTTATCCCGTCGTGTCGGAGGCTGATGCTGCGGCTCTCGGTCGGCACGAGTCCTCGTCACAGCTTCTGGTCCCGTCGTTGCTGGGCGGGTTGGGCTGGAATCTGTCCGGGCGAAGGGACCGGGTCGCTGCGGTGGTTGCGGGGCAAGTCCTCGGGGGGCATCACGGTCGGTACGCAGAGCCCACGCGGCCGGACGTCGCGGCGACCCCGCTGGGCTTCTTCCCCGGCCTGGGCGCAGGGGCATGGTCGGGCCAACGGGAGGCAATGGCCCGGGTGCTGGCGGCCGTAACCGACGCACCGACGGTCACGGTGGCGAAAGACCGGATTCCAGCTGCGGCCATCACGGTGGTCACCGGGCTCATCGTGCTCGCAGACTGGCTGGTCTCCCAGGAAGACCACCTCATCTGTCGTCTTGAGGAAACTGGTGCAGTGGTCGACACGGCCGCTGTCCACGCATGGGCAGCCGCGTCCCGCGCCCACGCAACGGCCCTGCTCGCGGAGGCTGGCCTCCAGGCCCCTGCCGCTCCGGCTGCAGCGACGTCGTTCGTGGACATGTTCGGCTACGTGCCGATCGCCAATCCGAATCCCCTCCAGGCGAGCATCAGCCGGCACCTGCCCGGCATGCTGAACGGAGGACCGGGACTGCTCCTGGTGACCGCACCGACCGGCGACGGCAAGACCGAGGCGGCGCTGTACGGGGCAGCGCTGATGGGACAGGCGTGCGGCACCCACGGCGTCTACGTCGCCCTGCCGACGATGGCCACCACTGACCAGATGCACGGCCGCCTGGCGACGTGGGCCGAGCACAACCTCCCCACCGCGGTCACCCGGCTTCACGGTTCCGCGTGGATGCACCACGACGACAACACCACTCCGCAGAGCAAGGAGGACGCGGAGGCGGAGGCCAGGGTCGTGCACGGCGACGATGGCGTGTCGACCGAGGCCACCCGCTGGCTGCGCCAGTCCAACCGGCACGGTCTGCTGGCCCATCTGAACGTGGGCACCATCGACCAGGCTCTCCTGTCCGTCCTGCCCCTCAAATACGGCCCGCTGCGCCACCTCGCCCTCTCGGGCAAGACCCTGATCGTGGACGAGGCCCACTCGTACGATGCCTTCACCCACGCCCTGCTGCTGCGCCTGCTGCAGTGGTGCGGCGCCTGGCAGGTGCCGGTCGTCGTCCTGTCCGCCACCCTGACCGGTGACACGGCGGCCGCCCTGGTCAACGCCTACCGGCACGGCGCCGGCCACACCCAGCCAGCCGCGATCGAGCCCGCCTACCCCGGCTGGTCCTTCACCGACCACGCCACCGGCGCCACCAGTGCTCCGCCCGAAGCCGTCGGCACCGGACGCGGCCGCGATCTGAACATCGCCAAGGTCACCACCCGGGGCACCAGCCACCGCCATCAAACGATCCTGGGGCAGCTCGATGAGCTGGCCCGTGACGGCGGCTGCGCTGCCGTCATCTGCACCACCGTCCCGCAGGCCCAGGCGACTTACCAGGCCCTGGCCGACCACTTCGGCGACGGCGTCGACCTGCATCTGCTGCACGCCCGCCTGCCCGCCCATCAGCGTGCGGACTACACCCGGCGGGCCGAGAGCGCATTCGGCCGCGTCGACAAGCCCAGCACCACCCGGCCGCACCGAGGCATCATCGTCGCCACCCAGGTGATCGAGCAGTCACTGGATCTCGACTTCGACCTGATCATCAGCGACCTCGCCCCGCTCGCCCTGCTCCTGCAGCGAGCCGGCCGAGCGTTCCGGCACGGCCCGGACGCATGGGAGCGTGCCGGTCTCAAACGCCCCACCTGGGCAGGGACCGACCCCCACATGCTCGTACTCACCCCCGGCGACACCACCGGCCGCCCCAATTTCGCACCACCAGCCTGGGGCGACGTCTATCCCCCGTCCCTGCTCCAACGCACCTGGGAACTCCTCGACCGGCACACCGGCCCCATCAACATCCCCTGCGATGTACAGCGCTTGGTGAACGCCGTCTACGACCCCGCCTTCGCCAGCACCGACCCCGACACGCTGTTCACCGCAGACCGTGACCGCATCGCCGACGACACCGCCCGCCGAGCCCTCGCCGACCTCGCCATGATCAAGCCACCGGCCAAGGTGACCACCGCCAATCTGCACCGGCTGACCGAATCCGACGCCGACCCCGAGCTGATCACCACCCGCCTCGGAGCCAACAGCATCAGCCTGATCCCCACCTTCCACGACACCGAGAACAACATCTGGCTCGACCCCGACCACACCATCGCGCTCCCCACCCACGGCACCGGCGAACGCGGCAGGTTCACCCGCCAACAAGTCCGCACCCTCATGCACTACGCAGTCCCGATGCGCGCAGGCGCCTGGCTGAACCAGCTCACACCTGACCAGCGACCACACCCCACCTGGTCCAAGGAGCCCCGCCTCAGCAACCTGATCCGCCTCCCCCACCACCAGACCCCCACAGGCCACCACGCGCCACCCCTCGGCGACAGGCACCTCCGCCTCGATCCCGTCCTCGGTATCGTCGAACGCAAGCACACGACGCTTGACAAATAAATGGCAAAGCGGCGAGAACGCCGCAGGTCACAAAGCCTCTTCCCCACGCACGTGGGGGTGCTCCGGGCCTCTACCGGCACGGGTTCGCCGAACGCGTCTCTTCCCCACGCACGTGGGGGTGCTCCGCACCGTTCGACGTCCTCGGACTTGGTGACGTCCTCTTCCCCACGCACGTGGGGGTTCTCCGGAGTACATCGCTGCCGTACGGGAGGGTCGGGACCCTTCCCCACGCATGTGGGGGTGTTCCGCTCAGCGCTGGGGACGGCTATACCTACTACCCCTCTTCCCCACGGACGTGGGGTTGCTCCGTAGCGGGCCGCCCAGTCGGTCACCACGGCCGTCTCCTCCCCACGCACGTGGGGGTGCTCCGGACCCGCTGACCCGCCCGCTCGTTGAGCGGCTCTCCTCCCCACGCACGTGGGGGTGCTCCGATTCCAGAGGTTGACTTGCCGACGCCAGGCTTCTCTTCCCCACGCACGTGGGGGTGCTCCGAACGGTGTTCCGGTGCGGATGCGGGTGATGTTCTCTTCCCCACGCACGTGGGGGTGCTCCGTCGGCCTGGAGGGTGTGCGGGTCGCTGATCGCCTCTTCCCCACGCACGTGGGGGTGCTCCGGCCTTCGAGGTCATCTCGGTGGCCCAGGACTCCTCTTCCCCACGCGCGTGGGGGTGCTCCAGCTCCGGGGATTGACCCCGGCGGGTCTTTTTTCTCTTCCCCACGCACGTGGGGGTGCTCCGTCGATCAGCACGTCCTCCAGGTGGTCGTCCGCCTCTTCTCCACGCACGTGGGGGTGCTCCGGCGGCCCGCCGCACCCGAAGCGTCGCCCGGCTCTCTTCCCCAAGCACGTGGGGGTGCTCCGGACCCGCTGATCCGCCCGCTCGGTGAACGGCTCTCTTCCTCACGCACGTGGGGGCGCTCCTTCCTGCCAATGACGTGCGGCTTTGGGGAGCGACCTCTGCCGTTGGTTCGGCTGGCTCCGGGCGTTGTCAGTGGTGGGTTGTACGGTGCGCCGTAATGGACAGGACAGATGTTGAGCAGGTAACTCAGGCTTCTGGTTTGGACGTTGCGGTTGATCCGTGGATACCGGTCACCATGGTCGACGGCACGTCCCGCCAGTACGGGTTGCGCGGACTACTGGTCGACGCGCACCTCATCGAGTCTCTGGCAGTGACGATGCCACCGGCTGAGTGCGCGATCCTGCGGATTCTGTACGCCTTGGCGCTCCGCGGCGCAGGGCTGGCGGCGTTGGACGTCGATGACCGGTATGACCTGCTGGAGCAGGGATCTTTCGACCCTGCCGTGGTCGATGCGTACTTCGCTCGGCACTCGGACCGGTTCCGGCTGTTCGACCCGGTGCGTCCTTGGCTGCAGGAGCCGCGGCTGCCGTCTCAGATGGACGTGCGGGTCGAGAAGGGGAGGCGGAAGGGGCAGCTGGACCGTAAATCCAGTGGCGTGGGGAAGCTGGCATGGGGCCGGGCCAGCGCTACGTCCTCGGCATGGTTCGGTGCCTTCCACGACGGTGTCCCGGTACCGGTGCCAGGCCCTGCTGCGGCACTGAACCTGCTCGCCTGGCTGTGGTACGGGCAGGGCGGCCCGCAGGGGCCGAACCGCAGGACTGAGCGTCATGATCTGCGGCATGCCAGCGTCGGGCCTCTGCGCGGCCTGGTCTCCTACCACCCCACGGGGCGGAATCTGTTCGAGACGATGGTGCTCGGTATCCCCGACACCGATGTGGTCCCCGTGCCCGGCACGGACCTCGCGCCATGGGAGCGCGATGAGCCGGCCGATCCAGACGGTGAACTTCCCGTCGTGGAAGGGCCGGTGACGCTGCTGACCGCACGGGCACAGCATGCCCTGCTCCTTGTGCCGTCCGAGGACCGTGCCGCAGCTTCCGACGTGTACATCGCATGGGCGTGGCCGTCGTCCCTGCCCGCGGTGTCGGACCCGTACCTGAATTGGCTGGAGGGGTCCAAGGGGCAGCAGTACGCGCAGCGTGCGGATGTCGCCCGTGCCGTCTTCCGTGACCTGGACGGGCTGGTGCTGCACACCGCACCCGGCAGCGTCCCGCGGCGGCCTCTGATCACGGACGCCATCCACGATGTCCCGGTGGAGGTGCTCGACCACGTGGCGGTTGTGGCCTATGGGTTCGAGCAGAGCCGGGAGAAGGCCGGCGGCGAGGTGGGCTGGTACCGGGCGGCGACGCCGCCGGTCCTACGCCTGATCCGTGAGGAAGAGAAAGCGAACGCGGGGCGCCTCGCTGCCGCCCGTGAGCGCGCGGAGCTGTGCGCGAGACGGCTGGAGTGGGCGGCAAACAGTGTCTGGCAGGACACCGCGGCACCTGCCGATGAAGACGACAAAGGCCCGACGCCTTGGAGCAAGCGGGCGTTGACCGCGTACTGGCCGCGCGCCGAAGCGGCGTTCTGGACGCTGCTGGACACCCGCGCCTGGGACGAGGCACCGAGCGTGTTCGGGCGGATCGCGGTGGACGTCTACGACCAGGTCATGCGCGAGGTCGTCAACGCCGATCTGCCTCGCACGGTCCGGGCCGTGGTCCAGCACCGCGGCAAGGTCGCCTCGACCCTCACCAAGACCACCAGCAGCAAACCGAAGGAGACCGAGTGACGACGCCCGAGACGCGCAGCTCCCAGCTATTGGCGGAAGCGGATGCGTTCGTGGGCCGGACCATCGCGGCGTGCCGACGGGACGCCGGCACGGGACAGGCCATCCGCTCAGCACTCGGCCATACCCCTGCCGAAGCGGTGCGGGCACACCGCTATGTCGCGGCCCGGCTTCCGGATGAACCGGCAGCTGATCTGGAATGGGCGCACTACACGGTGGCCGCCCTGATCGCCCTGTATGACCCGCGCGCCAAGCCTGCCAAGGACCTCCCCTCCGACGAGAGCGATGACGACGAGGCGGCCCAGGACACCGGCCAAGGGGAGCACGAGAAGGGCAAGCGCAGGAAACAACCGCTGTCCCTCAGCCGACGGCTGCGGGAGGGAAACCTCGGCGCCGTCCTGGGGGCACTCGACGCCCCCGACACCAGCGGGGAGGACCCCGAAGGGCGCAGCGCGCCACGGCTTCAGTCTCTGTTCCGTGAGGATCTTGCGGGCCTGCACACTGCGCTGCCCGGTGTGATGCGGCTGGCGGGCGACGCGCCGCGGCTGCCGGACTGGGGCGTGCTGCTGCACGACATCGCCGACTGGGAGCGCGACAAGCGCCGCGAGGCGGCGGTCCTGCGCTGGTCCAGCGCCTACTACAAGACCCTCACCACCGGCGCCGCGAACTCCGACGCCGACGCCGAGCACGAGAGCGAGAAGAACTGACATGGCTTTTCTGTGCCTGCACGCCGTGCAGACCATCCCTTACGCCAACCTCAACCGCGATGATCTGGGGGCGCCGAAGACGCTGACCTTCGGCGGAACGACGCGCATCCGCTTGTCCTCGCAGGCCCTGGGACGTCCGCTGCGGGACTTCGTTCAGGACACCACCGGCATCGAGGCCGTGCGCACGCGCCGGATCGGCCAGCAGGTCCAGAACGTTCTCACTGACCGCGGCTGGGACGAAAAGCTGGCCGCCTCAGCCGCACAGCAGGTCCTCGGTTCAACCGGCTTCAAGCTGGACAAGGACGGCACCAAGTCCCTGCTGTTCGTGCCCGCTTCCACGGCCGAGAAGATCGCCGATCTGTGCGAGACGCACCGGGGCGCCATCGAAAAGACGGAGAAGTCGAGCGCGAAGAATCCCAAGCCGGGTGTGCCCGGCGATGAAATCCACGCCCTGCTCAAGGCCACCAACGGGAGCATCGCGCTGTTCGGCCGGATGTTGTCTGAACTGCCCGGGGCCGGCGTGGACGCCGCCCGGCAGATGGCCCACGGGTTCACCACGCACACCGCTCGCCGCCAGCCGGACTTCTTCGTGGCGGTCGACGATGTGACCCACGACAGCGACGAGACCGGCTCGGGCCACATGAACCACGGCGAGTACGCCAGCGGTGTGTTCTACCGGTACGCGGTTCTCGACCTGCGCGAGCTTCTCGACACGCTGAACGGGGACACCGAAACCGCCCGCCTGCTCGTCGACGCGTTCACGCGAGGGTTCATCAAGGTCCTGCCGCAGGCGAAGAAGAACGTCACGGCCCCCCACACCATCCCGGACCTGGTGCACTTCACCGTCCGGGCCGATCAGCCCGTCAACTACGCCACCGCGTTCGAACGGCCCATCGCGGCGGACGACGGCGGCGGCTGGGCACGGCCCTCACGGGCTGCTTTCTCCCGCTACGCCACGGCCGTCAACCGGCTGCTGGGCGCAGACGACGTCGCCTACAGCGGATATACGTCCATCGAGAAGGGCGAGCGCTTGGACGGCCTGGGCGACCAGGTCGACTCCTACAAGGAACTCACCACTGGAGCGATCGACGCACTCTTTGCCGCTCAGGCCGCAGCCAAGCAGTAGCCGCCGGCCTTCCCCACGCACGTGGGGCCGCTCTACCGCCAAGGAGAATCCGCTTGCCCGGCATCCTCATCCACCTGTCCGGCCCGCTCATGTCTTTCGGCGAGCACGGTGAGTTCACCGAACGCGACACCCACACCCGCCCCACCCGCTCCGCACTGATCGGGCTGCTCGCCGCTGCGGACGGCCGCCACCGCAACGCTGATCTGGCCGATCTGCGTGCCCTGCGCTACACCGTCCGCACCGACCGGCCCGGCACCCGGCTCGTCGACTTCCACACCATCGGCGGCGGCCTGCCCCCGCACCAGGCCGTACCCCGGGCCGACGGCACCCGCAAACCGGAGAACAAGGCGACCGTCGTCACCCATCGCCACTACCTGGCGGACGCGACGTTCACCGTCGCCATCGATGGCACCGACTCCACGATCAACCAGGCCACCGCCGCGCTCCGCGCCCCCCGCTGGCCTCTGTACCTCGGGCGCCGATCCTGCCCACCGGGCAGCCCGCTCCTCGTCGCCACCGGCCTGACCGACGCCGCCGCCGCGCTCACAAGTTTCCCGATCCACCGCCAACGCCCCTACAGGAGCGACACGGTGACGGTCGACCTCGCCCACGACACACCGCCCACCAGCGGCACCCCGGCCCGCACCCGCCTGGCCGACAACCCCGTCACCTTCGACGAACACCACCGAGCCTGGGACGTACGCACCGAGTACGTCACCACCGCCACCCTCCCGGCCACCCTCTGCGCCGGCCTCGGCACCGACTGGCTCAACGCTCTCGCCCGCCACCGCGCCCAGGAGACCCCCGCATGACCGCCCCCACCGACACGGCCGCGGTGTACCTCACGCAGTTCCACGTCAACACCCGCAACCGGCAGGCCCTCTCCGACCTGGCCGACGGCGGCGGCCTCCACCGCACCCTGATGCGACTGCTCCCGCCCGACCTCGGCGAACAAGCCCGCGCCACGGGCGGACTGCTGTTCCGTGTCGATGAAAACGCCACTGGCGTCACCATCCTCGCCCAGACCCGCACCCCGCCCCTCGTCGAGAACATCCCGGCCGACTACGCCCACACAGCCGTCAAGAACATGACCGGCTTCCTGTCACGGCTGACCGAAGGGACTCACGTCCACTACCGGATCGCCGCCAACCCCACCACCCAGCTCGGCACCCTCGCCGACCGCCAGCGCGTCCAGGCCACCCGCAAACTCAAGCACCTCCCCCCAGCCCGCACCGTCCTCACCGGCCCCAAAGCAGACGACTGGTGGGCCCGCCGCGCCACCACCAACGGCCTTACCCTGCACAGCATCCTCCGCACCAACACCCCTTCCGTGCACGTCACCCACAAGCCCGGAAGGCACCGCCACGCCATCACCGTCTTCGAAGGAGACGCCACCATCACCGACGCCGACACCCTCCGCACCGGAGTCCTCAACGGCATCGGCCGCGGACGCTCCTACGGCGCCGGACTCCTCAGCCTCGCCCCCGCCTGACCAGCAAAGAAAGGGCAAAGCGTCGGTAGAACCCCAGCTCAGGAAGGGGATTCCCCACGCACGTGGGGGTGGTCCGTTCACCGAGCACAACGACCGGCTGATGAACAAGGGTTCCCCACGCATGTGGGGGTGGTCCGGGGTACGGGGTGCGGTCTGTGTCGGCGGCGACGGGTTCCCCACGCATGTGGGGGTGGTCCGAGCACGTCGGCCCGCCCGCTGCTGGCGGAGGCGGGTTCCCCACGCATGTGGGGGGTGGTCCGAACTGGTCGCTGGCGCCGTGGTCGGCGATCACGGGTTCCCCACGCATGTGGGGGTGGTCCGTGAGACGCATGGGCGGCGCCGGGTTGAGGGGCGGGTTCCCCACCCACGTAGGGGTGGTCCGGAGTTCTACGAACACGACGGTTACTACTCAGTGGATTCCCCACGCATGTGGGGGTGGTCCGTGGCAGGAAGCGGCGGCCGAGACGTTCACGAAGGATTCCCCACGCACGTGGGGGTGGTCCGGCGTTCGGACTGGCCGCCGCTCAGCGCTGGGCGGATTCCCCACGCATGTGGGGGCGACCGCTGCCCAGACCCTCGCCATCACCGGCACCTATATCGAAATGGCCACCCGCATCCTCGAACCCGTCCTCCTCGGCTTCGGCATCCTCGCCATCCGCAACCTCATCAAACGTTGACCACCACCCGCGGATCACGAAGCCCACATTCGTCCCACTGGTCACTTTCCGCGATCACCGCAGGAGTGCGAGAGCAGTCACCATCACCAACAAAGCAACGTGTACTTTTGCAAAGACGCGAAGCGCAAGGGCTCCCACCTTCGACACTGACCAGCGCCGACTGGGCGTGTTGCATATGCAGCACGAACCGTCGCTGAGTGGCATCGAACGCCACCCAACGACACCGAAACGCCCTCTCTCACCTGGCCTTTTAGAAAAACCGCAGGTGAGAAGGGTCATGTTGACGGGTTCAAATCCCACCGCTACCGCTCACAAACACCCCTCTGATCTGCGGAAACGCGGTCAGGGGGGTGTTTTGCTCGCTGCATGTGCAGCGAGATTCACTGCACAGAACTCCCGACTAGGCCGTAACTGTCGTCAACTCCCCCTCGCACAAGGGAAGCTGGAGCATCCCTCCGTCGGGTCGCCACCCACAGGCCCCGTAAATTTATTTGCGAGCGTCACGGACCTCGGGCAGCGTCGTTGCCCGGTGCCACTCGCCGGGGCACCTGTACGGCTGCCGGTCGGCGCCCGGCGCCATCCCGCGCCGGACCTGCGACAACCACTCCGGCCAGAGCCAGGCGGACAACGAGTCCGAAGGCGGCAGATACCTGGAGCCGAGGGCCCGGGGCCATGGAGGCGGGAACGGCCGTCTTCGAAGCTGTGCCAGTCGGGGGCAGTGGTGCCGGGCCCTTGTCTTTTTCCAGATGCGGGGCGTCTTCTTTTTTCGCCGTCAGCCGCATGCCTCGCCATCGGGCTCCGCGCGTGATCGCCCGGACAACTCCTAACCGAAGGCTGAGATGACTGGCGAGGTCCAGAAGGACACTGTCGGCCCATAGGAACCGTCCTCCTCATCACTCACCTCGACCGTGACCTCCCGGTCGGGGTAGCGCGCAGACAGGACTCCCTGCCAGCACTCCCCCAGGGCCAGAGCGAGTTGGGGCAACTCCTCCCCGAGCTGATCGCCCTCCGTCAAGGGGGTGTTACTGAAAACGCTCCACAACTCGACATGATTAACGACGAGTTCCATGCGGCGCCGATCCCCCTCCAGCTTCACGAACCAGTCGTCGACAGTGCCTTGACCGAAGTTCTCCTTGAGGAACACACAGCCGCGGTACTCGACGGTCTCGGGGCAAAACAGCCAGGCTGCGGCCAGAACAAAAGGCAAGCCACCCTCGAAGTCGAGGTAGTTGTCCGGCGAGAGACCCTCATCCTTCCAATCTGTGCGCCATTTCCTGAAGAACGCAGGCAATTCACGCTCGGACCACGCCGGTTTACTGCTACTCACGGGATCTCCCAGGGGAATGCGGCGCGCACCGTCCTTGATGGGCGCACGAAGACTTGACCAGTCTTCGGATTCGTGTTTTGTGAATACTCTACGACATGCGGCGTCTCCACCCCACCGTGTGAATCGCCCTCCAAGTCTACACGTTTCAAAGGACGCCCTTCGGAATCGTAAGTTGTATAGTTGCTGACTTTCCCAGTCTCCGGATTTGTCTTGTAGAGGGTTCCGTTCTTCGGACCTCCTTCCACCGGCAGATTATTTCCTGCGCGACCTCCAGTGCCCTTGTAATGCTGGCCGTTCTTAATCAGCTCGGACGCTTGCTGCTGTTCGGATCCGCTAGCCCCAGGACCTTCACTGTTCCTCTGCATAGGTTCGACCGCGGAGTCACTTTTGGCATGCTGCGCAAGGTCCGCGGCACCGGCGCCTGCCAGGCCGACGCCGGTAGCTATCCCGGCCGCAGAAACTGCACCCACCGGAACTCCAGCGACGGCGCCGACCCCCGTGACATCCAGAGCGACTCCGAGCCCTTCACCGCCGACGCTGGCCCCGGCCAGGAGCGTGCCGCCGAGCAACGCCGCGGCATCCCCCGGATGCTGGATCATGGCGTTTCCGAACGAAGCCAGGTCGGTCAGGACCGCCTTACCTCCGTCCACCACACCTTCTCCCACATCGCCCAAAAAGTCGCCAACCTTGGACCAGAACCCCGGGCGCTCCGGGGCAGAAGCTGTGGCTTTCCTTACTAGGGCGACCGCGGTATTCCCTGCACTTTTCACGTTGCCTCGGGCAGTTTCGAGATTCTCGCGGGCGTCAGCACGATCCGCTTCACCAGGGTCGTGGAAAGGGATATCGGTATCGCTACCTCTACTTCGCGCCTCATCAATTTGCCGAGAGTGCGCCTTCTCAGCAGTTGCAGTGGCCGCTTCACCGCGTGCAAATTTCGATATAGCGTCCCCGGCATGCTCCTGGGCTGCCCGCAGTGCGTGTATGTACTCGTACATGGCGTTCGCGGCAGCGTGAAAATTCTTGCCCGCCTCGGTCCATCTTGCTGGCTGGCCATGGAAACGATCACGGAAGGCATCAGCAGCTTTACCGCGCCATCCGTCTTCGGTTTCGATTTTTTTTAGCCCCGCTCCAGTCTCTGTGAGTACGTCACCATAGGCAAGCAGAGACTGTGCAGTTTCGGTCAGAGGACCAAGCGCGCCGGGGACAAGGTCACGGGGATTCGATGTTTCGCCGAGTTCAGGCATCATTGTGCCCCCGGATCGCCTCCGGAAGGCTTCTCAAGGATCCCCTGCACCGAGAGTTGAATATACTGCTCAGCCCTTTCATAATTCTTGACACAGTGGTTCAGTCGGTCAGATATTTCCGCACCGTCAGAGGCCAGGTGCGAGACACCGATATCCCACCGATCACAAAAATCGCTAACCGCCGCAGCCAGCTCATCGTGCCCGAAATCCCCCTTGGAGGCATCGACTTCGCTCACCTTTTTGGTGGCCATCGCATCCAGAGTGGTTCTGATCCCAGATGCGGCCTTGCGTAGCGCATTAAGGTCCACAAAAAACCCATCCTGCACTCTAAATACCCCCGCGCTCGCCACATGGACTCAATTCATTGCCAAACCAGCAAGATATACCCTATACCCCAAAGAGTGCAGCGCCACAGTCAACAGGAATACTTAATTTCGGCCATCATTCAATTCGAGTAAAACGATAGCGATTCGCACCATTTCGACAGTTCAGGCGGGCGCAGCCCGGCCGCTCGCTCACTCGCCGAAACTGCCACCGTCACCGCGCCGCTGCGCTCATCACCGCAGCCTCCCCTGGAGGAGTGGCTGGATTTAGATGGCTATTCGAGCTGCATAAGCGTTCGCGCTCTGGCCTCCGTCCACTAGTTACGGGGCCACCTCAGAAGTCATCTCATTTGGCGAGTCTGCGGTAGCAGATGAGGGGGGTGCCGGTGAAGGCGAGAAAGCCGTCGTCTTGCGTCCGTAGCGGCGGTGGAGGCGGCGGCAGCCGGCGAGCCAGGACGTGCCCCAACGATGCCAGCCGAGCCGCCGTGAGGTTTCGATACCCTTGCGGGCGACGCGGTGCCAAATGCTTCGCTGCGACAGTCATCGCCGCAGGTGGCGGTAGTCGTAACCCTTGTCGGCGTGGAGCTTGCCGGGGCCTGCACCGACGAAGGCCCTGACGGGATCGGATCGGCGGTATGCCTTTCACGGGCGGGATCAGGCCCTGGCCGTCGTGGAGGGTGGCACCCGAGATTCCGACGGACAGGGGCAGGCCGGTCCGCTCGGTGATCAGGTGGATCTTCGATTCGTACTTGCCCCGGTCGACAGGATTCCGTTCCGACCTATCAGGCCCCCTTTTCAGGGCCCGCATGTTCACCGAGTCGACCGTGCACCGGGACCAGTCCAGGTCGCCGCGGGCGCCGAGTTCGTCGAGGACCAGGCGGTGCAGCTTGGCACAGCTCCCACAACTCGTCCGGCACCAGCCGCTAAACAACCCTCACCATGGCAACAGCCCACTGAACCGAATGAGATGACGCCTAAGAGGTGGACCATGCCGGAATGCAGCACTCTGCGTACCACCAGGCCCACCCTCGGTCGCTCCCAGGAAGGGACGAGGCTCTTCCCCCGACAGGAATTCGGCTACCGACTGTACCTACATCGAAGCGGCTCCCCACACCCTTGAACAGTCCCTCCCTGTCAGAGTCCAGAGGGTCACGAGAAAAGCCCGGCAGTTCCATCCCTCCACCGGCGAGCTACCGAAGCCCACTTCCCGGCGCCTCGGCGAGAAGCACATCCGAGGCGCTGGAAAGCCCGCCGGAGCTCGCTGCACATGCAGCGAAACCCGTCATCGAACGGCACGCAACGCCACCCAACGGCACCGAAACACCCATTCCCACCTGGCCTTTCAGAAAAATCCCAGGTGAGAAGCATCATGTTGACGGGTTCAAATCCCACCGCTACCGCTCACGGCCAGGCCGTATCTGTCCTCAACTCCTGCGCGCAAAGGAAGCTGGAGCATCTCTCTGCGGGACCCACACCCCCCGGAGTCCCGCAGAGGCGAACGCAACGCTCCCGTATGCCGGTGCGCGGCCCCCTTCCCTGCGGCAGTGCTGGAAGGTCGGGGCATCAGACGCGGCGGACGATCCGGTAACCCGGCAATGGTGGATGCCGCCTCGAGTGCGGTGGTCAGAGTGAGAGGGCGCACCGCCTTGCCGACCGAGCACTGCCGTCGCCTCCACATCGCGAGTAGCGCCGGTGCCAGGCCGCGACGCTCACCGTCACGCCGACCCGGCGTTCACCTTCTCCTCCCAGTCGATTCGGTGGAAGTGGAGCGGGCGGAACATGTCCTCAAGGGCGGGGAAGGCCGGCACGGTGGTGTCGGACTTCCCGGCTTTGACCTCGTTGACGGCTGCCGCGTTGCGGCCGATCGCCTCCACGCGCGGGCGGCGCAGGGCCTCGTAGGCGGCGAACGCCTCACCGGGCGTGGGCAGATCGCGCAGGCAGCGGGCCAGTTCGACCGCGCTTTCCATGGCGAGCGAGGCGCCCTGCCCTGAGCTGGAGGACGGGGCGTGCACCGAGTCTCCGACGAGCACCATCCGGCCGCGGTACCAGTGCGGTACGGACGGCATGCGCTCCATCCGGCCGACCACCATCAGCGCGTCGGGGTCGGTGTGCCGCAGCAGCCGCTCGCCCGGGACGTGACCGGCGTACACCTCGCGCAGCCGGCTCAGCCACTCGGCGGCGGGCACTCGCGCCACGTCAGCCGGGCTCGGCGGGGTGTCCGCGGGCAGTGTGGCGAACCAGATCAGCCGGCCGTCCGGGCCCTGCCAGTAGCCCATGAACGCGCGGCCGAACGCGAAGTACATGGTGCCCGGTTCGGCTCCGGTCTCACTGCCCACCGCCGCGTAGCCGCCGATGCTCAGTACGCCGCCGTACTCGGGGACGGGTGACTGCGGATCGATCACCGTGCGGACGGTGGAGCGGATGCCGTCGGCTCCGATCAGGATGTCGGCGGTCGCGGAGGTCTTGTCGGCGAAGTGGGCGGTGACGCCGTCGGGCGACTCCTCGGCGGCGACCAGGCGCTTGCCGTACGTGAACTGCACCCCCTCGGCGGCCGCATGATCGGCCAGCACCCGGAACAGCCGTTCGCGAGGCAGCGTCAGCGTCGCGGGCAGTTCGGGGAAACCCCCGAAGCCGGCCAGGTGATTACCGGCGCCGTCCGCCATCACCACGCCGGGCACCGGCTGCCCGGCAGCCTTCACCGCCGCGTCGGCACCGACCGCCGCCAGCGCCGCCTGGCCGTTGGGCGCCAGGCCCAGCCACGCCCCCACCCCGTCCGCGGCGGTGGGGTACGCCTCGTGGACCGTCGCCCTGATACCTGCCTTGCGCAGTGCGAGTGCCGTCACCGCGCCCGCCACACCGCCCCCGATGACCAGTGCGGTCCGTACTCCGGAGTCGCGGCCGTCGTCGTCGCTCATAACCCCTCCCATGAGTCATGTGGATGCGTCGATCCAGTACGGAGATAGTTGCAGAACAACTAGTTTCAGTGCAACTGATTTCGGATTGACTACGATGTCCGTGTGTCCGCCACCGTGAAAAGCTCGCCGCTGGGTCTGACCGTGCTGGCACTGCTGCACCACCGGCCACTGCACCCCTACGGCATCCAGCGGCTGCTCAAGCAGTGGGGCAAGGAGCAGGTCGTCAACGTCGGCCAGCGGACCGGGCTGTACCGCACGATCGAGCGGCTGCAGGCAGGCGGGCTGATCGCCGTCCGGCAGACCGAGCGCGACCAGCAGTACCCCGAGCGGACCGTCTATGAGGTCACCGAGGAGGGCCGGGCAGCCACCCGCGAGTGGCTGGAACAGATGCTGGCGACGCCCAAGGCAGAGTTCCCCGTGTTCCCGGCGGCGCTGTCGAACATGCTCCTGCTCAGCCCGGACGAAGTGGCACCCATCCTGGAAAAGCGGGCGGAGCAGGTGGCCGCCCGACGTGCCGCCCTGGAGCGCCAGTCCACCGATGCACCGCCCGGCCTGCCACGCATCACACTGATCGAGAACGAGTACCTGCTCGCCGTCCTCGACGCCGAGGAACGCTGGCTGCAAGGGGTGATCAGCGATGTGCGGGACGGCAGCCTGACCTGGTCGCCGGAGATGCTGGCGACGTTCCAGGAGGCGTCCGAGCCAGGTGCGGCGGAGACCTGACAGGCCGGACGTCGCGCGGGGAGGTCGTCACGACCGCGGACCAGGCGTTCGATGCGAAGGCGGGCCGAGGAAGTCGTGGACCAGCTTGCGGCGTTCGCCGGGGGACATGTGGGCGGTGCGCGTCATGAGAGCAAGTCCTTCGCGGGTGGTACGGCGGGTGACGGTGCGCGGGACGGCCTGGTGGGTCCGGAGGCGGCGGATCCACACCTCCAGAGCCTCGGCGTGTGCGGCGGCCACCTCGATGAGCCCGTCCTCGCGGTCCAGGGCGGCCCGGATCTCGCCGAGCCCCATCCCCAGGTCCCGCAAGGTGCGGGCCATGTGCCGCCGGGCCACACCGGCGGTGCCGTAGCGGCGGTAGCCGCCGGTGGTCCGGCAGACCGGCGCCACGACACCCACGTCGGACCAGTGCCTGACCACTTTCACCGGCGGCCCGGTCTGCCGCGCCACGGCCCCGATGCTCCACGTGGGCCCCGGCCCGTCGTCCCCGCGCATGTTCTCCACCCTCGGCTCTCCCTCCGTGGGAGTGTCAAGCAGCCGCGCAGGGCGGCCGCTTGACGTGGAACGGCGCGGGCGCAGCCCTGGGCGCGCTCCCCGGCCTGTGCGCTACGGCCGCGGGCCACCTCCGGCTTCCCTGGCTCAACTGCTGGGTTTCCTCGGCCGACCCGCAACGCCGGTGGTGGGCGGTTCCGGTGGTGGGCGGTTCCGGTGGTGGGCGGTTCCGGTGGTGGGCGGTTCCGGTGGTGGGCGGTTCCGGTGGTGGGCGGTTCCGGTGGTGGGATGCGCCGCCGCGGCCGTGCTGCTCCTGCCTGCCCGCTGCTGGGGGCGGTCGGCAGCGTCCGGGGACCGGCTCAGCTCGGCCCTGCCCGGTGTTCGGATGTCAGAATGAAGCCGTGCGACACCGGCGTGGTGGCCGCCATGGCGACCTTGCCGTGCGCGGTCGCGGTCGGTACCGCCGCTCCCGGCGCTCGGCCGGCCCGCTCCACGCGGCGCACCGGCGGCGCGGGCGCCCTCATCGCCGGCCGCCACGCGTCGGCGCACCCAGGAGTGGTCTCCCGCCTGGTCGCCGGGGTCGGCATCGCGCTGGTCCTGGTGAGCCAGGACCGGTTGAAGAACTCCCCACACGGCGAAAGCGCGCGAGCCGCGCACGCCACGGTGAACAGGATCGGCACCAGCATGCTGCTCATGCACCTCGATACCGACGGCCTGACACGGCACCAGTGGAAGACGGTGGTCCGGCGCTTCCCGCCGGGAACGGCGGTGATCGCGCCGTACCCGGCGGCTGCTGATCCGGCTCCAGGGCCCACGGTTCGGCTCCAGCGCGAGTGTCCGGCGCTCCAGGCCGTACAACTCACCTGCTCACGGGAGCCCGCTTCCGCCCCCGCGGGCGGCGCCGACCAGCGGAGCGCCGAAGCCGTCCGCTGGAACAGCCCTGGCGGTGAACGAATAGCGGCACGGCGAGGGCCTGTGCTGCCGACCGGTACGGACAGCGCTCCCCGGACCGTCGCGCCGGCCTCATCCGACGGCGAGAACCGTCCCGAGGCGGGGATCGACCAGCTCTTGAGGGACGCCCTGCCGCCGGCCGGCGGGATGCTCGCCGCGACGGCGGGAGCCCTCGCCACGCTCGCCGCGACGGCGGGAGCCCTCGCCACGCTCGCCGTACCGACCCTGTGGCGGGGCTCCCGTGCCACGCAGCTCCAGTCGTCGCAGGAGTGTCCGTATGGCGAGTGACCAGCGGGTCCTGCGAGGAGCACCGGAAGACGGCGGAGCCGGTGCCGAGCAGGACGGTTCGGAAAGCCCGGACACCGTAGGGGAGTTGGGACCAACGGGCCGGACGGCGCACGGCACCGGGCGAGAGTTCCGGGGCGCAGTGCGGTTCGGCGGCGTGGCCGTCTTCCTCGGCCCGGCCGTCCTCTCGCTCGCTCTGGGGCTGTGGGGTATCACGCGGGAACACAGCATGTGGCGGGACGAGGCGGCGACGTGGCAGGCGGCGCATCGGTCGCTGGCCGAGATAGGGCACCTCGTCGGCCAGGCCGACATCGTCCATGGCCTCTACTACGCGGTGATGCACGGGGTGTTCGCCCTCTTCGGCGACAGTCTGGTCACCCTGCGGCTGCCCTCCGTCCTCGCCACCGCCGCCGCGTGCGGGCTGACGGCGCTCCTCGGCGCCCGGCTTTCGGACCGCTGGGCCGGGGCAGGGGCGGGGCTGGCCCTGGCGGTCATTCCGGCAGTCCAGGAGTTCGCCCAAGAGGGCCGCTCGTACGCCCTTGTCCTCGCCTTCGTGGTGCTCGCCAGCTGGCTTCTCGTCAGCGCCCTGGAGCGGCCGAGCAGTCGGCGGTGGGCCGGGTACGCGGTGGCCGTTCTGATCGCCGCGCTGCTCAACTGGTTCTCGCTGTCCGCGCTGGTCGCGCACGGTGTGACGGTGGCGTGTGGCCGCCCGGACCGCGCTCGACGGGTCGGGTGGCTGGTTGCCGCCTCCGGGGCTGTCGTCGCGGCCCTGCCGCTGATCCTGGCCAGCCGGACCCAGGCCTCGCAGGTCTCCTGGATCAAGCCGACCGGCTCGTCGACGCTCCTCACCGTGCTGATCACCGTGGTGATCGCCGCCCTCTGCTCACGGCTGGCGCACGCGCGCATGCCCGGGAGCATACGCGCGCACGCACCGCAGACCCGCGTGAACCTGGCCACCGTCGGACTCCCGCTCTGTGCGGTCCCCCAGGTCGGTCTGGTGTTGATCTCCCTGATCAAACCCCTCTACGTGACGCGCTATGTGCTGTTCACGTATGCGGGTCTCGCTCTCCTCATAGGTGCCCTTCTCGCCGTCCTCGCGACGCGACTGCGCACCCCCGCCGCCGTACTGCTCCCCGCCACTCTCGTCTTGGCCTTCCTGGCGCTTCTCCCGATCGAGCTCCGTGTACGTACCGAACAGAACCGGGTCGACGACGTACTCACCGCGGCAGCCACCGTCGACCAGGTCCGCGGCGCCGCCGACGGCGTGCTCTACATTCCCGCCGCGCGCCGCGACACCGCGCTTGTCTCACCTCACGCGTTCGCGGGCCTGCGGGATCTGGCCTTGGCCCAGGGGCCGGTGGAGTCAGGAACCCTGAAGGGCATAGAGGCCGGGCCGCACGACATAGAGCGCGCGATACTGGGCGCTCGGCGCATAGTGCTCGTCACCGATCCCGGGCCCCGCCTGGACGACTCGACGGCCGACCGCACCAAGCAGCACACCCTGGACGCACACTTCGTACGCTGTGCGGACCGTGTCGAACGGGGCCGCCGGGTGAGCGTCTACGAGCGGCGTGAGCCGGCCGGGTCCGGCGAGAGGTGCGCCAGGCCGTCCGACTCGCCCGGCCACCCCTCTTCCCGCAGCTGACAGAGGGTTTCCATCACCTTGACGGGTTCACATCCCACCGCTGCCGCTCACAAAAACCCCTCTGATCTGCGAAAACGCGATCAGAGGGGTTTTTGCTCGCTGGACGTGCGGTGAGATCCGTCCCTGCACAGCGCTCGCCGAGATTCCGCAGCCGCCCTTAACTCCCCTGGCGCATGCGGCATGTTGAGGCAATCTGCCCGGCTCCGGGATCCCCGGTGAGCGGCCCGTTTACGGCTCGGGCGAGACCACCGGCACCCACGGGTTGTTGCCGCAGTCGAGCGAAGGCCCGCCCGGCGCCGAGGGGTTCGCGGTACATGTGGTCTCGTAGACCTGCCCACCCGTGGTGAGGACGTTGATGCGTACCGGGTGCGGCTGTCCGGTGAACGCGTTGGTCTCGTTGATCGACGCGCTGCAGACGACGTTCCTCCCCGGATAGCCCGGGTGAGAGGTGAGGTTGGTCCAGGTGAAGGGACCGGTTGCGTCGCCGGTGTCGGTGCGGATGCCCACATACGTCTGACCGCCGTTGGACACCACGGAGCGGAGTTCGTAGTTCCCCAGGTCTTGCGTCGCGTCGATGTCGGAACATCCGGACGCACCCGCCGGCCCCGGGAGCCCGGGCGCTCCTGTCTGCCCCGGGAGTCCGGGCGCTCCTGTCTGACCCGGCAGACCTGGGAACCCGGGCGGCCCCGTCGGACCCGAGGTCCCGGGAAGTCCCGGCGGTCCCGGGGCCCCGGGCAGGCCGGGAAGACCGATCTCCCCCGGCAGACCGGCCGGGCCCTCCGGTCCGGGAAGGCCGGGCTGACCCTCCGGTCCGGGAAGGCCGGGCTGACCCTCCGGTCCGGGAAGGCCGGGCACACCCGCTTCTCCCGGAAGGCCCGGGACACCCGCCTCTCCCGGAAGGCCGGGCACACCCGCCTCTCCCGGAAGGCCCGGCACACCCGCCTCTCCAGGAAGGCCCGGCACGCCCTCCGGTCCGGCCGGACCCGCCTCTCCCGGAAGGCCGGGCAGACCCCCCGGCCCTGCCGGACCTGCCGGACCCTCCGGACCTGCCGGACCCGCCGGACCCGCCGGGCCTGCCGGTCCCGCCGGTCCCGTGGGGCCCACGCACCCCTTTCCGCCCGAGTGATCGTGGCCGCCCCCGGCAGGTCCGTGCCGCCCGTCGCAGCCGTCGCCACCGCGATGGGGCCCCTTGCCGTGCCACGTGGCCGGATTCACGGACAGGCCGCGCGCCGCCGCGGTAGCCGGGGGAGCGACCCCGGTGACCACCGCCAGCGCGAGCGAAGCGATCATTCCGGCCTTCTTGCACCTGTCCCGGGGCGGCGGGGCGGGTGGTGGAGGCGACTTGAACTCAGGACTCACGCAGGTACTCCGTTCATGAACCGTTTCGGGCGCGTTCCCGAACGTGAGAGCAAGCGTGAGCGTTTCGCCCATTTTTGATAAGTTCCTTCCCCTTGAACACGCTATTAACAAGCAAATTGGATTAACTGTCGGAAGGTATGAGAAGTCCGCCTGTTCGGGGGAATTCGACTGCCTGGAAGGCGACTTGCGGGCACGCCCTCACGCTCGTCGGCACCTTCACGCCCCCTAGGATCTGTCCGGTTCATCACGTATGAACCATTTGACGATCACGGAGGCAGGGGACGATGACAGTACGAGATCTGGAGACAGCGGCATCCTCCACGGACGAGCAGCCGCCGCGCGTGTCCGCGGACGCGGTCTGGCGCCTTCCGGTGACGGTCTGCCGCATCACCGACTTCCTGGGGAAGCAGGCGTCGGCCGCGCTGCTGGAGCGGGTCGTCGCGGAAGCCGGCGGCACCATGGCGCCCTCCACAATCGACGGCAGCTTGGTGATTCCGGAGGTGCGCCGTTCCCGCTCCGCGTGGTTCGGCGCGCCGGAGCTGCTGGAGGCCATCGACGAGGTGCTGGAGGTCGTCGAGAACACGCTCCACGTCTCCTGCCACGACACCGAGCCCAGCTACTGCCTCAACGTGCACAACGACGGCGACTTCTACCGGGCCCACCAGGACACCGACGGCCGCGGATGCTCCGACCGCCTGCTCACCTTCGTCTACTACCTGCACCGCACACCACGCCCCTTCGAGGGGGGCGCTCTGCGCGTGTTCGACGCGCTTCACCCGGTCGACCCGGAGAAGGCTCCGACCTGGGAGAGCTGCACATGGCGGGACTACGAACCCGAACACGACAGCATCGTCTTCTTCCGCCCGACCGTCTGGCACGAAGTCCGCAAGGTCGCCTGCCCGAGCGGAAGGCCCGAGGACAGCCGCTTCGCCGTCAACGGCTGGCTGTGCCGCCGTCCCACGCTGCCGTCCGCCAGAGAGGACGTGAACTGAGAACGCGGGATCGCCGCCCACGGCCCCCGGCAGCGGCCGGTGTGACGTTCCCGTCTCCCTGCACGACGGATCCCGCGCCAGGAGCGTCAACCTGGGGACAGGTCTGCCCCGTGAAAGTGCGAGGCCGGCGCCGCAACGCGACCCGGCCCCGCGCGTGCGTCCTGTGCGAGGCCACAGGGCTTACGGGGAGATCACCCCGGTCTTCGAGATGTCGACGGACGGTCCGACGACGATGGGCGGGTCCGTGGGATCCTTCGGCGTTCTGCACACCGGATTGGTGGTGCCGGCCGGGCAGTTGGTGTCGGCCTGCTGGACCACGTCGAACAGCTTTCCGTTGCTCCGCGGCCGGGAGCCGGGGTTCAGGATCCTGACGCGGAAGGTGAAGGTCAGGGTCGCATCCGCCGGTACGTCCCCGGTCCACGCGATCTTCTCGCTTCCGGCCGTGCCGCTGTACACCGGCTTCGGGGTGACGCCGGGGTCATCGCCCCGCCGCGCCGTGATGCTGTCCGGCAGGAACTCGGCGTCGTCGACGACGTCCTTCAGATCGACCGACCAGGTCCGGGCATCCTTCGTGGCGCGGGTCCGGTTCTTCGCGGTCACCGTGTACGTGACCTCATCGCCCGGCTTGAGGTGGGCGCCGTCCTTCACGGACGCCGTGTTCGTCATGCGGACGGCCGGATCCCTGGCCGTGATGTCCGTCCGGCACTTCGCATCGGTGCTCCCGACCGCGCAGTTGGAGTCTTTCGCGGTCACGGCGTTGATCAGATGATGGTCGCCGCCCGTCAGCGGGTCCTTGACACGCACCCGGTAGGTGAAGGTCAGCTTCGTCCTCGCCGGGACGTCGCCGGTCCACTGGATCTTCTGGCCGTTCAGCGTCGGCCGGGGAACTTCTGCCCCCTTGGGGTCCGAGGCGACCGTGATCAGCAGATCGCCGCCTTTGCCGGCGCCGACCGCTCCGTCGAGCACCTTGGTCAGGTCGTCCTCCCAGTGGTAGTCCGCCAGCGGCTCGCCGCCCGGGTTGTTGAGCACCACCGAGTAGGTGATCACCGAGCCCGCCAGGGCACCTCCCTTACTCCCGTGGTCGCCGCCCGCCCGGCTCGTCATCAGGGAGGGGAACGCCCTCACCGAGACCTTGGCCTGGCCGCCGTGCCCGTGTGCGCCCGCCCCCTGCGCGGGCACCACCGCCAGCACGGCCATCACCGGCCCCACCACCCAAGCGGCCCTACCCCCACCGCATTTCCCACTCCTCTTCATCCGAACTCACCTTTCGAAGTTTTCGTGGCAGTTTTCGTGGCAGTCGTTCCATGCCTCGGAACCCGCGCAGGCCATGCACTGTGCAGATTTGAGGCGGTCCGACGTAAGACGTAGCCGAAAAGCCACGCGGCCCACATGCCTCATCCCGGCGCCACTCACACAGCCCTCCGGTCTTCACTCAAGTGCGGAAAGCCGTCGCTTTACCGGCTCCCACCTGCAATGACAGCGTCACCGAAAAGCGGTCGCCGGGCGGCGGGCACCGCTGGCATTTCCTCTCCATGCCTCAGAATTCGGGCAGCATTTCGGCTACCGGGCGACCGGGCGGGTGGCCCTCCGCCGAGCGCCATGACTGCTGCTGCCGCTGCCCCGAGCGCCGCGATTTTTGGCAGAAGATCGCATCCACCACTGCCGTCACCTCAGGGAAATCGGAACGCTGCACGAAGAAGTTGCACGGGAAGCCGAATCCGCTGTTCCGGACAACGGACGCTTCAGCATGTACACCGAGCGGGAGCCGCCGCTTCGCTTCTTCACATTTCCGACCGTCGACCGTCATCGGCCCCCTCCCCCCTCTCACATTCGGGGCCGAATTCGTGTGCAGGTATTCCGTGTCGCGGCATGGCTCCACCACGTGGCATCACGGAGCCACGGCGTACAACGCCGTGGCTCCGATTCCCGGGGCGCCATCCCCGGAGGACGTGAGGACATCCGGCAGCCGCTCGTCACCGCGCACCGCTCGCGCGCGCCCGGCGCGCCGCCATACCCCCACGGCGCCCGGCGACGCACCGGTCCCGGCTCAGCCGCCGCTGCCGGTCGCCGGATGGAACGCTCTGCTCAGGCTCCACACGATGAGGAGGTCGAAGACCATCACGATGATCGACCACACGGGGTAGTACGGAACGAACATGAACTGGGCGATCAGGCTGCTCCCCGCGAAGGCGATACCGCCTCCGCGTCCCCATGCCTTGCCCAGCAGGACCCCGATGCCCGCGGTGAGCAGCAGCACGCCGATCACGAGGTGGATCCAGCCCCATGCGGGGAGGTCGAAGCGGTAGGCGTACCCGGGCGGGGAGAAGAGGCTGTCCTTGGCGATCCCGGTCGCGCCCTGGAGGACGCTGAGGGAGCCGCTCACCGTCAGTGCCACCCCGGCGAACACGGCGCCGCCGTGCATGGCCCAGTCGCCGCCGTGGGTACTCCGCTGCCGCCCCGTTTCCGGCATTCCTGCCATGCCGCTGCCTCCCTGTCCGGCGCGGTCACCGACGCACACGGCCTGTGTGAGGCGAGCCGCGCTCTCTTCACAGCGTCGCGTCAATCCCCCGGCGCCGCGACCGCAGCGGGGCGCGCGGGCCCCGGGAGCCGCGATACGGTGCGCCGCCCGGGGAACGCGGAGCGGCCCGCGCGCCCCGGGCCCGACGTGCGGGCGCGGGCCGTGCGGGCCGCCGGTCGCGTCAGGCCGAGAACGAGCCCGCGCCACCCGGTACGTGCGTCCCGTGACCGGGCGGTACCACCACCGACGGGCCCAGACAGAACGGGTTCCCGTACACCTTCACCGGCCGGTCGGTGAGGTTCGACAGGACGTGGGCGGTGGTGGGCAGCCCCTGGCACCCCTCCGGATCGCGGTAGACGCTGAGGGGCTGCGCCTCGGTGGAGAAGACGACCACCTCCCCGGGCTCCTGGCCTGCCGCGGACGCGGGGCCCGCCGCTCCCAGCGCCGCTGCCGCCGCCATCAGGCACACCGTGATTGCTCGCATGATCTTCCTTCGGACACGCCGATCCCGCTTCTTCCGCGGGCTCACGCCACGTCTATCGCCCCTGTCACGCCAACTGAGCGGAAAATCATGCTTGTTCACCCGATCCGGGGGTGGCCGGTGGCCCCACGGCCGGTCTCCGCGTCCGGCCCCGGAACACAGGTGTGCGGGCGGGGACGCGACCGTCCCGCCCGCACACACGGATGAAATCCACCGCCGCCCGATCGGGCGGCGGTGGATCCGCGGACCACTATCCGGCTTCCGAGCCGACGCTCCGCCTCTGCCGGGCCCGGTCCGGATGGGTGCGCCACCAGCCCCAGACCGTGATCCGGTTCAGCCCCCGGCGCCGCCGTGCACAGCTGCCGCACTCCTGGATACGGGCACGGCGGGTCAGAGCCGCGATCGCGTCTCCCAGACCGACCGGGTGCCGGCGGCTCCGCCGCGCACCCGCCTCCGGGATCTGGCCCTCCAGCCCCTCCCAGGTCAGCGGCAGGCCGGGGACGGGCTGTATGCGCTCCCGCTCGCTCGGGCTCAACTCCCGTACGTCGGGATGGGCGAGAAGTTGCTGCCTCATGCGCTGATCCGCAATCCCTACATACGCGGTCCGTGTCCCGTGGACGAGCACCGCGTTCCCGACCTCGTACTTCGTCACCCCCGCGAGGTTCCCGCCGGTCGGCGGTTGAATCGGAACTTCCAGCCAGTGGATGGTTCTCACGTGACTCTCTTCCCGTTCAGTTGTTGCAGCATCCGGCGCCGATCCGGCACCACCACGTGCAGTCGCAGGTGGCACAGGCAGCGCACTTCACAACGCACAGGCCACACCGCCCCGCGAGGCAGGCGAGGTACACGGCCCAGGTGGCCGGCGGGCAGGTCAGGGCGGCGGTGATGCACTGGCCTCCGCAGTCCGAGGAGCTGAGGCAGGACTTCAACGCGTCCCACCAGCCGTCCACGGTCACCAGCTGCCCACTGCTGCCGGTGACGTGCTCCTTCACGCCGGAGACGAACTGGTCGCTCGTCGTGCTGAGGGTGAAGACACGGTCCACCCTGAGGCCGGCGGGGCTGCCCACCAGCGAGGCCACGCACTCCGCCACCTGCTGATCCTGGGCGGTGTGGGACTGCACCGTCAGGCTGGACTCGATGGTGAGGACCTCTTGGGCGGGCGGGTTGGCCACTTCCTGGGGCACAGGAACGGCACTGCTGAGTTTGAACGTTCCGCTGGTGCCGAAATGCTGGGGATCGGACAGTTCGGCGGCGCTGCTCAGGCCGAGATGGTCCACCAGCGCGCTGTGCGTGCGGGAAACTTCCGGGTTTTCCGCGGCCACGCGATTCCACTCCTGACGTGCCTGATCCGGAGAGAAAACTGACAGCTGACTCTCCATCACCGATGGGGTATTCGTCATGGAGATCTCCTCCTCCATGCCCGACCGGGCGAATTCGGGGTGCCGGTGATTCCGACCTCCCGCCCAGAATGCATCCGCCCCGAACACGCCGCATGTCGACCAACTCCACGCTACTGCAAGGTATTTGGTGAGCGTAATTTGCAAACTACGTCTTCGCTGATCAGGTCATGACGTCATGAATGGTGCGGGCACCGTCCCCGTGACCGTGCGCCTGGCGTACGGCACCCGGGCACGACTGCGTGAAGTGTTGTGCGCTCAACGGAGCCGGAGACGCGAACTGGCGGCCGGCGAACGGTGGAACACCAGAGGGCTGAACCGCCGCGAGGCATCCGCGGTACGCGCCGCCTGGCGACAGGAACTGGCGACGATGAGGGAACGCGGTCTGCTCCTGGACTCCCTCGACGCCCTGGCCACCCTCGGCGTGCGGCGCGAGGTGGCGGACCGGGGCTGGGACCGCCCCTGGCCCGCCTGTCCGCCGCAGGCCCGCGGCCTCGGGCGGTGGCCGGGGTCGGCGGACGGCGGCTTCCCCGAGCAGCTGCCGCTGCGGCTGCCGGCGGTACTGGAAAACCAGGTCCGGGCGGCGTGCTGGTACACGTCGGCCGGGGCGATCGAGGCACTGGAGGTGTGGCGGCGCCGGTATCCCCAGGTCATACCGCGCCGGAGATGGGCGCCGAGCGGGCTGGAAAGCGCTCTTGAGACGTATGACCGGCTGGCCGCGCGGGTGACCACGACCGGCGAGATCTGGCGCGCGGGGATCGAGCGGGGAATGGCTGCCGCGGCCCGGCGCGACGCCGTCGGTGCCGGTGGGCGCCCGCGGTGACCCGCACCGGTAGCGTCCGGGTCGGGTCACCGCACGGCCTCATGCGCGCTTGTAGTAGTAGCCGCTGCCGCTGGCCGCTCCGACGTTGTGCTGGATGCCGCTGCCGTTGACGGTGAAGTACGAGGCGTCGAGGCTGTCGTAGCAGTAGCCGGGGTTGGGGCCGACGCGCCGGGCGGCGCCGACGTTGATGCGGCTGCTCGTCCGGGAGGTGACCCGGCCCTCGTACAGGCAGCTGTTGTACGGGAAGTCGCTCAGGCTCACGGTGCCGGAGCGGGAGATCCGGATGGAGCCCGGCTGCCCCGGGTTGTACGGGTCGCCGTAGGTCCAGTTGCCGACGAAGGGCGCGGGGACGGTATCGCCGCCGGAGCCGCCGCTCGTGCCGCCGGAGGAGCCGGAGCCGCTGCCGCCGGTCGCGCTGCCGCCTCCGCCGCCGGACGAGCCGGACCCGCCGCCGGACCCGGAGCCGCCGCCCGCCGCGGTGCCGCCGCCCGCCGCGGAGCCCGAACCGCCCTCCGCGTCACGGCCGTTGTGCCCGTCGCGGCCGTCCTTGCCGTCGGCGCCCTTCGTTCCGCCGGTCTTGCCGTCGTCGTCCTTGCCGGGCGCCTCGGAGTGGGTGCCGTGGCCGGACGGGTCGCCGCTCGGTGCGGACGGGGACACGGGGGCGCTCGCGTGCGGCGCCCCGGCCGTGGGCGGCGGTGTGGCGGTACGGCTGAACGGCTGGAGCACGGCGAGCGTTCCGCCGCCCACCCCCAGGACCAGCACCACGGGCACGGACACGATCCACCGCCGGCGCCGCCGCTCCGGGGCGGGCTTCCCATCGGCAGGCTTCCCGTCGGCGGGCTTCCCGTCGGCAGGCTCCCCGTCGGCGGGCTTCCCGTTCTTTCCGCCGGTGGGAGCCGCCGCGGCGGTCGCCCTGTCGGGTTTCTCCCCGGCAGCCTCCCTGCGCGTCTCCCCGGCGGGCGCTTCCGCGCGGTCCGCCTCGTCCGGCTTCTCTCCGGCGGGCTCCCCGTGCGTTTCTCCGGCGGGCGCCTCCCCTCCGTCCCCGGCCGGCCCTTCTCCCGGTTCCCGTACCGGCGCCGCGCCCGGCGGGACGGGTGCCGCCGGACGCAGGCCGACGGTTTCCCGGTCCGGGGCCGTCTCCCGTACCGGCGCCGCCTCCGCGTCCAGCAGCCGGGCCGACTGGCGGGCGAGGCGGCCCAGCACCTCCGGCGGCAGCCACGACGCCCCGGCCGGGGGACCGGACGCGGAGCCACTGCGAGGGCCGGAAGCGGAACCGGCACGAGGGTCCGCGCCGGAAGGAGGTGTGGAGCGGGGGTCGGCGGTGCCCCCGGCGGCAGCCACCCCTCCCGCCAACAGCTCGGCCACGGACGGCCGTTGGCCGGCGTCCTTCGTCAGGCACCGGCCGATCAGCCGCCGTAGTCCGGCGTCGTGGACCTCGTCCAGATCGGGGGCGTTCTCGACGATGTGGAACATCACCGCGTGCTGGTTGCTGACACCGCGGCCGAACGGAAGGGCGCCGGTGGCCGCGTAGGTCAGGACGCAGCCGAGGGTGAAGACGTCGCTCTTGGGGCCCGCGGGGTCGCCGAGGATCTGTTCGGGGGACATGAAGCCCGGGGAGCCGATCACCATTCCCGTGCTGGTCAGCAGGGATTCCACGGAGGTGCCGACGGCGCGGGCGATGCCGAAGTCGATGACCTTGGGGGCGTCGGCGGTGAGCATGACGTTGGAGGGCTTGAGGTCGCGGTGGACGATGCCGGCGCCGTGGATGTCGTCCAGCGCGCGCAGCAGTCCGTCGGCGAGGGCGAGCACCGACGCGGCGGGGAGCGCGCCGTGGCCGCGGACGACCTGGTCGAGGGAGAGCCCGGGGACGTAGCCGGTGGCGACCCAGGGAAGCGGCTCGTCGGGGGCGGCGTCCAGTACGGGGGCGGTGTACCGCGCGTTCACCCGGCGCGCGGCGTTGATCTCGCGGCGGAAGCGGGCGCGGAACTGCGGGTCGGCGACGTGTTCCTCGTGGACCACCTTGACCGCGACGGTGCGGCCCGCGGCGGAGCGGGCGAGGAAGACACGGCCCATGCCGCCGGCGCCGAGCCTGCCGAGCAGCAGGTAGGGGCCGATGCGGGCGGGGTCGGCTGCGGTCAGCGGGGTGAGGCCGTCGTCGGGGGCGCCGCCGCCGCCGCCTTCGCTGCCGTCGCTGTCCTCGTGCACGCCGTTGTGGACGTCGGTCATGGCCGTGTGATCCCCCGGTCGTCCCCGCCGCCGGATCGGTGGGGGGAGATGTTGTCGTGGAGCGGTGCAGTAGGAGACGCCCTCGGGGCGCCGCGGGTTTCCGCGGCGCCGAGGTGATCCGCACGCTCCCGCCGCCGCCCGGCGGACGGGCAGGAACGTGCGGCACGGCCCGGGGGCCCGATGCGGACGCCGGGCCCCCCGCCGCGCTGCGTCCGCACACCGCAGTGTGGAGCACACAGCGGTTTTCCGGAATATCTTCCGGAAAAAATTCTAGAAAATTCTCCTATGCTGGTCCCGAGGTGCCCGCGGGGCGCCGGACCCCGAACCGGGAGCGAGGCGGCGGCGATGAGTCCGAAGCAGCAACGCGGCGCGGCCACCGCCGCCCAGGTCCTCGACCGCGCGCTGGAGATCTACGCGGCGGACGGTGAGGCCGGCCTCACGCTGGGCGCGATCACCGCGGCCAGCGGCGTCAGCGCGGGCAGCATCTACCACCACTTCGGCAGCCTGCCGGGCGTACTGACCGCGCTGGCGCAGCGCTGGCTGGCGCGGCTGCTGGAGGAGATGACCGCCGCGCTGGCGCAGGTGGACGACGCGCGCGCCGGCGTCCAGGCGGTGGTCCGGGTCTATCTGCGCTTCATCCAGGCGCACCCGGACGCGTCCCGGCTCATGCACTCGGCCCCCGTGGACCGCGAGGCCATGGCGCGCGCCGCCCAGCTCCGCGGCTCCCAGGAGGCCCGCCTCGCCCCCCTCGCCGCCTGGCTCCACGCCCACCAGGAGGCCGGCGAACTGGCCGAACTCCCCCTGCCCGTCCTCGAATCCCTCATCCTGGGGCCGGTCACGGGGCTCGCCCGCCGCTGGCTCTCCCTGGGCGACGTCGACCTGGACGCGGCCGTACGGGAGATGCCGGAGCGGATCTGGCGGTCGGTGAGCCCGTAGGCGCGAGCGGTCGATGAGCCCCTACGGGCCGCCGGCACAGGTCACCGCGGCCCGCCGGGCGACGCCTCACCTCTGGGTCTCGTCGGCCTCCACCGCCTCGACGTCCTCCAGCGTCTCCGCGTCGACGGCCGCGCCCCGCCCCTCCGGCAGTACGGGGGCCTCCGTCGCCCCGCCCAGCTGCTGTTCCGAGCGGAGCGACCTGACCCGGTCCATCATCCGGGCCACCGCCGACATCGGCAGGGCGTCGATGTAGGTGGAGATGTCCCCGCCGCCGATGTACTGCGGGACCTGCATACCGGAGATCTCCTTGATGATGCGGATCATCGCGACGTTGTCCCGGCCCAGCGCCTCGATCTCCCCGTCGAGTTCCAGCACGGCACGCCGCCGCTCGGCGATCAGCCGCCGCTCCTCGATCTCCAGCTCGGCCTCGGCGTTCTTCTTCTCGTGGGCGAGCCATTCGCCCCGCTGCTCCGCCTCGAACGTCCGCTTCAGGGCGTCGTTGAGCGACTCGTCCTCGGCCCGGAACTCACCGAGCGTCGTCAGCCGCGCCTCCACGCCCGCGGCCTCCAGGGCGGTGCGTACCTGCGCGGCGAGGTCGGTCCGGGTCTCCGCGTAGGTGCTCAGGAACTCCGAGACCGTGGAGGCGGCGGCGATCTCGTTGAAGTACGAGGCGACGGTCGCGCCGAGCACCCGCTCGACGAACCGCTGCACCGGGATCGGATCGTTCTCCAGCCCGCCGAGAACGGAGGTCTGGGTGCCGCCGAATTCGCGGATCAGCCGGGGCGCGGCCTTCCGGGGGATGACCAGGGTCTGGCTCATCTCCACCGACAGCCGGTGGCCCTGGACGGTCACGACGATCTGCCGCAGCTGTGCGTCGTAGTTCCGGGACGCCGACGCGGTCTTGTACATCCACTCCAGGATCAGCAGCCGGGTCGGGACCAGCATCACGCGCACGAACCACGGGTTGAGGGTGTAGACCGGCCCCTCGGCGAGCGTCTCCTCCTGCACACCGCGGCGCCCGCCGTTCTCCAGGAACACCCACGGCAGCTGGAAGCGCCGGTGCCCCGGCACCCGCGGCCCCAGCTCGTCGTCGGCGTCCTCCTCGGGATCCGCGCCGTCGAGCGTGACGACCACACCGGTGAAACCGACCGGAACGGTGATCTCCCGGAGGTGGTGGACGGTCAGCCCGCTGCCGCGGAAGCGGTCGGTGGTGACGTTGTCGGTGGTGACGATTTCGAAGAGCGCCGGATTGATGTCGTAGTACGAGCCACCGGCCAGCACCGCCATCTGCCGGCCCTGCTCCCCGCCGCCGGCCAGGAATGCCTCCCCGTCCTGGAAGTTGTCGCACTCCACATGCGGGCCGAAAAACCGGTCCAGCTGCCGGTTCCCGCCGTCCTTGGCGCTCACCAGGCCGATCGTTCCGGAGCCCACGTAGGTGCGCGGGGCCAGCTCGACGCTGAAGAGTTCGGTGTTGAGGTCGTAGGTGTGACCGCCGCTCAGTGTGACGACCTGGACGCCCTGCTCGCCGCCGTTCAGCAGGAACGCCTGGCCGTCCTGGTAGAAGTCGCACTCCACGGCCCGGCCGACGGTCCGCCCTTTCGGCTTCTTGCGTCCCTCGTGGGCGGTGACCACGCCGATGCTGTCCACCGGGATGCGCACCCGGTCGACGAAGGTGACGTCGTACAGGCCGGGCAGCATCCAGATGTAGCGGTCCGGGAGGAGCGTGCGTGCCCAGATGCCCCGCGAGGAGCGCGGGGTGATCCGCCGGAACTCCGCGTCGGCGCGCCCGTACCGCCGGGTGACGATGCCGACCTTGTCCGGTGGGACGACGACGCGGCCGTACCACGCCAGACCGGCCAGGGCACCGAGCAGTACCGGGATCAGCAACCATGCCATCAGCGGGAAGCCCCCTCGTGGTGGAAGTGCAGATGCGTGGCCAGTACGGTCGCCGTCCACTGGTCGTACCAGTCCGGGAACCGCTCGGTCTGCGGGTTGCGCAGCGTCGGGTAGAAGCCCGGACGGCCACCGGGCCCCGCCGCCGCGGTGAACTCCCGGTAGGAGCGCGGTACGCCGCCCGTCTCCGAGCCGCGCCAGCCGCAGGCCACCGACAGGGTCAGGAACTCCGCGTGCCGGGTGCCGCGCACCGTCGCCGTCCGCGCCTGGGCGGTGAAGCCCTGACGGTCGTGGGTGTGGCCGGCCCACAGCGCGTCGATGCCGGCGAGCACGCCGGACGGCACGCGCCGGGCGTCGCGGGCGCGCAGCCAGCCGTCGTCGAGCCGGCCGGCGGCCTCCAGCAGGAGCGAGGTGGTCAGCAGGTCGGCGTGGGCCCATTCGCCCTGCCGCAGGGCGTGGGCGAGCCCGTCGAGGGAGGTGACCGCCGGGATGCGGACGGCGCGGACCGGGGGCCGGGCGAGCGGGGCGGGCAGGATGTCGGCGGGGCCGAGCGGACGGCCCTCGCCGTGGGCGTCGTGCAGGCGCCGCAGCAGGGCGACGTGGTCCGCTCCGGGCAGCCGTCCGTCCCGGGCGTCGAGGTACCAGGTGTGCGCCAGGTGGTAGTTGCGGTCGCCGTGGAGCAGGACGGGGAAGAAGGGCCGGTCGTGCAGCAGCCCTTCCAGGATCATCCGGGTGATGTCGTCGGAGTCCTGGGACTGCGGGGACATGAGGACCACGACGGCGGTGGCGTACCGCAGGCGCTGCCGGATGGTCCAGAAGTGCGCGTCCCCGGGCCGCAGGTCCCCGACGGACCAGGTGGGGAGCCCGGCTGTGCGCAGCGCGGCGGCGAGCGCCTGCCCGTAGGCGGCGTCGGCGGCGGCGTAGCAGAGGACGACGCCGGGCTCCTCGGGCGGGGTGAGCGGCCGGGGCGGGGCGGGCAGGGCCGCGGCGAGGCTGTCCGCGTGGCCGGTGGCGGGGTCCGGGGCGTGGCCGAGGATGACGGCGGCGAGTTCGGCGACCTTGGCGTCGTACTCCTGGGCGCCGAGGTCGCGGAAGTCGCGCCAGGTGCGGTTCGCGGCGAACGGCGGGACGGTGACGTCGCCGCGGAGCAGCGGGATGAACCGCAGGTCCCCGCGGGCCCCGGCGGTGGCGAGGGCGGCGTACTCCTCGTGGGCGCGCGGTGAGGCGGCCGATGCCGGGCTGATCAGCACCAGGGCGGTGGTGGCGGCGCGGATCTCCGCCTCCAGCCGGTGCACGACCACGTCGCCCGGGAGCAGCTGCCATGCGTCGAGGAAGATCTGGACACCGTGGGCGGTGAGGCGGGTGGCCAACTCCGTGGCCCATGCGGTGTCTTCGGGTGCGTGGGAGAGGAACACCTCGCTCACGGGCGGCCTCCGCCGGTGTCGGGCCCGGCGCCGCCGCCCACGGCGCGGACGAGGGCGGCCAACTGCGCGTCGCACCCGTCGGCGCCGGACGCCCGCAGGTCGAGCGGCCGGCGGATCCGGGCGAACGGCGGGAGCGGAACGTCGTCGATCAGGACGGGGACGAACCGCCGCCCGCCGGTGTGGGCCCGCTGCAACAGCGCCGCGTACTCGTCGCGGATCGCCGGGTCGGCCATGGTGGCGCGGCTGAAGAGCAGCACGCCGTTGGCCGTCGCGAGCAGCGCCCGCTCCTTCTCCAGCGACGCCACGAGCCCCGGGCCGATCCATGCGTCGAGGAAGACCGCGAGGCCCGCTTCCCGCAGCCGGTCGGCGATCCGCCGGGCCGGGCCGGCGTCCGCGTCGGCGTACGAGACGAAGACGTCGTAGGCGGATACGGGGTCGGGCGCAGGGGGCTCGGCCGGTGCCGGTGGTTCGGCCGGTGCCGGTGGCCGCCGTCGGCGGAGCTGTCCGCGCACGGCCACGTATCCGAAGTACGTCGAGGCGAGGGCGGTGGCCCCGCTGATCACCCCGATGACAGCGTCCAGCATCTCCACTGCTCCGCCCCCGTCCCCCGCGTCACACCATCGTTCCAGCGTAGTCGCAGGGGGGTGAAGTGGGCGTCAACTCGCTTTATCCACGAGGGAGTTGGAGGCGAGTGGGGTGTGTGGGGACGAAGGGGTGAGAGTGGCGTGCCGACGGCCGCGGGGCGGGCGCCTGCCGGGCGCGTACCGGCCGCACGCGCGGCGGGCCCCGCGGACCGGAGTCCACGGGGCCCGCCGAAGGGGAATGCTCAGTCCGTGCCGGATTCCATCGCGGCGCGGTCCAGGGCCTCATCCTCGGCGGAGACCTCGCCGCGGGAGGCGATGGCCTCGGCGCCGCCCTCGGGCATGGAGCCGATCAGGCCGGTCGCGGCGGCCTGGGCGGCGCCGACGGCGGGGCTGGTGGTGCCGATGAGGCCGATGCCGGCGTACTGCTCCAGCTTGGCGCGCGAGTCGGCGATGTCGAGGTTGCGCATGGTGAGCTGGCCGATCCGGTCGACGGGACCGAACGCCGAGTCCTCGGTGCGCTCCATGGACAGCTTGTCCGGGTGGTAGCTGAAGGACGGGCCGGTCGTGTCGAGGATCGAGTAGTCCTCGCCGCGCCGCAGCCGGAGGGTGACCGTGCCGGTGACGGCGGCGCCGACCCAGCGCTGGAGCGACTCGCGGACCATCAGGGCCTGCGGGTCCAGCCACCGGCCCTCGTACATGAGGCGGCCCAGGCGGCGGCCCTCGTTGTGGTACTGGGCGAGGGTGTCCTCGTTGTGGATCGCGTTGACCAGGCGCTCGTACGCGGCGTGCAGCAGGGCCATACCGGGCGCCTCGTAGATGCCGCGGCTCTTGGCCTCGATGATCCGGTTCTCGATCTGGTCGGACATGCCCATGCCGTGGCGGCCGCCGACGGCGTTGGCCTCCATGACGAGGTCGACGGCGGAGCCGAACTCCTTGCCGTTGATCGTCACCGGGCGGCCCTGCTCGAAGCCGATCGTGACGTCCTCGGTGAGGATCTCGACCGACGGGTCCCAGAACTTGACGCCCATGATCGGCTCGACCGTCTCCAGGGAGACGTTCAGGTGCTCCAGGGTCTTCGCCTCGTGGGTGGCGCCCCAGATGTTGGCGTCGGTGGAGTACGCCTTCTCGGTGGAGTCCCGGTAGGGGAGGTCGTGGGCGAGCAGCCACTCCGACATCTCCTTGCGGCCGCCCAGCTCCGTGACGAAGTCGGCGTCCAGCCAGGGCTTGTAGATCCGCAGGTTCGGGTTGGCGAGCAGACCGTAGCGGTAGAACCGCTCGATGTCGTTGCCCTTGTAGGTGGAGCCGTCGCCCCAGATCTGGACGTTGTCCTCCAGCATCGCCCGGACCAGGAGCGTGCCGGTGACGGCGCGGCCGAGCGGTGTGGTGTTGAAGTAGGGGCGACCGCCGGAGCGGATGTGGAACGCGCCGCAGGTCAGCGCAGCCAGACCTTCCTCGACCAGGGCGGCCCGGCAGTCGACCAGGCGGGCGATCTCGGCGCCGTAGGTCTGCGCGCGGCCGGGCACCGAGGCGATGTCGGGCTCGTCGTACTGGCCGATGTCGGCGGTGTAGGTGCACGGGACCGCGCCCTTGTCGCGCATCCACGCGACCGCGACCGAGGTGTCGAGGCCGCCCGAGAAGGCGATGCCGACGCGCTCACCGACGGGGAGGGAGGTAAGGACCTTGGACATAGCAAGAGTATGCAGTGTTTAGAATTTTCATGCAAGCCCACCCCGCGCCTCCTCACCCCAATGCCCCTCCGCACCTCTCCGACCTGCGCCAACGCGAACGCCCGCCGTCCGGACACTTCCGGGCGGCGGGCGGTACGTCGGCGTGACGGCGGTGCGGCGGTCAGCTCCGGCCGCGGCGGAACGCCTTGCGCACGAAGTGGACGATCAGCCAGATCACCAGCACCACGACGAGCAGGAAGATCACCACGAGCACGATCAGGAAGATGCCCAGCTTCTTGAAGAAGCCCTTCTTCTTTTTCCCGGACTTCGCGTGGGCGTAGTGCACCTTCTTGATCTTCGAAGCGGTGGCGACGGTGGCGTTCCCCGCCTCCCCGGTCGTGGCCGCAGCCGCGACGACCGGACGCGGTGAACCGGCGGCATCCGCACCGGACTTCGTCCCGTCCACGGCCGCCCCGGCGTGGTGCACGACGACCGCGGCCGGACGGGCCACGGCGGCGGTCGCGGGCCCGGCGGCCGCGCCCAGCAGACCGAAGAGCAGCGCGAGCACCGTCGCGGCCCGGCGCCGGGCGCTGCGCGAACCCCCCTTACGGAGTGCGGAGTTACCGGCCTCCGCGGCCGTCCCCCCGGCCACGCCGGTTCCCGGTGCGCGGCGTATGTCCCTGTCCATGGTGTGATCCCCCTCGGGCGTGCGTCGGACGCTGGGCCGCGACCCGGAGACCGTCCGCGGCGTACGCCATTATCGGCGGCGCGGACACCCGCTCGGCCCGCGCGCACGCACCGTACCGCCCGGCGCCGCACACCCGAGGGGAGCGGACCGCCCGGGGCGACGCCTCCGTGAGGGGACGCCACCGTAAGGAGACGCCTCCGTAAGGAGAAGAAGAAAGGGAAGCGGCCGGGCGGGGTTCGCCGGCCGCTTCCCTGAGGGCCGGGCCTCCGAGTCGGTGCCGCGTTCGGGGGTGTACGCGGCACCGGCCCCGCAGTGAGGCCCGGCTCGACCCCGGGGACTCCTGCCGGGCCCTCCGGGGCGCACCTCCATGCTGCCCCCGCCCGGCGCCCCCGCGGTCCGCCAAAGGGCCTGCGTCGATGGGCCTTTGGTCCCGTCCGCGCGGGGCGGGCGGGCCCCGGGCGGCCGGAGCCCGGACCGCGGAACCGCCTTCCGCCCGGTACGCCGGGCCCCGGAGTGGTTACACTCGCCCGGTCGCACAGGGGAGCGGGCAGCACTGCCCAGGGGGAGACGGGTTCGATGGCGCAGGCGAGAAAGATCGCGATGTACGTGCTCATCGTCTTCGTGCTGTACACGATCATCACCTCCCCCGACCGGGCCGGCGACCTGGTGAAGATAGGCTTCGAAGGTGTCTCGTCCGCCGCGAAGGGCGTCGGCGAGTTCATGACGCAGCTGGTCAGCTGACCGCCCCCGGCACCGCCGGCCGGTCCGGCCAGGCACCGCCCGCCGCACGGAGGCCCCAGTGATCCGCCACCTGGTCCTGTTCCAGCTCAACGACGGCGTCTCGCCGGACGAACCGCGCGTCCAGGAGGCCGCCCGCGCCTTCATGGAGCTGGGCGACAAGATCCCGGAGCTGACGCACTGGGAGTGCGGCTGGAACATCACCGACCGGCCCATCGCCCGCGACTTCGCGATCAACTCCGCCGTCGCCGACCGCGACGCCCTCGCCCGCTACCTCGCGCACCCGGCCCACCAGGACGCCGCCGCGCAGTGGCGCGCGTTCGCCACCTGGGTGATCGCCGACTACGAATTCTGAGCGCCCCCGGCACCCCCTGACGCGCCCCTCGCCCCCGGCTCCGACGCCGGGCGGGGGGCTTTTCCGTGCCCACGTGGCGAACGGGGCACGGGCCGCGCCCACCTGCGGACGCCCGCACGGGTACCGGCGTACGCGCGGGCGCCCGGCGCGCGCGACGGTACGCCGTTCGGGGCCCTCCCACCGGGCAGCGACGCACCGCGTTACGGCGGTCAACTCGCCGGTCAACACGGAGTAATGCGGTACTTGCACACACTGCGCATGTCTTGTGATGCTATGACCGCTTTGCCGGATACATGCATTGTGAAGGGTGGCGTGACCGTGACGGCCCGTACTGCGCCCAAGGCGCCATCCCGCGAGAGCCGGAGCGCGGACACGCGGGCGCTCACCCAGGTGCTCTTCGCCGAACTGGCCGGGCTCGAATCCGGCACCCCCGAGCACACCCGGGTCCGCGCCGCCCTCATCGAGGCCAACCTCCCGCTCGTCCGGTACGCCGCCGTTCGGTTCCGCAGCCGCAACGAACCGATGGAGGACGTGGTCCAGGTCGGCACCATCGGCCTGATCAACGCCATCGACCGCTTCGACCCGGACCGGGGCGTGCAGTTCCCCACCTTCGCGATGCCCACCGTCGTCGGCGAGATCAAGCGGTACTTCCGCGACAACGTCCGCACCGTCCACGTACCGCGCCGCCTCCACGAGCTGTGGGTGCAGGTCAACGGCGCGACGGAGGACCTGACGGTGCTCCACGGGCGCTCCCCGACCACCGCCGAGATCGCTGAACGCCTCAAGATCGGCGAGGAGGAGGTACTGGCCTGCCTGGAGGCCGGACGGTCGTATCACGCCACATCCCTGGAGGCGGCCCAGGAGGGCGACGGCCTTCCCGGACTCCTCGACCGGCTCGGCTACGAGGACCCCGAGCTGGCCGGCGTCGAACACCGCGACCTCGTCCGGCATCTGCTCGTCCAGCTTCCCGAGCGCGAACAGCGGATTCTGCTGCTGCGTTACTACAGCAACTTGACGCAATCTCAGATCAGCGCGGAGCTGGGGGTGTCGCAGATGCATGTCTCGCGGCTACTGTCACGGAGCTTCGCCCGGCTGAGATCCGCAAACAGGATCGAGGTCTAACCGGCAGGGGCGACACGGGACCCCGCGTTCCTGCGCAGATATGTCGACATGACGCTACAGCGCGTTGCCGACATGTGACATTCTGCTGGAACCGCGTTTGCCGCGGCGCCGCCTCCGGTATTCAGGTGGAGGTATCACTCTCCGGTCCGCCTCGGTCCGGGGACGCCGCAGCGACCCGACCCGCGACCTCAAGGGGGTGGCATGTCCGTAGAACTGGACAGCTCAAAGGTGATTCCCGCGATTCCCGCGCCCGCGTCACCCGTGCACGACGACGACGCCATCAACACCCGCACGCTCTCCCGCTCCCTGTTCCTGCGGCTGGCCACGCTCGACAAGGACTGCGCGGAGCGTACGTACGTCCGCGACACCCTGATCGAGCTGAACCTCCCGCTGGTGCGGTACGCGGCAGCCCGGTTCCGCAGCCGTAACGAGCCGATGGAGGACATCGTCCAGGTCGGCACGATCGGTCTGATCAAGGCGATCGACCGTTTCGATTGCGAACGCGGAGTGGAGTTCCCGACGTTCGCAATGCCAACGGTCGTCGGCGAGATCAAGCGCTTCTTCCGCGACACCTCCTGGTCGGTGCGGGTCCCGCGCCGCCTCCAGGAGCTGCGGCTCGCCCTCACCAAGGCCAGCGACGAGCTGTCACAGAAGCTCGACCGCTCGCCGACCGTCCCCGAACTCGCCCGCGCGCTCGGGGTGTCGGAGGAGGACGTCGTCGACGGTCTCGCCGTCGGCAACGCCTACACCGCCTCCTCGCTCGACTCGCCCTCCCCCGAGGACGACGGCGGCGAGGGCTCGCTCGCGGACCGCCTGGGCTACGAGGACACCGCGCTGGAAGGCGTGGAGTACCGCGAGTCCCTCAAGCCGCTGCTGGCCAAGCTGCCGGCGCGGGAACGGCAGATCATCATGCTGCGCTTCTTCGCCAACATGACGCAGTCGCAGATCGGCGAAGAGGTCGGCATCTCGCAGATGCACGTCTCCCGCCTTCTCACCCGCACTCTCGCCCAGCTGCGGGAAGGGCTGATCGCCGAATGAGGACGGGTCCGCCGAGCGGTCGTTGACCTCCCGCGTCATCGCACCACCAGCACCACGCGCACCACCGTTCACACGATGCGCACCACTCGGCGGACTGCGAAGAGAACCATCGGCCCGACACCTCCGTCAGCCGGTCGCCTCTCTTCCCGGTCACCTCCCTCGCCTGCCGCATTGCGCCCCGGGGCTTTCACCGGGGCTTCGTCCCAGAGTTCGTACCGGGGCTTCTCTTCCCGGGTTCGCGCCGGGACTCCCTCCCGGGTCTCCGGGCCCGGTCGTTCCGCCGCGCCCCTTGGCGGCTCTTCTCGACCGTGGCGGCTCTTCTGACGCCCCTCGGCTCCTCGCCTCGGCCTCTCCCCTCACCTGACGGTCGCGCCCCGGGTCGACGCGCCGGTCTCCGGCGGTCCCTCGGTGATGGCGCCCGCCGAGGTCTAGGAATCTGACGGCCCGTCATCAACACTGGGCCGATGCGACAGTCACCCCGCCCGGCCGCCCGTGACACGCCCTCGCACCCCGCACCCGGCGCCGTACGCCCACCGGGGCCCGCCTCGGCCCCCCGCCGCCTCCGCCCCTCCCGTACCGCGTCGGCGGTCGCCGTGTGCTGCCTTGGCGGCGCGGCACTCGTGGGCTGCGGAAGCGGAGCCGGTCAGGGGTACGCGGCGGTCGGCGCCGCCGGGGCGAGCGTCCCGTCCGGCACACCCTCCGGGAAGGGCGTCGAGCTGACCCCGCTGGACGGATCCGGCTCGTCCGGCGGGGATGGCGGCGACGCAACCGGGAATGCCGGCGAGGGCAAAGATCCGGCCAACTCCACGCCCGGCAGCGGGGGTTCCGGCATTCCGGATCATTCAGGGAAGGACCCTGAGGGTTCCGGCATCCCCGGTATCCCCAACGCTCCGGGCGGGGCCGATATGCCGGGTGGGGCCGGCGCACCGGGCGGGGCCGGCTCGTCCGCCTCGCCGCCCGCCCGGCCGGGGACGCCCGGCACACCGGACCCTTCGGGCTCACCCGGCAACCCGGGCACGCCGTCGCCTCCCGGGCTCCCCTCCCCCACCCTCCCCGCGGGCGAGGGCGCGCCCGCGGGTCTGGTGATCGGGAAGCCGGAACGGGCGGACGGCGGGGAGCGGTGGTGCGAGAAGGTCACGTTCCCCGTGGTGAACACCGGTACGGAGCCGGTCACCGTCGGCACGGTCACGTTCGGGACGCACATCATCGGCGCCCTCGGCATCGACTGGGACACCCGCACCTCGACCCGGAAGCTCCCGCTGCCCCTCGCACCGGGCGCCCGCCGCACCGCCTCGTACCGGATCTGCGTGGACGCCTGGCGGGTCCCGCTGGGGATGCACATCGACACCAAGGATGTCACCTTCGACTGGACCCGCCACCCCGGGGACGCCCCCGCCTCCGGGCCCGGCACCGCCCCCGCGACGAAGGCACAGAAGGCACAGAAGGCACAACGGAAACCTGGGTAACGAACCGGGGGACGGACCGGCCGCCCCCGACCTCGCCCTCAGCCCGAGGCCCGAGGCCCGATGAGCGAGCCCGCACCCGCACCCGCACGCGAAAACGGGGCCCGAAAGGATTCCGGGCCCCGCGCTGTACGGAGGGGTGAGGGGTGGTGCCGGGGTCAGGCGAAGGCGAGCCAGACCGCTGCGGCGACGACCACCACGGCGACGACGATGCCGACGATCAGGCCGACGCGGGGGCCGGCCGACTGCTCGGGGGCCGGAGCGCGGCGGCCGCCGGCCTGCGGGGTGCCGCCCTCGTCGACGAAGGCGCGGAACATCTGTGTGCTGCCCGCCGGGTCGTAGTTGCCCTCGGCCTGGTTCTGCGGGTTGGTCGCCATGGGCAAGGACCCTAGCGAACCACGCTCTTCGGAGCACCCCTGGACCGTGCGCGAGGCGGCGCCGGAACGCCCCCGGAAGCGGCCGGCCGGCACCACGCACCCGCCGCCCGACCGCCCCTGCCCCGCCCGAAGGCCGCGCCCTCCCGGTACGTAACGGAGAGGAGGGGAGAAGGGAGAGGCAAAGGGGCCTTTGTGGCAGAGGGGGCAGTGAGGGGCGGAAGGCGCGGAACGGCGGCCCGGGCGCCGCCTCGCACACCGCCACCGGCGCCACTGAGGCGCCCGGAGCGCCCGCCTGGACGTCCCACGTGACGCTGCCCACATTCCGGAGCCGCCCGGACACCGCGGACAGGCGGCGCTGACCTGCGACTTCCCGGTGATCGTCAATTCCCTTGACCCCGGGCTGAGATCACCTTGCCCTCCCCTTTACCGTAGGGGCCACCTATTCGTTTGCCTTCAGCAACCAACCGACCCTATGGTTGCCTCAAGCAACAAAACCGCGTGGAGGAGCCCATGGCCGCCCAGAGTCAGTACGAGGAACTGGCCAGGCAGCTCAGCGCCATCGGAGCCGTCAAGCGTGAAATGGGGCGCATCCTGCCCCAGGACTGCCCGCCCGCCTCGGCCGGCCTGCTCACCCTCCTCGACCGTCACGGCGAGATGCGGATGAGCCAGCTGGCCGAGCTGCTCGCGATCGACATGTCGGTGACCAGCCGGCACGTCGCCCACGTCGCGGACCGCGGCTGGATCGAGCGCAAGCCCGACCCGGCGGACAAGCGGTCGCGTCTGTTGCGTCTGACCCCGAGCGGCAAGGAACTCCTGACGGAGCTTTCCGAGCGCTACACCCACACACTCGCCCGGTACCTGGACGACTGGTCCGACAGCGACGTCGGCCACCTCGTCGAACTGCTCACGCGACTCCGTACGAGCTTCGGCGACTGCCGTACCCGGGCGCATCACGACTCCACCACCCGTACACCCGCAGGATGAAAAGGAACCACATGGCTACGACCACACCAGCCGGTGTGCGGGGCGGCCACGCCAAGCACGGGGGCATACCCGCCTCCGGACAGCCGCCCATGACGCACCGTCAGATCATGGAGGCACTCTCCGGGCTGCTGCTCGGAATGTTCGTCGCCATCCTGTCGTCGACCATCGTGTCGAACGCGCTCCCCGAGATCATCCACGACCTCGACGGCGGCCAGTCCGCCTACACCTGGGTCGTCACGGCATCGCTGCTGGCGATGACCGCGACCACCCCGCTGTGGGGCAAGCTCTCCGACCTGTTCAGCAAGAAGCTGCTGGTCCAGATCGCGCTGATCATCTACGTCGCGGGTTCGGTCATCGCCGGTCTGTCGCAGAACGCCGGGATGCTGATCGCCTGCCGGGTGGTCCAGGGCATCGGCGTCGGCGGTCTCTCCGCCCTGGCGCAGATCGTCATGGCCGCGATGATCTCCCCGCGTGAGCGCGGGCGGTACAGCGGTTACCTCGGTGCCACCTTCGCCGTCGCCACCGTCGGCGGCCCGCTGCTCGGTGGCGTCATCACCGACACCAGCTGGATGGGCTGGCGCTGGTGCTTCTACGTCGGCGTGCCCTTCGCGGTGATCGCGCTGATCGTGCTGCAGAAGACCCTGAAGCTCCCCGTCGTCAAGCGCGAGGGCGTCAAGGTCGACTGGGCGGGCGCCTTCTTCATCAGCGCGGCGGTCTCGCTGCTGCTGGTGTGGGTCACGCTGGCCGGTGACAAGTACGACTGGATGTCGTGGCAGACCGCCGCGATGGTGGGCGGCTCCGTCGTCCTCGGTGCGCTCTTCGTCTTCGTCGAGTCCAAGGCGAAGGAACCGATCATCCCGCTGCGGCTGTTCCGCAACAAGACGATCACCCTCGCCTCGCTGGCCTCGCTGTTCGTCGGTATCGCGATGTTCACCGGCACCGTCTTCTTCAGCCAGTACTTCCAGCTGGCGCGCGGCGAGTCGCCGACGATGTCCGGTGTGATGACGATCCCGATGATCGGCGGTCTGTTCATCTCCTCGACCGTGTCGGGCCAGATCATCACCAAGACCGGCAAGTGGAAGGCGTGGCTGGTCTCCGGCGGCGCCCTGGTCACCGCGGGTCTGGGCCTGCTCGGCACCATCCGCTACGACACCGCCTACTGGCACGTCGCGATCTTCATGGCCCTGATGGGTCTGGGCATCGGCATGATGATGCAGAACCTGGTGCTCTGCACGCAGAACCAGGTCGCACCGCAGGACCTCGGCTCCGCCTCGTCCGTCGTCACCTTCTTCCGCTCCCTCGGCGGTGCGGTCGGCGTCTCGGCGCTCGGTGCCGTGATGGCCACCCGGGTCACCCACTACGTGAAGGACGGCCTCGCCGAGCTGGGCCCGAAGGCGGCCAAGGCCGCTGCCCAGGGTGGCGGCGGCGGGGGCATCCCGGACCTTGACGCGCTCCCGGCCCCGCTCCGTACCGTCATGGAGAGCGCCTACGGGCACGGTGTCGCCGACATCTTCCTGATCGCGGCCCCGTGCGCCCTGCTGGCCTTCCTGTTCACCCTGTTCATCAAGGAGGTCCCGTTGAAGACTCGCGGCGGACTGGCCCAGAACGCGGACGGCGAGGAGCCGGCGGCCACCCCGGCCGCCACCCCCGCGGCCACCCCGGCCCCGGCGGCCGCAGCGGCCGCGGACGAGCGGGAGCCCGCCCTCGTCGGCGCGGGTGCCCCCACCGACGAGCACACGCCCTCCTGGGCGCAGCCCGCCGCGGCGGCCACCACCCAGCCCCTGGCGGCGTTCGCGTCGGCCGGCGGCGGTGACGTCCCGGCCGGGCCGTCGATCACCGGCTTCATCCGCAACCCCGAGGGCCACCCCGTGCCGCGCTCCGCGGTCACGCTGATCTCCCTCAGCGGCCGCCAGCTCGGCCGCGCCGCCGCCCAGGCGAACGGCGCGTACGAGCTGACCGCCCCCGGCGCCGGTTCGTACGTGCTGATCGCGGCGGCCGACGGGCACCAGCCGCAGGCGTCGACGGTGATCGTCGGCGACCAGCCGCTCGGCTACGACATCCTCCTCAGCGGCACCAGCGGCCTCGGCGGCCAGGTCCGCAGCGCGGTCACCGGGCAGCCGGTGGCGGGCGCGATGGTCGTCGTCACCGATGTGCGCGGCGAGGTGCTGTCCACCGGCGTCACCGGCCCCGAGGGCTACTTCGCCTTCGACGAGCTGGCGTCGGGCTCCTTCACCGTCGCGGTGAACGCCGCGGAGTTCCGCCCCACGGCCCTGCCGGTCGAGGTCGGGAACCAGGGCACCACCCGCATCGAGGTCGAACTGCTCTCCGGCGCGAAGGTGGAGGGCGTCGTGCGGGCCGGTTCCGCGCGGCGGCCGCTGCCGGACGCCCGTGTCACCCTGGTCGACGCGGCGGGCAACGTCGTGGCGACCTCCACCACCGGTGAGGACGGCGCGTACGCCTTCACCGACCTGGACGCCGGCGACTACACGGTCATCGCGAGCGGCTACCCGCCGGTCGCCAACGGCCTTGCGGTCGACGCCCGCGGGGTCGACGGCTACGACGTCGAACTCGCCCACCCCGGCGAATGACCCGCCGTCCGGGCACCCGCCCGGACGACGACAGACCCCGGACCGGGGCGCGCTTTTTGAGCGGAGACGCGCCCCGGACCGGACCCCAGGGCTCCGGCAGCGGCGCTGCGCACAGGCAGGGGACGGCCTGCAGGCCGCTGCCGGAGCCCGCACACGTACCAGGCAAGAAACGGGAGTGGGAATGACTTCGACGGGCGCGGGACCTGCGGGCGTACGGGCACAGGTCCGCACACGGGACGGCTGGGCGGTTCAGCACGCCGTGCTGACCGTCACCGACATGACGGGTGCGCAGATGCTGCGCGCCACGGCCGACGAGGACGGGGCCATCCGCGACACCGAGCCGCTGCGGCCCGGTCCGTACACGGTGATCGTGACGGCCGTCGGCTACGCGCCGGTCGCCTCCAGCGCGATCGTGACGGCGAGCGGCCGGATGGACGTGGGCACCGTCGTGCTGGCGCGGCAGGGCGGCGCGGAGCTGCCGCCGCCCGGCACCTGGACGATCGACCCGATGCACTCGACGGTCGCGGCGACCGCGCAGCACCTGGGCATCACCAGCGTGCACGGCCGGTTCACCGAGTTCAGCGGGCGCATCGAGATCGCCGAGGACCTGGAGAAGTCCGCGGTCGAGGCGGTCATAGCGGCGTCCTCGATCGACACCGGCAACGGTATGCGCGACGGTCATCTGCGGTCCGACGACTTCCTGAACGTCACGGAGTTCCCGGAGATCACCTACCGCAGCACCGGCCTGGAGCCGGCCGGACCGGACCGCTGGACGGTCCACGGTGACCTGTCGCTGCACGGCGTGGTCCGCCCCGTCGACCTGAGCCTGAGCTACCTCGGCACCGGCCCCGACCCGTGGGGCGGCGTGCGGGCGGCGTTCAGCGCCACCGCGGAGCTGCGGCGCGAGGACTTCAAGATGAACTACAACCAGGTCGTCGCCGCCGGTATCGCGGCGATCGGCACCACCCTGCGGGTCCAGCTCGACATCCAGGCGGTGCAGGGCGACTCGCTGCCGATGGCGGGCTGAGCAGGGCCGCCACGCGGCGACAGGACGAGCGGCACGGCGGCGGGACGGACGGCGTACGGGACCGGGCCGGGCGCGGGCACCTTGGGGGGTGCGCGTGCCCGGCCCGGTCCCGTTCCGCGGGTGAGCCCTTACGGGAGCGACGGCGCGTCCTCCGCGGGGCATCCCCTACGGGGCCGGCCCCGGGCCGGTCCGTGGGTCAGCCGCCCGCGCCCCGGTCCCGCATCGCCTCGATGCCCGCGATCTGGAGGTCGAGGGCGAGGGTGAACTCCCGGTCGAGCATCTCGACGATGCCCTGGCCCTGGCGGGCGTACCCGGCGCGGGCGGACAGCTCGCGGGTCTCCGCGTACTCGGGGCGGTCCGCCATCGCGGCGGCGACCTGCGCGAAGTAGTCGTCGAGGGAGACCCCGGCGGCCCGGCAGCGGGCCTCGTGCAGCGCCCGGATCGTCGCGAAGCCGTAGACGAAGTGGAAGACCGTGGCGAGGGCGCCGGAGGCCCGCTCGGGGCCCAGACCGCTGCGGCCCATCACCCGCAGCGTGGCGTGGGAGAACGCCATGGAGCGGGGGCCGATGTTGAGGTACTCGCCGAGCAGCCGGGCCACCCACGGGTGGCGCAGCAGCATGTCGCGGTAGGCGGTGGCGAGCGCCCGCAGCTGCTCGCGCCAGTCCGCGCCGCCGTCCTCGTCCGGCAGTTTCATCTCCCCGGCGACCGCGTCCACGGCCAGCTCCAGCAGATCGTCCTTGGTGTCGACGTACCAGTAGACGGACATCGCGGTGACGCCCAGCTCGGCGGCGAGGCGGCGCATCGAGAACTTCGCCAGGCCGTCGGCGTCCAGCAGCCGGACGGTCGCCCCGACGATCTTGTCGAGGTCCAGCCCGTCCGGCTGGTCCGCCTTCCGCTTGAGCGGCGGGCGCCCGGCCAGCCAGACGCTCTTCGGCCGCTTCCCACCGCCCCCTGCTGCCGCTGCCATGACGCCTCTCCCCTCGCGCTTCGCCTCCCGCCGAGCGGGACGTGCTCCGCTTTCGATGCTATTCCGCCGCGGCGACCGCCCCTTCCGCCGCCGGGCCGGACGGCTCCCCGGACACCCGCTCCGCCCGCCGCAGCAGCACCGCGGCGAGCAGCCCCCCGAGGAACACCGCGACGGCGCCCGTCAGTTGACCGGTGCGGATACCGGCGGCGAACGCGTCGTGCACGACGGTGCGTTCCGCCTCCGCACCGGTCCGCGCCAGCGCCGCGGCCAGCGAACCGGCCCCGGCGGCGACCGCCGGCAGCAGCGCCTGGAAGCGCGCGGTGAGCACCGCGCCGAGCACCGCGACGCCCAGCCCCTGGCCGAACTCCATCAACGTGCCGTTGACGCCGGCGCCGACGCCCGCCTTGGCCGGCGGGATGGCCGACATGACCGCGTTGGCCATGGCCGGCATGGCGAGCGCGACCCCGGCGCCCATCACGATCAGCCCGGTGAGCATCCCGCCGTAGCCGGAACCGCCGAGCGTGGCGATGAGGACGAGGCCCGCGGCCAGCAGCGACATCCCGGAGACGATCATCCCGGGGGTGCCGAGGCGGGGCAGCAACCGGGCGCCGAGCCCGGTGAAGTTGATCAGTACGACGGTGACGGCGAGCGGCGCCATCCGCAGGCCCGCCTCCAACGGTCCGTAGCCGAGGACGAGTTGGAGGTGCTGGGTGAGGAGGAACATCGAGCCGCCCATGCCGAAGGCGACGAGGATGCCGCCGGAGACGGCACCGATGAACCGGCGGTTGCGGAAGAAGTGCATGTCCAGCATCGGATGCGGGGTGTGCAGCTCCCACAGCGCGAAGAGCGCCAGACCGGCGCCCCCGACGGCGGCGGAGACCAGCACCTTGCCGGAGAGCCAGCCGTCGACCGGCCCGGAGATGATCGCGAAGACCACCCCGACCATGCCGATCATCGACAGCACCGCACCGAGCGGATCGGGCTGCTCGGCGCCCGGGCTCTTCGACTCCGGCACGAGGGCGACCACCGCGCAGAGTGCCAGGACCGCGACCGGCAGGTTGACCAGGAAGAGTGAGCCCCACCAGAAGTGGTCGAGCAGCACCCCGCCGATGAGCGGACCGGCGGCGAACCCGAGAGAGCTGACGGAGCTCCAGATGCCGATGGCCTTGGGCCGCTCCGCGTCGTCGAAGATCTGCATGACGACGGCGAGCGTGGTGGTGACCAGCAGTGCGCCGCCGACCCCCATCCCGGCGCGGGCGGCGATCAGCATCCCCGGCGAGGTCGCCAGCGTCGCGCCGAGCGAGGCGAGCCCGAACAGCGCCAACCCGATGGCCAGCATCTTCTTGCGCCCGTAGCGGTCCGCGGAGTTCCCCGCGGTGAGCAGCAGCCCGGACTGGACGAGCGAGTACGCGTTGATCATCCACTGCACGTCGGCGGTGCTGGCCCCCAGATCCACGGTGAGGGAGGGGATCGCGACGCTCAGCACGGTGTTGTCGAGGATGACGGTCAACTGCGCGAGACAGATGACCCCGAGGATCAGCCACCGCGCGCCGGAACGGCCGGGGAGTGCGGGTGGCACGGAGGACGGGGCGGACGACGGCGAGGGCGCGGCGTCGTCATGGGCGGAAGGAGGCATGTGCGGCTCCGGGCGGATGGTGAGCGGAACGGGACGTGCCGCCGGGGCCCGTGGTGATGCGGAGGCGCGGTCCGGGCCGGCGCCCGGGGTCCGGAGGGGTCCGAACTGCCCGGCGCCGGTGGAGCGGTGCGGTCGCCCGGCACGGACCTGCCCGCGCCGGACGCCGAGGTGGGGCGTGGGGCCCGCGGCGGCGTCGTAGAGCGTACGAGGGTGACCTGTACGGTGTACAACACATTTTTGCGAGCCGATACGAAAACCCTCGGACGGTTTCACGTGAAACCGTCCGAGGGTGACCGCTTCACGCGAAACGGGATACCTACGGGGCGAGTTCGAGGACGCGGGCCGCCTTGAGGGGCTTGGGCGGGGTGCCTTGACGGGCTGGGCGCGCCGCCTTGAGCAGCCTGGGCGCGCCATCTTGAGCAGCCTGGGCGGGCCCGCCCTGAGCGGCCTGTGGGCCGGTGCGCAGGCCGCTCGGCGCTTCGGGTCGGAGCGTTACGGCTGAGAACACCGCCGCGAGGACGCGCCTCGCCCCCGGCCTCGGCAGCGGCCTCGGCACCGGCACCGGCACCGGCACCGGCACCGGCACCGGCACCGGCACCGGCAGGGTCACGGGTATCGGCAAGAGCAGGGCCACGGGCATCGGCGCTTCGACGTTCCTGCGCCGTGCCGCCGTCCCCGGCTCCCTCTGCCGCTCCCTCTCACCCGCCCCGACGCCACCGCCCGTATCCGTACCTGTATCCGTGTCCGTACGCGCGCCGGTGTCCGCGGCCGTGGCCGTGGCCGTGGCCGCGTCAGCCTGCCGGCTTGATCAGATATCCCGCGCCGCGCCGGGTGTGGATCATCGGCTCCCGTCCGGCGTCGATCTTCCGTCGCAGATACGAGATGTACAGCTCGACGACGTTGGCCTGCCCCCCGAAGTCGTAGCTCCAGACCCGGTCCAGGATCTGCGTCTTGCTCAGCACCCGCCGCGGGTTCCGCATCAGGTAGCGCAGCAGCTCGAACTCGGTGGCGGTCAGCCGGATGTCGTCACCGCCCCGCGTCACCTCATGGCTGTCCTCGTCCAGCGTCAGATCGCCGACCGTCAGCACCGAGGCGCTCTTCGCCGCCGCGGCCCCCGCCCGGCGCAACAGCCCCCGCAACCGGGCCACCACCTCTTCCAGGCTGAACGGCTTGGTGACGTAGTCGTCGCCACCCGCCGTCAACCCGGCGATCCGGTCCTCGACGGAGTCCTTGGCCGTCAGGAACAGCACGGGAACATCCGGCAGTTCACGCCGCAGCCGGGACAGCACCGTCAGCCCGTCCATGTCCGGCAGCATCACATCGAGCAGTACCGCGTCCGGCCGCCAACTCCGGGCACACCGCAGCGCCCCGGCACCATCGCCCTCGGCCCTGATGTCCCAGCCCTCGTAGCGGAGCGCCAGCGACAGCAGATCGGCGAGCGAGGACTCGTCGTCCACCACCAGCACCCGTACCGGACCCCCGTCGGCCCGCCGCACCCCCAGCTGCCCACCGGGCGCACGGGCCTCCCCGCCGCCCCCCACGGCGGACCGGTACGGCCGGGCACCCGAAGGCCCCGCGGAAACAGCCGACGGCGATGAAGTCACGGTCATGCTCCGAACGTGCCCCTCCCCCGTGAGAGCCCCCTTTCCCCTTTCTGTGAATCCCCTGAGAATCCCCGGCCGCTCGGCCGCTCGGCCGCTCGGCCGCTCGGCCGCTCGGCCTCCTTTGCTTGCCTGCCCTTGCCGTTGGGCCGGCAACAAGCCCCCCCCCCGAGACCCGCTACCGCGCCCCCGCCCTCACTCCTGCCTACCGTCGCTCCGCTTCCCCCTCCACCAACGATCTCCGTAGCCCGCCCCATCCCTCGCGGCGCCCGCCGGCCCTCCCGGCTCAGGTCCGTCACAACCTGCGCGCCGCTCCCCGCCCGTCTCCCCGCTTGAGCCTCGTCCTCTCTCCGCCCCCCTTCGTCGACTCCCCCGTCACCGACACCCCGGGCACGACCGAGCTGGACCGCCCCCCCGCACGGCCCACCCCGATCACTGCATCCCACCTTCTCACCCACCACTGACAATCGCCCTGACCTGCAACAACGCCCCATGCCCCACGATCTGACGCTCCATCCGCGTCTGGCAGCCTCCCCCCACCGGCCACCCGCGGATGTCGCCTGACCCTCGGCCCGCCCCAGGAACCGGCAGCCGGCCCCGGCACCACAACCGCGGCATCAGGCCCTCCGGCCACCCGCCCTCCCCGCGCGCCGGCCCAGCCCTCGTCGTACGGTCACCCCATGAGACTCGTCGCCCTGTCCGGCAGCCTGCGTGCCCGCTCCTCGAACGGTGCCGTGCTGCGCTCCGCGCTGGCTTTCTTCGACGGACCGGCCACCACCGCGGACATCGCCGCCCTGCCCCACTTCAACCCCGACCTGGACGGCGAGGACGCGACGCCGCCCGAGCCCGTCGCCGCCCTCCGCGCCGCCGTCGCCGCCGCGGACGCGCTGCTCATCGTCAGCCCCGAGTACGCGCACGGCGTCCCGGGCGCCCTCAAGAACGCGCTCGACTGGTTGGTCAGCAGCGGCGAATGCGTCGACAAGCCGGTGGCCGTGATCACCGCGTCGCCGTTCCCCACCGGCGGCGACCACGCCAACGCGCAACTTCGGGAAGTGCTCCGCATGATGACGGGACAGGTCGTCACGGACGCCTGCCGCGAAATCCCCGCCATCGGGCCGAAGATCGACCCTGCCACCGAACGCGTCACCGACGAGGCAACCCTGAACGACCTGCGCACCGCCCTCCACGCCCTCACGGCAGCGGCAACAGCATCGATGTCAGCGGCGGCGACAGCGGCCACGACGGCAACCACCTGACCGCCCACTTCGCGCACGGCCCCCGCCATCGTCTCCGGCTCCCTCGCTGGGCTCCGGCTCCGGGCTCCCCGGAGAGCAGCCCCCGGGAGCCCGGAGCCACCGCCTGCCCCGACGACGCTCCCGCACGCACTCCCCCGCGCTCCGGCGCCCGCCCCCGGCCTCCGGCACAGGCCCCGACCTCTCCCCCCGGGAAGAGCCTCCGAAGCCGCACAGCCCCCTCCTCAGAACGCCCTCGGAAATCCTCAGAACAGCCCCTCCTGCTCGCCCTCCCCCTCCGTCCCGCCCCGACGCGCCCCTCTCCCGTACGGGGCCTTCCGTACGGGAACCGTCGTCACCCCGCCCCGCGCAGGCCCCAGCACCCACCCGGACAGCAGCCGGGCATCGAGCACCGCCACCACCTCACCGGCCCCCGCCGTCCGCGTCCGCACATACACATCCGCCCCGGCCCCCGCCAGGACCTCCCCCACGACCTCGGCGCCCGCGGTCAGCGCCCCCAGTTCGGCGGCGTCCGCCGGGATGCGGTCCAGCCGGAACAGCTCGCTGTGATCGCCGAACGCGAAGTCCACCGGCTCCAGCGTCTCCGGCCACCCGGGCAACCCACGGGCCCGCGCATGGAGTTCGGCCAACTCCGCGGACCGTTCCGCCACCGCCGGCAACACCCCCCGCGCCGCCCGCTTGGCCTCCTTGGCGAACCGGTCCGGCACCGCGAGCGCGCTCCCCAGCACCGCCTCCGCCCGCCGCGCCGCCATCAGCGGCCCACGCCCCAGCCACGCATAGGCCACCGCCCCCTGCTCCACCAGCCGCGCCGCACCCCGCTCGGCCGCCGTGATCCCGACCTTGACCAGACCGGGACCGAAATACGCGAGGTAGACGCCGTACGGACGCGGATCATCGGCCATGGTGTCCGCCGCGACCGACCGCGAACGGTCCAGCCGGGCGCACTCCTCGCACTGATCCCGGGCAGCCGTCCCCGTGATCACCGCCTCATACGGGCAGACGATCCACCGCCCGCCGCGCCGCACCCCCAGGCACCGCCGCTCCCCCACCACGGAGAACGCCAGCCGTTTGCCCGCGGGCAGCGCGCTGACGCGCTCCGCGCCACGCTCGGCGGAATACCAGCCGAGCCCCTGCCGAAACCCCCGCTCCTCTCCTGCTTCCCCCTCCGACGACCACCGCGGACCCGTACATCGCCACACCCCGCAAGCGTACGGCCACCCACTGACATCGCCCCGGCCCGCCGGTCCGCCACCGGCCCCCGCACCACCCCGGGGCGGGCGCCCTCACACCCCCCGGAACGTCCGCCGGTACTCCCTGGGCGACACCCCCAACACCGCCTGCACATGCGCCCGCAGCGACGCCGCCGTGCCGAATCCGGCCTGCGCAGCGATCCGTTCCACCGTCAGGTCCGTCTCCTCCAGCAGCTCACGGGCGCGCTCGACCCGTTGGCGGGTCAGCCAGTGGTGCGGCGAGACGCCCATCTCCTCCCGGAACCGCCGGGTGAACGTGCGGACGCTCATCGCCTCGCACTCCGCCAGCTCGCGCAGCGTCACGGGCCGGTCGAGGTGCTCCAGCGCCCAGGTACGGGCCGCCACCGTCGACGAGACCCGCGGCGCCGGTACGGGCCGCCGGATGTACTGGGCCTGGCCGCCCTCCCGGTACGGCGGGACGACCGTCCGCCGCGCCACATCGCCCGCGACCGCCGCCCCGTGATCGCATCTGACCATGTGCAGACAGAGGTCGATCCCCGACGCGACGCCGGCGGCGGTCAGCACCCCGCGGTCGTCCGTGTAGAGCACATCGGGCTCCAGCGCCACGTCGGGGAAGAGCCGCCGGAAGTCGTCCACCGACTTCCAGTGCGTCGTCGCGCGCCGCCCGTCCAGCAGGCCCGCCGCCGCCAGAATGAAGGAACCCGTACAGATCGACGCCACCCGCGTCCCCGGCCGCATCCGCCGCAACGCCCGCGCCATCGCCGCCCGCTCCGCCTCCGCCGGCCGCCCGGCCGCCTCCTTGGGCGCACCGGCCTCCGGGCCCGTCCCCGGGGCGCCCTCCGTCACCTCGGCACGCTCCCCACCTGTACCGACGGCCACCGCAGCCGCCGAGGACGGCCCCGGCGCACCCGCTCCCCCTACGGCGCACTTCCCGGGACCGCGCGCCGCCCCCGGGCCGTCCGCGCCGCTCTCGCCCGGCGCCCCTCCACGGCCCCCGCCACCGTCCGCGTAGTCCGCCGCGGACGCCGGGACGACCACGGTGTCCGCCTCCTCCAGCGCCTCCGGGCCATGGGCGACGTTCACGGTGAAGTCCGCGTCCGTCCGTACCTCCCCGGGCACCGGCGCGCAGGTCACGACCGTGTAGAGCGGCTCCCCCGCCTCCGACCGCGCCTCCCCGAAGATCCGGTGGACGATGCCGACCTCGATGGGCAGCATCCCGTCCCGCACCAACACCGCCACCCGGTGCCGCACCCCACCCCCTGCGAAGGCCCGCACCCCACCCGTCTCCCTCACCACAACCGTCGCCTCTCCGCCGTACGCGCCGCCCAGGGGCCGCGTCCTCGCACCGAGCCCGGAACGCCTGCCGCAACCCCCAACGCCGCACCCCCGCGCCGCCATCCCGTCGCGCTCCCCCCTGGCCGGAGCCCGTACGCCCCCCGGCGCACACCACCCACCGCAAGCCCCCCTCCACGCCGCCCCGCCCCTGGCCCGATCCTCACGCATCACGACCATCAGGCCACTCGTCCCGCCGGGCGACCGCCCCCGACAGTTGCCCCATGGCCACAAACCTCACCACCGGCTCCACCAGCCCCACCGACGCGGCAGCCGCACCGCAGCCCCCGAAGACCCGCCCCCTGAAGGTCCTCTGGGTCTCCGCCCACCCCGACGCCCGCTCCCTGAACGCCTCCCTCCAGGCGGACGGGCTGCGCGCCCTCGACGCGTACGGCCATGAGCACCGCGTCTCCGACCTGCGCGCCATGAAGTGGAACCCGGTCGTCGACGCGGCCGACTACGCCCACGATCCGGCCGACCGCCTCCACGTCGGAACGGCCTCCGAACGCGCCTACCGCAACGGGACGTTGAGCCCCGACATCCGCGCCGAACAGGAGAAAATCGACTGGGCGGACACCCTGATCGTGCAGTTCCCGCTCTGGTGGTACGGGATGCCGGCGCAGCTCAAGGGCTGGTTCGACCGGGTCTTCGTCAAGGGCTTCGCCTTCGGCTTCGACGACCCGGCCACCGGCCGCCCCCTCCGCTACGGCGACGGCCCGCTGACCGGCAAACGCGCCATGGTCGTCGTCACCGCGGGAGCCCGCGCCGCCACCCTCGGGCCACGCGGCGTCAGCGGAGACCTCAACGACCTGCTCTTCCCCCTCCAGCACAACACCTTCTGGTACACCGGCATGGCCGTCCTCCCGCCGCTCCTCATCCCCGGCGCGGACCGCCTCACCCCGGACACGTACGCCACCGCCGCCGACCGGCTCCGCGAGCGGCTCCGCACCCTCGCCACCACGCCGCCGCTCGCCTTCCGGCGCCAGAACTCCGACGACTACGACGACGACCTGCTTCTCCGCACCCACCTGGCAGCACCACGCCACCTCGGCCCCGCGGCCCACTACACGACCCCACCGGCACCGCCCGCCCCATGAGCCGCCGCGGGCGCATAACGCGCACGAAAAAGCCGTAGGCCCGGTGGACGGATCCACCGGGCCTACGGCGTCAGTAGCGGGGACAGGATTTGAACCTGCGACCTCTGGGTTATGAGCCCAGCGAGCTACCGAGCTGCTCCACCCCGCGTCGGTGAACAGAACAGTACGCGAACTCCGCACCAATGCCTAATCCTTTCCTCACCCGCCCCCGACCACCTCGTCCGCCTCCCCGCCCCCAGGGCCACGAGCCCGCGTCCCCCGGCCCCGCGCACCCCGCCCCAGGCGCCACCGAAGCGCCCACCCGGGGACCTGCAGAGCCGCCCGCCCAACGCCCCACCACCCACAGGAGCCCCGTGCCCCCGCACCGCCACACCGCCCCCGTCCCCCACTACGTCCGCTTCCAGGGCGCCACCCGTAACAGCCACGGCTACTTCCCCGGCGTCTTCGCCCTGGTCAACAGCCTCGCCCGCGAGGGCCTCCTCACCCCGGACCAGGAACGCTTCCGCCGCACCGCCAACGACTGGTACGACACCCACTTCACCAACCCCGCCGACGTCGACCCCACCGTCTACGACCGCACCCGCCACCCCGGCGCCGCCGCCTGGTTCAAGTCCACGTCCCCGCACCTGATCACCCGCGTCGACGGCTACCTCGCCATCCTCCGCACCCACCGCATCCCCTGCCACCGCCTCCACTCCCACTCCCCCGGCCACGTCGTCTACGAGGACCCGGACCAGATCGTGGTGGTGCCCCGGCAGCCGTCCTGAGCGAGCCGGGCAGCCCACGCGCCGGGGCCGCTCGCCCGCCCCGGCCCCGGCCGCCCCGCCACCGGGCCCGCCGCCGGACCTCTGAGTACGAGCCCCCGCCCCGCATGAGTACGCCCCACGATGCGCAGCACACCCGTACGCACCAAGGTGACCGCCATGACCACGCCCACCCCTGGCCCCACCCCCACCCCGCCCGCGACGCCCGACCCCTTCGCACCGTCCCCCACCGCGGTGCGCGTCTTCGCCGGGATCGGCCTGCTGCTCCTCGGCGTCGCCTACGTGGCGTTCGCCGTCGTCGTGCTCCGGCAGGCGTACACCGGGGACGGCGCGGCCGGTCCGCTGACGGGGGCGGCCCAGTGGTCCCTGGCCCTCTCCGCCGTCACGGGGCTGTCGGCGCTCTGCCTCCCCAGCGCCGCGATGAGCGATACCGCGCGACGCCGCACCGTCGCCGCGCAATACGCCCTGGCCTTTGCCGGGCCCGTATTGGCGGCGATCGACTTCTCCTGAAGGCCGATACGGGCCCTTACGCATCCGCCGCCCGCTCGCGCCGGGAACTCGTGCCGGGAAATCGACGGATTCCCTTCCCTCTGAGGAACGGGACGCCGATGGAGTGGCCGCCGACAACGGCTCCGTCCGCTCCGATCCGGCCGAGGCCACCGCCAAGGTCACGGAGCGGAAGCGCGCTGCAAGAGGAAGGAATGCCGACCCTGCTAGGGCAGGCACAGCGCCGGCCGCCGGCGGGCGCCCTCGTCAGGCGCCGGTGCCCGGCGGCCCGAACGCCGAAGGCCCCGTCGATCTCTCGACGGGGCCTTCGGCCTGCTGTGCGCTCGGCAGGATTCGAACCTGCAACCTTCTGATCCGTAGTCAGATGCTCTATCCGTTAAGCTACGAGCGCTCGACTTCCCGGCGATCTTCCTGCCGGTCGGCGTGCGGGGACAACATTACATGACCCGCGCCGCAACGCTCTTCCCGCACCTCTCGGAGCTGCGGGAAAGACTCCCCGAAGATCCCCGAAAATCCCCCGGAGCTTCCCGAGGATCTCCCGGAGACCCCTCGGAGCCCCCGAAGCCCCCGAAGTGAAAAGCTGCGCCCGCTCGACCGGCCCGGCGCCGGCCGCCGCGCGGCCTTTGCTCTCCGCTGTCGGACGACGACACCACGACCGGCATCCCGGAGGGCGCGATCCACACAAACGCCGGAGGCCCCGTCGATCTCTCGACGGGGCCTCCGGCTTGCTGTGCGCTCGGCAGGATTCGAACCTGCAACCTTCTGATCCGTAGTCAGATGCTCTATCCGTTAAGCTACGAGCGCTCGGCTTTCCGGCAGCTTTTCTTGCCGGTCGGCGTTGCGGGGACAACATTACATGAACCGCGCCGGGACACGAAATCCATTGCCCGTACCGCCTCTGAGCTGCGGAAACACCTGTGGGCGGTGCCGTGCGGCGGACGGCCCGGCACCGCTCCCGCGAGGGCGGGGAAGATCGGCGCCGGGAAAACGCCACCGCGGCGCGCTGCCCTGATCCACGGCGACGCGGCGAGGTCCGATTCCCGGCTTTCCCGTCTCCCCCGATTCTCCCGTTTCTGCCGTACGCAAAAACGCCTCCGGGCCCTTTCCCGCTGAAGGAAAGGGCCCGGAGGTCGGAAGCGGAGGCGGAGGGATTTGAACCCTCGATGGGGGGTAAGCCCCAAACCGCATTAGCAGTGCGGCGCCATAGACCGGACTAGGCGACGCCTCCCCACGCACCGGCGCGTGAGCGCCGCGGCGTGACCAGATGATGGCACAGCTCAGGGTGCTGTCACCAATCGCCCCCTACGGTACCCGGCGGGTGAGCCGTCGGGCAAAGACGTTCCTGCAGCGAAACGTCGGGGCGGGAGGCGCGTTAGTGGGGGTGGGGCCGGGTGCGGCGTGGCCGCGGGTGCCCCGGCGGGTGCGTGCCGCGCGCCCGCTCCGCTCTCATGTCTGGAGCCGCGATGCCGTATCTCGGGAAGCCCCTGCTCACCGTCGTCGCCCCGGTGGTGGCCGCCGCGGCCGCGCTGGCGCTGGCCGCGCCCGCCGCCTCGGGCGCGCCGATCCCGCTGCCGCTGCCCGGGGAGCGCGCCGCGGCGCCGAACCCCACCGGTCCGGCCGGCGTCCTCGACCGTACGGGGCTGCGGCCGCCCACCGGGCACCGTCACCTCCGGGGCGTCTCCGGCCTGGCGGGGCCCGTCACGCGGACGGAGGACGGGAACACCGAGGGCACGGACGACACGGACGGCACGGAGCGCGGCGCGGGGCGGTTGCGGCCGGCGGATCATCTGACCGTGACGGTGACGCGGTCCGGGGCGGCGGGGGTCGACGGGCGGTACGAGCTGTTCTGCCACCCGGAGGGCGGGAACCACTTCGACCCGGCGGGGGCGTGCAAGCGGCTGGACGGGATGACGCGGTGGGGGCAGGACACCTTCGCGGCCGTTCCGCAGGCGGCGAAGTGCACGATGATGTACGGCGGTCCGGTCACCGCGCATGTCTCCGGTTACTGGGCCGGGCGGCCGGTGGACGCCGAGTTCCGGCGGACCAACGGCTGTGAGATCGCCCGCTGGGACCGGTTCGAGCCGCTGCTCCCGACGACCGGTTCATGACGCGATGCCCGAGCCCTTTCGTGGCGGAGTGGGCGGTCAGGTCAGGACGCGGGGCACATGTCGGGCGTGCGGCGAGTCGCGCACGGCCCTGACATCACCTCCCCCTCATCCGCCTCGGCGTCCACGGGAACTGCCCGTAGACTCCTGTCCAGCGGCCCGCCCAGCCGGGCCGGCACTGTGCGGTAACAGGGAGGAAGCGTCGTCGTGAGCAGCAGGCCATCCCGAGGCGCTGCTCGCCTCGCAGCCATACTGGATGCCCTTCCTGACGCCTTGTTGCTCGTCAACTGCAACGGCACGGTCGTCAACGCCAACACCATCGCCCTGGAGACGTTCGAGGCGCCCGGTACCGCCCTGGTGGGGCGCGGACTGCTCGACCTCCTGCCGTCGTTCGACTCCAAGCGGATCCCCGGCTCGATGCGGCGGCACGACGCCGAGACCGAGGGCGGGCGGACGAAGCCGACGCGGATGGTGGCGCGCCGTACCGACGGCACCGAGCTGCTCGTCGAGGTGACCAGCGCCAACCTGGAGGACGGCCGTACCCCGTACGAGTCGGCCTTCGAGGCGGCGTACGCGGATCACCGCAACGGCTACACCGGCAACGAACTGCTGATGCTGGTGGTGCGGGATCTGACGGGGACACTGGACACCGAGACGGAGCTGGCGCGCCAGCAGCGGCAGACCGAGATGATCCTGCGGGCCGCGGCCGAGGGTGTCGTGGGGGTGGACGCGGACGGCAAGGTCGTGCTCGTCAACCCGTCGGCGGCGCAGATCCTCGGCTACCGGGCGAGTGAGCTGGGCGGCAAGGAGCTGCATCCGCTGATGCATCACTCCCGGGCGGACGGTTCGCCGTTGCCGTGGGAGGAGACGCCGCTGGCGGACACCCTGCGGTCCGGGCGGAAGCACCGGGTGCGCGGGCAGGCGCTGTGGGCGAAGGACGGCAAGTCGGTCTCCGTCGATCTGACGACGGCTCCGGTGCGCGACGGCGATCAGCTGGTCGGCGCGGTGATGACGTTCACCGACCGGCGGCCGTACGACGCGCTGGCGGCGCGCCACACGCAGCTGCTCGCGGTGCTGGAGCAGGCGCTGCGCGGGCCGTTGGAGGAGCTGACCGGGGAGCTGCGGACGCTGGCGTCCGACCCGGCGGGGCAGCTGTGGCCGGAGGCCAACCAGATCCTGCACCACCTCGCGGCCGGGCACGCGCGGATGACGACGCTGGTCGACAACGTGCTCAGCTATCAGCGGCTGGACGCCGGGGCGGAGAAGCTGCGGCGCAAGAAGGTGAAGCTGGACGGCGTCGTGGCGGCCGGTGTGGAGGGCGCGATCGATCTGATCGGTCCCGGCCGGGCGCAGTTCGCGGTGCATGCGCCGCCGATCGAGGCGACGGTCGACGCGGAGCGGGTGGCGCAGGCGCTGTCGCATCTGATCGCGGATGTGGCGGGCGTCGACTCGACCGGCCGGATGCCGGCCGCGGAGACGGCGGGTCGGGGCGCGGGCGCCCGCGGCCCGGTGGCGCAGGATTCGACGATCGTGGTGGCCGCGGCGCGGCGCGGCGATGTCGTCCGTATCGAGGTCCGTGGTCCGTACGCCGGGGGCGATCCGGTGCACGCGCCGATCGCGCGGGGCATCGTGCGGCAGCACGGCGGGTTGATGCAGACCCACAAGGTGCCGGGCGGCCAGGGCGCGGGTGGCAGTGCGTGGGTGCTGGAGCTGCCGGTGTCGGCGGACGGCACGGTGCCCGCGGGCGGCAGCCGGGCGCCGGAGGCGCAGCGCGACGGGACGACGGTGATGCCGGTCCCGGCGCAGCGGGCGCGCGGTACGGAGCAGGCCGGTTCGGACGGTGCCGGGCGCGCGCTCGGTGACGGCGGGACGGCGGACGGCACGTCCGGTGGGCCCGGGGCCGGGCGGCCGGGCGGCGGTGCGGAGGCGAGTGACGGTTCCGGGCGGCGGCGGGCGCCGCAGCCGGACGGTGCGCCGGGTGCGCTGCCGGCGCTGCCCGGTGGGGCCGGTACGGGCGCGGCGCAGCTGACGCCGGTCGGGCATCCGGGGCAGCCGCAGCAGGCGCCGGATGCCCGGTCGGCGGGTAGCGCGCAGCAGGGTTCCGGGCGGCGGGCGCGCCGGGCGCTGGCGGAGGCGCCGGAGCGCGCCGGTCAGCAACAGGCGGCGGGCGGCGGGCGGTCGCCGTTCGCGCTGCCGCCGGCGGCGGCCGACCGGGCGCCGGGCTCCGCGACCGCCGGCCGGGCTCCGGGGTCGGCGCTGCCGGCGCTGCCCGCGGTGGCCGGGCAGCCGCCCGCGCAGGCCGAGGGGACCGGGCGGCGCCGGGCGCGGCGTCCGGTGGCGAACGGTCCGGCGCAGCCCGCGGAGGCCCCGGCGGGCCCGCCCGGTCTTGAGCCGGCGGTCAACGCCGGGGTTCCGCAGGGTGAGTGGCAGGACGAGCCGACCGGCCGTCGGCGGGCCCGGCGGGCCGCGGCGGAGGAGCGGGCGGCGGCCGCGATGGCCGATTCCGAGACGTCCGGGATGTTCGTGGCGGGCCCCGAGGGGCTGGTGGCGCAGTCCGGCGAGGAGGCCGAAGGCGCCGCGGCGCCGGGCGCCCCGCAGCCGGGCGCCCCGGAGCAGCAGGGGCAGCAGCCGGTACGCCCGGGTGGCAAGCACGGGCAGCACGGCCGTCCCGAGGAGTCCGGGCCGCAGCAGCCCCGCCCGGAGGTGCCGCAGCAGCGCCCGGTCCACGGCGGGCCCGTACCGCCGCAGGGCGCGGGGCAGCCGGTGCCGCCGCGCGCTCCGGGGCAGCCGGTGCCGCCGCAGGGTGCGCCCGTGCCGCCCAGTGAGCCGACGCGGGCGGCGCACGGCAGCGCGCCCGGGGCCGTGCCGGCCGACGGGGAGGCGCCCGCGCCGACCGGACGGCGGCGGGGGCGGCCCAGTCCTGCCGAGGCGGAGGCGGAGCAGCGGCCGGAGGAGGACGGCGCTCCCGGGCCGGGGCAGTCGCACGGCCGGGCGTTCAGCGTCCGCACGCTCGGGCAGGGCGTGCCGTTCGCGCAGCAGCTGGCCGATCCGCAGGCTCAGGGTCCGGCCGCCGGGGGCACGCCGCCCGGCGGCACCCCGGCCGCCGGTTCCGGTCGTCGCCGTAAGCTCGCCGCACCGCAGGAGGGTGCGCGCGCGGAGGCGGGCGCCGGGCGCCGGCAGGCCGCGCCGTCCGGGCAGGGCGCGCCGCAGCCGCATCTGCTGGACGCGAGCGAGGGCCGGGCGTTCGCGGTCTCCGCGCCGGACGAGGGCAGTGAGGGGCCGGAGCCGCTGGACGGGCCGAACGGCGCCGTGGAGGTGCTCGGTCCGCAGCAGCCGCCGATGGACGACGAGTTGCCGCCGGAGCCGCTGGACAATCCGCGGCGGCTGCTGGTCTGGCCGGCGCCGGACGTCTCCACGCAGCAGGCGCTCAGCGACCGCGGCTACCGCCCGGTGATCGTCAACTCCCGCGAGGAGGTCGACGCGCAGATCGCGGCGTACCCGGCCGCGCTCTTCGTCGATCCGCTGACCGGGCCGATCACCCGTACCGCGCTCCAGTCGCTGCGTCAGGCGGCGGGCGCGGCGGAGGTTCCGGTGCTGGTCACGGCCGGTCTGGGGCAGGCGACGCGGGAGGCGGCGTACGGCGCGGACCCGGCGGTGCTGCTGAAGGCGCTGGCGCCGCGGGACAGTGAGCAGCATCCGCCGCGGGTGCTGCTGATCGAGCAGAACGACGCCGTCGCCGGGGCGCTCACCGCCTCGCTGGAGCGGCGCGGGATGCAGGTGGCGCGGGCCGCTGCGGACAGCGACGCGGTCACGGTGGCGCATCAGGTGCGGCCGAATCTGGTGGTGATGGACCTGATGCAGGTGCGTCGCCGGCGCGCCGGGATCGTCGACTGGCTGCGGTCGAACGGGCTGCTCGACCACACCCCGCTGGTCGTCTACACCTCCGTCGACCTTGACCCGGCGCAGCTGCCGAGCCTCGCCAACGGTGAGACGGTGCTCTTCCTCGCCGAGCGCTCGACCACCGCCGAGGTGCAGGCCCGGATCGTCGACCTGCTGGCGAAGATCGGGACGAACTAGCCGGTACGCGCCGGAGCCCCCGCGGGCAGGACCCTGCGGGGGCTCCGGCGCGTCGGCGTCCGCGTCACCCCAGGTGGGTGACGTCCAGCTCGCCGTCGGCGTACTGACGGCGCAGCAGCTTCTTGTCGAACTTGCCGACGCTGGTCTTCGGGACGGAGGCGATCCGCGCCCAGCGCTCGGGCAGCTGCCAGCGGGCGATGCGCTCGGCGAGGAACGTCTTCAGCTCGTCGTGGCCGGTGGTGGCGCCGTCGGTGAGGACGACGGCGGCGAGCGGGCGCTCGCCCCACTTGTCGTCCGGTACGGCGATCACCGCGGCTTCCGCGACGTCCGGGTGGGCCATGAGGTGGTTCTCCAGCTCCAGGGAGGAGATCCACTCGCCGCCGGACTTGATGACGTCCTTGGCGCGGTCGGTGAGGGTGAGGAAGCCGTCCGGGGTGATGGTGCCGACGTCGCCGGTGCGCAGCCAGCCGTCGGGGCTGAACTTGTCGTCGGGGCGCTGCGGGGCGCCGTCCGCGCCGCCGTAGTAGGCGCCGGCGATCCACGGGCCGCGGACCTCCAGCTCGCCGGCGGACGTGCCGTCCCAGGGCAGCCGGGCGCCGTCCGGGCCGATCAGCCGTGCCTCGACGGAGGCGGGGAAGCGGCCCTGGGTGGTGCGGTAGCGCCACTCCTCGTCGCCGGTGACGCCGGCGGGCGGGTGGGCGACGGTGCCGAGCGGGGAGGTCTCGGTCATGCCCCAGGCGTGGACGACGCGGATGCCGTGCCGCTCCTCGAAGCCGCGCATCAGGGCGGGCGGGCAGGCGGAGCCGCCGATGATGACGGTCCGCAGACAGGCCACGTCCCGCCCGTGGGCGTCGAGTTCGGCGAGGAGGCCCTGCCAGATGGTGGGGACGGCGGCGCCGATGGTGGGCCGCAGCTTCTCGATCATCTCGGCGAGCGGCGCGGGCTGGAGGAAGCGGTCCGGCATCAGCAGCGACGCCCCGGCCATGAAGGCGGCGTGCGGCATGCCCCAGGCGCTGACGTGGAACATCGGGACGACGGGAAGCGCCAGGTCGCCGGAGCCGAGCGCGAAGGCTTCGGTGGTGTTGACCTGGAGGCAGTGCAGGTAGAGCGAGCGGTGGCTGTAGAGGACGCCCTTGGGGTCGCCGGTGGTGCCGGAGGTGTAGCAGAGGATGGCGGCCTCGCGCTCGTCCAGCTCGGGCCAGTCGTAGTGCTCCGGCTGCCCGGCGAGCAGTTCCTCGTAGTCGTGGACGGTGGGGCGGACGCCGTCCAGGACGCCGCGGTCGCCGGGGCCGGTGACGACGAGGTGTTCCAGGAGCGGCAGGTGGGGCAGGAGCGGTACAAGGAGCGGCAGCAGGCTGCCGTTGACGAGGAGGACGCGGTCCTCGGCGTGGTGTGCGATCCAGGTCAACTGCTCCGGGGCGAGCCGGAGGTTGAGGGTGTGCAGCACCGCGCCCATGGACGGGACGGCGAGGTACGCCTCCAGGTGCTCGGCGTTGTTCCAAAGAAGCGTCGCGACCCGGTCCTCCCGCTGGACGCCGAGGCCCCGCAGCGCGTGCGCGAGCCGCGCGGCCCGCGCCCCGACCTCGGCGAAGCTCCGCCGGTGCGGCTCACCGCCCGTCCAGGTGATGACCTGCGACGATCCGTGGACGGTCGAACCGTGCTCCAGGATCCGCGAGACCGTGAGCGGTACGTCCTGCATCGTGCTGAACACCGGGTGCCTCCGCGTGGTACGGGCGCTGCTGCGGGCGCTTGTTACGGGCGAGTAGTGACGCTCGCTGCGATTCTCGGTGCGTACCAGGCGGTATGTCACGCCCTCGGGGGTGTTCTTCGGGGCACATGGCCTGATGAGGCGGGGCGGGATGGCCTGACGGCCCGGGGTCGCACCGCTCCCCCGCTATGTCCCGATGACCGACCGGATCCACGTCAGCTGCCCGGCGATCTCGCCCGCCCCGGCGATCCGCTCCCGGTCGGAGGTGTCGAAGACGCCGAGGAGGGTCGCGGTGCCGTTCGGGGCGGTGCTCATCACCGGGCCGCCGGAGTCGCCGCCGGCGGGCACCCCGGTCACCTTCTCCATGCAGAAGTCGGAGCCGCCCGGCGCGCTGAACCCGTCACACCGGGGATCGTCCGGCCGGACGACGCGCAGGTCCGACTGTTTGAGCAGCGGGGACTGGCAGGTGTTCTCGTCCCCGGTGCAGGTCGCGCCCCACCCGTACTGGCGGACGAGTTGCCCCGGCACGACCGGCTTCGTCGCCGGCCGGGCCGTGGGGATCTTCATCTTCGGGACCCTGACCAGCATCATGTCCGCCGCCGCGGCGCCCTTCCGGGCGCCCGGCACCGGGTGGACGGTGGTGCCCTTGCGCATGTCGAGGTCGCCGACCCGGAACGTGATCCGCCGGTCGGCGATCGGCTGCGCCTGCTCGTAGAAGCAGTGCGAGGCGCTGAGGATCCACTCCGGGGCGACCGCGGTCCCCGTGCACTCCGGCTTCCCGTCGACGAGCATCCGCACCGCCCACGGCCCGTACGTGCTCTGCGTCCCGCCGATGACGGCGGCGGCCGGTGTGGCCGCCAGCACCGTCCCGGTCACCGGCAACACGGCGGTCAGCAACAGCGCGCGTAGGCGACGCACCATCCGGATCAGCTCCTCCCGTCGGGGAAATGGGCCGTACGGAGGGGGAGAGGGCACGGCGGGCCGGGGCGTTCCCGTAGCGGCTTCGCAAGCGGTGGATTCGGGACACGTCGGCCCACCGGACCGCGGCCGGACCCATCTGGAATCCTTCCCCTCATGAGCGCACCCCCGGACGGACTGCCCGTCTACCGCGTCCTGACCGGCCCCGACGACGCCACGTTCTGCCGCCGCGTGAGCGAGGCGCTCGCCCTCGGCTACGCACTCCACGAAGGCCCCGCGGTCACCTTCAACGGCGAGCGCGTCATCGTCGCCCAGGCGCTGGTCTGGCCGGCGCAGACCCCGGTGCGGTGACCGGGGAACGTCCTACGGGCTGTAGCGGCTCCGCCCCGGTAGCCTGCGCGGCGTGAACACCTCCTGTGCGCATTCCGGCGATGTCTACGTCGCGGTGGCCGGGGCGCGGGCCGGTGCGGACGTGGTCCGCGCGATGTACGGCCGGCGGCTCACCCGTATCGACAAGGGCGACGGGGACTTCGCCACCGCCGCCGATGTGGCGGCCGAGAAGGCCATCCTGGCCGTCATCCGCACCGCCCGGCCCGATGACGCGGTGCTCGGCGAGGAAGGCGGCCGCCGGGGCGCCGCCGACGCCGCACGACAGTGGCTGGTGGATCCCCTGTGCGGGACGCTGAACTACGCCACCGGCGCCCTGACCGTCGCCGTCAACGTGGCGCTGCGCGACGGCGCGGCGGCGGTGGCCGACCCCTTCAGCGACGAGATCTTCTTCACCGACGGGACGACCGCCCTGGTACGGCACGCCGGCGCCGATACACCGCTGACGCCCACGCCCGCCACCTGCCTGGTGGACGTCAACCTGGACCCGCCGTTCCCGAGCGCCCCCGGCTTCCGGGCCGTGGACCTGCTGGCCCGCCCCGGGTTCGCCGCGCACTTCCGGCCGCGCGTGCTCTCCACGTCCCTGGCGCTGGCCTGGGTCGCCGCCGGCAGGCGCGCCGCGTACGTCACCGACGGCGGCGACCTCTCCGGGAGCGTGCACTTCGCCGCCGGTATCGCCCTGTGCCGGGCCGCCGGCTGCGTCGTCACCGGCATCGACGGCGCCCCGCTCGGCGCGACGGGCCGCGGCCTGGTGGCCGCCGCGGACGCGGGGACCCATGCGCGGCTGATGGAGGCGATCGGTAACGGAGGCCGGGAAGCGCCCTCGGCCGTCTGAATCACGCCCCAGCGAGCCGGTCTCCGCCCGCGGTCAGATTCTTCTCGCCGCCCTCCCCGGGAGCCCCGCCATGACCGGCCCGGGGCGTTTCTTTAAGTGAGACTTACAGTCTCTCTTGTAGCCTCACTACAAGTCGCTAGCGCACGCCCCGTCGAGGCGAGGAGAAGAAGGAACATGACCACTGAACTGCGCCCGCTCGAAGTCGCGATCCTGGTGTGTCCCGGGTACCTGCCGGTCGACGTCATCGGATTCCAGACGCTGCTGGGCTTCCAGCCGGAGGTGAACGTGCATCTCGTCTGGAAGAACCGGGACGAGATCGAGGGCTTCCCCCATTTCCCCACGCGGGCGACCACCACGTTCGAGGACTGTCCGGCCGATCTCGACGTCCTGCTCGCGGGCGCGGTCCCCGCCGAACTGTGCGAGGACACCGAGACGCTGGAGTTCCTCGCCGACCGCGGCAGCCGCGCGAAGTGGGTCGCGGGCGTCTGCCTGGGCAGCCTGCTGATGGGCGCCGCCGGGCTGCTCCGCGGGTACCGGGCCACCACCAACTTCCACGCGTACGACCTGCTGCCGTACTACGGCGCGACCCTGGTGCCGACCAACCGCGTCGTTACGGACCGCAACCGCATCACCGCCGGCCCGGCGACCGGCGGCATCGAGATCGCGCTGCGGCTGCTCCAGGAGTTCCGGGGCACCGAGGCCGCCCGCCTGTCCGAACTGGGCTGGGAGTACGCCCCGCAGCCGCTGTTCGGCGTCGGCACGCCGGAGCTGGCCGGACCCGAGCTGACCGCGGCCTCGATGCGGGAGTTCGACGAGGACAACGCCGCCTTCCGGGAGGTCTCCGAGCGGGCCGCCGAGCGGCTCGGGGTCGTGGTGCCGTCGGCCTGAGAGGCGGCCTGGGACACTGAACACCGAGGGCTCGGGAACGGCGAGCCCCGGTAGGGAGTCTCAGGTGAGCAAGGCGCCGGAGGGTGCACCGTCGACCGTCATTCTGGTGATCGCCGCCGGTCGGCGCCTACAGGAGCAGATGGAGGAACGGCTCGTCGGCATCGGCCTGTCGGTACGGCTGTTCAGCGCGCTCGGACATCTCTCGCGCGACGCCGACCTGTCGTACAGCGATCTCGCCCGCCGTGCGGGCGTCACCAGCCAGAGCATGCGCGCCACCGTTCTCCTGCTGGAGGAGAGGGGGGCGGTGGAGCGCAACCTCCAGGGGCAGGGGCACCGCGCCCGGCTGGAGCTGACCGACAAGGGCCGCGCGCTGCTCGCCAGGGCGCGGGACCTCGTGGCGGAACTGGAAGCGGAGTTCCTGGGGGGCGCGGACGAGGAGACCAAGGGGGCGCTGGAGGAGGCGTGCCGACGCGCGTTGGGGTGGCCGCGGTAGCACCCCCGGGCCGCGGCATTCCCGGGGCGGGGCGCATCCGGCACCTGGAGGGCCGGCCATCGGTCCCGCGCTCGCGGCGTCAGCCGCGGGCACGGGGCCGGGTCGCCGAGGGGACCGCCTGGAGGACGAGGACGGAGAGGTCGTCCTCGACGGGGCCGGGGCCGAAGTCGTGGGCGACGCGGCGGACGTGTTCGGCGAGGGCGTTGGCGCCCAGGCCCCAGCCGTCGCGGAGGATTCCGGCGAGACCGTCGTTGTCGTCCAACTGCCAGCTGCCACACCGGCGTTCGGTGACGCCATCGGTGACGCAGACCAGCGCCTCGCCGGGGGCGAGGGTGAACGGGCTGGCGCTGAACTCGGCGCCCTCGTCGATGCCGAGGAGCATCTGCGGTTCGGAGACGGGGACGACGCTGCCGTCGGCGCGCAGGTGGAGCGGGAGCGGGTGACCGGCGCTGGCGACAGAACCGGCGGCGCCGGGGACGCCCGGGTCGCTGGTCACCTCGCCGCACAGGAGGCTGAGGAAACGCGGGCCGGCCTGTTCGCCACCGGCTTCGAGGGCCTCCGCGCTCTCCTCGGCCATGGCGGCATTGAGGCGTTCCAGGACGGATTCGACGCCGTGACCCTCGCGGGCGAGGAGCCGTACGAGGTGGCGGGCGAGGCCGGTCACCGACATCGCCTCGGGGTCCTTGCCCTGGACGTCGCCGAGGAGGAAGCACCAGCGGCGCTCCCCCAGCGGGAAGATGTCGTAGAAGTCGCCGCCGACGGTGAGGCCCTCGCCGTGCGGTTCGTAGACGACGGCCGTGTCCACACCGGTGATGCTGGCGAGGGTGGCGGGCAGCTGACGCCGCTGGAGAGCGCGGCTGATGGTGCGCTGGCGGGTGTACTGGCGGGCGCTGTCGACGGCCTGGGCGACACGGTGGGCGACGGCGTCGACGGTGCGGGTGACGCCGTCGGTCATCCGCAGCCGTCCGGCACGGCCGAGCAGCAGCATGCCCTGTTCCCCGCCCTGGGAGACGAGAGGGAAGGCGAGGGCGGACCCGCCCTCGGGACCGCCGCCGGCGCTCTCGGGCCAGGGCCAGGCGGTGCCGGGGGCCGTGACGACGTCCACCGGGGGGTCGCGTTCCAGCTCGGCGCGGAGCGGGCCGAGGCGGCGTTCGTCGGAGTGCCAGACGCGGGAGAGGTGCAGGCCGGCGGCGCCGGAAGCGTCGGACCGCAGCCAGACGCCGCACCAGTCGGCGAGCCGGGGGACGAGCAGTTGGGCGACGAGCGCGGCGACGAGGTCCTGGTCGAGCTGGTCGGCGAGGAGTTCGCTGGTCTCGGCGAGGAGGACGGGTCCGCCCAGGTCGGCCCAGTCGGCCCGGTCTCCTCCGTCGGCCCGGTCCGGCTGCTCGCCGCCTCCCTCGCGGTCCGTGCGCGCGAGACCGCCGGGCGCCGTCACTGCCTCCGCCGTGAGCGGGCCCGCGGGATCGGGGCGGAGTCCGGCGGCGGAGGCCCGTTCCCGGGGCGGGGTTGCGTCCGGGTCCCGGTCGGGGGTTTCCAGGCGGAACCAGACGGCCTTCTCGGCCCGCCGGTAGGTCACGCCCCAGGCTTCCGACAGGGCACGGATCAGCTGGAGGCCGTAGCCGGGTTCGGCGTGGGGGGACGGGCCTGGGGTGGTGGAGGCGTCGCGCAAGCTCCGGGACGGGTGACGGTCCACGACCTCGATCACCACGCCGACGGCCTCCGGGCGGCCCGCGCGACCGACACCGGGCGGGCGGTGGTGGCCGCGTTCCAGGCGGCAGCTGACGTCGATGTCGGTGCCCGCGTACATCACCGCATTGGTGACGAGTTCGCTGGTCAGAAGGACAGCGTCGTCGACGAGGCCCTCGGTACCCGCGTCCGCCGCGGACGCGTGGCCGGTGAGCGCGGCGCGGACGAAGCGGCGCGCGGCGGCGGGCGCGAGCTGGTTCGCCGGGAGTCCCTTCCGGGACACGGACGCGGTCGTCTGCGCGGACAGCGGTCCCACGGCGGCCCCCTGCATACGCCTGAGCAGAACGATTTACCTGCACTTAAACTAAGGCATACATGACTAATTGGACAGCCCGCCGGTCGTGAGGAGACGGTCGGCGGACCGTGCACAGCGGATCGCTTGGGGAGAGTGCGCCATGGCACACGACCCGGTCCGGCGTGGGCCCGCCACGCCCCCCTCAGGCTCCGGCCCGGCCACCCGGACCGGAGCGCCGAGCCCCGGAACACCGCCCCCACCGCCGAGCCCCGGGGCCGCCGGACGACCGGCCGCCCGGGCCCCCGACGGGATACCCGTACGGGAGCTGCGGCCGCTGCTCGCCGCGATGCGGGCGCTGTGCGACGGCGACTTCTCGGCCCGGGTGACGGGGGAACCGGACGGGGTGCTCGCGGAGGTCGCCGGGGTCTTCCACCAGATCGTCGCCCGCAACGCGCATCTCGCGAGCGAGCTGCAGCGCGTACGCCACGAGATCATCCGGGAGGGCCGACTCGACGAGCGGATCGCGCCTGGGCCCGGCCAGGGCGCCTGGGCGGCGGACGTCGACGCCGCCAACACCGTCCTGGACGCGCTGGTCGTGCCCGTCGCGAAGGTGTCCCGGGTACTGGAGGCGGTGGCGGACGGTGATCTGACGCAACACGTCGACCTGCACGACGGCAGCCGTCGGCTCTGCGGCGATCTGCGCCGCCTGGGCAGCGGCGTCAACCGCATGGTCGATGAACTGTCGCTGTTCACCGGTGAGCTGACGCGGGTCGCGCGGGAGGTCGGCACGGAGGGGCGGCTCGGCGGGCGGGCGAATCCGCAGGGGCTGTCCGGCGACTGGCTCCAGGTGACGGACGCGGTCAACACGATGGCGGCACGGCTGACGGCGCAGGTGCGGGACATCGCGGTGGTGACGACGGCGGTGGCCCGCGGCGATCTGACCCAGCAGGTGACCGTCGAGGCCACCGGGGAGCTGCTGGAGCTGAAGCTGACCGTCAACACCATGGTCGACCAGCTCTCCGCCTTCGCCGACGAGGTCACCCGCGTCGCCCGCGAGGTCGGCACCGAAGGACAGCTCGGCGGACGGGCGCAGGTCCGGGGCGCGTCAGGCGTGTGGAAGGACCTCACCGACAATGTCAACTTCATGGCGTCCAACCTGACGTCGCAGGTCCGCAGCATCGCGCAGGTCACCACCGCCGTCGCCAACGGCGATCTGAGCCAGAAGATCGTGGTGGACGCGCAGGGCGAGATCCTGGAGCTGAAGTCGACGATCAACACCATGGTCGACCAGCTCTCCGCCTTCGCCGACGAGGTCACCCGCGTCGCCCGCGAGGTCGGCACCGGCGGGCAGCTCGGCGGACGGGCGCAGGTCCGGGGTGCGTCAGGCGTGTGGAAGGACCTCACCGAGAGCGTCAACTTCATGGCGGACAACCTGACGACGCAGGTCCGCAACATCGCGCAGGTCGCCACCGCCGTTGCCGAGGGCGACCTCGGCAAGAAGATCACCGTGGAGGCGAAGGGCGAGATCCTGGAGCTGAAGTCGACGATCAACACCATGGTCGACCAGCTCTCCGCCTTCGCCGACGAGGTCACCCGCGTCGCCCGCGAGGTCGGCACCGAAGGCAATCTGGGCGGCCAGGCGCAGGTCCGGGGCGTCTCGGGGGTGTGGAAGGACCTCACCGACAACGTCAACTCCATGGCGCTGAACCTGACCTCGCAGGTCCGCAACATCGCGCAGGTCACCACCGCCGTCGCCAACGGCGATCTGTCGAAGAAGATCGACGTGGACGCGCGCGGCGAGATCCTGGAACTGAAGGACACCGTCAACACGATGGTCCAGCAGCTGCGGGCGTTCGCCGACGAGGTCACACGGGTGGCCCGCGAGGTCGGCACGGAGGGGCAGCTCGGCGGCCAGGCGGAGGTGCACGGCGTCTCGGGCGTGTGGAAGGGGCTCACCGACAACGTCAACTTCATGGCGTCCAACCTGACGTCGCAGGTCCGCAACATCGCGCAGGTCGCCACCGCCGTCGCCGACGGCGATCTGTCGAAGAAGATCGACGTGGACGCGCGCGGCGAGATCCTGGAGCTGAAGACCACCATCAACACGATGGTCGACACCCTGTCGTCGTTCTCGTCCGAGGTGACGCGGGTGGCCCGCGAGGTCGGCAGCGAGGGACGGCTCGGCGGCCAGGCACGTGTCGAGGGTGTCTACGGCACCTGGAAACAGCTCACGACCAGCGTCAACGAACTGGCGCTGAACCTCACCACACAGGTGCGGGCCATCGCGGAGGTCGCCTCCGCCGTCACCCAGGGCGACATGTCCGGGTCGATCTCGGTGGAGGCGCAGGGCGAGGTCGCAGCGCTGAAGAACAACGTCAACCTGATGGTCGCCAACCTCCGCGAGACGACTCGCGCGAAGGACTGGCTGGAGTCCAACCTGGCCCGCATCGCCGGGCTGATGCAGGGCCACCGCGACCTCGTCGAGGTCGCCGATCTGATCCTGCGGGAGCTGACACCGCTGGTGAACGCGCAGTTCGGGGCGTTCTTCCTGGCAGAGGCGGGCGCCGAGGCGGGCGAGGGCCTGGAGTTCATCGCCGGGTACGGCACCGGACGGGCCGAGGTCCGCCACGCACCGTCCGGGCGGGGCTCCCCCGCCGGGGGGCTGATCAGCCAGGCGGCCACGGAGAAGAAACGCATCCTGGTGGAGTCGGTTCCGGCGGACTACATCACGATCAGCTCAGGGCTGGGCGCGGCCCCACCGGTCAGTCTCGTCATCTTGCCGGTGCTCTTCGAGGACCAGGTGCTCGGCGTCATCGAGCTGGCGTCGTTCAGCCGCTTCAGCGACGTGCACCTGGCCTTCATCGACCAGTTCGTGAACACCATCGGCGTCTCCGTCAACACCATCATCGCCAACGCCCGTACGGAGTCGCTGCTCTCGGAGTCGCAGCGGCTGACGGCGGAGCTGCGCCGCCGCTCCGACGAGCTCCAGCTGACCAATGCGGAGCTGGAGGAGAAGGCGGCGCTGCTGGCGACGTCCTCGCAGTACAAGTCGGAGTTCCTGGCGAACATGTCACACGAGCTGCGCACCCCGCTGAACTCGCTGCTGGTGATGGCGCGGCTGCTGGCCGACAACCCCGAGGGACGGCTCTCGCCGCAGGAGGTGGAGTTCGCGGTCACCATCCACCGCTCCGGCTCCGACCTGCTCCAGATGATCAACGACATCCTGGACCTGGCGAAGATCGAGGCCGGGCGGATGGACGTCCACCCCAAGGAGCTGCCGCTGATCAAGCTGCTCGACTACGTACGCGCGACGTTCCGGCCACTCGCCCGCGACCGGCACCTCAGCTTCGACATCACGGTCGCGGACGATGTGCCGCGCGCGCTGTACTCCGACGAGCAGCGCCTCCAGCAGATCCTGCGCAACCTGCTCTCCAACGCGCTGAAGTTCACCTCGACCGGCAGCGTCGAGCTGTCCGTCACGGTCGCCGGGCCGGACGCCGCCGAGACCGGGCCGCCGGACGCGCCGGGGCCGATCCTCGCCTTCGCCGTCAAGGACACCGGTATCGGCATCCCCGCCCACAAACTCGGCGCGGTCTTCGAGGCGTTCCAGCAGTCGGACGGCACCACCAACCGCAAGTACGGCGGCACCGGGCTCGGCCTGTCCATCAGCCGGGACATGGCGACGCTGCTCGGCGGCCGGATCACCGCCGAGAGCGAACCGGGCGTCGGCTCCGTCTTCACGCTGTACGTACCGGCGCACCACACCGGCCCGTCGGCCGCGTTCGAACTCCCGGCGGTGACCGGCGGGATGACGGCCGCCCCGGCGGCACCGGGCGCCCTGCCGGAGGCGGATGCCGGGGCCGGGCCGGTGGCCGGCGGGGCCGGGGCACACCCCGGCTCCGGCCCGGCCGACGCGGGGGCGGCTGAAACGGGCGGGGCCGAGGGCGCCGGGCCCGGGGGCACGCCGGTCGGGCGGGATGCGCCGGAGCCCGTGAGCCCCGGGCCGGAGCAGACCGTGCCCGGGTCCGCCTCCGCCGTGGGGCCGGGGTCCGCGGCGGAGGCGAGGGCGCCGACGCCCGCTCCGCCGCAGGCGGAACCCTGGGCCGCCGGTGGTCCGGAGGTCACCTGGCCGGAGACCTCCCGCCTGGGCGACTGGCTACAGGGCCACTCGGGGCAGGTGCTGGCCGGCCGGCGGATCCTCGTCGTCGACGACGACATCCGCAACGTCTTCGCGCTGACCCATGTCCTGGGCCGGGCCGGCCTCCGCGTGAAGTACGCCGAGAACGGCCGCGAGGGGCTGGAGGTCCTGGACCGGACGCCCGACGTATGCCTGGTGCTGATGGACATCATGATGCCGGAAATGGATGGTTACGAGATGATCCAGGCCCTGCGGAAGGCTCCTCGCTACGCGAAGCTGCCCGTCATCGCCCTCACCGCGAAGGCCATGCCCGGCGACCGGGAACGCGCGCTGGAGACGGGTGCCGACGACTACGTCCCCAAGCCCGTCGACGTGGACCGCCTGCTGGCCGCCATCTGCCGCCTCCTGGACCCCGGCAGCGGGGACGGCGGTGGCGGTGCGGTGTCCGGGCCGGACGGCGGGGACGAGGGGCCGGGCGGCGTCGGCCAGGGGCCCTCGGAGCGGCCGTCATGAGCGCGCCCGCGGACACCGCCGCGCTCCTGATCGTCGACGACATGGAGGAGAACCTCGCCGCGCTGGAAGCCGTGCTCGGGTCGCTCGCCCACATCGTCCGCGCCCGCTCCGGCGAGGAGGCGCTGAAGGCGATGCTCCGGCAGGATTTCGCGGTGGTGCTGATCGACGTGGTGATGCCGGGCATGGACGGCTTCGAGACCGCCGCCAACATCAAGGGGCTCGACCAGACCAAGGACGTCCCCGTCATCCTGCTGACCGGCGCGGAGGTCGACCCGAACTACGCCTACCGCGGCTACACCGTGGGCGCCGCCGACTTCCTGATCAAACCCTTCGACCCCTGGCTGCTGCGCACCAAGGTCAACGTCTTCCTGGACCTGTACCGCAAGAACCGCCAACTTGCCGCCCAGTCCGAGCAGTTGCGCCGCCTCCTCGCCGGCGGCGCCCCGAACCGGCCCGCCGCCCCGCCCCTTCCGGGAGCGGCACCCGGCTCCGGCACGGAACTCACCCCGCTCCCCGCGGGTACGGGCGCCGATGCCCGTACGGAATCCGACGCGGCTGACGGCCCCGGGGGCACGGCGGACGGCCCGCCACCGGGCGCACCGCCGGACAGGGCCGCGGAGGCGGCACGGCTGGCCGAGGTCGTGGGGCAGCTCACCGAGGCGGAGGGCGCGCTGCGGGAGGCCGGGGGCGCCGGGCCGCCCGGGGTCGCCGACCGGATCGCCGAGATCGAGCGCGCCGCCGACCGGCTGCTGGCCGAGTGCGGCAGGCCGGCGGCGGGCGACGGCCCGGCCCCTGACCGCCCCTGACCGGACCGGACCCGGCCGGTACGATTCCGGCCGCGGGGCGGGGCCATCGGGGGCCGTGCCGCCCACGCGTCGTACACGGGGGTTCCTCACATGTTCGGGATCGTCAGGCCCTGCGCGCACCGGCTGACCGGTGGGCTGAAGGCGGAGTGGATGGCGCATCTGTGCGGGCTGTGTCTGGCGCTCCGCGCCGACCACGGGCAGTTCGCGCGGGTCGTCACCAACTACGACGGGCTGATCGTCTCGGTGCTGACCGACGCGCAGCGCGGTCCCGCGCCGGGCGGGCGCCGCACCGCGGGGCCGTGTCCGCTGCGGGGGATGCGGACCGCGTCGGTGGCCAGGGGCGAGGGGGCGCGGCTCGCGGCGTCGGTCTCGCTGGTCCTCGCGTCGGCGAAGCTCCGCGATCATGTCGCGGACCGGGACGGGCTGCTGCGGCGCCGCCCGGTGGCCGCCGCGGCCCGTAAGGTCGCCGCCGGGTGGGACCGGGCCGGGGCCCGTACGGGTGCCGGGCTCGGCTTCGACACCGCCGTCCTCGTGGACGCGGTCGACCGGCAAACGGGGATCGAGCAACTGGCCGGTCCCGGTACGCCGTTGACGGTGATCACCGAGCCGACCGAGACGGCGACGGCGGCGGCCTTCGCGCACACCGCGGTGCTCGCCGGACGCCCGGCGAACGCCGCCCCGCTCGCCGAGGCCGGGCGTCTCTTCGGGCGGCTCGCGCACCTCCTCGACGCCGTGGAGGACCGCGCGGCCGACGCCGCCGGGGGCGCCTGGAACCCGCTCGCCGCCACCGGCGCCTCCCTGCCCGAGGCCCGTCGGCTCTGCGACGACGCGCTGCACGGCATCCGGCTGGCGCTGCGCGACGTCGCCTTCACCGACGGGAAGCTGGCGCACGTCCTGCTCGTCCACGAGCTGCGGCGGTCGGTGGACCGGGCGTTCGGGACGGAGTCCTGCGGGCGCGCGGGCGGGTCCGCTCACGCCGGCGGCCCCGGCGGCGTCCCCCGTCTCAACCACCCGCAGGGCGCCTCCGGCCCGTACGGGAACCCGGACGCGGCTCCTGGCCCGTACGGGAGCCCGAACCCGTACGGAAACCCCTACGGGGACCCCGACCCGTACGGGACGCCGGGGCCCGGCGGGAACGCGCCCGCCGGCGGCAACCCGTACGCCACCGGGCCGCAGCATCTCAACGGCGCGCAGCGGCCGCAGCCGGGTGGCGGGGCGACGCCGCCGAACCGGTACGACGGCGGGATGGACGGCGGCTGGGGCGGGGGCCACGGCGGCTCGCACGGGGGCGGCGACGGGGCGCACGGCGGCGCACCGGCTCCGCAGCCGCCCAAGCCGCCGCGCGGACTGCTCGCCGGGTGCGTGGTCGCCGTCGGCCTCTGCTGCTCCTGCCAGGTCTGCTGCGCGAGCAGCTACGAGGGCCCCTGGTCGCGGAAGAAGCACGAGGGGTGCTGCCACTCCGCCTGCGACGGGTGCGACTGCGACTGCTGCGACGGCTGCTGCTGTGACGGGTGTGACGGCTGCTGCTGCGACGGGTGCTGCTGCGACTGCTGAGCGAACTCCCCTTCCCCGCAAGCGAGTTGGGGAGCGGCGGCCCCGGTCAGCCGAACAGTGCCGGGGCCAGTTCCTCGTCCTCGCGGAGCTTGGCCAGGGCGCGGGAGACGGCGCTCTTGACCGTGCCGACCGAGACCTCCATGACCTCGGCGGTCTGCGCCTCGCTCAGGTCCTCGTAGTAGCGGAGCACGACCATGGCGCGCTGGCGGGGCGGCAGCCGCATGATGGCGCGCCACATCGCGTCCCGCAGGCCCTGGAGTTCGGCGGGGTCGGGCGCGGGCACCGGGTCCGGCTCGGGCAGTTCGTCGCAGACGAACTCGTCCACCTTGCGCTTGCGCCACTGGGAGGTGCGGGTGTTGAGCAGCGCCCGGCGGACGTAGCCGTCCAGGGCGCGGTGGTCCTCGATGCGGTCCCAGGCGACGAACGTCTTGGCCAGCGCGGTCTGGAGCAGGTCCTCGGCGTCGTTGGGGTCGGTGAGCGACCGCGCCGCCCGCATCAGCACCGGCCCCCGGGCCCGTACGTACGACGAGAACGACGGGTACGACGGGCGCGCGGCGGCGGGCTGCGCGGGGAGTGTGCACGCTGGCGTGGTCATGGCTCCACGCTAGAAGCGGCTCACCCCCCGGCGGATCGCCCGAAGGTGCCGAAGCGCCGTCCGTCTGAAGTTGTACGGGTGGGGTTCCCCCTACCTCCTTCGGGCGGAGGGAGACCCTGACCCGTACCCCTGGAACACGCCCCGAGGGGGCGCCGTCGCCCCTTGGGGGGAGACCCCCGGGGGGCGCGTGCGGCCCGTGCTCAGCTTCCGGCCGGGCGGGCCAGGCGCGGCAGGGAATCCTTGTACTTCTGGTGCGCGGCGGACGCCCCGAACCAGCCGCCGACGACGGTCAGCAGGCCGCCCACGGAGACGAGGATGATGCCGCCGATGAGGTCGTTCCGCTTCGACTCGTCGTAGTCGTACCGGGTGGTGTGGCGCTGGAGGCAGATGTCGCCGTCCCGCATCGCCTCGCCGCCGCAGTCCGGGCCGGAGAGCATCATGGACAGCCCCCAGCCGCCGAGCAGCAGTCCCGGGATCACCCCGAGCAGCAAGCCGGTCACGACCTTCCGCACCCGTCGCAGATCCACCCCGACCACCCCCTCACCGCATCCGCCACCGGACGCGCCGCGCACAGATTAACCGCCCGCCGCAGGGGGTCAACCGCCTTCCGCACGCCCGCTCCCCGGCCGCCCCCGGGAGGGGCCGGGGAGCGCCGCGGACACGGGGCGGCGCCACGCGGGTCAGGCCGCCGCGGCGGCCTCCAGGGGGCTGAGGTGCGCGGCCCGGCGGGCCGGGAGGGCGGCGGCGAGGGTGCCGACCGCGAGCGCGGCCGCGCAGGTCGGCAGCAGCGTCCCCCAGGGGAGGGCGAAGGAGTACTGCGGGATCGAGCCGTTGGCGAGCGCGCTGACGGCCCAGGCGCCGAAGACGCCGCTCACGAGGCCGAGGAGGGTGCCGAAGGCGGCGACGGTCAGCGCCTCCAGCCGGATCACGGCGCGGATGCCCGCGCGGTGCATGCCGAGGGCGCGCAGCACACCGATCTCCCGGGTGCGGTCGGCGACGGACAGGGCCAGCGTGTTGGCGATGCCCAGGCCGGAGATGACACCGCCGAGGACGAGCAGGCCGTACATCAGGGAGATCACGGTACCCATGGCGCCGGCGGCCTCCTGGGCGAATTCCTCGCGGCTCTCGATCGTCAGCAGCGGGTTGTGGCCGGTGGCGTCGCGGAGGCCGGCCCGGGAGACGCCGTCGGCGGCGACCAGGACGCGCTGGACGGAATCGGGCCGGTCGGTGGCGCGCTGCATCTCGCCGCGGTCGCCGAGGGCGTCCGCGGCGGTGGGGTTGTCCCGGTAGACGCCGATGACGGTGTAGGTCCTCGCCTCGTCGGTGCCGGGTCCGGGGCTGGTCGTGGCCCGGCTGCCGACCGTCAGGCCGCGCTCGCGGGCGGTGGTCTCGGAGACGGCGATACGGCCCGGCCGCAGGCCGTCGAGGGAACCGGCGACGAAGTCGAGCCTCAGCACGGAGCGCACGGTGGCGGGATCGACGCCGGTGACGCTCCACACGTCGCCGCCGACGATCAGCCGGGCGTCGGCGACGGCGCTCGCCGTCCGAACGCCCGTGGTGGCGGCGATCCGGCGGACGGTGGCCGGGTCGATGCCGGCCTGCCGGTCGGCGCGGATCAGGTAATCGGCGGTGAGACCGGCGGCGGCCTGCCGGTCGAGGGCCTGGGCGCCGGAGTGGCCGATGGTGGCGAGGCCGGTGGTGAGCGCGGTGCTGACGAGCACGGCGGCGGCGGTGGCGGCGGTGCGGCGCGGGTCGCGCAGGGCGTTCTCGCGGGCGAGGCGGCCGGTGACGCCGAGCCGGGCGGTGAGCCGTCCGACGGCCCGGATCACGGGTCCCGCCAGCGTCGGGGCGAGCAGGAGCACGCCGATGACCAGGAGGAACGCGCCGAACAACGCGCTTTGAAGGTTCTCGTCCGAGGCGTCCTGGGCACCGGAGAGGGAGATCAGCAGCCCGGCGCCGCCGAGGGCGGTCAGCGCCCCCGCGAGGGCCCGGAGGCGGGAGCGGGCGGCGGGCGACGGCTGCTGGGCGGTGCGCATCGCCTCGACCGGGGCGATCCTCGCGGCCTTGCGGGACGGCAGCCAGGCGGCGAGCACGGTGACGCCCATGCCCAGGAAGAGGGCGGCGGCGACCGGCATCGGGCCGATCACCAGGGGCCCGGTGGGCAGGGGCGTCCCGTCGACGGTCAGGAGGTGGGGCAGGGCGGCGGCGACGCCCATGCCGAGCAGGAGGCCGAGGACCGAGGAGACCAGACCGATGACGGCGGCTTCGCACAGCAGGGAGCGGATCACCTGGCGGCGGGAGGCGCCGATCGCCCGCAGCAGCGCGATCTCCCGGCCGCGGCGGGCGACGAGCACGGTGAAGGTGTTGACGATCAGGAACGAGCCGATGAAGAGGGCGACGACGGCGTAGATCAGCGCGATCTTCTCGATGCCGCGGATCCGGGTGCCGACGTACCGGTTCTGCTGCTCGGCGAGGTCGGCGCCGGTCATGACCTCGACGCGGTCGGCGGGGAGCTGCGCGGTGACGCGCCGGGCCAGCTCGGTTCCGTCGGCGCCGGGCGTGGCCGACAGGTCGAGGGAGCTGTAGGCACCGGGGAGGGCGAACAGCTTCCGGGCGGTGGCCTTGTCGAAGAGGGTCAGCGTACCGCCGGCGGTGATGCGGGTGTCCTCGGTGGTGACGGTGCCGACGAGGCGCTTGGTCAGGACCGGGCCGTCGGTGGCGAGGGTGATCTCGTCCCCGAGGGCGAACCCGCCGCGGGCGGCGGTGGAGCTGTCCACGGCGATCTCACCGGCGTTGCGGGGCGCCCGGCCGCCGGCGAGCGGGAAGCGCGGGTCCGTGCCGTCGCGTCCGGGCAGCCAGGCGTCCGCGCGGTTGCCGCCCGCCTCGTCGCTGCGCAGCGGGGTGCCGTCGGCGGCGTTCAGCACGGCGGAGCCGGACACCGAGGGCCGTACGGAGGCGACCCCGGGCACACCGGCCACCTCCGCGGCGAGCGCGTCGTCGAGCGCCGGCGGTCGCCCCTTCGGCGCGGGTTCGCCGGGCCGCGGCGGCGCGGGGGTGAGGCGGACGGCGGTGTCGGCGTAGTTCTCGGAGGCGGCGGCGCGGTGGGCGGCGACGGCGGTCTCGCCGAAGATCAGGGCGCCGCTGACGAAGGCGGTGCCGAGGCAGACCGCGAGGACGCTCATCAGCAGACGGGCCTTGTGCGCCAGCACGTTGCGCAGGGCTGTTCTCAGCATGGGTGGGCTTCCGGGGCGTGGGAGAGGGGAGAGCGGGGGCCGGCCGCGCGCGGGGCGGGCGGCTACGGGGCGGGGCGGGCCACGTCAGGCGGTGCGGCCGGCGGCGTCGAATGCCTTCATGCGGTCGAGCACCCGGTCGGCGGTGGGCGCGCTCATCTCGTCGACGGGGCGGCCGTCGGCGAGGAAGACGACGCGGTCGGCGTAGCCGGCGGCCACCGGGTCGTGGGTGACCATCACGACGGTCTGGTCCCACGCGCGTACGGAGTCGCGGAGGAAGCCGAGGACCTCGGCGCCGGTCCGGGAGTCGAGGCTGCCGGTGGGCTCGTCGGCGAAGACGACGGCGGGCCGCGCGACCAGGGCGCGGGCGATGGCGACGCGCTGCTGCTGACCGCCGGAGAGCTGGGCCGGGCGGTGGCCGAGGCGGTCGGCGAGGCCGACCGTCGCCACCACGTGGTCCAGCCAGGCGGCGTCGGCCGGACGCCCGGCGATGTCCGAGGAGAGGGTGATGTTCTCCCGTGCGGTCAGGGTCGGCAGGAGGTTGAACGCCTGGAAGATGAAGCCGATCCGGTCCCGGCGCACCTCGGTGAGCTGCCGGTCGGTGAGCGTGCCCAGTTCGGTGGCGCCGATCCGTACGGAGCCGGAGGTGGCGGAGTCCAGCCCGGCGACGCAGTGCATCAGGGTGGACTTGCCGGAGCCGGACGGGCCCATGATCGCGGTGAACTCCCCTTCCCGGAAGGCGAGGGTGACGCGGTCCAGGGCGGTCACCCGGGTGTCGCCGGTGCCGTAGACCTTCGTGAGGTCCGTCGTGCACGCCGCGATGCCGGGCGTACGGTGCGCACCGTCGAGGGGCGGGGACGGGGGGAAGCGCTTCGGTGCCATGACACTCCGACGGGGGACGAGGGCGCCGGATGCGGCGCGGGACGGGAACACGCACCATCGTCATCCCGCCTGACCTGCGCGGACATCGTTCGCGAGAGGGGAAATCGGCTCCGTCGTCGGACAGATGGAGCGCGCGGGGGCCCGCGGCCGGGTCCTCCTCGGGGAGGCCGTCGGCTCCGTCATCCGGCGGAGGAAAGGGCGCCGGAGCGGGGCCGCCGACGCCCGGGTCAGGACACCAGGCCGGTGCGGTGGGCGAGGAGGGCGGCCTGGACGCGGCCCGGGGTGCCCGTCTTGCCGAGGACGGCCTCGACATGGGTCTTGACGGTGCCGAGGGTGATGCCGAGTCTGCCCGCGATGTCCCGGTTGGCCAGCCCCTCGCCGATCAGTGTGAGCACCTGCCGTTCCCGTTCGGTCAACCGGGCGATCCGCTCGTCGAGTTCGGGCGGTACGGGCTTGAAGTCCTGGATCATGCGGGCCACGACGGCGCCGGTGACCTGCGGGGACAGCACGGAGTCCCCGGCGGCCGCGGCCCGCACCGCCCGGATCAGCTCCTCGGGACCGGCGTCCTTGAGGAGGAAGCCGGTCGCGCCCGCGCGCAGCGCCGTCAGGACGTTGTCGTCGGTGCCGAAGGTGGTCAGCATCAGCACCCGGGGAGCCGGGTCCAGGGAGAGCAGCGGGACGATCGCGGCGAGCCCGTCGCGGGTGGGCATGTAGATGTCCAGCAGGACCAGGTCGGGGCGGTGGGCGGCGGCTTCCCGCACCGCCTGCCGGCCGTCGGCGGCCTCGGCCACCACCTCGATGCCGTCCGCGTGGCCGAGGATCATCCGGACCGCGGCCCGGATCATCTCCTCGTCGTCGGCGAGCAGGATGCGGATCGGATCGGCGGCGTGGGTCACGGACTCTCCCAGGGGGCGTTGTCGTGCACCGTCGGAACGGTGAAGGAATCGATGGCGATCAGCCGCCGGCCGCCGTCGAAGCAGTAGCGCTCCACGGTCGGGGCGCCGGTCGGCCGGTGTCCGGGCGACGCGGACGCGGGGACCGAGCCGAAGGTGTAGACGCAGCCGGCCGCCGCGGCCGGGCGGCCGGGTTCCCGTCCGGCAGCGGCGGCCCGCGCGCCCACGTAGTCGCCGCGCCCGGTGTTGCCGAACTCCTCCAGGGTCATGCCGATCCGGGGCCTCGGCGGGGGCGACGGCTGCCGGGGCGAGGTGGAGTACGCGAACCCGATCCCCAGCAGGATCAGCGCCGTGAGTCCGGCCAGCGCCCCGCCGAGCACCGAGGTCCGCATCGCCCGGCGGTACGCGGCCGGGGGCGCCGGGGCGGCCGCGGGCAGGGGCGCCGGGTCGGCGCTGCCGGGCGCCGGGGCGGCTCTGTCCGGGTCCGTCGGGAGACCGGCGGTGAGCCGGAAGCCGCCGTCGGGGAGCGGCCCGGCGGTGAAGGACCCGCCCAGGAACTCCACGCGCTCGCGCAGCGCGGACAGGCCGCGGCCCGTTCCGCCGTCCCCGGCGACCGCGGTCGGCGCCGGGGCGGTGTTGTGGACGACGACCCGCACCAGGCCGTCGCCGTGGGTGACGGCGACGGTGACCGCGGCGTCCGTCGCGTACCGGTGCACGTTGGTCAGCGCCTCGCGCACCAGCCGGTGCACCGCGCGCCGGACCGGCATCCCCGCCGCCGTCAGGTCCGGTCCCGTCCACTCCAGGCGGACGTCGATCCCGCCGGCGGCCGATCCGGCGACCAGTTCCGCGACGTCGGCGCGGGTGCCGGTGTCCTCCGTCAGCGCCCCTTCGGCCCGGGTGGTCACGCCCAGCGGGTCGAGGACGCCCAGCGCCTGGCGCAGCTCGCGCAGCGCGTCCCGGACACTCGTCCGCACCACGGCGGCGTCCGGCCGCAGCGCGGGCGCGGACTTCTCCAGCGCGAGTTCCAGCCCGCCGACGTGGAGGGAGGCCAGGCTCAGCCGGTGGCCGACCAGGTCGTGCATCTCGGAGGCGATCCGGGACCGTTCCCGGATGCGGGCCTCGCTGTCGGCGAGGGCCCGCGCCCGCTCGGCCGCGTCCGCCCGCTCCCGCAGCGCCGCCACCACCCGGTCCTCCTGCCCGAAGACCGTGCCGACCAGCCCGGGCACCACCACCGCGACCACCGCGAGCACCAGCCCGAGGGCGACGGCGTAGGGCAGGGAGGCCGGACCGGTCCAGGAGGCGGCGCCGGCCACGACCGCCGCGCCGAGCGGCAGGGCCACCGCCCAGAGCCACGGGCCCGTACGCCGGCGGCCGGGAAGCAGCAGGCGGGCGGCGGTGTAGGCGATCGCGCCGGTCACCGGCCCCAGGAACGGGAGCAGCCCCGTCGCGGCGGCGGACAGCAGCAGGACCGGTACGGGATGACGGCGGCGCAGCGGATACAGGACGGCGGCCACCGGGATCGCGGCGAGCTGGAGCCCCGGCCGCGGCAGCTCCCACAGGCTCAGCCCCGCCACGCACACCGGAAGGGTGAGGACGGCGGCGAAGGCCCCTTCCACGACCACGCGCCCCCACGCGGTGCCGACGAGCGCGCGGGGGGCCGCGACAACACGGCTGACCAGGGACATGCCCTCAGTATCGGCACCCGGTCCGGTGGGGGACGTGCCCCCGGGGAACGATCCGCCTCCGTCGGACGACGGAGGCGGGCGGCAACCGCCCTGGAGGGGTGCGCGTACCGCACCGGCCACGGCGGATCACACCTCACCCCAAATCGGGCAAAAAATCTTCATAAGGGGCTTTTCACCCGCAAGGGTGCTGAGTAATATAAATAACAGCCTGCGGGGCGAGCGAGGGAGTTCGACCGGAGCGCATCCGCAAGAGAGGGCAGTGACCTCGCGAGAGATCACCGATCTTCTCGAATACGCAAGGGTCGGGCTGAGAGGCCGGAAGGTCGGGGAGACCGGAAGGCGACCTCCATCACCTGATGCGGACAATGCCGCCGAAGGAAGCCCACCTCGCAGGTTCACACGTCACAAGAACCCGACGCCCGGAGCCGCAAGCCGGCACCGGGCGTCGCCGCGTGTGGGCGGGATCGACCCGAGTCAGACGTCAGAGCCCTTCGCGAACTCCACGAACGAGGCCCAAGAGGCGACGGGGAAGGCCAGCGCGGGACCGTTGGGGTCCTTGCTGTCGCGGACGGGGAGGACACCCAGCGCCGGGACGAGGTTGCGGGCCACCTCGACGCACGACCCGCCCTCCTGGCTGCTGTAGCTCGACTTTATCCAGTCCGCCCCGGCCAAATCGTGCTGCGGGTTGGTGCTCATGATGCGTAGCCCTCCATTGCGCGACGGATGGTTGACGCTGACTCCTCGGGGCTGAGTGCCATCGTCTGGACGCGATCGTAGATCAGCCCGTACCGAGCGACCCGCGCCGATTCTTCCACCAGGTGACCGAGAGCCGAGCCCTCCAGATACGCCACGCTGGGCCCCTCCGGCAGGGCGAGCACGGCGAGCAGGCCACCGAGGGCCGGGTGTGCGCCCACGGAGACGGGCACGACCTGAACGAACACGTTGGGGCGGGCGGCCATGTCGAGTATGTGGCCGAGTTGGGCGGCCATCACAGCAGGCCCCCCTACCGGCCGTGACAGAACGGCTTCATCGATCACGAACCAGGCCGGGGGCGGGTCCTCAGCACGCGTCAGAACTTCCTGTCGCGCCAGTCGGCCTGCAAGTACGGTCTCGGCTTCATCCGGCGTGAGCGTGCCCACGTGCAGCAAGGCGCGGGCGTAGTCCTCGGTCTGAAGCAGCCCAGGAACAACGCTTGCTGCGTACTCGCTGATCGAAACGGCGATCTTCTCGAACTGTACGTACCGAGCGAACCAGTTCCTGATAAGTGGCGCCTCCTCCATGAACCGCCAATACCTCTCGAAGAACCCCGGGGCGGGATCACCGAACGCAAGGTCGATTTTCTGGAAATTCTCCAACGTGCCGGGGACATGGGCCCGTTCGATCTGTGCGACCCGGCTGGGGGACATGCCCGCCTGCCGCGCCAGGTTCTTCTGCGCCCAACCGCGCTCTTCTCTCCGGCGGATCAACTCTCCACCGATGTAGTGCGCAGGCGTCATCGGAGTATCGGCCAAAACCTCATCACCTCATTAACAGGCCCGGATAAAGCTTTAACAGGCCCCCGTAAAGAGTTTCACCCTCCGTACGACCCAGGGCCCGCGTTCAGCCGGTGTAGACACTAACCACCCACCAGGGGAACGCAGTTACGGAGGTACGCATCATGCAGGGCTTCGCCAAAAGCGAGCTGGCGACGGACACCAAGCTAAAGCAATCCGAGTGGGCCGTCAGCCGGTCGATGAAAAAGGAGTCGATGAAAAAGGAAAAGAAAGATGCCGGGAGCACCAAGGACCTCAGCGACAAGCTGAAAGAGACGAACAATGCCCGGCGCGCAAACCGTGCGGCGCACGACGGGAGGCCCCTCAGGTGAGTGGGAACTCCGTCTGGACCGACGACCCGTTCGGCAGCGGCGGCCTGACGGTCCACTCCGGCTGCCCCGCATGCGTCGCCGCGGGCGAACTGCTGCGCAACGCGTCCAGGACGCGCGACCAGTCCGCCGCCGCAGACGCCCGCATCTACCTCCGGGAACACCCCAACCACCGCCCCGGGCACGAAGGGAGGGCGGCGAAGTGACCCCTCGTACCACCTACGAAACCGCAACGATGAAGCTGGCGTTCGCCGCCGATGAGGCCCGCCTGCGCATCGATGGCATCGGGGAACGCCAGCTCCTGGCGGACGACGGCACGACTCCGCTCTATCCCGGCATCCCTCTCGGTACCGCCGCGCCGACGGTCGTGCAGCGCATCGCCGACGCGCTGTGGCGAGACCGGCACCACTACGCCATCAGGACCGTGACACCGCGCCCACCTGCATCCGAACAGGAATGCACGGGCGTGAAGTCGGCGCAGATGCTCCGCGCGTCGCTGCTCAGCTACGGCTATGACGTGGCCGTCTGGGGCACAGGCCGCACCGTGGAAACGGCCCATGTGGTGATCGAGGGATCGTTCCCTGCCGCAGCAGCACAGCAGATGGCCGCCTCCCTGAACGTCTACGACCGCCTCACGCTCCCGGGCATGCGCCAAGGGTGGAGCTATGGCTGACGGCTGCGCCACCTGGCGTTCCCTCTACGAGCGCGGCGCACGGGACGCCACACAGGGCGCGTTGGCGGCGGGCCGCTGGTGGAAAGCACAAGCCGCCGCACACGCCGCCGTATGCGTCCACGCGACGTCATCCGGGAGGGCCGCGACAACAAGTGGCTCCGCGAACTCCCACGAAGACACCGGCATTCAGACAGAGGTCTCGTCAGAGCCCACCTCAGCGCCCCACCGGTGCGACTGGCAGCCGCAGCCGGACGAGTCCCGGCGCTGCACCCGCTGCCGCGCCGTGCGCTACCCGACCCTCCGCGCCCTGCTGGCCCCATGAACGCCGCTCCGGCCCCCGCCTGAGTCGGACCCGATGGCCGGAGCGGCCCCCGCACCACCAAACCGAAAGGCAGACCCGTGCCCCACCTCTCCGACGCCTCGACGAATGGCTGCGGGCGGTCAACTGCCCGGACTGCGCGCGCTGATCGCATTCGTTACCGAAACGGAGCTCGGAAGCCCTTTCGAAAGTTTTGTTTTTGTGATACTATGTCACAATTCCAGGCTAATGTCCGGGCTCATGATGAACAACGGACAACCCAGCCAGACAGCACTCATGTCGGCCGCAGCGCGCGCGGCACACCTCCTTGTCGACGAGACTCCCTCGATCTTCGCCGACACTCTGGCGCAGACCTTCCTGGGTGAGCGTGCCGAAGAACTCCTCGGCTACCACCGGTCCTACGGTGGGCACCCGGTCCTGTCCGGCGCGCGGACGACAGCCGTTACGCGCAGCCGCTACACCGAGGACCGACTGGCCGAGCTGGCCGGCCGGGGCGTCGACCAGTACGTGATCCTCGGTGCGGGACTGGACTCCTTCGCCTACCGATCGGAACTGGCCGATCGCGTGCGGGTGTTCGAGGTGGACCAGCCGACGACCCAGCGCTGGAAGCAGGGCCTGCTGGCTGAGAAGGGGACGACGGTGCCGCCGTCCGCCTTCTTCGTCCCGGTCGACTTCGAGAAGGAGTCCGCCCGCTCACTTACCGGTCACCTCGTGCGGGCCGGCTTCGACCCGGGCCGGCCCGCGCTGGTCAGCTGGCTCGGGGTCACGATGTACCTGACCTCGGAGGCGATCGGGCAGACCCTGGCCGTCATCAGCGGCTTCGCGCCCGGTACCGAGCTCATCGTGGAGCACCTCCTCCCGGACGGACACCGCGACGAGGCGGGGCAGTCGTATGCGGAGCTGGTCATGGCAGCGGCAGCCGAGCAGGGCGAGCCCTGGCAAACGTTCCTCAGCATTGAGCAGATGAACGCCCTCCTGCTTGAGCACCGGCTCCAGCCGATCGAGTACGCCCGGCAACGCGAGACAGTCGATCCTGCGGAGTGGGAACGTACCGACGCGCTCCGCCCGTTCACGTTGTCCGTCCTCGCCCGTGCGAGCGTCCCCACCCGCCAGGGTGTGTGACCGGGCTGGTTCACGGTGCTCCGAAGGCCGCTCGCGGGACGAGCGCACACGCGACGGCTGGTATCACTGGGGCATGGAGGAAGAGACGGCACGCTCCGCGATCGACACGTTCATCTCCGCGTTCAACGCCTCGGACGACAGCCATGTGGCTTCCCTGCTCTCCCAGGCCCTGACCTCAGACGTGGTCTTCTGGGGGCCGTTGGGCCGCGCCGAAGGAATCGCGGCGGTCGAGCGGTTCGTACTGGACATCCGGCGCCACCCGGCGGGGACCGGCACGATGGTGCGCTGCTCAGCGGTGGACATGCCTCACGAGTGGGCCCGGTACCAATGGGTCTTCACCACACCGGACGGCGGCCCCCGCCTGGCGGGAACGGACATCGTCCACCTGCGACGGAGCCTCATCGACCAGCTCATCGTCTTCGCGGGGGAGATCGAGCCGTCCGCCTCCTGAATCGTCCTTCAACCGCTGCCCTTCCGTTCGACGGCGGGCAGCTCGATTCAGCGGATCTCGATCAGTGGGCGTTGCCGTTGTTGAAGTGGTACTTGCCGTTGCCACCCTGGTGACCGTTCGCGCCGGGGCCGCGGCCGTCGGTGCCGGGCTCGGCGTGGTTGGTCTTGGTGTGCACGATGTCGTAGTACACGCTGGTGTCGCCGGCGTTCGGGAAGACCCGGTAGGTGAACACGTTCTTGTCGAGCTGGGTGATCGGAACGGTGCGCTCGAAGAGCACGTTGCCGTTCGCGTCCTTCGCGTTGATCCAGCGCTCGGAGCCGTCGGGGGCGACGGTCCAGTCACCGTCCCTCACCCCCCGTCCCGCCCCAGCACCAGCCCCGACGTAGGCACCCCCGTCCCCGCCGTGACCAGTACCTTCGCCACATCCGCCACCTGGTTCACCGCACTCCCGCGTACCTGGCGTACCGCCTCCGCGATGCCGTTCATGCCGTGGAGGTACGCCTCGCCGAGCTGGCCGCCGTGGGTGTTGAGGGGGAGCGCGCCGTCCGCGACGAAGGCGGGGGCCTCGCCGGGGGCGCAGAAGCCGAACTCCTCCAGCTGCATCAGCACGAACGGGGTGAAGTGGTCGTAGAGGATCGCGGCGTCGATGTCGGCGGGGGCGAGGCCGGAGGTGCGCCACAACTGACGGGCCACGACGCCCATCTCGGGGAGACCGGCGAGGTCGGACGGGTAGAAGTCGTCGCGGTAGTAGCTGGTCATCTGCTCCTGGGCGCGGCCGGCGCCCTGGGCCGCCGCGGTGATCAGGGCGGGCGGGCGCCGCAGGTCCCGGGCGCGTTCGGCGGTGGTGACGACGAGCGCCTGGCCGCCGTCGGTCTCCTGGCAGCAGTCGAGCAGGCGCAGCGGTTCGACGACGGGGCGGGAGGCGGCGTGGTCGGCGAGGGTGATCGGGCGGCCGTGGAAGTACGCCGCCGGGTTGGTCGCCGCGTACCGGCGGCCGACGACGGCGACGTGGCCGAACGCCTCCGGGGTCAGCCCGTAGGTGTGGAGGTAGCGCTGGGCGGCCATGGCGACCCAGGAGGCGGGGGTGAGGAGGCCGGGCGGGAGGTTCCAGCCGAGGGCGGCGCCTTCGGCGGAGGGTTCGCGGTGCTGGACGCCGGAGCCGAAGCGGCGGCCGGAGCGTTCGTTGAAGGCGCGGTAGCAGACGACGACCTCGGCGACGCCGGTGGCGACGGCGAGTGCCGCCTGCTGGACGGTGGCGCAGGCGGCGCCGCCGCCGTAGTGGACACGGGAGAAGAAGGAGAGTTCGCCGATGCCGGTGGCCTGGGCGACGGCGATCTCGGGGCTGGTGTCCATGGTGAAGGTGACCAGCCCGTCGACGTCGGAGGGGGCGAGCCCGGCGTCGTCGAGTGCGGCGCGTACCGCCTCGGCGGCGAGGGTCAGCTCACTGCGGCCGGAGTCCTTGGAGAACTCGGTGGCCCCGATGCCGACGACGGCGGCCCGGCCGCCCAGGGTGTCCGCGCGGCGCACGCTCATGGGGCGGCGCTCCCTCCGGTGAGGGGCACCGTGAGGGTCACGGTGCCGGTGACGTGGTGCCCGAGGCCGTTCGCACCGACCACCCGGACCCGTACGGCCGCGCCGTCCACCTCGGTGACCGTGCCCGTCAACTCCATGGTGTCGCCGGGGTGGTTGGGGGCGCCGAGGCGGATGGCGACCTTGCGGAGGACGGTGCCGGGGCCGAAGTGGTCGGTGAGGTAGCGGCCGACGAGGCCGTTGGTGGTGAGGATGTTCATGAAGATGTCCGGCGAGCCCTTCGCGCGGGCGGCCTCGGCGTCGTGGTGGACGTCCTGGTAGTCGCGGGAGGCGACCGCCCCGGAGACGATCAGGGTGCGGGTGATCGGGATGCGCAGGGGCGGGAGGGTGTCGCCGGGGGCGGGGGCCTTCCGCCGCGCCTCGTCGCTCATGCGGCCGCCTCCTCGTCCTCGTCCTCGTCCTCAACGAGCAACTGGCCCAGTTCTTCCAGGAGTTGACCGCCCGCGCCGAGGTCGGCCGCGAGGTGGCGGCCCCACAGGAAGTGCCGGTGGACGGGGTGGCCGACGTCGGCGCCGAGGCCGCCGTGGAGATGCTGGACGGCGTGCACCACACGGGTCCCGGCCTCGGCGGCCCACCAGGCGGCGGTCAGCGCGTGCGGTGCGGCGGCGCGCCCGGTGTCCCGCCGCCAGGCCGCCTCGTATGCGGTGACCCGGATCGCCTCGGTGTCCAGATGGGCGTCGGCGGCGCGCAGCAGGACGGCCTGGTGGGCGTCGAGCGGCTTGCCGAACTGCTGCCGCTCGGCGGTGTGCGCCACGGCCCGCGCGAGGGCGCCCGCGCAGACACCCGCCTGGAGCCCGGCCTGCGCGATCCGGGCGCAGGCCAGCACGGACGCGTACGGGCCGGCCTCGGCGAGGCCCGGGGCGCCGCCGAGCCGTTCGGCGGGGGCTCCGGTGAGGTCGAGGTGCCCGGCGGACCAGGGCGCGGTGGTCGCGACCGGGGTGACGGCGACGCCCGGCGCGTCGGTCCGCAGCAGCCACAGCTCCCGGTCGGCGTCGGGCACCAGCACCAGATCGGCGCAGGTCAGCCAGGGGACGACGGGCACGGTGCCGGTCAGGTGGGCGGTGGCCCCGGCCCCGGCGCGGGCCCGTACGGCGGGTGGCTCGCCCGTCCCGAAGGCGCCGGTGGCCACCGTCCCGCCGTCGGTCAGCTCCGGCAGCAGCCGCGCCCGCTGCTCCGGCGCCCCGTGCGCGGCCACCGCGAGGACGCCGTACACGGCGGTGGCCGCGAGCGGGACCTGTGCGGTGGTCCGTCCGGCCTCCTCCAGCAGCAGGACCAGCCCGAGCAGCCCGGTCTCGGTGACGGAGCCCGGCAGTCCGGCCTGGCACAGCGTCTTCCACAGGGCGGTGTCGGCGTCCGTGCCCAGGGCCGTCAGCCGCTCGGGCGTGGACCGGTCGCCGAAGATCTCCGCGGCGAGTCCGGCCGCCGCCCGCTGCTCCCGCGTCGGCGTGAAGTCCATCTCAGCCCTCCTCCCGGGGCGCCCGCGCGGCCCCCGGCTCCGCGCGGAACACCGGCAGCTCCCACGCCCCCTTCGCGTCCCTGACCTGCTGAAACTCCAGCCGCACCGGCATCCCGATGCGCACCTCGTCGTACCGCACACCGGTGACGCCCGCGACCAGCCGCACCCCCTCGTCCAGCGCGATCAGCGCGACCGCGTACGGCGGGTCGAAGGCGGGGAACGGCGGATGGTGCATCACGACGTACGAGTGGACGGTGCCGCCACCGGCCGCCTCGACGGTGTCCCACTCCGGCGATCCGCAGCGCGCGCACCCCGGCAACCACGGCATCCGCAGCCGCCCGCAGCCGGTGCAGCGCTGGATCAGCAGCCGGTGCCCGGCCACACCCGCCCAGAATCCGGCGTTGTCGCGGTTGATCACGGGGCGGGGGCGGGCGGGCGCGGCGTCCGGGTTTCCCTCGCGGGACGCCGCGGGGGACTCGGGGTCTCCCTTACGGGGCGCGGCGGCGGGCTCGGGGTCTCCCTTACGGGCCGGCACGTACTTCAAGATCCGGAACCGGTGCGTTCCCGCCAGTTCGCCGCCCGCCCGGACGTCCATCCGCGTCGTGACGAAGTACCCGCTGCCCAGCTTCGTCGTCTTCCGCGGCGACACCGACTCGATGACCGCGTCGAAGGTGATCTCGTCGCCGGGCCGCAGCGGGCGCAGATACTCCTGCTCGCAGTCGGTGGCCACCACGGCGGTGCACCCGGCGCCGTCCAGCAGCGCGGACAGTTCGTCGTACGCGGACGAGCGGCCCTCGTGGCCGGAGAGGCCGCCCATCGTCCATGCCTGGAGCATCGTCGGCGGGGCGACGGCGTCCGGCCCCCGGTACGCGGGGTGGGCGTCGCCCATCGCCTCGCACCAGTGGCGGATCATCGCCGCGTTGACCGGGTCCTTACCGCGTCCGCCGGTCGCCGCGGGCCGCCCCTCGAACGCCTTGAGCCGCGCGTACAGCGCGTCGTCGCCGGTCACCGCCGCGTGCGGCGCGCCCCGCGCCGCGTCCCCACCGCTCACCGCCGCCCCCTCCGCATCCCCAGCCGCATGGTCGCGACCAGCTCCCGCTGGATCTCGCTCACCCCGCCGCCGAACGTGTTGATCTGCGCCGCCCGGTTCATCCGCTCCAGCACCCCGCCCCCGAAGGCGCCGGGCGCTCCGGCCCGGATCAGCGCCGCCTCGCCCACCGCCTCCTGGCACAGCCGGTACACCTCGACCGCGCTCTCCGTCCCGGCGAACTTCACCCCGGCGGCGTCGCCCGGCGCGAGCGTCCCGGCGCCGACGTCGCCGACCAGCCGCCAGTTCAGCAGCCGGGTCGCGGCCAGCCGGGCGTACGCCTCGGCCAGCCGGGACCGCACCCACGGGCGGTCCGCGGGCCGCCGCCCGGTCGCCGGATCGGGCGTCCGGGCGTGGGCGAGCGCCGCCTCGTAGACGTCCTCCGCCTGCATCCCGATGGCGGCGAGCGCGACCCGTTCGTGGTTGAGCTGGTGGGTGATCAGCCGCCAGCCGGTGTTCTCCGCGCCGACGAGGTTGTCCGCCGGGATCCGGACGCCGTCGTAGTACGTCGCGGTGGTCGTCAGCCCGCCGACCGTCTCGATGGGTGTCCAGGAGAAGCCGGGCGCGTCCGTCGGGACGAGCAGCAGGGAGATGCCGCGGTGTTTGGGCGCGTCCGGGTCGGTGCGGCAGGCGAGCCAGATCCAGTCCGCCTGGTGGGCGTTGCTGGTGAAGATCTTCGAGCCGTCGATCCGCCAGCCGTCACCGTCGCGGACCGCGCGGGTGCGCAGTGACGCCAGGTCGGTGCCCGCCTCCGGTTCGGTGTAGCCGATCGCGAAGACGGTCTCCCCGCTGAGGATGCGCGGCAGGAAGTACGCCTGCTGCCGCTCGGTGCCGTACGCCATCAGGGTCGGGCCGACGGTGTTGAGCGTGACCATCGAGACGGGTGCGCCCGCCCGGTACGCCTCGTCGAAGAAGACGAACTGCTCGTCGGGGCCGCGGCCCTGCCCGCCGTACTCCCGGGGCCAGCCGAGGCCCAGCATGCCGTCCGCGCCGATCCGCCGCAGCACGGCCCGCTGCGCGGCGGCCCTTCCGGGCGGCCCGTCCGGCATCAACTCACGGAAATAGGCGCGGAGTTCGGTGCGCAGTTCCTGCTGGCGTGCGGTGGGCGCGAGGTGCACGTCGACGGCCTCCCCTTCGGGGCGCGGACGGCGCGGAGTGCCCGCACCTCCAGGGTTTCTGACTGTCCGTCAGAAACCCTGGAGGTGTCAAGAGCCGGACGGCGGGCCGCCACGGGCCCGCCTCACGCCCCGTCCGACGCCTCCGCGACCTCGATCACCAGCTCCGGCCGGTCCCACCGCACCGCCGGCGGCCGCGCCCGGACCACGCCGACCGGCCGGGCACCGACGCTCCGGTAGAACCCCTCGGCGGGCGGATGGGAGACCACCCGCACCCGGTCGAGGCCGGCCCGGCGGGCCTCCGCCCGCAGATGGGCGACGAGCCGCCGCCCGACGCCCAGCCCCTGCGCCTCGTCGGCGACGAACAGCAGATCCAGCTCCGGCGGATCGAGCACCAGCGCGTAGAACCCGAGCACCCGGCGGCCGGCCCCGTCCGCCGCCCGCCCGGCCTCCGGCACCCCCGCCGCCTCCGCGACGAAGACCCGGTGCGTCTCGATGTAGTCGGGCCCGACGCGGTACCCCTCGACCATCGACGCGTACGGGCCCTCGTACGCGCGCGACGTCCGGACCAGCCGGCTCAGGCGGCGGGCGTCCCGGGGCGTGGCCCGCCGTACGGTCACCGCGCCGAAGCGCCGTCCGCCACCCGTTCCACCACGCATCAGACCCGCTCCCCCACCGTTCACTTTCGGCCTTCCGACGTTTTCGGGCCCGCCACGGGCCGCGCCGCCGGTACGTTTCGCAGAACCGATTCCGCCACTCCACCGTACCGCCCCGATCAGCACCGGAACCGTCCCGCCCGAAGCAAACCCCCACCCGTACCATCTTTCCGCTCCACCGCCGCCCGGCGCATTCCCCCCGAACGCGTACGAAGAATTCCGAGACGGCTGGACACCCGGACGAATTCCGCCGCCGGTATTCCACGAAAAGCGGCCTTTCCGGCCCCGCCACAGCAATCCGGGAATCTCCGCAAGAGTTTCCGTACCGCCATCTCGGCACTCTCGGCCAAAGGATTGCCGGGCCGTTCCGCACCCGGCCCGCCGGTAGTTTCCTGGTCGCCACGAACCGACTCAGGGGGGTTTTCATGACCACCGGCATCAGGGGCTGCGACAACCAGTCGAACTCCCAGGTCTCCTTCGTCAACAAGGAGCACCCCGGCGACAGCAGGTCCGTGGGGCCCAGGACGTACGACGGCGGGGTGTACGCCTGGATCTCGCAGCACAAGGACAACCCGCTCAACGTCCAGACGGGCCGCGGCAACTGCATCGTGTGGGACGAGGACTGGAAGGTCAAAGGCCAGTGGAACGACGGTAGCGGGGAGTTCGTCCTCGCCGAGGTCCACAGCAGTCCGCAGGACTACGGCATGACCGTCAGCATGACCGGCGACATCACCCTTTCCGCGAAGTGACCCACCGGGCACCGGCGGCCGTTCCCTCGGCCGTGCCGCCGGCGCCTCGACCGCACCGCGCACGACGCCGGAAAGGGAGTACCACCGTGTCCATGTCGGACTGGACGATCAGTAACTCCAAGGAGAACAACACGGGAAACTGGGTGTACTACGTGTGCACCGTTTTCGCGCAATTCGCCAACATCCATTTCAGCCGGCACGTCGACGTTCCCGGCCAGGACCACATGGCGACCAACGACAATCAGTATTACTACTACGGCGTCACCGGCACCTTCAACACCCCGAACATGCCGGCGTCCGTCCGCCAGGCCCTCGTCGACGCGTGGAACAACTACTTCACGGTCTGACCGCCCGCCGACGGCCGATGCCGCTGCCCCCGGGACATCCGGCGGACAGCGGCATCTCCCCGCCGGGACGCGGGCCTCAGACCGCCGGACCGTCCGCCGCGTCCGCGCCGCCCCGCCGCCGGTCGACGAGCGAGATCCCGCCGAGGGCCAGCAGCGCCACGACGGACACCCCCGCCACCAGCCACATCGCGGCCTGGGTACCGTGCGCGAACATCCGCTGGAAGAGGTCGGTGACCTCCGTCGGAGCGAGCGAGGTGTGCCGCGTCAGCAGCGCCGCGGCCCGCTCCGGGCCGGCGGCGACCTCCCGCGTCCAGGAACCGCCCTGCGCGCCGAGCTCCGACGTCAGATACGCGTCCGCCCGCACCCGGTAGAGGACGATGCCGACCGCGAGGCCGATCGCGCCGCCCAGGTTGTGGAACGTCCAGGACGAACCCATCGCCAGGCCCGCCTGCCGCTCCGGCACCGACGACAGCGCCGAGACGGTGGCCGGGCCCAGCGCACAGCCCCAGGCCAGGCCCATCGCCACCAGCGCCGCCACGATCACGGTGAGCGGCGCGTCCGCGGTGAGCCGGGTGAACAGCAGCGCCGCGACGGTGAACAGCGCGAAGCCGGTCAGCAGCAGCCGGCGCGGCCCGAACCGGTCGGTGAGCCGCCCCACGAACGGCGACAGCGCCGCCATCACCGCGGTCGGCGCCGGAATCCCGCATGATCCGGGACCTTCACCGCCTCGTCCCACCGCAACACCTGCGTGGGGACGGTGAGTCGGCCGAGGATTTCCTCGTCGCGCGCCCGCCGGTCGTCACCGGCGCGCAACGCACGGGCATACGCCTCCTGAGGAGGGACACCGCGGAAATTGGAGCGCTGAACGGTGTCGGCTACGGCGGTGGTCAGCTCGCCGAACGCACTGCGGTTGACGAGTTCCACGCTGTCCGGATGGGGCAGCACCTCCTCGCGTACGGCTTTCACCACCTCGTCGGGGATGAAGTGCGGTACGTGCACGGCGAGGGCTTCCCCCCTCGGCGAGCGCCAGAGTGCCCTCGTGCACGAGTTCGCGTGCGCGGGTACGTCTTATGACGGTCATCGTGTCCTTCCGGGTGCGCGGGAAAGGTGGGCGCGGTACCGCCGCCCGGGAATCGTTTCCCGGTCATCGCACACGGTCCGGCAAACCCGGTCAACCGACGTCGCGGTGGTGTAATGCAGCGTTAAAACAGCGAGGACAAACGGCTCCCGAGCACCCTGCGGGGCGTCGCGGAAAGCGGTCGGAATTTACAGCAGAAAGGGCCGACGCCCCGTCAAAATCTGGGCAGAAAAGCACTCCTGACCGGGAATAGTCAGGTCAGGGGTGGTGGCGTGAATGCCTCGGGAGGTGAGGCGCCGCCGGACGCGGCCGGGAGGCGGGCGAGGCGCCGCCCGGGGCCGGAATCGGCCCCTCGGCCGGTCCCCCGTCCGCCTCCGCCGGACGCGGCCGGGAGGCCCCGCGGCAGGGCTCGCCCGGCAAGGCCCCCCGGCTCGCGCCAAGCCCCGCCCCGCGGCGTTCCGCCCCGCTTCACCCAGGGCGGAACGCCGCGCCCTTCCCCCGGCGCCCCGGATCCCTACGCTGAAGGGGTGAGCACTCATGCGCGGAACGAAGCCCACGTCATCCCGCTGCGCCCGCAGCCCTCCCAGCCCTCTCAGCCCTCCCGGCCGGGTTCCGGCGCGGCGACGCACCCGCCGCGGCGACCGGCCGGCGACCCACCGGCGCCCGCGCCCCGCGAGCCCCTGTGGCGCGACCTCGTCGGCCATGCGCTGCGGCGCGAACGGCTGGCCCAGCAGCGCACGTTGAAGGAGGTCGCGGAGGCCGCCCGGATCTCGATGCCGTACCTCTCGGAGCTGGAGCGCGGCCGCAAGGAGGCGTCGTCCGAGGTGCTCGCGGCCGCCGCCCGGGCCCTCGGGCTCGACCTCGCCGACCTGCTCTCGCTCACCCAGGACGAGCTGACCCGGCACGTCCGCGGCCGGGCGGGCCGCAGCCGGACGGGCCGCAGCCGCACCTCGCCCACGGCCCGGTACGACGCCCTCGGCCTCGCCGCCTGACGGACCGCGGCCGCTGCGGCGGGGCACCGCCGCAGCGCCGACCGACTGCCGAACCCGCAGGTCAGGCAGGGAGGAGCCGTCGGCTCAGCACCTCGTCGGCGAGCCCGTAGGCGACGGCTTCCTCGGCGGTGAGCACCTTGTCCCGGTCCATGTCCGCGCGGAGCGTCGCCACGTCGTGGTGGGTGTGCCGGGACAGCACCTCCTCGGCCTGCGCCCGGATACGGGCCATCTCCTTGGCGGCGAGGCCCAGGTCGGAGACGGTGCCCTGCTGTCCGCCGCTGGCGGGCTGGCCGAGCAGTACCCGCGCATGCTCCAGCACGAACCGCCGCCCGGGGTCGCCACCGGCCAGCAGCACCGCCGCCGACGACGCCGCCTGCCCGACACAGCAGGTGGAGATCGGCGCCCGTACGTAGGTCATCGTGTCGTAGATCGCCATCAGCGAGGTGAACGAGCCGCCGGGCGAGTTGAGGTAGAGCGAGATCTCGCTCTCCGGGCTCGCCGACTCCAGGTGCAGGAGCTGCGCGATGACCACATTGGCGACCCCGTCGTCGATCTCGGTCCCGACGAAGATGATCCGCTCGTTCAGCAGCCGGCTGAAGACATCGGAGGACCGCTCGCCCTGCGGCGTCCGCTCGGTGACGTAAGGAACCGTGTACGCCCCCATGTCACAGCCCCATCCGTCGGTGCGCCGTGGTCGGGCGGATGTCGGCGAGCGACTCCACCACCCGGTCCACCATGCCGTACTCCCGGGCCTGTTCGGCAGTGAACCAGCGGTCGCGGTCGCCGTCCCGCATGATCGTCTCCTCGCTCTGCCCGGTGTGCTCGGCGGTGATCCGCGCGAGGGTCTCCTTGGTGAACTGGTGGTTCTCCGCCTGGATTTCGATGTCCGCGACGGTGCCGCCGATGCCCGCCGACGGCTGATGCATCATGATCCGCGCATGCGGCAGCGCGAACCGCTTGCCGGGCGCCCCCACGGTGACCAGGAACTGTCCCATGCTGGCGGCGAACCCCATCGCCAGCGTCGCGACATCGTTCGGGATGAGGCGCATCGTGTCGAAGATCGCCAGGCCCGCGGAGACCGAACCACCGGGGCTGTTGACGTACAGGCAGATGTCGGTGCGCGGATCGTCCGCCGACAGCAACAGAAGCTGGGCGCACACCCGGTTGGCCGACACGTCGTCGACCTGGGTACCGAGGAGGACGATGCGCTGGGCGAGCAGCTGGGTCGCGAGATGGTCGTCGAAGCGGCTGGGCGGGGTGTCGCCGTCCTCCGCGCGGGGCGGACGGGTGGTGAGTGGAGTCATCCGATCTCCTCATCGGGGCAGGAACGCCGTCGACCCCACTCTTCGCCCCGGACGCCCGCCCGGTACCGCTTCTCTGCCCGCCGCAGATTCGCCACGGGCAGAGCGAACGGCACACACCCCGCCTGACCTGCGACGTCACGGGCAGGCGGCAGGGCCGGCCGGCACCACCGGCCCCGCCGCACCGGCCCGCTCCGCCCGCCCGTCATTCCCCCACGTACGCCGCCAGATGCTCGCCGGTCACGGTGGAACGCGCGGCGACGAGCGCGGCGGGCGTCCCCTCGAAGACGACCCGGCCACCGTCGTGCCCCGCGCCGGGCCCCAGATCGACGATCCAGTCCGCATGCGCCATGACCGCCTGGTGGTGCTCGATGACGATCACGGACTTACCGGAGTCGACCAACCGGTCGAGCAGCCCGAGGAGTTGCTCGACATCCGCCAGATGCAGACCGGTCGTCGGCTCGTCCAGGACGTAGACACCGCCCTTGTCGGCCATGTGGGTGGCCAGCTTCAGGCGCTGGCGTTCCCCTCCGGAGAGCGTGGTGAGCGGCTGCCCGAGGGTGAGATAGCCGAGGCCGACATCGGCCAGCCGCTCAAGAACCTTGTGGGCGGCGGGGGTTCGCGCCTCCCCGGCGGCGAAGAACGCCAGCGCCTCGGCGACCGGCATCGCCAGCACCTCGGCGATGTCCCGCCCGCCGAGCCGGTACTCCAGGACCGCGGCGTCGAAGCGCCGCCCCTCGCAGTCCTCGCAGGTGCTGGCCACCCCGGCCATCATCGCCAGATCGGTGTAGATCACCCCGGCGCCGTTGCACGTCGGGCAGGCGCCCTCGGAGTTGGCGCTGAAGAGCGCCGGCTTGACCCCGTTGGCCTTGGCGAACGCCTTACGGATCGGGTCGAGCAGCCCGGTGTACGTCGCCGGGTTGCTCCGCCGCGACCCGCGGATCGGGCTCTGGTCGACGGAGATGACGCCCAGCTCCTCCGGGATCGAGCCGTGCACCAGCGAACTCTTGCCGGAGCCCGCGACACCGGTGATCACGGTGAGCACTCCGAGCGGCAGATCGACGTCCACGTCCCGGAGGTTGTTGGCGTGCGCGCCGCGGATCTCCAGCGCACCGGCCGGCTCCCGTACCGCCGCCTTGATCCGGGCGCGGTCGTCGAGATGGCGCCCGGTGACGGTGTCACTGCCGCGCAGCCCGGCGACGTCCCCCTCGTAGCAGACCGTGCCGCCGCCCGTACCGGCGCCGGGCCCCAGGTCGACGACGTGGTCGGCGATCTCGATGACCTCCGGCTTGTGCTCGACGACCAGCACGGTGTTGCCCTTGTCGCGCAGCCGCAGCAGCAGCTCGTTCATCCGCCGGATGTCGTGCGGGTGCAGCCCCGCGGTCGGCTCGTCGAAGACATAGGTGACATCGGTGAGCGACGACCCCAGGTGGCGGACCATCTTGACGCGCTGCGCCTCACCGCCCGACAGGGTGCCCGCGGGGCGGTCCAGGGAGAGATAGCCGAGCCCGATCTCCACGAAGGAGTCGAGGCTCTGCCCGAGCGCGGTGAGCAGCGGCCGTACGGAGGGTTCCTGAAGGGTGCGGACCCACTCCGCGAGGTCCCGGATCTCCATCCGGCAGGCGTCCGCGATCGAGAGCTTCCCGATCGTGGCGGACCGGGCGTGCGCGGCGAGCCGCGTCCCGTCGCACTCGGGGCAGGGCGTGAAGGTGACCGCGCGCTCCACGAACGCCCGGACGTGCGACTGCATCGCCTCCTTGTCCTTGGCGAGCATCGACTTCCGGATGCGCGGGATCAGGCCCTCGTAGGTCATGTTGATCCCGGCGATCTTCATCCGCACCGGCTCGTGGTGCAGCAGATCGTGCAGTTCCTGCTCGGTGAACTTCTTGATCGGCTTGTCCGGGTCGAAGAAACCGGACTCCGCGTAGAGGCGGGAGTTCCAGCCACCGCCGGTGTAGCCGGGGATGGTGAACGCGCCCTCGTTGATCGACTTCGTGTCGTCGTAGAGCTGCGCCGGATCGAGGGCGGAGACCGTGCCGCGCCCCTCGCAGCCCGGGCACATCCCGCCCACCTTGTTGAAGGTGACCTTCTCCTTCTTGCCGTTCCCCACGGTGATCGCGCCCGCCGCCGACACCGACGGCACATTGAACGCGAACGCCCCGGGCGGACCGACGTACGGCTTCGCCAGCCGGCTGAAGAGGATCCGCAGCATCGCGTTGGCGTCGGTGACGGTGCCGACCGTGGACCGCGGGTCGGCGCCCATCCGCTGCTGGTCGACGCTGATCACGGTGGTCAGCCCGTCCAGCACATCGGCCTCGGGCCGCACCGGACTCGCCATGAAGCCCTGGAGGAACGCGCTGTACGTCTCGTTGATCAGCCGCTGCGACTCCGCGGCGATCGTGTCGAACACCAGCGAACTCTTCCCCGACCCGGACACCCCGGTGAACACCGTGAGCCGCCGCTTGGGGATCTCGATGTCGACGCCCCGCAGATTGTTCACCCGCGCACCGTGCACCCGGATCATCTCGTGGCTGTCCGCGAGATGCCGGCCACCCGCCGCCTGCCCCGCCGCCCCGCCGCCCGTACCCGCTCGCGTACCCGTGCCCCTGCTCATATCCCTCTCCCCTGCATCCCCACCACGTCCCGCCTCCTGCGCCTGCGCCTGCTAGGTCTTCTACGCCTGCTACGTCTTCCGTGCTCTCGTGTGCTTCGCCCTCGTCTGCTTCGTTCTCGTGTGCTTCGCTCGCGTCTCCGGCGTGTCCGTCTCCGGCGTGTCCGTCTCCGGCGTGTCCGTCTCCGGCGTGTCCGTCTCCGGCGTGTCCGTCTCCGGCGTGTCCGTCTCTACGACCGCGCCTGGGTGAAGCGCAGCATGTTCCCGGCCGGGTCCCGGAAGGCGCAGTCCCGCACGCCGTACGGCTGGTCGACCGGCTCCTGGAGCACCTCGCCGCCCGCGGCCCGGATCCGCTCGAAGGTGGCGTCGCAGTCGTCGGTCGCGAAGATCACCCCGCGCAGCAGCCCCTTGGCCAGCAGCTCCGCCATGGCCTGCCGGTCGGCGGGCGACGCGTTCGGATCGGCGAGCGGCGGTTCGAGGACGATGTTCACCCCCGGCTGCGACGGCGACCCGACGGTCACCCACCGCATCCCCTCGAACCCGACGTCGTTCCGTACCTCAAGGCCCAGAACGTCCCGGTAGAAGGCGAGCGCCCGGTCGTGATCGTCGACGGCGATGAAGCACTGCGAAAGCGTGATGTCCATGCGCCCGACGCTACGGTCCGACGGCCGGATCCGCTTCTCCAATCGTGACGGGTTCGGCGGGAGCGGAGTGCGCGCCCGCGAGGCCGCCGGGTCACGGGCCTGGCGAGGCGGTGCGGGCGACGGCTCCGGAACGGGCCCCGGCGGCACCAGCACCGGCTCCGACGCCGGCTCCGGCAGCCCCGCCCCCGGCTATCTCCCGCCTCCGCACCGGCCGCGTGAAGATCTTCGCGATGCACGGCGGCACCGCGGCCGCCGCCTCGTGGTCACGGGCCCGGTAGGCGCTCGGGCTCTCCCCCACCAGCTCCGTGAAGCGCGAGCTGAACGAGCCGAGCGAGGTGCACCCGACCGCGAAACAGACCTCGGTCACCGACAGGTCCCCGCGCCGCAGCAACGCCTTCGCCCGCTCGATCCGCCGCGTCATGACATACCCGTACGGCGTCTCCCCGAAGGCCGCCCGAAAGCTCCGCGAGAAGTGCCCCGCGGACATCAGCGCGACCCGCGCCAGGGCCGGGACGTCCAGCGGCCGGGCATACTCCCGATCCACCAGATCCCGCACCCGCCGCAGCCGCACGAGCTCCTCCACCGTCATACCCCCAGAGTGACACGGGGCACTGACAACCGACCGGGGCCGGAGGAACGGCCCGGCCCGCGCTCACGCCTGGCCCGGGCCCCGGCCCGCGCTCACGCCGGGCGCGGAGGCGCGACGGGCAGCTGCTCGCTGTGGAGCCAGGTGAAGGTGCGGTCGGGTTCGAGGCGGGCGTCGCCCCAGTGGATGGCGTGGATGCCGTCCTCCGCGTTCGCGGTGAAGAACAGGCAGACCAGCTTGGCGGCGGCGCCCAACGCCTCGAAGGTCTCGTGCAGCTCCTCGTACCTCTCGGTCTTCAGGTCGTCGCCGAGGGGGAACAGCCCGTCGTCCGGCTGCGGCCCGTGCCCCAGGAGCAGCCGGCGGCGCGTCGGGGAGGCGCCGGTACCCAGCCGGGCACGGGCGAGCGGCCGGGGCCGGTCGGCGTACTTGAAGGGGAAGAGCGCGCACTCGTGGATCACGGCGTACTCGTATCCCCGCACGTCACGCACGGCCTCGCCCAGCGCCCGCGCCGCATCCGCCAGATTTTCGCGCACAGCCTCCGCCAGGGTGACCCCGTAAGGGCTGCGTTTCTTCAGCCCCGCCGCGTGATGCGCCGCACGAGCGGTCCCATGCGCCCTGGCCAACGCCTCCGGAACCACCGCCGCGAGCCGCCCCGCATGCCGCCCGAACCGTTCCACCGCCCACTCCGACGGCATCCCCTGACCACCACCCACCCCGGACATCCGGAGCCCCCTCCCCTGTCGTCCGCCTCCGACCTGTGTGACAGGCCCACCGACCACCGACAAGGGAGCGATCCGGCCACGGCCCGGCAGGACGACGGGCCCAGGGCGCGACCGGCGCCGCTCCCGACACCCCCGGAGCCACACGGCACACGGCCCCGAATCCTTTCCCCCACCCCACCGGCCGTGCAGGATGCCCCTGTGATCGATTGGCTGAACCAGACCCCGCTGGATCCCCACGGTGTGCGCCTCGGCCGCGCCGAGGACCACCCCTCGTTCGCCGATCACGCCTACGTCAGCCGCCGGAACGCGATCGTGGCCGCGGCCAAGGGCCACCGCGTCGGCGCCCCCTCGCCCCCGGTCGCGTACGAGGTCACCGAACACGCCACCTGGCGCACCGTGCACGCCGCCCTCACCGAGGCGCAACAGGGACGCGTGTGCCGGGCGGTGCTACGGGCCCGCGAGACGGCGCCGATCCCCGCCGACCGCATCCCGCAGCACGAAGAGGTCTCCGACCGCCTGCAACCGCTGACCGGATTCCGTTTCACGCTCGCCGGCGGCATCGTCCCGAACAAGCGCTTCCTGGGTGCCATGGCGGACGGCTACTTCCACGCCGTCCAGTACGTCCGCCACCCCGCGATGCCGCTCTACACCCCGGAACCCGACATCCTCCACGACGTCTTCGGCCACGGGATCCACCTCTCCGACCCCTGGTTCGCCGACCTCTACCGCACCGTCGGCCGCGCCGCCGCCCGCGTGCGGTCGGTTGACGCCCTGGACCTGATCAGCCGCGTCTACTGGTTCACCCTCGAATACGGCCTCGCCCGGGAGAACGGGCACCCCAAGGTCTACGGCGCCGCCCTCCTCTCCTCCTACGGCGAACTGGCCCACTTCCCCCGCGCCACCATCCGCCCCTTCCGCATCCCCGACCTCGTCCGCCTCCCGTACCAGGTGGCGGGCTACCAACAGGTCCTCTTCGCCGTCGACTCCCTGCCCCAACTGGCAGACGCCCTACACGATTTCCTCGACGCCTTCGACGAGGACACCGGCGCCCGCCTCGGCCTGCCACCCCTCGCCGAACGGGGGTTCATGGCCCGGCCGGGATCACCTGCGTCCCGAGGCTGACCCCTCCGGCGCGATGAGCGCCCAGGCAACAGCCTCGGCACCGGCTGCCCCACCACCCCGACCGCTCCGGCCATTCCCGCCACTCCGACCGGTGGTCAGCGGCTTTTCCTCTCCCCCGCAGCCACCTGCACGCCGTACAGCACGGCCTGCGTATAGACGAGCCTCGCATCCAGCGCTCCGGTGTCTGCGCGGTACAGGCCGTCATGGAAGTCGAGGCCGACCTTCCGCGCACCGTCCCCGCCCCGCACCCGCCAGCGGGCACGCTGAGGCTTGCCCCACAGCGAACGGCCCGGGTGCAGGTCACCGCCCACCAGATAGACCACCGCCAGGACGGCCCACAGAGGTGAGAACGCCCAATACGCGATCCAACCGCGGATATTCCCCTTACGGGCGACCGCACTGCACCGATTCCCCTCATCCTCGATCCGCCATTGCCGCCGAATTCCCGGCGAAGAGCCCCCGCGGACGATCCGGCCCGCGCAGCGGCCGGCTCCGTCATGCACCGCGTATGCGGCCCGGGAGTACGCGGCAACTGGCTGCGGAGTGACGGTGCACAGCGTCCGGACGGGCTCTTCCGCCGTCGTCAGGGTGAAGGCCGGCTCGCGGTCGCTGCTTCCGCTGTAGCGATGAACCCGGGCCAGCACCAGTTCGTCGGTGACCCCGTTCGTCCTCGATTGAAGGGCTCCCCATGCCTCATGCCCCGGCAACGCCCGAAACCGCCTCGCTGCTTCGCTCCGCGAAAACCGGAACGTGACCTCACCCATACGCGATACCCCCTGCTTCGACGTACCCCATCACCGAACCGCCCCCGGCCGCCCCTCAACAGACACAAGGCAACGCACTCAAGCACACAAGAAACTCAAGGCACACGCAAAAGGTCCCCTCCTCATCACGAGGAAGGGACCTTCTCCAGAGCGCCCGGCAGGCCTTGCACCTACATTTCCCACCGGTTGGTGGGCGTCTTTCCTTGGACCACAGACGCACGCTCCACCCGCCGTTCCCGGAGGCGAAGTTGCATCATGATCATATCTGATCCCGACCGCCCCCGCGAACACCATGAGCTTCAGCCCCGGCCGGGAGTCTCCGGCCGGGGACCGTCCACCTGCGGAGGCCCGCCAGGAGGTGGGGCGTTCGGCGAGCGGCGGGCAGTCGTGGTCCGCGCACGGAGATCACGCGCGGCACGGAAATCAGGCGTGGCGGGGCCAGGGGACAGGGTGCGGCTTCCGTAGTGGACCCGCCCGGAGAACCACACCCTGGGGAGCGGCGAGGCGACACACCTCAGTCGTCGGTGGCGCAGGGGTTGCAGCAGGCGGAGGCCGGTTCGGCGCAGCCGAGGACCGTGTCGGTGTTGTTGCTGGTGTCGGGGTCCGTCTCGTTGGCCGCGGCCGTGGCGGTGTTGGTGATCCGGCCGGCCCGGGTGGCCTTGGCCCGCAGGACGAGCGTGGTGGCGGCGCCGTCGGCGAATTCGCCCACGCGCCACACCCCGGTGGCCGGATCGTAGCCGCCGACGCCGTCGGCGGACAGGAACGCGAGACCGTCGGGGAGTTGGTCGGTGACGGTGACGCCGGTGGCGTCGTTCGGGCCGCCGGGCCGGGTCATCCCGGCGGAAGCGGGGCCGCCTGCCAGGCATGGGCGGGACCCCGCAACAAACCGACCGGTGAGCCCCCGAGAATTCGCATAAGGCGTCGCAGCATCCCTCCAATGCCCTGATATGGGCATCACTTTCTGACAGAACCTGGGAAAGGCGGTCCTGCACTGGCAGGGTGGGCTCACCCTGAAAGCCCGTAACACGATCTGCTCGCCGAACACAACGCGGCGGGCGAACTGGACTGGCCCCGCCCGTGGCTGGACGGCCCGGCCGCCCTCACCGCCGACCCGACGCACTTCTCGGCGACAAGGGCTACGACTCCAAACCCAACCGCCGCGAGCTGCGCAAGCGCCGGATCCTGCCGGTCATCTCACGCAAGGGCGCACCCGACATCAAGGACCTGGGCGAACTCCGGTACGTCGTCGAGGAGACCTTCGCCCTGCTCCACCAGTTCAGACGCCTCGCCGTCCAATGGGAACGCCGAACCGAATTCCACGACGCCTTCGTCGCCCTGGCCTGCAGCCTCATCTGCTGGAGACGCCTCAAGAAGGCCCGGTCGTGATCGTCTTACGAGTTCCTGCCGCCGAAATCGATTGGTGAAGGCGGCGCACCTCGGCCATAGAACTCTCATGACCTGGCAGCTGGCCCCCGAAGCCTTCGGCACAGTGGTCGCGACCCGCCTGCGCCGTGACTACTACGACGAGGTCGCCAGCCGCTACTGGAAGCGACCCGCGACCTCTGAGGAGATCGACCAGGGCCTGGCCAACGACGGCGTGGAACTGTTGACGCCGCCCACGGGCCAGTTCGTCGTGGGTCGCTTCGGCGGGGAGGCTGTCGCCTGCGGCGGGCTGCTGATGTTGGATCCCGAGCGCGCCGAGCTCACCCGCATTTACCTGCGTCCCGCCTTCCGAGGCAAGAAGGGCGCCAGCCTCCTGCTGGAGCTGCTGGAGAGTGAGGCACGCCTACTCGGCGCCTCCCGGACGGTCCTCAACACCCGCCTCGACCTGGTTGAGGCCCGCTCGCTGTACGTCCGCCACGGCTACCACGAGATCCCGGCGTACTGCACGGGTCTGTACGTCGAGATCTGCTACGGCAAGGATCTCGGCCGGTCCGACTGACCAGCTCGCGCTTTCCCGGATGTATTACTTCCACCCAAAACCGGGGCGATGGCGTCGGCCGCAGTTTGCCTGCACGAGCCCTCAAGATCGTGTTACAGGCTCTAAGGGCTGCCGGTGAAGTGAACGAAGCCACCTTGCTTTATTCGGTTATGCCAGTACCCGGAAAAACCAGAAGGCCCGCCGGTAGAACCGGCGGATGCTTCGGAAGGCGTGGGTCAGAAGGCCAGACGGCCGGCCAGAGTACGGATCGGCGCGAGAAGCAGCGAATCGGCGCCGCTTCCCAGAACGTTTTCCAGGGTGAGATTTCCGACGCCCTGGTAATTGTACGAGTTTCCGTTGTTGATGTCGCTGATGACGCTTCCGTCGTCACCTCGACCGTCGGCATAGGCCAAGGGGCAACCCATCACTGCGAGCATGACGCCGCCGACGATCAGCGCGCGAAGCGCATTCATTTTCGGTTTCCTCATGTTGTGACCTCCTCGGGATCACTCGAATCGAGATGAGGTGGACTAGTGTGCGGACACCGCGAGCCAATTCAGCTTCACCGCGCCACCGAAACCGTGGGGCATTCGGCCATGCTGGTCACCGTAATTGGGCGGTGCTCAGGTTGAGTGGCGGAGTCTCACCCGGGCGAGGCCTTGGTCAGGCTGCTCTGATCTCTCCAAGTGGGCGGTAGCCGGCCCAGCAGGGCGTGTCCAGGCGCAGAACGCCGGTGCCGCCGGTGCCGCCGTCGCAGTAGCTGGAGGGAACAGCCGATTTCAGGAAGGCCCCACTGGGGTCGATGTCGGTTCCCCGGTACGGCGCTCCGGCGAAGCTGAAGACGCCGACGTTGAGGGAGTCGTACCCGCAGCCGGGGTTGGAGGTGAAGCAGGCAGTGTTTTCACCGATTGGTGGATTGCCGTAATGGGTGGTGTTGAACGCCACAGTCCAGATGACCTGCGAGGGGAGCGTAGTCCCTGTCGGGAAGTTGAAAGTCAGCAGTTGCCCGATCGAGTTGGCGCACAGTCCGGTGTTCGTGTTCAGGAACTTGCCCGCGTCGGTGCCTGTGCAGTTGGTCAGATCTGCCGACGGCCGGTAGGCGATCGTCTGCGTCTGGGTCACCGACGCCAGGAGAGCGCCCGGAGCGGGGGTACCCGAGGAGTTGTCCACCGCGTAGATCTTCGCCGTGATGGGGTGCGTGAACGTCGCACCGGAGTTGGTGACGCAGTTACCGGTATTCCAGTGCCCGCTAACGCTGCAACCATAGCTTTGGAAAAGCACCCGCAGTTGCGTGAGATTACGACCAACGGGAAGGGGACCATCCTCATCGCCGAACTCGCTCGTGCCCGTCGCCTCGTATCCGAGGCTAGGCACCTGGGAGCACTTCAGGATGTCCGCAGGCATGGCCGTATAGACGATGTTGTTGTCCTGCGAGCCAGTGCTGCACGGCTCCGGCGGGGGAGGCGTCGGCCCGGTGGCGGTGATACTTCCGACACCCTGGAAGTTATATGAATTTCCGTTGTTGATATCCCGGATCGCTTTACACTTGCCGTGCTCGCACTCCTTACCGTCACCTTTTCCATCCGCAGGAGCGAGCGGAGTGGTCACCGCCCCCATGACGGCTAGGGAGAAAAACGCTGCACACAACTTTTGCTTGACTGACAGTCGCATCGGCTTTTCCATAAAGCTCGGCTGAGCCTCAAGCTAAAAGATGACAACATCCAAGATTTTGCGATGGAAACGCATACAGTGCGCCATGTGGCGCAGCTGATATCACTGCGCCAGCCCTTTCACACAGCTGCTCGTGGCGAAGGCGGAGACAGCGGATGGCCTCACCGGCCCCCACGAGGCGATCAGAAGCCGGGGCACTTAAGCACCCGGCCGCCAGCGCCCGCCCCAGGCAGCGTGAACCCTCTGCACGTGCCACACCCGTGCCAGACAGCGCGGCCGCACGCGGCCATGAGCGGTCAGCGCCGGGCCAATGGCGCTGGAAAAAGAAAGCGGCCCCTGACCGGGAAATCCCAGGTCAGGGGCCGTATACCTGCGGAGGCTGTGGGATTTGAACCCACGGTGAGGGATCACCTCACGACAGTTTTCAAGACTGTTCCCTTAGGCCGCTCGGGCAAGCCTCCCCGCGGCAGCGCCGGGCGGTGCCGCGGGGTCAGGGTAGCGCGTCACTTGTCTCCTGTGCGCTGGCCCAGGGTGACTTCGGCGGTGTGCTCCTTGCCGTTGCGCTGGAAGGTCAGGGTGATCTTGTCGCCGGGCTTGTGCTGCCAGATCTCGCTGATCAGGGTGGGGCCGCTGTCGATGACGGTGTCGTCGAGTTTGGTGATCGTGTCGCCGGGGCGCAGGCCCGCGCGGTCCGCCGGGCCGTTCGGGGTGACGGAGTCGGAGCCGCCGTTTCCGGTCTCGGCGATGGTCGCGCCGTTGCCGGTGTCCTTCATCGAGACCTGGACGCCGATCTGCGGGTAGATCGGCTGGCCCGTACGGATCAGGTCCTGGGCGACGCGGCGGGCCTGGTCGATCGGGATGGCGAAGCCCAGGCCGATGCTGCCGGACTGTTCGCCCTCGCCGCCCATGCCGCCGTTGCCGGCCGACTGGATCGCGGAGTTGATGCCGATGACGTTGCCGCCGGCGTCCATCAGGGGGCCGCCGGAGTTGCCGGGGTTGATGGACGCGTCGGTCTGCAGGGCGCTCATGTACGAGGCGCTGGAGCCGCCGCCGTCGCTGGAGGCGACCGGGCGGTCCTTGGCGCTGATGATGCCGGTGGTGACGGTGCCGGAGAGGCCGAAGGGGGCGCCGATGGCGATGGTGGCGTCGCCGACCTGTACCTGGGAGGACTTGCCGAGCGGCAGCGGGTTCAGCTTGGCGCCCGAGGCGTTCTTCAGCTTGATGACGGCGACGTCGTAGCCCTGGGCCCGGCCGACGACCTCGGCGGCGTACTTCTTGCCGTCGGAGAACGTCGCGGTGAGCCGGCCGCCTTCGGCGGCGCTGGCGACGACGTGGTTGTTGGTGAGGATGTGGCCCTGCTTGTCGTAGACGAAGCCGGTGCCGGTGCCGCCCTCGCCGGTCGCGCCCTGCGCCTCGATGGTGACGACGCTGGGCAGCGCCTTCGCCGCTATCCCGGCGACGGAGGTCGGCTTGCGGTTGAGGGCGCCGGTGTCGCCGGAACCGGTGACCGTCGTCGAGGCGTGGTCGTCGCGGCCCGCGGCCCAGAAGCCGATACCGCCGCCGACACCGCCCGCGACCAGCGCGGCCACCAGCACCGCGGCGACGAGTCCGCCGCTGCGCCGCCGGGGCGGCTGCGCGTCCGGGGCGCCCCAGCCGTTGCCGCCGCCACCGCCGCCGTACGGGGGCTGCTGTCCGCCCCAGCCGCCGCCACCGCCGTACGACGGCAGCTGAGCGGTGGGCTCACCACCGGGGGCGCCCGGAGCGCCGTACGCGCCGGGGGCGGACGGGCCGGAGGCGCCGGGCCCCGGCGCACCGGGGTGCCCGGCCGGGCCGTGCGGCGGCTCCTGGCCGGAGGCGGCAGGACCGGCGGGGGGACCGGACGCGGCGGGTCCGGAAGCCGTGCCACCGGGCGCCGTGGGTCCGGGCTCTCCGCCAGGGGCGAACCCGGGGGCCGGGGCCGCCGTGGGCGGGGGCGGGGTGCCCGGGGCCGACGGGGCAGCCGGGGCGGCGGAGGCGGACGTGGGTGCGCCGGCCGGCGCCTGGGGCGCCGTTTGCGGCTCGGCCTCCGGCGGGACGGAAGCGCCCTCGTTCTCGGTGCTCACAGCTCTCTCCTCGCTCACGACTGTGCCGGCCCGCGGCCCGCCCCTGGGCGTCCGGTCGGCCGGGGCGCCCTGTGGCGCTCCGGTCCGCCGCGGTACGGGGCCGGGCTCCGGTGTCCGGACGTTCCGGTCCTCGGTGCCGGGGACGCGTCCGCGGGACCACGAACCGGGCTCCAGGATTCCGGATCCCGGCGGTCCGGGCGAGTCCCGGCCGGTCCGGGGCGGCCTCGGCCTCAGCCTTTCCCACCGTGCGTCAGCGCACCGTAAGGCGAGGCTGTGACCGTCCCCATCCTTGGTGCCGGACCTGTACGGCGCATCCCCTGTAGCCGTCCCCGGTCAGCGCGGGGCGGCCCCGGGACGGCGGATGGCACGATAACGCGGTGAACTGTGCACGCCCCGCCCAGGACTCCGGTCCGGGCCGTCCCACCCCGTCCGTCGTCGCCCACCGGGGCGCGTCCGAGGACGCGCCGGAGCACACGCTCGCCGCGTACCGGAAGGCCATCGAGGACGGCGCGGACGCCCTGGAGTGCGATGTCCGGCTCACCGCCGACGGCCACCTGGTGTGCGTGCACGACCGGCGGGTCAACCGCACCTCCAACGGGCGCGGCGCCGTCTCCGCCCTGGAGCTGGCCGATCTCGCCACGCTCGACTTCGGCTCCTGGAAGGCCGCGCCGGACGAGCCGGAGGCGCCGGACCTGCGGTACGCGGACCCGGAGCGGACGGGCGTGCTGACCCTGGAGCGGCTCCTGGAGCTGGTCGCGGACGCCGACCGGCGCGTCGAGCTGGCCGTCGAGACCAAACACCCCACCCGCTGGGCCGGACAGGTGGAGGAGCGTCTGGTGACCCTCCTCGGCCGCTTCGGGCACACCGCCCGGCCGGGGCGCCCGGCGGCGGAGCGGCCCGCGGTGCGGGTGATGAGTTTCTCGGCCCGTTCGCTGCACCGGTTGCGGGCCGCGGCGCCGGAGATCCCGTCGGTGTATCTGATGCAGTTCCTCACGCCGCGCCTCCGCGACGGGCGGCTGCCGCCCGGCGTCGCCATCGCCGGCCCCGGGATCCGGATCCTGCGCGCCCACCCGGAGTACGTCGAACGCGCCCACCGTGCCGGGCACCGCGTCCATGTGTGGACGGTCAACGAGCCCGAGGATGTCGCGCTCTGCCGCGATCTCGGCGTGGACGCGGTCATCACGAACCGCCCGAAACAGGTACGGAACCAGCTCGGCCTCGGGTAGCCGCCCCCTCCGCCCGCGCGCCCGCGCCTGCGCCCTGTGGGACCACATGTCGGATGCGTCACTGCTCGGTATGTGGCCGGTTTCCGGTCCAGTCCATTGGGGAATTCATCCCGTGGCGTGGGGCAAAGGAGGTCTCGGGGGTGGCGTTGATGGTGGCACAGGAGGTGCCGACGTCGTCGATCATGGCCGTACCCCATGGTCCGGCGGGCGTGGGCATGGCCAGGCGACGCATGCGCGGCGAGCTGTCGGCAAGAGGAATTCCGGACACGGTCATCGATGATGCGGCGCTGGTGCTGTCCGAGCTGTTGAGCAATGCCTGCCGGCATGCCCGCCCGCTGGACGCGAAGCATCTGCCCGACACGGTGCGCGACGGCTCCGGGCACCCGGGCGGTGCGTACGGTGCCTGCCGCGGCGGTGCGTACGGGCCGCGCCAGAAGGGCGCCGCGTACGGGCCGGAGGACGACCGCGGGGAGGCGCCGTACGAGGCGGTGCTCGCCTCCTGGCGGGTGGACGACCGGGAGCGGCTGACGGTCGCGGTCACCGACGGCGGCGGGCCGACCCGTCCCCGTCCGGCCACGCCCTCGATCACCGCCCGTGGCGGCCGGGGCCTGGCCATCATCCGTTCGCTCTCCCGCGACTGGGGGGTGCGCGACGTGATCGAGGGCGAGACGACGGTCTGGGCCGAGCTGTCGCTGCGGGACGCCTTCGCCGACCGCGTCGCGAGGACGCCGACGGCCACGGCGTCCGCCACCGTCCCCGCCCCGAGTCCGAGCCCGGAGGCCACGTACGCGGAGCGCGGCGGTCCTGCCGCCCGGGCCGGTCTGCCGGGCCTGCCCGAGCTGTCGGACCTCGCCGACCTGTCCGCCTTCCCGGACCTCGACGACCCGCTGCCACCGCACTGAGACGGCGGGCGGGAGGACGGCGGCCCCGGCGCGCGCCCTGCGCCACGCGCCCCCGAGGTGCCCGCTCCCGCCCCCGGTCGGCCCGCACCCCGCGCACCCCGCGCCACAGCCGTTCCGCACCGCCCGGATCCGGCCAGGCCCTGGGCCCGCGCACCCTGCGCGCGGCGTACCGTGCCCTCGGCCGGAGCGCCCGCGCGCGTACTCCTCTAGGCTCGCGCCGACACGCGTCCCGACGCACCGGATCGACCAGGAGACACCGCCGCCATGGCCAAGAAGCGCCGCCCCCAGCCCCAGGCCGCCGCCCGTTCCGCCCACGACGGGCCGGTGCCGGTCGTCGGCGCCCGGGAGCCCTGCCCGTGCGGTTCCGGCCGCCGTTACAAGGCCTGCCACGGCCGGAGCGCGGCGCAGGCCGTCACCGAGCTGGTGCGGCGCCCCTTCGAGGGGCTGCCCGGCGAGTGCGACTGGGTCGCGCTGCGCGAGCTGGTGCCCGCCGCGACCGTCCCGCTGACGCTCAAGGACGGGCTGCCCGAGGGTGTGCCGTCGGTGACGCTGGCGACGGTGCTGCCGATGGCGTGGCCCGCGCTGCGCCGGGACGACGGCGCGGTCCTGATCGGGCTGCAGAACGACACCTCCTCGGGCGACCTCAGCCGCGACCTCGCGGACACCCTGCGGCGCGCGCTGGTCGCCGAGCCGGGCACCCCGGTGACCGCCGGGCGCCCGGACGCCGACGGCCCGCGCCTCCAGGACCTGCTGGACACCGAGGCGCCCTTCACGCCGGAGGTCCACACCGGGTTCGAGTTCTGGGTGGACAACGCCGACCAGGCGTCCGCCGAGGTCGCCGCGTCCCTGGAGCGGGCGAACGCCGCCGCGCTGCCCACCGCCCGGATCGCCGGTCTGGAGGGCGCGTACTGGTGCGAGGCGCCCGGCAAGAACCACCTGCGCTGGGTCACCGCGCACCCGGAGGAGCAGTTGCTGGACGCGCTGGCCCGGTTGCACGCCGCCGGGGAGTCGTCGCTCGGCGAGGACACCCGGCTGGTCGGCTCGTTCCGCGCGCACGGGCTCGTCGTCCCGGTGTGGGACCTGCCGTCGTCGATGAGCGCCGAGGACGTCACGGCGCCGGCGGTCGCGTTCGGTGAGCGGCTGGCGAAGGCGCTCACCGACGGGACGCCGCTGACCTCGGAGGAGCGCCGGGCGCGCGGCGGCCTCACCAACCGTCAGGTCACGCTCAGCTGACAGTGACGACCCCGGACGCCTCGGACGTGACTCCCGTCACAACCCCCTCTACTTACGGGTAAAGAGGCGTCCGGAATCCCGCGATCGAATTTGCGAACCGCCGATCTCTTGTTACGGTTCTAGGAGCCCGGTCGCTGGTGCATCCCCCGTCGCCAGCGACCGGGCGTTTCCATGTCCGCGGCCGGGTGTTCCGTCCCCGCCGCGCCCGCGCCTCCCGCCCGCCTCTCCGGCCGCCCGGCGCGCCACCCCCGCCGCTCCGCCCGGCCCCCGAAGCCCCGCCCCGTACGGCCTGTACGGCGTTGCCCTGAGCGCTTGCGCCCGCGAATCCCCGCCGGGTGCCGCGGAGTTGCCCCGTACCGCACACGGTGGGCGTAGGGACGGGGCGGCGGAGAGGGGCGGACGTCACGTCTGAGGCTCCGGCGAGGTCACAGGGCGTCAGCCGCCGCCCCCGCCGCGGGATTTCCTGGCGCGTACCGCTGCGCCATCCGGGTGATTTGCGTGGCGGGTCGGCGGACCGGGCCGCCCGGACCGCGGGGGCGCGCGCACCGCACGCGCGCGCCCATCGAGGTCGCGGGTGCCCCGCCTCAGTAGGCGAGGCGGCTGCCGTCCGGGGTGCGGTTGCTCGCGGTGACCAGGGCGTCGACGATCGTGGCCACGTCGGGGAGCCAGGGCGCCGCGGGGGTGGGGGCGGGGGCGCGCTCCCAGCGGACCGCGCCGGCGCCGGTCTGCGAGGGCGGCAGCACCAGATAGCCGCCGTCGCCGTGGAACCGCAGCGAGCTGGGCACCTCGTCCCGCGAGTGCAGCAGCTCGCCCAACTCCGCGAGGTCGTACGGCGCGACGAGCAGCGCGACGCGGGTGGGGGTGGCCACCACCGGGCCGAGGCGGACGCCGAAGTGGTCCAGGGCGGCCAGCGCCCGCGCACCGGCGGTGGCCGGGAGGCTCACCGCACACGGCGCGCGGCCACCGGTGGCGAGGATCACCGGGGCGTCCGGCCGGTTCGTCCACCACCAGCGGACCATCCGGGCGTCGGTGGTCGCCGCGAGCAGTCCGGGCTCGAAGGGGTGCGCGCCCGGTACGACGCACCCGGCGTCGGGACAGCTGCACCGTGGCGCCGCGCGTTCACCGCGTCCGGACCGGGCGCCGGGCGGCCGGGCGCCGGAGCGGAGCCGTACGCCGGGCACCACCGGCCACTGCCATTCGGTGGCGCAGTGGAGCGCCGCGCCGATCAGGGCCGACTTCCCGGTGCGCCGGAACAGGTACTTGCGTCGCCTGCCGAGGATCTCGCGCATGAGCGCTCGTTCCTTTCGTTAACGCCGAGGGTTGCGTCCATCGCACTACATGCCGGTTCATCCCGCTGCGCGGCGCGTGGTGCGTCCCGATCGTCCGGCCCGGGGCCGGTCACGCCACGTGGAGCTTGGTCACCGCGTTGTCGAAGGGGCAACGCATCACGCCGTACGCCGAGCGTGGAACGTGGCGGGAGGTGGCGCGCCGGGGGCGCTTGCGGTGCGGTGGTGCGATCTCGCCACTTGTGGGTGCGTCGCGGTCGTCTTCCGTAATGACGCCCGTGCCTGCCGGTGGGTTCCGGTGCGGCCCCAACTGGCCCCGCATCTCTCCGAGTACGTACCCGCCATCGTGCATATGACGCGCTGCCGATCGCGGCCAGTCGACCTCAAATCGCCTTGGGCAGGGCCCTTTTCAGGCCACGCGAAAGGGGTGAGTGGAGGCGGCAAACCCTCACGGAACAGTGCTGGACATCACATCTCCGGTCCGTGTAGATGTGGAGGCGTGGAGAGCTGAGCGGCACGATATGGGGGTTTGCGATGGTATTCCGGGCAGCGAATCGGCGGCAGGGCCGCGCAACATCGCTCAACAAAAGGCTGCATTTCCCACCCCAATCGGCGCTGAGCTGGGAAAACGACCGGCCCGTCGGACGTCGCCGCTCGTGAGCGCCTCCCATATCCCGAATGTGGCCGGAATCGATCCTTCTTCTTCCGAACACGCGCACACTGCCGCCGCCCCCGCGGCGCCCCCGGCCGCCGGCCACCCCTTCGCCCCCGACACACCACCGGGGCCGGACGCCGCCGAAGCCGACGCCTCCCCGGGGCAGGGCGCCCCCGCCGAGGCCGCGCCGCCCGACCGGACCGCCGTCGTCCAGGACCGGATGGCAGGCTGGATCTCCGGGCTGACGACCCTCCACGACCTCACCGAACGGCTCACCCGCACCCGGACACCGGACGCGGCGCTCCATGAGGTGCTGCGGGCCGGCGCCACGCTCGTCGGCGCGCCCCGGGGACTGCTCGTCCTCGAACCGGCCGACGGCCTCGGCCCCGTCACCACCGCCGGTCTCGGCCTCTGCCACGCCGAACTGGGCCAGCTCGAAACCGTCCCGCGCGCCGCCCTGGCGTACGGCCGCCTGCTCGACGGCCTCCCGGAGCCGACCGCCGTGCCGGACACCGCCCCCGCCGCCCGGCCGCACCCCACGCCCCCGGCGCACGGCACACCTGCGCACGCCCCCGGCGCCGACGCCCGCCCCGGACCGGCCGCCGACACCGAGCCCGCCCTCGGCCACCCCGTGCCCGCGGCCGACACGGAGCTCCCCGCCGCGTCCGGTCGCCCCGGGGTCGCCGAGCCCGACGTCCTCGGGACCCCGGGGCTCGATCCGCGGGTGCGGGAGGTCGCGACGCGGCTCGGGTACGCGGCCAGTTACGCCGTACCGCTGGACGCCGCGCCCGTGGGGCGGCTCGGGGTCGCCGTCTGGCTTTACGACGAACCGGCCGAGCCGGACGATCACCGCCGCCATCTGCTGGACCTGTACCGCACATACGCCGCCGGGCATCTGACCCGGGTGCTGGAGCTGCACCGGCAGCAGCGGGCCGCGGCGGCGGTCGCCGAGGGGCTGTTGCCGCACCGGCTGCCCCGGGTGCCCGGCGTCCGGCTGGCGGTACGGCACGCGACCGGGCCGCGCGGCGGCGGTGACTGGTTCGACGCGCTGCCGCTGCCGGACGGCGCCCTCGGGCTGGCCGTCGGCGCGGTCTCCGGATACGGGCCCGAAGCGGTCGCCGCGATGGGACGGCTGCGGGCGTCGCTGCGCGCCTACGCGGTGATGGAGGGCGAGGACCCGGTCGCCGTCCTCTCCGACCTGGAGCTGCTGCTGCGGCTGACCGAGCCGGACCGCTCCGCCACGGTGCTGTTCGCCTTCACGGAGGCGCCGGGCGGCGCGTCGTCCGGGGCGCCGGGCGGCGCGGTGCCGGCGGGGCCCGGCGGAACGTTCCCCCGCACGCTGACGCTGGCCGGGGCCGGGCACTGCCCGCCGCTGCTCACCGGGGAGCGGCGGACCGAGTTCGTCGAGACCTCGCTCTCCGCGCCGCTGACGATGCTGGCCTGCTGGGAGGCGCCGAGCGTGGAGATCCACCCGGCGCCCGGCGAGACGCTGCTGCTCTACAGCGACGGGCTGCTGCACCGCACCGGCGACTCCCCCGACCGCGCCTTCGCCCGGCTGCACGCGGCCGCCGCCGGGGCGCCCCGGGCCGTCCGCCGGGACCCCGAGGCCCTCATCGATCACGTGCTGGGCCGCCTGCTGCCCCAGGGGCTCGACGACCCGGCCTCCCCGGAGGACGTCGTCCTGCTCGCCGTCCACTTCGAGGAAGGACGAAGTGCCTGAGACGTCACACCTTCCGCCCTCTGGACCGTTTTCCGTCCGCACATACGATGGAGTGCGGTTCAGTCTTTACTAGGAGGCACCGTGACGGACGAGCTCACCCCGGAGACCCCGGACGAGGACGAGCAGCCGATCAAGCAGCGCAAGAACGGCCTGTACCCGGGCGTCTCGGATGAGCTCGCCGCGAGCATGCAGAGCGGCTGGGCCGACACCGAGCTGCGCGACCTGAAGCCGATCGAGCAGGCGCCGAACGCCGCTCGCCGCCGCGCCGCGCTCTCCGCGCGCTTCCCCGGCGAGCGTCTGGTGATCCCGGCGGGCAACCTCAAGACCCGCTCGAACGACACCGAGTACGACTTCCGCGCGTCGACGGAGTACGTCTACCTCACCGGCGACCAGACCGACGACAGCGTCCTGGTCCTGGAGCCCCGTACCGGCGCGGACGGCCACGACGCGACGATCCACCGGCTGCCCCGCTCCAACCGTGAGAACGGCGAGTTCTGGCTCGACGGCATGGGCGAGCTGTGGGTCGGCCGCCGCAACAGCCTCACCGAGTCCGCGGCGCTGCTCGGCGTCGCCTGCAAGGACGTCCGCGAGCTGGCCGCCGCGCTGACCGAGGCGACCGGCCCGGTCCGCGTCGTCCGCGGTCACGACGCCGGCATCGAGGCGGCGCTGCGCGACAAGGTCACCGCCGAGCGGGACGAGGAGCTGCGCGTCTACCTCTCCGAGGCCCGCGTGGTGAAGGACGACTTCGAGATCGGCGAGCTGCAGAAGGCCGTCGACTCGACGGTCCGCGGCTTCGAGGACGTCGTGAAGGTCCTGGACAAGGCCGAGGCGACCTCCGAGCGGTACATCGAGGGCACGTTCTTCCTGCGCGCCCGCGTCGAGGGCAACGACGTCGGCTACGGCTCGATCTGCGCCGCCGGTCCGCACGCCACCACGCTGCACTGGGTCCGTAACAACGGCCCGGTCCGCTCCGGTGACCTGCTGCTCCTCGACGCCGGTGTGGAGACCACCAGCCTCTACACCGCGGACGTCACCCGCACCCTGCCGATCAACGGCCGCTACACCGACCTCCAGCGCAAGATCTACGACGCGGTGTACGAGGCCCAGGAGGCCGGTATCGCCGCGGTGAAGCCGGGCGCGAACTTCCGCGACTTCCACGACGCCTCGCAGCGCGTGCTGGCCGAGAAGCTGGTCGAGTGGGGCCTCGTCGAGGGCCCGGCCGAGCGCGTCCTGGAGCTGGGTCTCCAGCGCCGCTGGACGCTGCACGGCACCGGCCACATGCTCGGCCTGGACGTCCACGACTGCGCCGCGGCCCGCACCGAGGCGTACGTCAACGGCACGCTGGAGCCCGGCATGGTGCTGACCGTCGAGCCCGGTCTGTACTTCCAGGCGGACGATGTGACCGTCCCCGAGGAGTACCGCGGCATCGGTGTCCGGATCGAGGACGACATCCTCGTCACCGCCGACGGCAACCGGAACCTCTCCTCCGCGCTGCCCCGCCGCTCCGAGGACGTCGAGGCGTGGATGGCCGAACTCCGCGGCTGACCCGCACCTGCGCACACCACGGCCGGTGGTCCCGGAAGGGGCCACCGGCCGTCGCGTCGCTGCGCGCGGTCAGACCGTCAGCGGGTGGGACGTCCGTCCCGACGCCTGGTCGATCTCGCCGTGGGCCTTGCTCAGCAGCCGTTCCTCCACTTCGTGGAGGGCTCTGGCGGCCGCGACCTCCTCACCGACGCGCGGCTGGTTGGAGTCGACCGGGTGGCGGCTGGCGTAGCCGTGCCCGCGTACCTCCGTGCCGTCCGGTAGCCGGACCAGCGCCGCGGCGCGGGTGTGGTGGGTGTCCTCCTGGAACTCCATCTCGATGTGCCAGCCGACCACGGTGTTCGCCGTCATGATGCTCACCTCCGAGGAGACGCCTCTCCCTCCAGGGTGCGCCCGTCCGGCCCGGCCGTCAGTCCGTGGGGGCCGGGCCGCGGCGCTCCGTACAGTCCGTGCGCTGCCGTACGACGACCGGTGCCGCGCCGCCCGCCCGGTACGCGCCGGCCAGGGTCGCCGCCCAGACCGCGGTGGCGGTGGACTCGGCGAGGTCCGCGTCGACCGGGCCGCGGGCGATGAGGATGCGGTAGTAGAAGGGCGCGCCGACGGCGGACATCACCGCTTCCGGGTCGGTGTCGGGCGGTACCTCGCCGCGCTCGATGCCGCGCCGCACCAGCCCGCCGGCCAGCCGCAGCCGGTCGTGGAAGAAGTCGGCGAGCACGGCCTCGGCGCGGGAGTTGCGTCCGGCGGAGGAGACGACCGCTTCGACCAGGCGGCGCATCGGTGCCGCGGTGTAGAAGGTGCCGATGCGACGGGCGAGCAACCGCAGGTCCTCGGGGAGGCTGCCGGTGTCCGGGAGCGGGATGGCGGTGGACGCCTCCATGAGCAGTTCGCAGACGAGCCCCTCCACGGAGCGCCAGCGCCGGTAGATCGTCGCGAGGTGGATGCCGGAGCGCTGGGCGATGCGCTCCATGCTCAGCGCGGCGAATCCGCCCTCGCTCAACTCGTCCTGCACGGCGGCGAGTACGGCCGCGCGGGTGCGGGCGGTGCGTCCTCCGGGGCGGATCTCTCCCGGCGGTTGGTGCGCGGGGGTCACAGGGGCTCCGTATTGCGGTGTGGGGTCATGCCACGTATCGTCCGTGAAACACTAACGCGAGCGAATTCGCGTTAGGGTACCGGTGTCGTTCTTACAGGGACGGGGACACGGCGGGGGATGCCCTCTCGCCCTGTGAGACGACGCCCCCTTCCCTTGCCCGGTCTTTCCCGGGCACTCCGGACACGCGTCACGGCATGACGACTCTCACATGGCGTCCGGCCGCCGCCGCATGATGCAATCGGGCGGGCGACTGCGGCACAGGGCTGGAAACTTCAGCACTTTGTCCGGTTCATACCTGCACACCGTGCGTATACCTCTTGCGTATACATGACGTTTATAGTTGCGGTATGACCCTCCCTCTCCCCCCACTCGGCATGGGCATGACCTCTGTCCGCCGAGCTGCCCGGCCCGCCCTGTTCTCCCCCGGTAACCGGGCCCGCCGAGAGGCAGGCCGCTGATGGCCACGGACACCACGCACCCCGACGCCGCGGCCGCCCCCACCCGCCGCGGGGGCCGGCGCTGGGACTGGCCGGTCCTCGCGGGCTGCGCCATCGCGGGCCTCAGCGTCGGACTCGCCTCCCCGCCGAACACCTCGCAGCAGGCATGGGGCCTGTGCAGCGCCGTCGGCTACGCCGTCGCCGCGATCCTCGCCGCCTGCTCGGTCCGCCGCTGGGGGCGACTGCCCGCGATCATCTCCGTCGTCGGCGCCGGTCTGGTGCCGCTGATCTATCTGACGGTGATCGACAAGGAGCAGATGGAGGTCGGCGTCATCCAGCGCGGCGCCGCGCTGCTGCTGAAGTCCGGCACGCCGTACAACGCGGATCCGCACACCGTCCCGCAGTTCAACCCGTACCTGCCCGGTATGTCGCTGTTCGGCATACCCGACGCGCTGTTCGGCGACAATCCGCTGACCAGCGCGCGCCTCTGGTCCCTCCTCGCTTTCCTGGCGGTCGTCCTGTGGGCGGTCCGCGTCCTGACGAAGGACCGCGGCCCGGCCCCGCTCGCCACGCCCGGCGGCGTCACCCCGAGCACCGGCGCCCTGTGGCTCATCGCCTGCCCCGTCCTCATCCTGCCGCTGACCATCGGCGGCGTGGATCCGCCGGTCATCGGCGTGATCGTGCTCGCCCTCGCCTTCCTCCAGCGCGACCGGCCGGGCGCCGCGGGCCTCGCGCTCGGCGTCGCCTCCGCCCTCAAGTGGACGGCGTGGCCGGCGATCCCGGTGGCGCTCGCCCTGCTCTGGGTCACGAAGGGGAAGGGCGCCGCCGCCAGGTGCGCGGCCGGTTCGGTCGGCCTCGCGGCGCTGGCCGCGCTCCCCGCCGCGCTGATCGACTCCGACGCCTTCCTCCAGAACGCGATCCTCTACCCGCTCGGCATGGGCGAGGCGAACTCGTCCGCGCAGAGCCCGCTCCTCGGCCATCTGATCGTCCTGCTGCTGCCGGAGATCGGTAAGACGGTGACGGTCGCCCTGATCGGCGTCAGCGCGGTCGGCGTCGCCGTCTCGCTGCTGGTCCGCCCGCCGCGCACGGTCATCGCCGCCGCCGACCGCCTCGCCATCGGCCTTCTCCTGGCGATCGTCCTCTCCCCCGCGACCCGCCTCGGCTACGCGATCTACCCGGTCGTCCTGATCTTCTGGCCCCGCTTCGCGGCGGCGCTGTCCCCGGTGGACACGCTCCCGCCGATCCCGCGGCAGACGTCGGACGAGCCCACGGTGACGGGCGACGGTGCGGATGCGCCCGGTGCCGGTACCGATGCGGCCGACGCCGGTACGGAGCCGAAGTCCGGTACGAGCGCGGAGGCCGCCGCCCAGAACGGCTGACGCCTTGCGTACGAAGGGCCGGGCCCGGGGAACTCCCCCGGGCCCGGCCCTCTTCCGTGTCTCCGGCCGGCTGCCGCTCAGACCGTGAGTGTCCCGCCTCCGGCCGTGGCCGCGCACGGCGAGCGCGACATGCCCCGCGCGGCTCGCACGGCCGGCGGGCTCGTCCGCGAGGGGAGGTGCCTCCCCCCGAGGGAGGTGGCCCGTTCAACGCGCCACCACATGCGGCCGGTTCCCCGGACTGGCCTTCGACCGCCTGCACCACTTCCACGCCGCGGCCGACCGCGTCACCCTGTGAGGGACCTCGCAGAACGCACCGGAAGGGTGGACCATGACCGATCATTTCCCCCTCGACACGCCCCCGGACGACACGCCGCGCGACGCCGAGGAGCAACTCACCCTGCTCCGTGACGCCTTGCGGGCCAACGCCATCACCCTCCCGTCGCTCGGCCTCGACCTCCCGAACTTCGCCGCGCGCTACGCCCAGCCACTGATCGCCCTCGGCAACTGCAACCTCGCCACCGCCGAGGCCCTGACCGCCGCCCTCCTCAAGGCGGCCGCGCAATGAGGGAGTTGCGGTAGTTCCGCAGGTCCGGCACCGGCCCGCGGCCCGTCGCCCGTTGGCGCCACGGCTTGCTGCCGGGGCGTCAGCGCCCGCCGCACCGCTGCCGATCCGGCGCCGGTATGCGGCGGAAAGGGCGTCGCGCCCTGGTAGGTCCGGGTGACGCCTCGCACCTCCGCGGTACCTTTCACCAGTACGTATACCGGGGACATGACAGGCTCGACGCCGAACGGCGCTCCCCCGCCGTTCCTCTGCCGAGCCCCACGAGGACCACGTATGCCCTTCCGCCTCCGCCGCTCCTTCGTCCTGGCCGCCGTCGTCGGTGCGACCGTGTGCGCCACCACCGCCTGCGACGCCGACGGGGACGCCCCCGACACCGCCGCGGTGCGCAGTGTCGCCGGATCACCTGCCGATTCGGCCGCCGCCGGGACGCCGTCCCCGTCCGACGGCGGTCAGGCGCCGGCGTCGTCCGGCGCGGGGCAGGGCGGCGAGTCCGGCAAGGAGGTGGGCGACGCCTGCACCACCGACAAGGTGCAGGTGGAGTTCGCGGACGCCGGAGGCACCCACCCGGCCGTCCTCATCAAGGCCACCAACATCTCCGACACCGCCTGCACCGCCTACGGCCTGCCGGTCATCGGTCACCCGGCCGCCAGGACGCCCGTCACCACCGCCCCGGGCACCGACGCCCACGCCACGGTCGCCCTGGACCCGGGCGAGACCGCGTACGCCGCCCTGCTCCTCCCCGAGAAGGGCGCACATCCGGACACCACGACCTCGTTCACCCTCGGCCTGCGCGACAAGGACGGCGACCCGCTCGACGGCACCGCCGCCCTGAAGGCGCCCGGCGAGGGCCTGACCGTCAACGACGCCTCCCGGGTCACCGCCTGGCAGGCGGACCAGGAGGACGCGCTCGGCTGACGCCCGTCCCTCCCCGTACGGTGCGGTCAGGGCCGTACGGGGAGGTCACCGCCGTACGCACGTCCCGGGCGCCGAAACCCGGATCGGGCAGGTTCCCCCGAATGGCGGCACCCGGGTGGTGGCCGGATGCCGTACCCCGGACGGTGGGCGTATCCGACCAGAGGAGCGGTCATGGCACATACGGCGACTCCGCACAAGCACCCGCAGCACGGCGACGAACCGGCTTCCTCCACCCGCGCATGGGCGGTCGGCGGCACGGTGTTCGCGGGGATCGTCCTGATCGTCGGCGGTGTCCTGGACATCCTCAAGGGCATCACCGCGCTCTCCTCCGACGCCATCTACACGGCCGTCAACCAGTACGTGTACCGGTTCGACCTCACGGCCTGGGGCTGGGTGCTGGTGGCGCTCGGCATCGTCGCGGTGATCACCGGGCTCGGCCTGCTGACGGACGCGATGTGGGCGCGGATCCTGGGCGTGATGATGGCGTCGCTCAGCCTCATCGCCAACTTCATGTGGCTCCCCTACCAGCCCCTCTGGGCCATCATCTCCATCGCCCTCGCCGCCTGGGTCATCTGGGCCCTCTGCGCCCACCGCCCGCAGCATCCGACGCTCTGAGGCAGAGCCTCCGGTCCCCCGAGGATGGGGGGTTCGTACGGTGCCCGCCACGCGCTTCGTGGCGGGCACCGGTGCGTACGCGGCGGGGCACCGCCACCGCCACCACCGGGGCGACGCTCCTAGTGGACGGTGCCGAGCAACGCGTAGTACAGCACCGGGAGCAGGACCGAGAAGGTCGTGGCAGCGGTCAGGAAGACGATGCGGGCCGTCGCGTACCGCTTGTACGGGGGCAGTGACGCGCCGGCGATCACCAGGACGACCGGGAGGAGCAACGCGCCGCAGTAGCCCCAGAAGTAGAGGGCGAAGCGGTGGAGTTGGGCCTTGTCGCAGGAGTCGCACCACATCGGCGAGAGGAAGGCGAAGACCACGCCGAGCCACACCATCGACGTGGTGACGATGCTCCCCACCGCCGTCCAGAGGACGGCCCAGGGGTCGCGCGGCTCCGGCAGCCGGCTCGGCAACGCGGCGAGCGACCCGGTCCCGTCGTCCGCGGGCGGACCGGCGCCGGGCGCCGTACCGGTCGGCCCGGCGTCCGGCCGCGCCCGCTCCGCCCGGCCCTCCGCACTCGCCGCGCCTTCCTGTACGAAGCCGGGCGGGAGCAGCACGGGGCGGGGCCGCGGAGGCGTGCGCGCGGGGCCGGCGGACGGAAGAGCGGTCATACGGGCATCCAACTGCGGTGCGGTCGAGGCCACATGAGTCGCGGTACTCAGATGGCGGGGCCGCGGTGGCGCGGTGGCTTCGGGGACTTCGGGGACTTCGGTGGCTTCGGTGGCTTCGGTGGCTTCGACCGCGGAATCGGTGGCTTCGACGGCGGAATCGGTGCGGCACCACGCGACCGAATTGATTCAGCCAGGGCAGTGTTTATCTGGTTGAATAAATACGTGGCGGGACAACCACCCTCGCCGGCACCGCCGTTCGTCCGGTGGGTGCGTGGGCGTGGACGACGGATCTGAACCCTGGGGGACCCATGGCGCGAGCCGGGCGGAGTGAACAGGCAGGACAGGCGGTACTGGCAGGACAGGCGGGGCGGAGCGAACGTGTCGGCAGGGCCGGGCCCGAGCCGGGGGCGGCCCCAGGGGTGGAGCCGGAGGCGGCTGCCGGGGCGTCCCCGCGGACGTTCACCAACGCCGCCCGGCGGGCCCAGATCGTCGCGGCGGCGATCGACACCATCGCCGAACTCGGTTACGCCAAGGCGTCGTTCGCGCGGATCACCCGGCGGGCCGGGCTGAGCAGCCCCCGGATGATCTCGTACCACTTCGCCGACAAGGACGATCTGATGCACCAGATCGTGCGGGAGGTCTTCACCGCGGGGGCGGAGTTCATCGGAAGGCGGATGGCCGCCGAGAAGACGGTGGCGGGCAGGTTGCGCGCCTATCTGGAGGCCAATCTGCAGTTTCTGCGGGACCATCCGCGGGAGATGCTGGCGCTCACCGAGATCGGCCCGCACGCCCGGGACGCGGGCGGCGCCGCGTACACCTCGCGCAGCGCGCAGGAGCCGAGTCTGCGGGGGCTGGAGGAGTTGCTTGCCGCAGGTCAACACAGCGGCGAGTTCCGTGAGTTCGATGTCGCGTCGATGGCGGTGATGATCCGCGGCGCCGTGGACGCCGCCGCGGTACGCCTGCGCGGCGAACCGGCCCTCGACATCGACACGTACGGCCGGGAACTGGTCACCGCCTTCGCCCGCGCGACGGAGGCGGAACGGTGACCGGCGGCGCGCACGACACCGACGGCACGTACGGCACGCCCAGCTCCGACGGCACGTCCGGCACGCCCAGCTCCGCCGGCGCGTCCGGCACCGCCACGCCCCGCACCGGCAGCGCGCTCAGCCGCACCCTCCTCGTCCACGCCGGGCTGCCGCTGGCCCTCTTCTACGGGCTGCGGTGGATGGGGGCGAGCCCGTTCGCCGCGCTGCTGGCCGGGGCCGTGATTCCGCTGGCGGGGGCGGTGCGCGGGGTCGTCGCCGAGCGCCGGATCGGGGGGCTGCAACTCTTCCTGCTCGGCACGATGGGGCTGACCGTCGCGATGTCGTCCGTGACCGGCTCGCCCCGGCTGCTGCTGATCCGCAACGGCTGGGGGATGGCCGCGCTCGGCGGGTGGATGCTGGCCACGCTGCTGTTCCGCCGGCCGTTCCTGTACGAGGCGCTGCGGCTCGTCGTGGACGGGGAACGGCAGCGGACGCTGGCGGAGAGCTGGGAGCGGTATCCCGCGTTCCGCCGGATGCTGTGGCTGTGCAGCGCCCTCTGGGGCGTCGCCTGTCTGGTCGACAGCGCGGTGCGTGTCGCGTTGGCGATGACGCTGCCGCTCGATGCGGTGCCGGCCCTCGACGATGTGCTGCTGGCCGTCACGCTGGTGACGCTCTTCGCCGTCCAGCGGCTCGTCGGCCGCGCCTACCTGCGTCGCCACGGGCTGCGCCGGGACGGGGTGGCGGTCCTGCCGCTCGCCGCACCGGGGCGGACCGGGTGACGCCCGCGGCGGACGGCACGGGCGGACCGGCAGCCGCCTCGGCCCGCGCCGTCCTGGTCACCGGCGGCGCGTCCGGTATCGGTGCGGCGACCGCGCGGCGGCTGGCGCGGGGCGGGTGGCGGGTGACGGTCGTCGACCGGGACGGCGCGGGCGCGGTGGCCGTCGCCGGGGAGTGCGGCGGGCTCGGCGTCGCCGCCGATGTGGGGGTGCCCGAGGAGAACGCGCGGGCGGTGGCCCGTGCTGTCGAGGAGTTCGGGCGGCTCGACGCGGTCGTCCTCGGCGCCGCCGTCCCGGGCCGCTGCGCCCTGGAGGACTTCACCCCGCGGGCCTACCGGGACACCCTCCGCACCGATCTGGACGGTGTCGTCTACGGGCTGCACGCCGCGCTGCCGCCGCTGCGGCGCCGGGGCGGCGGCGTCGTCGTCCTCGGCAGCCTGGCGGGGCTGACCGGCTCCCCCGATGTCTTCTACGCCACCGCCAAACATGCCCTCGTCGGGTTGGTCCGCTCCGCCGCTCCGCTGCTGACCGCGGACCGGATCCGGCTCGACGCCGTCTGCCCGGGGCTGGTGGACACCCCGGCCGTCGCCCCGTTCCGCGCCGCGCTGCTCGCGCGCGGGCTGCTGCTCGCCACACCGGACGAGGTCGCCGCCGCCGTCGAGACCGTCCTCGCCGACCCGGGCACCGGCCGCATCTGGACCGTCCAGGCAGGCCACCCCGCAACCCCCGCCGACCTCCCCGTCATCCCGCCGGCGACCCGCTGACCTGCCACCGACCTGCCACTCTCCGGAGCAACCGGGGCCGCGCACACCCTGCGGACCGGGAGACGAGGACTGACGCCCCCAACAAGCCACATGCGGAGGCCAGGAGTTGTCTACGCGCCCGGGCGGCCTGCTCCGGATGGATCAGCGCAGGGGTCCAGGGCTGCCCCGGCGGATACCAGGCTGGGTGGAAAAGTTCCGCCCATAGCCCTGTGCCCCCTTCAGATGTATTCGCCCCGAAGCCCGCGGTGTGTGCCGGAGCCTCCGCTCACGACGCCATCGGCAGCGCCGCTCCCTCGCGCCATTTGAGGATCTTGTCGAAGCTCACCACGGCGCCTCTTCGGCCGGTGCCGGTGGCGTAGCGGACGTGGTCGGTGAGGGCCTCGATGAGGAAGAGGCCACGGCCGTCCTCGGCGTCGGCGGGGGCGGGGGGCGGGGTGAGCAGGGTGGGGTCGGTGGAGCGGGGAGCGCGGACGAAGCCGGGGCCGGAGTCGCTGACCTCGATGTGGCAGGTGTCGCCGTCGATGTAGGCGGTGACGCGGTAGTCCGAGCCGTCCTCGCCACCGCCGTGTTCGACGGCGTTCGCGCACGCCTCGGAGAGCGCGACCGACAGGTCATAGCAGATGTCCGGATCGACCCCGGCGGTCTCCATCGCCCCCAGAAGCAGGCGCCGGGCAAGCGGCACACTGGCCGGTTCCCGGCGCAGATGGAGTGACCACCACATGCTCATCGCTCCAGCCTCCTGGCCGCGGCTCGACATACCGTTACGTATTGCCGCCGTAGGAGCGACGTAAGCATGCGCGGGGCGGCACACCGCTCGTTCGGCGGATGCGGAGTACCGAGCGCGCCGTGTAAGTGCGCTCCGGGGTGTGCGCCCCCGCGCGCCCCGGCGTCCCCCGGTGGGCCCCCTCGGGCGCCCCTGCGCGTCGACCTGCCGTAGGCGGCCGGCGAGGCGGGTGGGATGATGGCGCCGCCATGACTGCCCCCGCCCGCCACGCGCGCGCCGCCGCCGATCTGCGGCTGCTGAGGGCCGCGGTGTTCACCGCGGTCTGCGTCGTGCTGGCCGCGACCGGGCACATGGCCGGATCCCTCGCCTCCGTTCCGCTGTGGACGCTGGCCGCCGGCTGCGGCGTCGTCCTCGTCGTCGCCGCACCGTTGGCCGGACGGGAACGATCTCTACCCGGAATCGCCGCGGCACTCACCGTCGGACAGCTCGCACTCCACGCGCTGTTCTCCGCCGGCCAGCTCTGCGCGGCGCCGGTGACGACGGCCGGCGGGCGGCTCGACGACGCCACCGTGATCGCCCTCGCCCGCCGTCTGACCTGCGGTCTCGACGGCGTACGGCTCGGTGGCGACGCGGCGCACCGCATCGTCGCGCAGAACGGTTTCGACCCGTCCGACCCGCACACCGCCGAGGTTCTCGGCACCGGCGGCGCGGACGGTATGGCCGGGATGGGGCACTTCGCGGGCGCGCCGATGGCGCACTCCGTGCTGCCGTCGCTGCCGATGCTGCTCGGTCACCTCCTCGCCGCGCTGGCCGCCGGTTGGCTGCTGCGCCGCGGCGAGGCGGCGCTGTGGCGGCTGATCCGGCTGTCCGCGCCGGTGGCGCACGAGGCCGCGGCGCAGGCGCTGGCCGGGGCGCTGCGCTCGGCGCTGGCGCTGGTCCGCGCCCTCCTCGCCGGGCTGCCCGGCCACCGCACCGGACCCGCGGCACCGCTCGCCCACGCGGCGGGCCCGTCCGGGCCGGAGGATCCCGCACTGCTGCACAGCGTCGTCCGGCGGGGCCCGCCCGCCGTGGCCCCGGGGCACGTCCGCACCGCCGGACTCGCCCTCGCGGCCTGACGCGCGCGCAGCACCCGCCCGACCGGGCCGGACTCCCGCGCCGTCACCGCCTGCGCCACATCTTCCCCTTTGACGCTTCTGCCACTTGCGGCGTCGGCACCGTTCGCCGACGCCCGTGACGCCGATGTGGAGACATTTCGCCATGGCTTCTGAGATGACCCCTGGGACGACGACCCCGGACACCACCCCTGACGCGCCGCACCGCGGGCGCCGGATCGCACGGCGCCTGCCGGTGATCGGCGGAGTCGCGGCGGCGGGTGTGCTGGTGCTGGCCGGACCCGCCTTCGCACACGTCAGCGTGGTGCCCGGCACCGCCGAGCAGGGCAGCTACGCCACCGTGAACATCAAGGTCCCCAACGAGCGCGACCACGCCTCGACGGTCAAGGTCGAGGTGAACCTGCCGACCGACCACCCGCTGGCGTCCGTCATGCCGCAGCCGGTGCCGGGCTGGAAGGTCGAGGTCACCGAGGCGAAGCTGGACAAGCCGCTGGAGACGCACGGCGAGAAGATCGACAAGGCGCCGTCGAAGATCACGTGGACGGCGGACGGCAAGGGCATCGCCCCCGGCCAGTTCCAGCAGTTCCCGCTCTCCGTCGGCCAGCTGCCCGACCACGCCGACCAGATCGTCTTCAAGGCGCTCCAGACGTACGACAACAAGGAGGTCGTGCGCTGGATCGAACCGGCGAAGAAGGGCGCGCCGGAGCCGGAGAACCCGGCGCCGGTCCTCGCCCTCACCCCGCCCGCGGGCGGCGCCGACGGCGCGGGTGACGCCAAGCCCGCGGCCACCACCACCGCCGCCGCGGACGCCTCCGGCAGCGACAGCACGGCACGGGTGCTCGGCGTCGTCGGCATCGTCGTCGGCATCATCGGAGTCGGCTTCGGCGTGTTCGCCGGACGCCGCCGCACCGCCTGACCGCCTCCGGGCGGGCGTCCCCGCGACGCCGGCCCGGTCCCCCGTTCACCGACCCCCGGACATATCGCCATGCGTGGAAAGACCCTGATCGCGGCCGTCCTCACGGCCGCCGCCGCCCTCACCCTGACCGCCTGCGGGCCCGACGACGACGGCGGCGACAAGCCCGCCGCGTCGGTCTCCGGCGCCACCGCCAAGCCGATCGTCACGCTCGACAACCCGATCGAGAAGCCGGACCTCACCCTCACCGACTCCGACGGCAAGCCGTACGACCTGCTGGCGAAGACCAAGGGCCACCCGACCCTCATCTACTTCGGCTACACCAACTGCCCGGACGTCTGCCCGCTGACGATGGCCAACATCGCCGTCGCGGTGAAGCAGCTGCCCAAGGCCGAACAGGACGACCTCCGCGTGCTGTTCATCACCTCCGACCCGGAGCGCGACACCCCCCAGGCCCTCAAGAAGTGGCTCGGCGGCATCAACAAGGACTTCACCGGCCTCACCGGGAAGTTCGCCGACATCCAGCGCGGCGCCCGCGACGTCAACATCGGCATCGACAAGCCCGTGGTGAAGAAGAACGGCGACGTCGTCTCCACCCACGGCGCGCAGGTCCTGATGGCCTCCCCCAAGGACGACCGCATCCACTGGATGGGCATGCAGGAAGCCACCGCCGACAACTACACCTCCGCACTCCCGAAGCTCATCAAGGGGCAGAACCCGTGAACCGCCGCACCCTCACCGCCACCGCCCTCGCCGCCGTCTGCGCCCTCGGCCTCGCCGGATGCGGCGGCTCCGGTACGTCGGCGAAGTCCGACAAGCCCGCCGCCACGACGAGAGCCCCGCAGCTGAAGGTCTCCGGGGCGTACATGCCGCAGCCGGTCACCGACAAGATGGCCGGGGCTTTCCTCACCGTCGAGAACACCGGTGGCGCCGACAAGCTCACCTCCGTCACCAGCGATCTCTCCGACGACGTCTCCCTGCACACCACCAAGGGCAACGCCATGGAACACGTCAGCTCGCTGCCCGTTCCGGCGGACGGTGCGCTGAAGCTGGCCAGCGGCGGCGACCACATCATGTTCATGGGCCTCAAGCACAAGCCTGCCGAGGGCCAGAAGGTCACCCTTGAGCTGCACTTCGCCAAGGCCGACGCGATCACCGTCCAGGTGCCGGTGAAGTCCGCGACGTACCGGCCCGCCACCGGCGGCGGACACGGCGCGGGCTCCGGGGACATGGACCACATGGATCACTCCGGGCACGCCCGCAAGTAGGCCGCCCCGGGGGCACGCTGCCGGCCGCCGCCTTCGGGCGCGCCGGCCCGGCAGCCGCCCCGGGGAGCGCCACCCACCGCGCGCACCCCAGGGCCCCGCCGCGGCCCACCGCCCGCGGGGCCCGGGTACGACCGCTCCGTACCCGGGCCCCGCGCCCACGCACTCGACGCACACGAAGGGGAGCACCCATGACGCCGCCCACCGGCACCGCGCCCGCCCGTCCCCGCGCCGGTGCCGCCAGGCCCCGGCGGCCGGTCGCCGCGCGCCTGCTGGCCGTCGCCGTCGCCCTCTGCGGTCTGCTGCTCGCCACCGCCGCACCGGCCCAGGCCCACGCGGTGCTGACCGGCAGCAACCCGGCCCAGGGCACGGTCGTCGCGCACGCCCCCGAGCAGGTCACCCTCAGCTTCTCCGAGGGCGTCGCGATGGGCGACGACTCCGTACGCGTCCTCGACCCGCACGGCACCCGCGTCGACCGCGGCAAACTCCGCGACCTGTGCAGCGGCGAGACCGTCAAATACGGCACCGGCCTGCCGCCCGGCCTTCCCGACGGCACCTACACCGTCGCCTGGCAGGCGGTCTCCGCCGACAGCCACCCGGTCTCCGGCGCCTTCACCTTCTCCATCGGCGCACCGTCCGCCACCAAGGCACCGCTGCCGCAGCAGGAGGCGGGCGGCGGGCCGGTCGGCGCGCTCTACGGTGTCGCCCGCTACCTCGCCTACGCCGGTTTCGTGCTGCTCTTCGGCGGCGCCGCGTTCGTCCTGGCGTGCCGCCCCGCGGCCGCCGGTGTCCGCTCCGTGCAGCGGCTGACCGTCCACGGCGGCTGGGTCCTCCTCACCGCCGCCACCCTCGCCCTCCTCCTGCTCCGCGGCCCCTACACCGGCTCCGGCGACCTCGCCGACCTCACCGAACTCGACGCCCTCCGCGCCGTCCTCCCGACGAAGACCGGCATCGCCCTCACCGCCCGCCTGCTCCTCCTCGCCGGCGCGGCCCTCTTCGTCACCCTGCTCTTCGGGGCGTACGAGCGGACGCGGCGGGCGGCCGCGGCGGACGGCGACGGGGCAGCCCCGGGTGATGCGGCGGACCGCGGCCCCCAGGGCGACGCGGCCCGGGCCCGGCTGCGGCGGCTCACCGCCGGGCTCACCGCGGGCGGCACACTGCTGGCCCTCGGGACCGCCGCGACCTGGTCGTTCGCCGAACACGCCTCCACCGGGCTGCAGCCGGGCCTCGCCGTCCCCGTCGATCTGCTGCACCTGCTCGCCGTCGCCACCTGGCTCGGCGGCCTCGCCGCCCTCGTCGTCTCCCTCTACTGGGGACCGCCGGTGGAACGCGCCGCCGTCCGCCGCTTCTCCCGCCTCGCCTTCGCCTCCGTCCTCACCCTGGTGGCCACCGGCCTCTACCAGTCCTGGCGCCAGGTCGGCACCGTCCCCGCCCTGACCGGCACCGCCTACGGGCAGCTGCTGATGCTCAAGGCGGGCCTGGTACTCCTGCTGGTCGGCCTCGCCTGGATCTCCCGCCGGTGGACGGCACGCCTGACGGACCGGGCGGGGACGGGGACGGGGGACGAGGCCGGTCCCGCGGAGGCCGGTCCCGCGGAGGCGGCCGGTACGGTTCCGGTTCCCGGTCAGGCACCGGCACCGGAGCGCGCGGCAGCACCGGAGCGCGCGGCAGCCGACGCGCTCCCCGCGCCCGCGCTCCGGGACGCCCCCGACACCGGCCCCGGGAACCCGGACCCCGACCCCGTACGGACAACGGCCCCCACCCCCTCGACACCCGAGACCGGCACCCCCGACCCCGTACGGGCCGCGCAACTCGCCCGGCAGCGGGCAGCGTTGAGCACCGCCCGCGTCAAGCGGCTGCGCGACGCCGACCCGCAGCGGCTCGGGCTGCGGCGTTCGGTACTGGCCGAGGCCGGCGTCGCCGTTCTCGTGCTCGCCGTCACCACCGTGCTGACCGGCACCGAACCGGCCCGCACCGAGGCCGCCCTCCAGGCCGCGGGCGCCGAACGCTCCCCCGACGCCAACCAGCCGCAGGTGCTGACCATCCCGTTCGACACCGGCGGCGCACACGGCAAGGGCACCGCCCGCATCGACCTCGACCCCGGGCGCGCGGGCGGCGGCAACCAGCTCCGGGTACGGCTCTCCGACCCCTCCGGGGCCACCATGGACGTCCCCGAGATGAAGGTGTCCTTCACCCTGAGCGCCCAGCACCTCGGGCCGCTCCCGGTGACCGCCACCCACACCGGCAAGGGACACTGGCGCGCCGACGACGTCCAGCTGCCCGTCGCCGGCCGGTGGCAGCTCTCCCTCCTCGTCCGTACCTCCGACATCGACCAGGTGACCGAAACCAGGAACGTGAAGATCGACTGATGAGCACGAAGAAGCCGCACGGCAACCGCGAAGCGACCCCGGACGCCACACCCGTCCCCCCGCAGACCCCGCGCCCCGGAACCGCCCCGTCCGCACCGGCCGCCCCGGGCACGCCCCCCGCCGGTGCCGCGCCCACCGTGGAGCTGTCCCGCCGCCGCCTGCTCGGCACCGTCGGCGCCGCCGGCGCGGCCGGACTCGTCGTCGGCGGCGCCGGCGGCGTCATCGGCGCGACCGCCGCCCACGGCGACGCCCCCGCCCCGCTCACCACCATCGGCACCACCCGCGTCCCCTTCCGCGCCGACCGCGCCGCCCACCAGGCGGGCATCACCACCCCGCTCCAGGCCAGCGGCCACCTCGTCGCCTTCGACCTCGCCCCCGACGCCGACCGCAAGGCCGCCGCCGCCCTGCTGCGCCGCTGGACCCGCACCGCCCAGGACCTCATGGCGGGGCGCGCCCCCGCCCAGGACACCGACGTCGCCACCGACGCCGGCCCCTCCTCCCTCACCGTCACCTTCGGCCTCGGCCACTCCTTCTTCGACCGCACCGGCCTGACGAAGCAGCGCCCCGTCCAGCTCGACCCGCTGCCCGACTTCTCCGCCGACGCCCTCGACCCCGAGCGCAGCAACGGCGACCTCTGGGTGCAGATAGGCGCCGACGACGCCCTCGTCGCCTTCCACGCCCTGCGCACCCTCCAGAAGGAAGCCGCCCCCACCGCCCGGCTGCGCTGGCAGATGAACGGCTTCAACCGCACCCCCGGCGCCACCGCCCGCCCCATGACCACCCGCAACCTCATGGGACAGATCGACGGCACCAACAACCCGAAACCGTCCGACCCCGACTTCGACACCCGCATCTTCGTCGACCGCGACGCCGACGCCACCTGGATGCGCGGCGGCTCGTACGCCGTCGTCCGCCGCATCCGGATGCTCCTCGACGACTGGGAACAGCGCTCCCGCGCCGACCAGGAGAAGATCATCGGGCGGCGCAAGGACACCGGCGCGCCCCTGACCGGCGGCGACGAGACCACCCCCATGCGCCTCGACGCCAACCGCCCCGACGGCCTCCCCGTCATCCCCGCCAACGCCCACGCCCGCATCGCCGCCCCCGAGACCAACCAGGGCGCCGCGCTGCTCCGCCGCCCGTTCTCGTACCACGACGGATTCCGCGACGACGGCGCCCCCGACGCCGGTCTCCTCTTCATCTGCTGGCAGGCCGACCCGCTGCGCGCCTTCACCCAGATCCAGCGCAAACTCGACCGCGGCGACGCCCTCTCCCCCTTCCTCCGCCACGAGGCCAGCGGCCTGTACGCCGTCCCGCCCGCCCCGGAGTCCGGCGGCTACGTGGCCCAGCCGCTGCTGGAGGGCTGACCCGGGCCCCGGTGTCCACAGGGTGGCGTCCGGGGGCGGCCGCCCTGTGGACACCGGACCGGCCCACGCCACGGGCTCGGTATCGTGACGGCACAGGGAGATCGGCGGGGTGTCCCCCGCAAGCTCGGCGGGACATTCCCCGCAAGAACGCGAGGGAGACACCCGTATGTCGGCCAGTCGCTACACCTATCTCGGCCCGGCGGGCACCTTCACCGAAGCAGCGCTGCGCACGCTCCCGGAGGCGGCCACCCGCGAGCTGGAGCCGATGGTCTCCGTCCCCGCCGCCCTCGACGCCGTCCGCAGCGGCGAGGCGGCCGCCGCCCTCGTCCCCATCGAGAACTCCGTCGAGGGCGGCGTCACCACCACCCTCGACGAACTCGCCGCCGGCGAACCCCTGATGATCTACCGCGAGGTGCTGCTGCCGATCGCCTTCGCCCTGCTGGTCCGCCCCGGCACCACCCTCGCCGACGTCAAGACCGTCACCGGCCACCCCGTCGCCCAGCCGCAGGTCCGCAAGTGGCTCGCCGCCCATCTCCCCGACGCCGCCTGGGAGTCGGCCGCCTCCAACGCCGACGGCGCCCGCCTCGTCCAGGAGGGCCGCTACGACGGCGCGTTCGCCGGCGAGTTCGCCGCCACCACCTACGGCCTGGAGCCGCTGGTCACCGACATCCACGACGCCCAGAACGCCGCCACCCGCTTCGTCCTCGTCGGCCGCCCGGCCCGCCCCGCCGCGCCGACCGGCGCCGACAAGACCTCGCTCGTCCTGTGGCTGCGCGCCGACCACCCCGGTGCGCTCCTCGAACTCCTCCAGGAGTACACGGTCCGCGGCGTGAACATGATGCGCATCGAATCCCGGCCGACGGGCGAGGGCATCGGCCGGTACTGCTTCTCCGTCGACTGCGAGGGCCACATCACCGACCGGCGGGTCGGCGAGGTCCTGATGGGCCTCAAGCGGGTCTGCCGCGGCGTCCGCTTCCTCGGCTCGTACCCCCGCGCCGACCAGGTCGCGGCCACCGTCCGTCCCGACATGACCGACGCCGCCTTCACCGATGCCGCCGACTGGCTCAACCGCTGCCAGGACGGCCGGCTCTGAGAGGGGCGGTTTCCTGACGGGGAGAGACCACCGAACCGGCGATTCCGGCCACCGCCGGGGGACCATACGGTCCCCGTCCCGACGTCCTCACCACGGGTGTTCCACCCCGCTGTGGACTATCCACAGAGTTATCCACAGGGCCGCCCCGGTGCCTGTGGGTAAACATTCGCGAGATCCGGACAGAATCGACAAATCACTCTACCGATCCCAGATCCCGCCACGCCGTCCCACACCGTCACACGCCGCGCCGCGTCACCCCTTTTTCCGTGATCAGCCCTTTAGGGCTAGGTAACGCCACCCGAAAGAGTGCATGAAGAGGGTTTGGACACTCCATCCACCGCAGATGATTCGCCGCCCGGAAGGCGAACTTCCGAGTTCCACAGATCTCACACACAGCCTGTGGATAAGAATGCCCACACCCCCCACACCTGTGGACAACTCAGCTTTTCTCCACAGCTCACCCCTCGGAATCCCCCACCTCACGCCACACATCCCGCCCCGCGGACACCCTCCCGGCACCTGCCGGACCACCAGCGGAAAACCGCCACGCGACGACACGAACGACACCCCGCCCACCCCGGTCGGAATGCCACCGAATTCCCTCCGTCATTCCCGTACCGGCGCCACGCCAGGAGACTTCGCAGGAGACTTCACGGGACCACTCCTACCCACGGAATAAACAACCCAAAACGGGCATTGCGACATGCGCGGGAATATCGCGTCGAGCCCCGCCGTCCGCCCCGGTAGCCTGGGAGGGTGATTGACCTTCGCCTGCTCCGTGAGGACCCCGACCGTGTGCGCGCCTCCCAGCGCGCCCGTGGAGAGGACGTCGCACTCGTCGACGCACTCCTCTCCGCCGACGAGCGGCGCAGGTCGTCCAGCGTCCGCTTCGATGAACTGCGCGCCGAACAGAAGGCGCTCGGCAAGCTGATCCCCAAGGCCACCGGCGACGAGAAGGCCGTGCTGCTGAAGAAGGCCGGCGAACTCTCCGCCGCCGTCAAGGCCGCCGACGCCGCCCAGGACGAAGCCAAGGAAGAGGCCCACGCCCTCCTCCAGAAGCTCGGCAACCTCGTCCACCCCGACGTCCCCGTCGGCGGCGAGGAAGACTTCACCGTCCTGGAGACCCACGGCACCATCCGCGACTTCGCCACCGAGGGCTTCACGCCCAAGGACCACCTGGAGATCGGCGAACTCCTCGGCGCCATCGACGTCGAACGCGGCGCCAAGGTCTCCGGCTCGCGCTTCTACTACCTCACCGGCATCGGCGCCCTGCTGGAACTGGCCCTGGTCAACGCCGCCATCGCCCAGGCCACCGCCGCCGGCTTCACCCCGATGCTCACCCCCGCGCTGGTCCGCCCCCGCGCCATGGAGGGCACCGGCTTCCTCGGCCAGGCCGCCGAGAACGTCTACCACCTGGAAAAGGACGACTACTACCTCGTCGGCACCTCCGAGGTCCCCCTCGCCGCGTACCACATGGACGAGATCATCGAGGCGAACCAGCTGCCGCTGCGCTACGCCGGGTTCTCGCCCTGCTTCCGCCGCGAGGCCGGCACCTACGGCAAGGACACCCGGGGCATCTTCCGCGTCCACCAGTTCGACAAGGTCGAGATGTTCTCGTACGTCACGCCCGACGACGCCGAGAACGAACACCGCCGCCTCCTCGACTGGGAGAAGCAGTGGCTGACCGGCCTGGAACTGCCGTTCCAGGTCATCGACGTCGCCACCGGTGACCTCGGCGCCTCCGCCTCGCGCAAGTTCGACTGCGAGGCGTGGATCCCCACCCAGGGCAAGTACCGCGAGCTGACCTCCGCCTCGAACTGCAACGAATTCCAGGCCCGCCGGCTCTCCGTCCGGATGCGGGAGACCGTCGACGGCAAGCCGAAGGTCCAGCCGCTCGCGACCCTCAACGGCACGCTCTGCGCCGTCCCCCGCACCATCGTCGCGATCTTCGAGAACCACCAGCAGGCCGACGGCTCCGTGCGCGTCCCGGCCATGCTCCGCCCGTACCTCGGCGGCCGCGAGATCCTGGAGCCCGCCGCCAAGTGACCCCCTCCGGACCGGCCTCCACGCCTGCCCTGCCCTACCAACTCATCGCGACGGACCTCGACGGGACGCTGCTGCGGGAAGACGGAACGATCTCCGCCCGCACCCGCGCGGCCCTCGCCACGGCCACCGCGGCCGGCGCCGCCCACATCGTGGTGACCGGCCGCGCGGTGCCCTGGACCCGCCACATACTGGAAGCCCTCGACTACCGGGGCATCGCGGTCTGCGGGCAGGGCTCGCAGGTCTACCACGCGGGCGAACAGCGCCTGCTGACCTCCGTCACCCTCGACCGCCGGCTCGCCGCTCTCGCCCTCGCCAAGATCGAGACGGAGACCGGCCCGCTCCGGCTGGCCGTCAGCCGCGACGGCATCGAGGGCGAAGTACTGGTCGGCCCCGGCTACCGCCACAAGGAGGGCCCGCTCCCAGCCCTCCCCGTCGACGACCACGCCGAGCTGTGGACCGCCGCGGTCAACAAGGTCTACATCCAGCACCCCACGCTGGACGACGACGCGCTGGCGGAGGTCGCCCGCGCTACCGCCGGCGACCTCGTCGGCGTGACGGTCTCCGGACCCGGCATCGTCGAACTGCTCCCCCTCGGCCTGACCAAGGTCACCGGCCTCTCCCTGGCGGCCCGCCGCCTCGGCGCCAAGCCCGACTCCACCATCGCCTTCGGCGACATGCCCAACGACCTCACCATGTTCGCCTGGGCAGCCCACGGCGTCGCGATGGCCAACGCCCACCCCGAACTCAAGGCGGTGGCCAACGAGATCACCGCGTCGAATGAGGACGACGGCATCGCGGTCGTGCTGGAGCGGTTGTACGGGGAGCTGTAGGAGGGCGCTGTCGCCGGTGGGTGGCGGCTTCTTCGGTGGGGGGCCGTGCGGTCGTCGGTGCGGCCACAGACTCTTCTGTTGCGGGGCGGTGCCCGTCGTCGGTGTGGAGGGCGGGCACCGCGTTGCGGGGCAGCCACAGCCCTCCGGCGTCTGTCTGGCCTGGGGTGGGTGGACCGTCGCGGCTTCGATTACTCTCCGTGAACGAATGCGCGGGGCGCATCGTTCCAATTGCTGAGAGTAATTATTACGGAGAGTGATGCGGGGTGTCCAGGGGGTGCCCCGGAGTGGGGTGGGCCCACATGGGGTTAGCGGGGCACCGGGGGAGGCGCTGCCGGACCCGAGGCAAGGACGGTGGGCTGGTGGCCTGGTGGCCGGTAAGGCTGGCCGCTGCGATTGCTTTCCGTGGCCCTCTGTCGCCCCTCGTTCGGGCGCCTCCCGAGTGGCCGTCGCCCTTCGGGCTGCCGGGGCGGCGTAGGCCGGGCCCGTCCTCCGCGCTCTCGCCTCTTCCTTCATTTCCTACTCTCGCCTCTCCCTTCACCTCCTACTCTCGCCTCTCCCTTCATCTCCTGCGGGGCGACACCCTTCGCCCTCTACGGGGCGAGCCGGTCGGTTCCGTCGCGCCCGGCCCGCATCCCGGGCGGCGAGGCCCTGGAGGTCGCGGGCCGCGGGAGCCGTCGCGCCGGTGGTCCGTGTACCGTGAATGCATGAGTTGTAGGATGACTGGGCAACCGGGCAGGAAGGGCGTGTGAGGCGGATGGTGCTGCAGGCGGCGGGGCGGCGGTCTTTGGTGGACACGGTCGTCGAGGCGTTGCGGGCGCAGCTCGTCGCCGGGGAGTGGAAGGTCGGGGAGCGGATTCCCACCGAGCATGCGCTTGCCGAGCAGTTGGAGGTCGGGCGTAACACCGTGCGGGAGGCGGTGCGGGTCCTGGTGCATGCCGGGATGCTGCGGTCCCGGCAGGGTGAGGGGACGTTCGTGGTGTCCGCCGCCGACCCGGGCGCGATCATGCGCGGGGTGCAGCGGGCCGGGATCCGGGACGTGCTGGAGGTCCGGATCGCGCTGGAGGCGGAGGCCGCGCGGCTGGCGGCGGTCCGCCATGAGCCCGCCGACCTGGAGCGGATGCAGGCGGCGCTCGATGCCCAGGCGCAGCTGGAGGGCGAGGACGGGCAGCCCGCGGACGGCAATCTGGAGCTGCATGCGGATCATGACGTCGCGTTCCACCGGGCCGTGGTGGAGGCGGCGCACAACACCGCGCTGACGGCCACGTACGGCTGGTTCAGCAGCTCGGTGCGGGAGGCGCTGGTCACGGCGTTGGACGACCATGCGATTCCGAAGATCGTGCACGGTGATCACCATGCGGTCATGACGGCCATCGCGTCCGGGGATCCGGAGGCGGCGGAGCGGGCGACCCGGGCGCTGTTGGACAAGCCGAGGCGTGCCGTGGAGACGCTGCTCGACGGACGGTGACGCGGTGACAGTCAGCGGCAGCGGGCGGCAGCGGGCGGCAAGGGGCCGTCGGTTCGGGGCAGGGCTCCCTGGTGAGGGGTCGGCGGGGGTGTCCGGGCGGTGATGGGCGGCGGGCTGCTCGGTCGGTGTCCTCGTGGTGCCGTGCGTCGTGCTGCGCTTCGTGTCGCTCGTGGTCTCGCTAGTGAGGCCCTTCGTGGTGCTGCTTGTGACGGGTCGTTGGTATGGCGTGTGTGGCGGATCGGCCGGTCGTCGGTCCCGTGACGGTGTGTCCGTCAGTTCCGTGACGGCCCGTTTGTCGGCACCGTGAGGGACCGTTCGTCGGTGCCGTGGCGGGCTTCGTCGGGGGCGCGTTCGCCCGGGGTTTCGTTGCGCCGCCGCGGGTGTCGGCGTAGCGGCAGATGTCGGCGTAGTCGCTGGTGGCGGGCTTTGTCAGGGGTCTGGGGAGCGGCGTTGTCGTCCTCCGTTCGTCGGGGCTTGCCGTGCGTGTCCCTTGGGGGGCTCAACTTCCTTTCTCCGTCCCCCATTTCTTCGAGTTTCGATTGGTGAGGTGTGTACGCATGTCCGGTAGCAGATCCGAGGCCCCGCTGTCCGAGGTCCCGTTGTCCGAGGTCCCGTTGTCCGAGGTCCCGTTGTCCGAGGCTCCTTTGATCGATGCGGAGGAGGATCTGGCGGCGGCGCCGCAGGTCGTCGTGGCGCGGCGGGAGCTGCGGGCGCATCCGGCGCTGTTGCTGGCCGGGATCGTGCTGGCGTCGTTGAACATGCGGGCGGCGCTGGCGGGGGTGTCACCGCTGCTCGCCGAGATCGGTCGCCACTTCGGGCTGGCGGCGACGGCGACCAGTCTGGTGACGGCGATTCCGCTGGTGTTCATGGGGCTGGGGTCGATCGTTGCGCCGAGGCTGGCGCGTCGGTGGGGTACGGAGACGGTGCTGTGCGGGGCGTTGGTGCTGCTGTGCGGCGGCGTCGTGCTGCGGGTCGCGCCGCCGGTCGTGGCGTTGTTCGCCGGGTGTGCGGTGGTGGGGACCGCGATAGCCCTGCTCAACGTGTTGATGCCGGGGCTGATCAAGCGGGACTTCCCGGAGAAGGCCGCCGGTATGACGGGGCTCTACACGACGGCGATGGTGTTGGGCGCGACGGTGTCGGCGGCGACCGCGGTGCCGTTGGAGGAGGCGCTCGGCAGTTGGCAGGGGGCGTTGGTCTCGTGGGCGTTGCTGGCGGGGGCGGCGGCGCTGGTCTGGGTGCCGCAGGCGGTGATGTCCCGTAGGGGTACGCGCCACGGTGAGGCGGCGGCGCGTCCGGCGCACGGCGTCGAGGAGGGGCCGCGGCTGAGCCGGTCGGCGCTGGCGTGGCAGGTGACGCTGTTCATGGGATCGCAGTCGCTGATCGCGTACGTGATGATCGCCTGGATGCCGACGATCTTCACGGATCACGGCATGGGGAAGGGCAAGGCCGGGCTGATCTTCGCGTTCAGCACGTTGGTGCAGATGGCGGGTTCGTTCGTGGTGCCGATGCTGGCGGGACGGATGCGGCGGCAGCGGCTGCTGGGTGTGATGGTGTCGGCGCTGATGGCGTGCGGTGTCGTGGGGCTGATGGTGGCGCCGATCGCGGGGGCGTGGCTGTGGGCGGTGCTGCTGGGCCTCGGTCAGGGCGGTGCGTTGGGGCTGGCGCTGACGATGATGGTGCTGCGGTCGGGGGACGCGCATACGGCGGCCCGGGTGTCGGGGATGGCGCAGACCGGTGGGTATCTGCTGGCGGCGGTCGGCCCGTTGGCGCTGGGTGCGGTGCATCAGGTGACCGGTGGGTGGAGTGTGCCGCTGGTGTTGATGCTGGTGGTGTGTGCGGGGCTGGCGCTGCTGGGCATGGGCGCGGGCCGGGACCGGCGGATCGGGGCCCCGGCGGTGTAACCGGCATCGGGGGGCACGGAGGAAGCGGGGCGGTGGCCGGGAGGCGCCGCCCCGCTCGGTGTTCGGGGTGCGTGGGGTGCTGGGCCTCGTCCCGTACGGAGGGGTGCGGAGGCAATTCCCTTACGGGTGGAACGTGTTGTACCCGTAAGGGTGGGATGCGCTCGCCCGCACGGGTGGGACGGGGCGACCCGTACGCGGTGGGGGCCTCTGCGGTGCGCCTGTTTGGGGGCCTCGGTGGGGTGCGCCTGCTGTGGGTCTTGCGGCGGGGCGGTGGTTTGTCTCCCGTGGGGCGGGCCGCGGAGGCGGCTCCCGTACGGGTGGGACGGGCTGATCCCGTACGGGTGGGACGGGCTGGGCCCGTACGGGTGGAACGCTCACTCCGTGCGGGGCGGAGGTATGCGTTCGGCCGGGTCCGCTGTCAGGGGCCCGGGTCCGAGGGCGTCGTGCGGAGGCGGGCGTCGTGGGCGACGGCTTCGTGGGTGGCGCGGTGGACGGCGCGGGCGAGGCGGGCGCCCCAGGGGGAGCGGGGGCCGGCGAAGTGTTCGGCGGGGGTGGTGTTTCGCGGGGTGCGGGCGGCGATGCAGACGGCGTCGGTCGGGGTGCCGGAGGCGTCGTAGCCGTTGTCGTGGAGTGCCTGGACCTTGGCTTCGGTGGCGGTGGCGACGGCGTTGACGAGGGCCGCGTCGGTGAGGGGCACCGGGAGTGCGACGAGGATGTTGATCGTGCCGGGGCCGGGGTGGGGCACGGCGTGCGAGGCCGGGACGGCGGCCCAGCCGGAGACGCCGACACCGGCGGTGACCAGGGCTTCCGCGCCGTCCTCGGTGGAGTGGGCGGCGGTGGCGAGGATGTCGGCGGCGGTCATCAGTCCGACGCCGGGCGGGAGCGGGGCCGAGGGGGACGCGGGCGGCGTGGTGAGGGCCGGGGCGGCTATCTCGGCGAGGTGGCGTTGTGGGTCGCGGCGGGTGTAGCCGTGGGGTACCTGGGCGTTGAGGACCCAGTGGCGTTCGCCGATGCCGCCGCCGAGGACGGCGCTGGAGATCATCCGCCAGCCCGGTCCGGCCCGCCAGAGGAGCGCCGGGAGGGTGGCGGGCGTGCCCGGGGCGCCGGGGTGGTGCAGCGTCTCGGTGGTGATCAGCGGGGTGGTGGCCGGTGCCGTGGTGGGTGCGGATGGGGTCGGGGAGGGCGTCGGGGGCGTCACGCGGTCACCTTACGGAGGGCCCGTAGGGGTGGGCGCCTGCCTGGTGGTGCTCTCCCCTGCCGCGCTTTGTGCTGCGGATCCGGCGGCGGTCACTCCTCCCCGGCGAGGGTGAGGGCGCGGAGGCGGCGGGTGGCGTACCAGGTGGCGGCGGTGGTGGCGGCGATGAGGAGGATCGCGGCGGTGGGGAGGGTGACGGCGGAGGTGACGGTGGAGTCGGGGGCGAGGCGGCCGCCGAGGGCGAGGGCCCACTGCTGGATGCTGAGGGTGCGGGCGCCGGGGACGAGGCTGCCGAAGAGGGATTCCCAGACGAGGGCGTAGACCAGGCCGATGACGACGGCGTGGCGGGTGATCGTGCCGAGGAGCAGGAAGACGGCGGCGTAGGCGATCGAGGCGACGGCTGCGGCGGTGGCGTAGGCGACGGCGATCTGCTGGCTGTTGCCGTTGAGGACGTAGCCGGCGACGAGGACGGGGACGGCGGAGAAGAGGAGGGCGGTGCCGGTGGCGACGGTGAGTTTGGTGAGGACGATGGTGCTGCGGCGTACGGGTTTGGCGAGGAGGTAGACGACGGAGCCGTCGTCGATCTCCGGGCCGATGGCGCCGGTTCCGGCGATGACGCCGATGAGGGGGACGAGGGTGGCGAGGGCGAATCCGCCGAGGATCTCCTTGGCGGTGGTGTCGTCGGCGCCGGTGAGGGTGCGGACGGCGACGGCGATGACGAGGAGGAGGGCGGGGAGGGCGAAGAGGATCAGGGCGCGTCGGCTGCCGAGGAGGGTGCGGTAGGTGAGGCGGGCGACGGTGGGGTGGAAGAAGGCGGGGGGCAGGGGTGCGGCGGGGGTGGGTGGGCTGGTGGTGGACATGTGCGGGTTCCTTCCGGGGCGGGCGGGGCGTTGGGGGCCGGGGCGGGTGCGGTCGGCGTCGGCGCTGGTCAGGCCGTGACGAGGTAGGAGAAGACGGATTCCAGGGATTCGTCGGAGGGGGTGACGGTGAGGAGGCGGATGCCCTGGTCGTGGGCGACGCGGGGCAGGAGGGTGGTGAAGCGGGTGAAGTCGACGGCCTGGATGTGGAGGGCGCCTTCGGTGTGGTCGACCTGGATGCCTGCGGTGGAGGGGTCGGCGATGAGGGCGGCGGCGAGGGCGCGGTCGTTGTCGGAGCGGACGAGGTAGCGGTGCGGGCGGTCCGTCATCAGGCGGCGGATCTTGCGGAAGTCGCCGGAGGCGGCGTGGCGTCCGGCGACGACGACCTCGATGTGGGTGGCGAGTTGTTCGACCTCTTCGAGGATGTGGGAGGAGAAGAGGACGGTGCGGCCCTCGTCGCCCATGTCGCGCAGGAGTTCCATGAGGTGCATGCGCTGGCGGGGGTCCATGCCGTTGAACGGTTCGTCGAGGAGCAGGACCGAGGGGTCGTGGACGAGCGCGGAGGCCATTTTGACGCGCTGGCGCATGCCTTTGCTGTAGGTGGCGATCTTGCGGTCCTGGGCGTACGTCATGTCGACGGTGGCGAGGGCGGCGGCGGCCTCGGTGCGGCCGAGGCCGTGGAGTTCGGCGTTGGCGAGGACGAATTCGCGGCCGGTGAGGACGTCGTACATGGCTTCGCGTTCGGGGACGATGCCGAGGTGGCGGTAGCTGCGGGCGTTGCGCCAGACGGGGTCGCCGTCGAGGGTGACGGTGCCGTGGGAGGGGGCGAGGAAGCCGCCCATCATGTTGATGAGGGTGGATTTTCCGGCGCCGTTGGGGCCGAGGAGGCCGGTGACTCCGGGGCCGATGGTCATGGTGATGTCGTTGACGGCGACGACGTTGCCGAACCAGCGGGAGACGTGGTCGATGCGGAGGGTGCTCATGGGCGCGGCTCCTCGTCGGTGCGGGTGGCGGTGTGGGTGTGGCGGACGGGGTGGGTCACAGGCCGGCCTTGCGGTAGCGGCGCAGGAGCAGCGCGAAGGAGGCGGCGACGGTGGCCAGCGCGACGAGGAGGTAGAGGGCGCCCGCGGCGGTGGTGGGGGCCAGGGATTGGGGGAAGGAGGTGGTGCCGCCGAGGAAGGTGGCCTGGACGCCGTCGATCAGGGTGATCGGGGAGAAGAGGCCGAGCCAGCCGACGGCGGATTCGTGGCCCTGGACGTAGGCGATGCCCTGGAGGGCGCTGACGGCCCCGTAGGGGAGGGTGAGGGTGGCGATGACGGCGGCGACGCCGAAGCCGCGGCGGGGGGTGGCGGCGGCGATGACCAGCCCGATGCCGGCGAAGAGGAGGGAGAGGAGGGCGACGGTGAGCAGTCCTTGGGCGAATCCCTCGCTCTGGTCGGCGAAGTCGAGCTTCGCGAGGAGGGCACCGGCGTAGAGGATCACCAGCGGGGTGGCGGTGAGGAGGAAGAGGGCGGCGGCGAGGGCGGCGAATTTCGCGGTGACGTAGTCGATGCGCTCGATGGGGCGGGAGAAGTAGAGCGGTACGGAGCGGAAGCGCAGGTCGCGGGAGACGGACTGGGGGGCCTGGGCTGCGAGGTAGAGGCCGATGACGGCCTGGAGGTAGATCGCGTAGCGGCTGTAGTCGAGGGGGAGGCTGTGGGCCTTGGTGACGACGGTGACCGCGACCATGATGCCGGCGGGCAGGCACATGACGCCGAGGAGGAGCATCGGCAGGACCTTGGACTTGGCGGAGCGTCCGAGTCCGTAGGCGCCGCGCAGGCTCTGGACGAAGAGGGAGCGGCGGGCGTAGGCGCGGCCTAGGCGGGGGCCGTCGTAGTGGCGGTAGCCGATGTTGTGGAGGGATGCCCCAGTCGGTGGCTGCGGGGCCGTCGCGGTGTTCTGCGGCTCGGTCATGCCGCGGCCTCCGTGGGTCGGGGCCGGGGGTGGCCGGTGGTGGGGGCGGTGTCGGGGGTGTGCTGCCCGTAGGGGGCGGGGCGGTGGGCGCCCGGTGTGGTGGCGGGGGCCGGTGAGGTGGGGTCAGCGGGCATCGGTGGCGCCTCCCTTCGGGGCGGGGTGCGGGGCGGGGGCCGGGATGGCGGGTTCGGCTGCGGGGCCGGTGCCGGGCGGGGCCTCGGCTCCGGTAGTGGCGGTCGCCGGGGTGCGGAAGACCTCGGCGAGGTGGTGTCGGCGGGGTTCCATGCGGACGAGGCCGAGGCCGAGGGCGGCGACCGTGTCGCGGACGAGGTCGTGGGGGTCCGCGCCGCCGGACGTGCCGGCTTCGATGTGGAGGAGGTGGCCGGCGGTGGTGGCCGGGGCGGCGCCGGGTGCGTCGCGGGTGACGGTGGCTCCGGCGGCGGCGAGGGCCGAGTGGAGGGCGGCGGTGCCGTCGGGGTGCTCGTCGGTGTCGGTGACCTCGACGACCAGGGAGGTGGTCGCCCGGGTGAACTCGCCGGTGGCTGAGGAGCGCAGCAGCGTGCCGCCGTCGATGACGACGACGTGGTCGCAGGTGCGTTCCAGTTCGCCGAGGAGGTGGGAGGTGACCAGGACGGAGATGCCGAAGTCGGTGTGGACGCGGCGGATCAGGCCGAGCATGTCGTCCCGGCCGACGGGGTCGAGGCCGTTGGTCGGCTCGTCGAGGAAGACCAGCTCCGGGTCGTGGACGAGGGCCTGGGCGAGTTTGACGCGCTGTTTCATGCCGGTGGAGTAGCCGCCGATGGGGCGGTAGCGCTCTTCGTAGAGGCCGACGTGGCGGAGGGTGTCCGCGGTGCGTTCGCGGGCCGCTGTGGGGGGCAGGCCGGACATCCGGGCCATGTGGACGACGAATTCGGTGGCGGAGACGTCCGGGGGCAGGCAGTCGTGTTCGGGCATGTAGCCGACGCGTTCGCGGATGGCGGCGCCGTGGGTGGTGACGTCCATGCCGAGGACGTGTGCGGTGCCCTCGGTGGCCGGGGCGAGGCCGAGGAGGATCTTGATCAGGGTCGATTTTCCGGCCCCGTTGGCGCCCACCAGGCCGGTCACACCGGGCGCGATGTCCACGGTCAGCCGGTCCAGGGCGGTCACCCGCGGGAACCGCTTGCTGAGGCTTTCGGTCAGGATGACGGTCACACCTCGACGGTAGTGGCGCCCGCCACACGGATCGTCACCCCGGACGACGGTCCGGTCCTACCTCTCGGGGACGACGCCCCTTAGGGGATGCCCTCCTCGTGGGGCATGGCGGAGGTGTCGGGGCGGGTCCTCCAGAGGGTGGAGCGGGTACGGGTGTCCGTCCGGTACGGGCTCAGCGGTCGGGCGGGGGGCGGGCCTCGGGACGGGTGGGACTGCGGGGCTGGTGCGGGTCCAGCTGCGGGGCCGGTGCGGACGGCCGGTTCGGAGGGGGCGGTTCGGAGGGGCGGGCGGTGGGTCCGTGGCAGGTTCCGTGCGGGTTCACCGCACGCCTCTTGACGTGAACGTCAGCGATTGTCACATTCATCAGTGTCAAGTTACGTACACGTACCGCGACGATGCCCTGCTGACGGACGGACGGTGGACGATGCCTGTAGTGACCTCACAGAATCCGGCGGCGGCCGGGGCCCTCGGCGCGCGGCTACGCGGCTTCCGGGAGGTCCAGCGCCTCGCCTACGAGTGCGCCGAGGCCGTCGCCGCGCAGCTCAAGCCGGGCGTCACCGAGCGTGAGGCGGCGCGGATGCAGCGGGTGTGGCTGCGCGAGCGCGGGGTGCGGGACTGGTTCCATCTGCCGTTCGCGTGGTTCGGCGACCGGACGGCTTTCGCCGGGTTCCGCGTACCGCTGCAGTTCTTCCCGACCGGGCGGCGGCTGGAGCCGGGGATGCCGTTCATCCTCGACATGGCTCCGGTGTACCGCGGCTTCACCGCCGACATCGGCTACTCCGGCTGCCTGGGCCTCAACCCCGTCCACGACCGGCTGACGGCCGACCTGGAAGCACACCGCGAACTGATCCTCCGCGAGGTGCGCGAGCGCCGTCCGCTGCGGGAGATCTACGAGGACGTCGAGCGCCTGATGGTGCGCCAGGGGCACACGAACCGGCACCGCGCCTACCCGTTCGGGGTCATCGCCCACAAGGTCGACCAGGTCCGGGAGCGGCGGTGGGCGCCCACCGTGTTCGGCTTCGGGACACAGTCCCTGAAGGGGCTGGCGTCGGACGCGCTGCACGGGCACCGGGAGGGCTGGTCGCCGCTGTGGAGCCCGTACTCCTTCTCCGACCATCCGCCGCAGCCGGGCCTGTGGGCCGTCGAACCGCATCTCGGATTCCGCGGCACGGGGGCGAAGTTCGAGGAGCTCCTCGTCGTGACGGACTCCAAAGACCCGCGGGAGAGCGCGTTCTGGCTGGACGACGATCTGCCGCATGTGCGGCGGTGGCAGGAGGAGAAGGCCGCGTGAGGCAGCTTCCGGATCCGGTCGGGAACGAAGTCGAGGAAGAGGGCGAGGAGAAGGACATGGCGGACGCGGTGGAAGGGCGCGGTGCGGCGGGCTCTGCCGGCGCGGCGGGCTCCGGGAGCGGTGGCACGGCTGCCGGGGCCGGCCTCCCGGGGGCCCGGGAGCGGTGGGTGCGCACCGGCGGTATCGAGCTGTGCGTCGCCGAACTGGGTGATCCGGAGCGGCCCACGGTGCTGCTGGTGCACGGCTACCCGGACAGCAAGGAGGTCTGGTCCGAGGTCGCGCAGCGGCTCGCCGGCCGCTTCCACGTGGTGCTGTACGACGTGCGGGGCTGCGGGCGCTCGACCGCGCCGCAGCCGCTGCGCGGCGGGTTCACGCTGGAGAAGCTGACCGATGACTTCCTCGCCGTCGTGGACGCCGTCAGCCCGGACCGGCCGGTGCATCTGGTGGGGCACGACTGGGGCTCGGTGCAGTCCTGGGAGTTCGCGACGGTCCGGCGGACCGAGGGCCGGATCGCGTCGTTCACCTCGATGTCGGGCCCGTCCCTCGACCACTTCGGCCACTGGATCAAGGGACGCCTCAAGCGGCCCACCCCCCGCCGCGCCACACAGCTCCTGTCCCAGTCCCTGAAGTCCTGGTACGTCTACGTGCTGCACACCCCGGCGCTGCCGGAGATGGCCTGGAAGGGCCCGCTCGGCAAGCGGTGGCCGGCGCTCATGGAACGGTTCGAGAAGGTGCCGGGCGGCGACTACCCGACGTCGTCCCTGCCCCGCGACGCGGCCCACGGCGCCTGGCTGTACCGCGACAACATCCGCTCCCGGCTCAGCCACCCCCGCGACGACGCGTTCGCCCACTGCCCCGTGCAGCTCATCACCCCGACCGGCGATGCGTTCCTGTCGGAGCGGCTCTACGACGACCTCGACCGGTGGGCGCCCCGGCTCACCCGCCGCACCCTCCCGGCCAAGCACTGGGTGCCGCGCACCCGGCCCGACCAACTGGCCGCGTGGATCACGGAGTTCATCACCACCCAGGAGGAGGGCGACCCGGCGAAGGCGGTCGCGGCGTCCGGGGCCTACGCGGACCGGTTCGGCGGGCAGCTGGTGCTGGTGACCGGTGCGGCGAGCGGCATCGGCCGGGCGACGGCATTCGCGTTCGCGGAGGCCGGGGCGCGGATCGTCGCGGTGGACCGGGACGCGGAGGGCGCCGCACGGACCGCGGACATGGCCCGGCTGATCGGCGCCCCGCAGGCGTACAGCGAGGTGGTCGACGTCGCGGACGCCGCGGCGATGGAGAAGCTCGCGGACCGTGTCGACGCCGCCTACGGCACGGTCGACGTGCTGGTCAACAACGCGGGGATCGGGCTGTCGGGTTCCTTCATGGAGACGTCGGTGGAGGACTGGCAGAAGGTCCTGGACGTCAATCTCTGGGGCGTCATCCACGGCTGCCGGACGTTCGGGAAGCGGATGGCGGAACGCGGCCAGGGCGGGCACATCGTCAACACCGCCTCCGCCGCGGCGTTCCAGCCGTCCCGGGCCCTGCCCGCGTACAGCACGTCCAAGGCCGCGGTGCTGATGCTCAGCGAGTGCCTCCGTGCCGAGCTGGCGGGACAGGGCATCGGGGTCTCGGCGATCTGCCCGGGGCTGGTCAACACCAACATCACCGCCACCTCGCGGTTCACCGGGGTGTCGGCCGACGAGGAGAAGGCGCGCCAGACCAAGGCCACCCGGGTCTACGGGCTGCGTAACTATCCGCCGGAGAAGGTCGCGGACGCCGTCCTGCGCGCCGTGGTCCGCAATCAGGCGGTGGTCCCCGTCACCCCCGAGGCGCGCGGCGCGCGGTTCCTCTCCCGGGTGGCGCCGCGAGCGCTGCGGGCCGTCGCCCGCATCGAGCCTCCGCTGTGAGACGGGGGGAGAGGTGTTCCTGGGGATGTTCCGGGGCGTGCCGGGCCGGGAGGCGTCCTGGCCTGTACCCGGCCGGGGCCCGTTCCGGGCAGGGCCCGGACGGGGCGCGGCTCGGCCCGGGCCGGGCGGTGACACGGCCGGCGGTGGCCCGTCGGGCGCCGGTCTGTCCCGCCGCGGCCCGGGTACGGACGGCCCCCGGCGTGTGCCCGGTCGGTGCCTGCCACCACCGTGCCGGGTCCGCCCGGGGTGAGGACCGGGCACCCGGGCCCGGTCCGGGCGGCGGGGCGGTGCGGGGGCAGCTGAGGCGCCCGTACCATCCCTCGCAGGACGGGGCGTTGCACGGCCGTCGCCCCGCCGGCGCCTCCCCGGTCGTACGCGCCGCGGCGGGTGCGGTGGGCGGCGCGGCCGACCTGTGAGGAGCACCGCCTTGACCGACCAGCCGCAGCCACAGCCGGAGTACCGCATCGAGGACCTGGCCCGCCTCAGCGGCGCCACCGTCCGCACCATCCGCGCCTACCAGGACCGTGGTCTGCTGCCCCGTCCGGAGCGCCGGGGCCGCGCCAACGTCTACGGCGACGCCCATCTCACGCGGCTGCGGCAGATCACCGACCTGCTGGAACGCGGCTACACCCTCGCCAGCATCAAGGAGCTCCTGGCGGCCTGGGACGCCGGGCGGGACCTCGGCGGGGTCCTCGGGCTGGCCGCCGAGGTCGACGGGCCGTGGAGCGAGGAGCAGTCGTCCCACGTCACCGCCGAGCAGCTGCACGACGCGTTCGGCGGTGCGGCGGGCGGCTCGGGGCTCGACGACGCGGCGCTCGCCGAGGCGGTCGAACTGGGCATCCTGGAGCCCGTACCGGACCGGGCCGATGTGTACGCGGTGCCCAGCCCGCAGGAGCTGGCCGTCGCCGCCGAACTGCACTCCGCGGGCGTCCCGCTCACCGCCGTCGCCACACATCTGCGGGAGGTGCGCGCACAGGTCGAGCACATCGCCTCCCGCTTCCTGGACTTCACCACCGAGCATGTCTTCCAGCCGTTCCTCGACCGCCCGCCGACGGAAGCCGCGGCAGCCGAGGCGGCGGAGTTGGTCCGGCGGCTGCGGCCGCTGGCCCGGCAGACCATAGACGCCGAACTCGCCCGCGCGATGCGCACACTCGCCACCCGCCATCTGCGCCAACACCTCGCCGGGGCGCTCCCGCCGGACGACGCCCCCGGTACGCGCGGGGCCGATGCGTCCGAGGGGCGGGTGCCCGGCGGAGGGGCGGATGCCCTCGGCCCCTTCGCCGCCGAGCCGGGACGGTGCGGTGGTCTGCCCCGGCCTGTGCGCGAGGGGAGCGGAGCTCCGCTTGCCGGGACCGCGCCCGCCCCGGACCCCCGTGCCGGGGCGGGCCGGGCCTCGGTCCTGCTGCCCGCCGACGCGGTGGCGGCCGTGCGGGAGCTGGTGGGCCCGGAGAACACCGCCGCGTTCATCGCGGCGGCCGCGCGGCGGGAGGTGCAGGCCCGCACCCTGGACGCCCTGGTCCCGCCGCGCCCCCGTGACGCGGGCCCGGGCGGGGCGGCACCCGCGCCCGGGCCGGGCGGGACCGGCGGCTCCGGCGAGGCCCGCGGCACCACCGGCGGCTGACACCGCGGGCCGGGCCCGGGGCCTCGCGCGCACCACTCTGTGCTGTTGTCAACGTGCGGGCCGGAAGCGCCGTGGCGCCCGTGTGGTCAAGCTGCCGGGTCCGGGAGCCAGTTGCCGTGGAATCCGTAGGGGACGCGCCGGGGGAGGTGGACGGTGGCGACGGGGCCGGCGGATATCTCCTCCGCGTCGAGGATCACGAGATCGCTGGTGTCCTTCGCCGCGTCATGGACGTAGGTGATCAGCCAGCCGGGGCCGCCGGGGGTGGAGTCGGCGGGAGCGAAGGCCGCCTCGCCGGGGGTGCGGCCGGGGCCGAAGTCGTACCGCTCGGACGTCCCGGTCCGCAGGTCGTACCGGAGCAGCGCGCCGGGTACCGGTCCGGAGCCGGGGCCCTCGGCGGCGGTGGCGTGCCCGAAGCGGGCGGGGCGGCCGGCGAGGCGGTCGTCGATCCGGGGGAACTCGCATTCCCGGTCGTCGAGTTGCTCCTCGTGGACGGTGCCGGTGGCCAGGTCGAGGGTCCACCGCCACAGGTGCGCCGGGGCCGGGCCGCCGTAGGAGGCGTACCGGGAGACGTACAGGACGATGCGGTCGTCGCCGTCGTCGTGGGCGTTGAGGGCGTGGAAGACGTAGCAGGGGTCGATGGGCAGCCGGCGGACCGGGCCGAACGGGTCGTCGCGGCGCAGGACGCAGAGACGGGCGCCGTACTCCGGGTCCCAGCGGTAGGGCAGGCCGGGGGTGGTGTGGTCGAAGACGACGGGGAGGTCCATGAAGACGACGTGGGCGTCGGTGAGATGGAAGTCGTGCATCATCGTGTGGCCCGGCACGTCGATCGGGCGGCTGAGCACCAACTCCCCGGCGGCATCCGCGCGGTGGTAGGTGAGATACGGGGGCCGCAGCCCGCCGTAGCCGAAGAAGTGCAGCTCACCGGTGGTGGGGCAGGTCTTCGGGTGGGCGGTCATCGCCGTGGTGAGGCGTCCGCCGAAGTCGTACGGGCCGAGCGTCTCCAGCTCATGGCCCGGCCGGTGGTCCAGTACGTAGGGGAAGGACGATTCGACCAGCGCCAGGGTGCGCCCGGCGTGGCGCACGACGTGGGTGTTGGCGAGGCCGGCGGTGCGGTCGAACCCTCCTTTGCCGTCGAAGAGCGGGGCGCCGTCGGTGAAGGTCGAGGTGCGCACCCAGCGGTTGCGGTAGGCGGTGGCGCGGCCGCCCGCCAGGCGCACACCGTGGACCATGCCGTCGCCGAGGAACCAGTGAGCCGAGGCGGCGGCGTGCGGGTTGGGGCCGTTGCGCAGATACCAGCCGGTCAGCTCGGGCGGGACGGTGCCGGTGACCGGCAGGTCGTGGGCGGTGAGTTCGTCGGACACCGGGGCGAAGTTGCCTGCCAGGTGCGGTGCGGGTGCGGTGGTCATGGCGTCAGGCTCCTTGGATGCGTGCCGGGTGCTGCGGGGCGGCGTCGCGGAGGTACCGGGCGCGGGCCCGGTCCGGATAGGCGGCGGTGAAGCGGGCCGGGAGGACGAACCCGGCGATCTGCACGGCGAGCGAGAGTCCGGGGAGCCCGCCGTGGAAGGACAGGGCTGCCTGGGCGAGGGCGGTGAGGGTGAAGGAGAGCGCCCAGGCGGCGGTGAGGACGGTGTTGATCTGCCGGAAGAGCGGGCTCGCGGCGATCTCGGGCGTCACCCGGCGGCGGGCTATGGCGAGGGTGAACGGGGACCGGGCGGCGATCGAGCCCCAGGCGACGAGCGCCAGCCAGCCCATGGAGAGGGCCCCGGCGTAGACCTTGAGGCCGCTGTCCGGCCGGAGGAAGGCGAAGGCGGTGAGGGCCGCGAAGAAGAGGACGGTGCCGTAGTCGAGCAGGCGCTCGGCGGGTGCCCAGCCCGCGGTGCGGTCGGTGAGCAGGAGCACCGCCGCGAGCACCAGCCCGGCCGCCGCGCCCCACTGCCACCCGGCTGCCGAGACGCATCCGAAGGCCAGCCAGGGAAGGAATCCCCGTAGGTACTGCATGACTTCTCCCCCCGTCGGCGGGCCACACCCGCACACATTTCTGTTTCGACATGTCGAAAGTAGAAGGTGAGATCCCGACGTGTCAAGAGTGGAATGTGGGAGTTAGTGTGCGGGTATGAGCCTGAAACATGCCGTGCTGGGCCTGCTGTCGGAGTCCCCGGCCAGCGGCTACGACCTGATGAAGCTGTTCAACGCCTCGCTGGCCAACGTCTGGCCGGCCACGCAGAGCCAGGTCTACGGCGAGCTGGGCAAGCTGACCTCCGCCGGCCTGGCCGAGGTCGCCGCCCACGGTCCGCGCGGCCGGAAGGAGTACGCGATCACCGACGAGGGCCTGGCCGAGCTGCGGCACTGGCTCGCGGAGGTCCCGCCCGCCGGTCCGCACCGCGACGACAGCCTGCTGCGGGTCTTCTTCCTCGGCGTCCTCACCCCGCTGGAGGCCCGCACGTTCCTCCTCGGACGGGCACAGGAGACCGCCCGGCTCCACGCCGAACTCCGCCGGGTCGACGAGGAGACGGAGTGGGACGACGAGATGCTCTCCGTGTACGGGCGGCTCGCGCTGGAGTACGGCCTGCGCATGACGGCCGCGCAGGAGGAGTGGGCGCGCTGGGCCGCGAAGGAGATCGACTCCGTCAAGGCCCGTGAGGCGAGCGACCGGGTCCGCGGCCGTCACCGGACCGTCACCACCACGAACGACGGCGAACCCGGCGACGGCCCCGCGCCCAAGGGATAGGGCGCCCACGGGACGTCCCCGAGGGCGGCTCGCCCGCCACGCGCCTCAGAGCCCGGGCGCTCCCCACACCGGGAACCACCGGGCGAGATCGCCCTCGATCCGCAGATCGTCGCCGAGCATCGCCTTGACCTGCAGTTCCAGCGGGTTGTCGCGCTTCTCGGCGCCGTCCGCCGCGGGTGCGAAGGGGTAGAACGTGCCGCGCTTGTAGAGGTAGACGAGCGCCAGCCGCCGCCCCTGCCCGTCCTCGAACCCCAGCAGCGAGCAGAGCAGCTGCGGTCCGAAACCGGCGTCCTCCAGGGCGGAGTTCACCGCGTGCAGGTCGTTGACCAGGCCCGCCACGTCCTGCGGGTCGTGCCGCGCCTGCATCCAGGTGTACCCGTAGGCGTCCTGGCTGAAGTCGACCGGCGCTCCCAGGAGGGCCCGGACCTCCGCCTGGATGCGGGCGAACTCCCCGCCCTCGACGCTGGCGAAACAGACCGAGCCGCGGCCGGTCGGCCGGAAGTCCGCCGCCGCTTCCAGCGTCACCGCCGCGGACGGCAGCGCGAAGAGCTGATCGAGGTCGGGGCGGACCGGCTTGCTACGGCCGAGAAGGGCGTCCAGAAATCCCATGGCGTCATTCTCCCCGCTCGTCCCGCGCGCCGCCGGGGGCGCGCCCACCGGAACCGGTGACCGACGCGCCCACCAGAACTCCGTGGCCGCGTGCGCCCCGGGGCGCACGCGCCGTCACGGGCGCCCCAGCTGCGCGGAGATCCGGCCGAGTTGGTCCAGCCGCTGCTCCAGTGTCGGATGCGAGGAGAACAGCTGGTTGAAGGTCTCCTTGTTGAACGCGGGAGCGAAGAAGAAGGCGTTGAACGGCTGCGACTTGCGCAGGTCGTCGGTGGGGATGCGGGCGATCTGCCCGGTGACCTTCGTCAGCGCGGAGGCCAGCGCCGACGGCCGGCCGGTGAGGATCGCCGCGGACCGGTCGGCGGACAGCTCGCGGTACCGGGACAGCAGCCGGGTCAGCAGGAAGCTGATCGCATAGACGACCGCGCTGACCAGCGTGACGACGAGGACGGCGATCGCGGCGTTCTGATCGCGGTTGCTGCGGCCGACGCCGCTCCACAGGGCGGCGCGGGTGATGATCCCGGCCAGCACCCCCAGGAACGACGCGATGGTCATCACCGCGACATCGCGGTGCGCGACATGCGACAGCTCATGGGCGAGCACGCCCTCCAGTTCCTCCGGCTCCAGCCGCCGCAGCAGGCCCGTGGTGGCGCACACCATGGAGTTCTTCTGGTTGCGTCCGGTGGCGAAGGCGTTCGGGACGTCCGTCTCGGCGATGGCGACCCGCGGCTTCGGCATGTCCGCCAGCGCGCACACCCGGTCGACGACGCCGTGCAACTCGGGCGCCTGCTCCGGGGTGACCTCCCGCGCGCCCATGCTGAACGCGGCGATCCGGTCGCTGAACCAGAACTGTGCGACGAACATCCCGCCCGCCAGGAGCAGCACGATCACCCAGGCGCCCTTGAGCAGCACCACCAGCGCGCCGACGACCACCACGTACAGCAGCCCGATGAAGAACATCGTGGTGACCATCCGCGAGGTGAGCCCGCGATCGGGGGCGAATCGGGTCTGTGCCATGGCTTCCTCCATGCGCCGCGCCTTCGCGCACCGGCCGACCCAGGCGTGCACCCCTTCCCGCGCGCCGGGCCCTGCTCACTGCGCCGCTCGCTACCGATTCTCCCTCTTCCTGGCGATGTGCGGAATAAGTCCAGGTCAGTGGGGGCGGCGCAGCGGCGAGGAGCGCCTGCCCGGGCGGGGTCCGCGGTCCGGCGGGCCCTCGCCCCTTGGGGCGGCAGGCCCCGCGCACCCGTATACGGCCCGTCCGGCGTCCCGGCCCGCCCGGTCGGCGCCCCCGTACGCTGGACCGCATGAGTCTGCGTCTGAGCACCGTGATCCTCCCGTACCGCCGGTGGCACGAGGGAGGCCGCGCCGCCTGGCAGCGGGCGGAGGAGCTGGGCTTCCACACGGCGTACACCTACGACCACCTGTCCTGGCGCGTACCGTTCCGCGACGGCCCGTGGTTCGGCGCCGTGCCGACGCTGACCGCCGCCGCGGGGGTCACCGAGCGGATGCGGCTGGGGACGCTCGTCACCTCGCCGAACTTCCGCCACCCCGTCACCCTCGCCAAGGACCTGATCTCGCTCGACGACGTCTCCGGCGGCCGGATCACCCTCGGCATCGGCGCGGGCGGCACCGGATTCGACGCCCACGCCCTCGCCGCCGGCGGCCAGGAGCCGTGGACGCCGCGCGAGCGGGCCGACCGGTTCGCCGAGTTCGTGCCGCTCCTCGACCGGCTGCTCACCGAGGACACCGTCACCTACGACGGCACCTTCTACGCCGCGGGCGGCGCGCAGAACATCCCCGGCTGCGTGCAGCGCCCCCGCCTGCCCTTCGCCGTCGCCGCGACCGGCCCGCGCGGCCTCAAGCTCGCCGCCCGCCACGGGCAGGCGTGGGTGACCACCGGCGACCCGAAGCTGTACGCGACGGGCACGCCCGAGCAGTCCGTCACGGCGCTGCGGGCCCAGCTGGACAAGCTCGGCAAGGCCTGCGCCGACGCCGGACGCGACGCGGCGGAGCTCGACAAGATCCTCCTCACCGGCTTCACCCCGGACCGCGCCCGCCCTCTGGAGTCCGTCGCCGCCTTCGTCGACTTCGCGGGCCGCCACCGGGAGCTGGGCTTCACCGAGATCGTCGTGCACTGGCCGATCCCGGGGACGGACTTCGCGGCGGACCACGCGGTGTTCGAGGCGATCGCCACGGAGGCACTCGGGCAGCTCGGCTGACCCTGGGGCCGGTGCCTGTCCCCGGCCCCAGGAACCCCGTCCCGCCCCAGGGCTTCCCCCCGTCGCCCCGTACGTGAAGATTGGCCCCGTGACCTCTCCGACGCCTCCCCGAGCCCCCGTCCCCGGTCAGGGCGTTTCGCCCCGGCTGATCGCGACCGACCTCGACGGAACGTTGCTGCACGACGACAAGACGGTCTCGGAGCGGACCGTCGCCGCGCTCGCCGCCGCCGAGCGGGCCGGAGTCGACGTCTTCTTCGTCACCGGGCGGCCGGCCCGGTGGATGGACGTGGTCAGCGACCATGTGCACGGCCACGGGCTGGCGATCTGCGCCAACGGTGCGGCCGTCGTCGATCTGCACCGGGGCCGCCGGTTCGTCGAAGTCAGCCCGTTGCCGCTGGGGGCCGCCCGGGAGGTCGTGGAGGCGCTGCGGGCCGCCGCGCCCGGTACGTCGTTCGCGGTCGAGCGGACCGGCGGTATCCACTACGAGCCGCACTACCCGCCGTTCCACCGCGATCCGGCGGCCGTCACCGCCCCGGTCGAGAAGCTGCTCGCCGACGACTTCGACCCGCCGCCTGGGCCCGCGCCCACCGCCCTCGGCGCGGGCGACGAGGTGATCGCCGCACCCGTGGGAGCGCCGGACGCCGTCCCCGTAGGTGCGCAGGGCGCCGCCCCGGTGGGGGCACCGGACACCGGTCCGCCCCGTACGGCCGGCATCACCGCGCAGGCCCCGGCCCCCGGGGCCGTCGCCGGGGAGATCCCCACGGCCGGGCCGGGGCAGCCCGTGCTCAAGCTGCTGGCACACCACGACGCGTGGGAGCCGGACGTGTTCCTCGCGCTGGCGCGGGAGGCGGCCGGGTCGCTGGCGTCGATCACCCGGTCCAGCCCCACCGCGCTGCTGGAGATCAGCGGCCCCGGGGTGAGCAAGGCCCGGACGCTGGCCCGGTGTTGCGCGGCGCGCGGCATCGCCCCGGAGCAGGTCACCGCCTTCGGGGACATGCCCAACGACATGGAGATGCTGGCCTGGGCGGGCGCCTCGTACGCGATGGCCAACGCCCACCCCGACGTCCTCGCGGTCACCACCGGACGCACCGCCTCCAACAACGAGGACGGCGTCGCGGCCGTCATCGAACGGCTCCTGGGCCTCTAGGCGTCACCGGGCCGGGACGGCGCGCACCGGTCGGCCGCGCGCCCCTGTCCCGTACCGCCGCGGTCCGGCGCGCGTCGGTGTCTCGCGCGCCCCGCCGCACCCGGTCCCGGCCCGGCGTGCGCCGGGGTCCCGTACGCCCGCCGGTGCCCGATGCTCCCCCGCGCGTCCCGCGGCGCCGCGCGCCTCCTCACAGCGGCGCCTCCCACACCACCGTCGTGCCGCCGCCGTCCGGCCCGATCCCGGGGCCGTGGGTGCTCGACCCGCCCAGTGCCTCGGCGCGTTTGGCGAGGTTGCGCAGGCCGCTGCGGCGGCCGTCCGCGGGGATGCCGATGCCGTCGTCGGCGACGGTCAGGCGGACGCCGTCGGTGCCGTCGGGCAGCGTCACCGTCGCGTCGACGACGACCTCGATCCGCGCCGCCCGGGCGTGCCGGAACGCGTTCGACAGCGCCTCACGGACCGCCGCGATGAGGTTCTTGCCGGTCAGCTCGCCGACCCGGGCGTCCACCGGTCCGACGAACGACGCCGAGGGGCGGAAGCCCAGCGGGACGGCGGCGGTGCCGACCTCCCGCAGCACCCGGGTGCGCAGCCCGGACGGCGCCTCGGCGGGCTCCTGCTGGAGCGCGAAGATCGCCGTCCGGATCTCCTGGATCGTCACGTCCAGTTCGTCGACGGCCTTGGCCATGTTCTCCTTCACCTCCGGCACCACGGCCCGCCGCTGGGCGCTCTCCAGCAGCATCCCGGTGGCGAACAGCCGCTGGATGACCAGGTCGTGGAGGTCACGGGCGATACGGTCGCGGTCCTCGTAGACGGCGAGCCGGGCGCGGTCGCGCTGCGCGTCGGCGAGGACCAGCGCCAGCGCCGCCTGCGCGGCGAACTGCGTGGCCAGAGTGCGCTCGGCCGCGGTGAAGGGGCGGGCGCCGCGCGCCCTGGGGACGGCGAGGGTGCCCAGGACCCGGCCGCCGCTCCTGAGGGGCAGCATCATGCTCGGCCCGAACCGCGGCGCCAGCGCGGTGACCATCCTCGGGTCGGTGGCCGAGTCGTCGAGGAACAGCGGCTCCCCGGCCAGCAGTTGCTCCGCAACCGGGCTGTCCGGCGGGATCTGCGTCCCCATGATGCCGGCCGGGTCGTCCGCCGACACCGCGACGATCTCCAGACCGCCCTCCTCGTCCGGCAGCAGCACGATGCCGGCCGCCGAATCCGCGAGCCGGCGGGCCTGTTCGGCGACGACGGCGAGCGCGTCGTCGACGTCGCTGCCCTTGAGCAGTTCGGTGGTGACGGCGACGGACCCGTCGATCCAGTGCTCACGCTGCCGGGTCGCGGCGTAGAGGCGGGCGTTGCCGATGGCGATGCCCGCCTCGGTGGCGAGGACCCGCACCATGTGCAGATCCTCCTCGCTGAACTCGCCGCCGCCGTGCTTCTCCGTCAGATAGAGGTTGCCGAAGATCTCCTGCTGGACACGGATCGGCACCCCCAGGAACGTCCGCATCGGCGGATGCCCCGGAGGGAAGCCGCACGAGCGGGAGTCCTGGGTGAGGTCGGCCAGCCGCACCGCCTGCGGGTCGTGGATGAGCGCGCCGAGCAGCCCTCTGTGGCCGTCGGGCAGCGCGCCGATGCGCCGCCGGTCCTCCGCGGTCACGCCGTACGTCACGAAGTCCGACAGGCCCTCGCGTGCCTCGTCGATGATGCCGATGGCGGCGTACCGGGCGTCGGCGAGTTCGGCGGCGGTCTGCACGATGCGGTCCAGGGTCACGTGCAGGTCGAGTCCGGCACCGACGGTGCGCATCGCCTCCATCAGCCGCGGCACCCGCGCGGTCAGCTCCGCGGAGAGCCCCTGGAGGCTGCGGGTCGCCTCCGTGGCGGCCTGCAGCGCGTCGGTGTCCGCCCCGGGGTGCCCGGGGTCCTGCGGAACGGAAGACCCTTCGGTGGCTGCCATACCCTGAGCCTAATACGGGCTGGTTTGTTGGTGTTTGCGGCGTCGGTGGCGGTCCGGATCGCGCCCGAGCCGGTGCGTACGCGACGGGCGGGCAGGGGCGCGTCCCGTCACCCGCGCGCCGCCCCCGCCACGGCCTCGCGCCCCGCCGTCGCCCCGGCGCCGTACACCGCGTCCACCTCGCGCTCGCGCTCCAGCATCCGGCGGAACGGGCCGTCGGCCGCGGCCAGCTCGGCGTAGCCACCGCGCTGGACGGGGCGGCCGCCGTCCAGCACCAGGATCTCGTCGACCGCGTCGAGACCGGTGAGCCGGTGGGTGATCAGAACCGTGGTGCGGCCCTCCGTCGCGGCCAGCAGATCGGCGGTGAGCGCGTCGGCGGTGGCCAGATCCAGATGTTCGGCGGGCTCGTCCAGGACGAGGACGGGGAAGTCGGCCAGCAGCGCGCGGGCCAGCGCCAGGCGGCGGTGCTGACCGCCCGAGAGGCGCGCGCCGTGCTCGCCGACCATGGTGCCGAGCCCGTCCGGCAACGACCGCACCCACCCGGCGAGCCGGGCCCGCTCCAGCGCCTCCCACAGGTCGTCGTCGCCGGTCACCTCCGGTGCGGCGAGCCGGAGGTTCTCCCGCAGCGAGCTGTCGAAGACGTGCGCGTCCTGCGCGCAGAGCCCCACCAGCCGCCGCACCGCGTCGCCGTCCAGCTCCGCGGCGTCCGTCCCGGCCAGCGTGTACGCACCCGCCTCACGGTCCAGGAACCGCAGCAGCACCTGCGCCAGCGTGGTCTTGCCGGAACCGGACGGCCCGACGACCGCGAGCCGCCGCCCCGCGTCCAACGTGAAACCGACCCCGTCCAGGGCGGCGGCCGCCTGCCCCGGGTGGCGCGCCGTCAGACCCCGTACGACCAGCGGGAACGGCGTGTTCGGTGCGGGCTTCGGCGTCTCCGGTTCGCGGACCGGGGCGGGTGCGTCCAGCACCTCGAAGACCCGCTCGGCGGCGCGCCGGGTCCGCAGCCGGTACTGCGCGGCGAGCGGCAGCCCGGCCACCGCCTCGAAGGCCGCCAGCGGCGTCAGCACCACGACGGCGAGGAGGACGCCGTCCAGCCGCCCGTCGTGCACCGCCTGTACGCCCAGCGCCGCGGAGACGGTGACGGTCAACCCGCTCAGCAGCGCCGACAGTCCGGCGCCGACACCCGCCGCCCGCGCGGAGCGGGCCGCGATCCGGGTCAGCTCCCCGTCCGCGTCCCCGACCGCCGCGGTACGGGAGGCGAGCGCGCCCGCGACGGTCAGCTCGGCGGTGCCGGTGAGCAGGTCGACGACGCGGGTGGCGAGGGCGCCGCGGGCCGGGGCCAGACGGCGTTCGGCGCGCCGGGACAGCGTGGCCGACAGCAGCGGCACCCCGGCCCCGGCGAGCAGCAGCCCGGCGGCGAGCACCGCGCCCGCCTCCGGCAGCAGCCAGGCGGTGAAGCCGACCGTGCCGACGCCGACCACCACGGCCGCCCCGACCGGCAGCAGCCAGCGCAGGAAGTGGTCCTGCACGGCGTCGACGTCGGCTACCAGCCGGGAGAGCAGATCGCCGCGGCGCCGCTCCCGCAACCCGGCGGGCGCCAGCCGCTCCAGCCGCCGGTAGACCGCCACCCGTACGTCGGCGAGCATCCGGAACACCGCGTCGTGCGCCACCAGCCGCTCCGCGTACCGGAACACGGCGCGGCCGATGCCGAACGCGCGGGTCGCGGTGACCGCCACCATCAGATAGAGCACCGGAGGCTGCTCCGAGGCCCGGGAGATCAACCAGCCGGACGTCGCCATCAGCCCGATCGCGCTGCCCAGCGCGAGGCTGCCGAGCAGCAGCGCCAGCGCGAACCGCCCCCGGCGCGCCCGCGCCATGCGCCGCAGCCGGGCGAGCGCGGAGCCACCGGCGGGCTGCGGCTCCGCTCCGGCCGGCGCCCCGGCGGGCCCGGCCGTCTCCCCGGGAGCGGCCGCGGGGGCCGCCGCCCGGACCGCCGCGGCGCGCTCCGCCCCGGCCGTCTCCGCCGCGTCGGCTGCCGCGTCGACCGCCGGGTCGGGCAGCCGTACCACTCGGTCGGCCACCGCCAGCAGCGCCGGCCGGTGGACGACGAGCAGCACCGTCCGCCCGGCGGCCAGCCGGCGGACCGCGTCGACGATGCCCGCCTCCGTCGCCCCGTCCAGGTTGGCGGTCGGCTCGTCCAGGAGCAGGAGCGGCCGGTCGGCGAGGAACGCCCGGGCCAGCCCGATTCGCTGCCGCTGTCCTGCGGAGAGGCCCGCGCCTGACTCGCCGATACGGGTGTCGGCACCGTCCGGCAGGGCGTCGGTGAAGTCGAGGGCGCCCGCGTCCCGCAGCGCCCGGCGCACCGCCGCGTCGTCCGCGTCCGGGCGCGCCAGCCGGACGTTCTCGGCGAGCGTCCCGGCGAAGAGGTGCGGCTGCTGCGGCACCCAGGCGATCCGGGCGCGCCACTCCTCGGGGTCGAGCGTGGCGAGGTCGGTGCCGTCGACGAGGACCCGGCCCTCGGCCGGCGCCGCGAAGCCGAGGACGGCGCTGAGCAGGGTGGACTTCCCGGCGCCTGACGGGCCGGTCAGCGCGACCGTCTCGCCCTCCCGGACCTCGAACGACGTCGCCGGGAGCGACGGGGTCCGGCGGCCCGGGTGGCGGACGGCGAGGCCGTCGACGGTCAGCGCGGTACCGGCGGGCGCCGGCGCCGTCCCGGCGGGCGGCAGCGGCGTCTCCAGGACGGCGAAGATCTCCTCGGCGGCCGCCAGGCCCTCCGCCGCCGCGTGGTACTCCGCGCCCACCTGCCGCAGCGGCAGATACGCCTCGGGCGCCAGGATCAGCACCATCAGCCCGGTGGTCAGATCGAGTTCGCCGTGGACCAGCCGCATCCCGATGCCGACGGCGACCAGCGCGACGGAGAGGGTGGCGAGGAGTTCCAGCGCGAACGAGGAGAGGAACGCGACCCGCAGGGTACGCAGGGTGGCGCGGCGGTAGGAGCCGGTCAGCGTGCGGATGGCGGTGGCCTGGGCCTTGGCCCGGCCGAAGACCTTGAGGGTCGGCAGGCCCTCGACGACGTCGAGGAAGTGGCCCGAGAGCCGCGACAGCAGCCGCCACTGCCGGTCCATCCGTGCCTGGGTGGCCCATCCGATGAGGACCATGAAGAGCGGGATCAGCGGCAGGGTGACGACGATGGTCAGCGCGGAGATCCAGTCGCCGGTGACGATCCGCGCCAGCACCGCGACGGGGACGACGACGGCGAGGCCGAGCTGCGGCAGATAGCGGGCGAAGTAGCCGTCCAGCGCGTCGATGCCGCGGGTGGCGAGGGTGACGAGTTCGCCGGTGCGCCGCTCACCGCCGTCCGCGCCGGGCGCCTCACCGCCGTTCGCGCCGTCCGCCGCCGCGCCGTCACCGGTACGCCGCGTGGACGCGCCCGGTCCGAGCAGCGCCGCCCGTTCCACCAGCCGGGTCCGCAGCTCGGACTTGACCGCGGCGCTCGCGCGGTGCGCGGCGCGTTCGGTCAGCCAGGAGACCAGCCCGCGCCCGGCGGAGACCGCGGCGAGCAACGCGACCGGAACGGCCAGGCCACCGAGGTCGCGGCCGTGCTGGAAGGCGCCGACCACGATCTCGGCGACGAGCATGGCCTGGCCGATGACGAGACCCGCGCCGGCCAGCCCGAGGAGCACCACGGCGACGAGGAATCCGCGGGTGGCGCGGGCGTGACGGAGCAGGCGCGGGTCGATGGGTTTCACGTGAAACATCCGTCCTGGCAAGCCGGTTGGCGCCGCCCCGGAGGAGCGGAACCGCCCGGCGGGCTCGGGCTGGCGGTCCGGGAGGGCGCCGGTCCCCGGCAGGAGATCCGGCACCGCCCCGGCGGGTGCCCGCGGCGCCTTCCCCCGTGGGAGGGCGCCGCAGACCTAGTGGGCTTCGGCGATGTTCTGGGTGCCGATGCGCTTGCGGAACACCCAGTACGTCCATCCCTGGTAGAGCATCACGATCGGCGTCGCGATCCCGGCGCACCAGGTCATGATCTTCAGGGTGTACGGGCTGGACGAGGCGTTGGTGACGGTGAGGCTCCAGGCGTCGTTCAGCGTCGACGGCATGACGTTCGGGAAGAGCGTCAGGAACAGCATCGCCACCGCGGCGACGATCGTGAGACCGGAGAAGCTGAACGCCCAGCCCTCCCGGCCGATCTGGTTGGCGCCGAGCGCCGCGACCAGCGCGACGACCGCCACGACCAGCGCGGTCAGGCTGGCGCCGTTGCCCCGGTGGACCTGCGTCCAGAGCAGGAATGCCGCCGCCAGTACCGCGGCGACCAGACCGACGCCCGTCGCCATCCGGCGGGCCCGGCCCCTTATGTCACCGAGCGTCTTGAGCGCCGTGAAGACCGCGCCGTGGAAGGTGAACAGCGTCAGCGTGACCAGCCCGCCCAGCAGCGCGTACGGGTTGAGCAGGTCCAGGACGCCGCCGACGTACTCCTTGTGCGCGTCGATCTTCACGCCGTGCACGATGTTGCCGAACGCCACGCCCCACAGGAAGGCGGGCAGCAGCGAGGTCCAGAAGATCGCGTGTTCCCAGTTGCGCTGCCACCGTTCCCCGCTGCGCTTGGCGCGGTACTCGAAGGCGACACCGCGCACGATCAGGCAGACGAGGATCACCAGCAGCGGCAGGTAGAAGCCGGAGAAGAGGGTGGCGTACCACTCCGGGAAGGCGGCGAAGGTGGCGCCGCCCGCGGTCAGCAGCCACACCTCGTTGCCGTCCCAGACCGGGCCGATGGTGTTGATCAGGACGCGCCGCTCGGTGCGGTCGCGGGCGAGCAGTTTGGTGAGGACACCGACCCCGAAGTCGAAGCCCTCCAGGAAGAAGTAGCCCGTCCAGAGCACGGCGATGAGGACGAACCAGACGTCGTGGAGTTGCACAGTCGCCCCCTTAGTACGAGAAGGCCATCGGCCGGTCGGCGTCGGAGTCGCCGCCGATCCTGGTGGGCGGGTTGAGGTCGTCGTCGGTCAGTTCCGGCGGTCCGGCCTTGACGTACTTCACCAGCAGCCGGACCTCGACGACGGCGAGGATCGCGTAGAGCGCGGTGAAGACGATCATCGAGGTGAGCACCTCGCCCTGGGAGACGCCGGGCGAGACCGCGTCCGAGGTGCGCAGCACGCCGTAGACGACCCACGGCTGGCGGCCCATCTCGGTGAAGATCCAGCCCCAGGAGTTGGCGATCAGCGGGAAGCCGAGGGTGACGAACGCCAGCGACCAGTACCACTTGGTCAGACGGGCGCCGAGCGCGGTGTTCTTCGTGAGCGCGAGCCGGGGTGGCTCGTCGTCGGCGGTCCGCAGTCCCGGCGCGAGCCAGAACTTCTTCCGGGTCAGCCAGAGCCCGGCCAGCCCGATGGCGAAGGACGTCATGCCGAAGCCGATCATCCAGCGGAAGCCCCAGTAGGCGACGGGGATGTTGGGCCGGTAGTCGCCCGGCCCGAACCGCTCCTGCTCGGCCTTGTTGACGTCGTTGATGCCGGGCACCGGCGAGGAGAAGTCGTTGTGGGCGAGGAAGGAGAGGAGGCCGGGGACCTCGATGGCGACCTTGTTGTGGCCCTTGTCGACGTCGCCGTAGGCGAAGACGGAGAACGGCGCGGGCTCCTCCTTGTCCCACAGCGCCTCGGCGGCGGCCATCTTCATCGGCTGCTGCTTGAACATCACCTTGCCGAGCGTGTCGCCGCTGACCGCGGTGAGCATCCCGGCGATCACCAGCGTGACCAGCCCGAGCCGCAGCGAGGGCCGCATCACCTCGACGTGCTTCTTGCGCATCAGGTGGTACGCGGAGATACCGACCATGAACGCGGCGCCGGTGAGGAAGGCGGCGGTGAGGGTGTGGAAGACGACGACCAGCGTGGTGTCCTGGGTGAGCACCTTCCAGAAGTCGGTCAGCTCGGCCCGGCCGTTCGCGGGGTTGTACTTGTAGCCGACCGGGTGCTGCATCCAGGAGTTGGCCGCGAGGATGAAGTAGGCCGACAGCATGGTGCCGATGGAGACCATCCACATGCAGAAACAGTGGATCTTCTTCGGCAGTTTGTCCCAGCCGAAGATCCACAGTCCGATGAAGGTGGACTCGAAGAAGAAGGCCAGCAGCGCCTCGAACGCGAGCGGGGCGCCGAAGATGTCACCGACGAAGCGCGAGTAGTCGGACCAGTTCATCCCGAACTGGAACTCCTGGACGATGCCGGTGACCACGCCCATCGCGATATTGATCAGGAAAAGCTTGCCCCAGAACTTGGTGGCCCGGAGGTACTTCTCCTTGCCCGTCCGCACCCATGCCGTCTCCAGTCCGGCGACCAGCGCCGCCAGGGAGATCGTCAAGGGCACGAAGAGGAAGTGGTAGACGGTGGTGATGCCGAATTGCCATCGCGCCAAAGTCTCTGGCGCCAACGCCAGCTCCACGTCGTTCTCCTTACGTCGCCGTTTCGCTACGGCTTTTGCCCTTTATGCACGCAGTGAAGCGGGACATAAACGGCGCGCTTGTGAACGCGTTCACATTCACAAGCAATTATCTCCTATGACTTCAGCCTCTTCCGACGGGGGGTACGTGACCGTGGTCACCCCCTCGGCGGCCGCCCCGAAACCGCGCTCACCTGCACCGGACCGCCCCGGAAACGCCGACGGCCGCGAGCCCCGGGGACTCGCGGCCGCTGGCCAAAAACGTTCCGTCACAGGTCACAAGGTCTTGCGGAACTCCTCGGCTGCGCTCAGGAACACGTCCATCGCCGCGCTCTCGCCGATCGTCACGCGCACACCCTCACCCGCGAACGGCCGCACCACGACGCCCGCCCGCTCACACGCCCCGGCGAACTCCGTGGTCCGCTCCCCCAGCCGCAGCCAGACGAAATTGGCCTCGGACGGCGGGACCTCCCAGCCCTGCGCGGCGAGCGCCGCCGCCACCCGGGCCCGCTCGGCGACCAGCGCGTCGACCCGCTCCAGCAGCGCCGCCTCACTGCGCAGCGAGGCCACCGCCGCCTCCTGCGCCAGCTGACTGACGCCGAACGGCACCGCCGTCTTCCGCAGCGCCGCCGCCACCGGCTCGTGCGCCACCGCGAAGCCGACCCGCAGCCCCGCCAGGCCGTACGCCTTGGAGAAGGTCCGCAGCACACAGACGTTGGGGCGGTCGCGGTAGAGGTCGACGCCGTCCGGCACCTCGGGGTCGCGGATGAACTCGCGGTACGCCTCGTCCAGCACCACGAGGATCCCGTCCGGCACCCGGTCGAGGAACGCCTCCAGCTCGGCCCGGCGCACCACGGTGCCGGTGGGGTTGTTGGGGTTGCAGACGAAAATCAGGCGGGTGCGGTCGGTGATCGCCGCCAGCATGGCGTCCAGATCGTGCACCTCACCCGAGGTCAGCGGCACCTTCACCGAGGTGGCCCCGGAGACCTGCGTGACGATCGGGTACGCCTCGAACGAACGCCAGGCGTAGATCACTTCGTCGCCCGGCCCGGCCGTGGCCTGCACCAGCTGCTGCGCCACGCCCACCGAGCCGGTGCCGGTCGCCAGATGCTCCACCGGCACCGAGAACCGCTCGGCCAGCTCCGCCATCAGCCCCGTGCAGGCCATGTCGGGGTAGCGGTTGAAGGCGCCCGCCGCCTCGACGGCCCGCTCCAGGACACCGGGCAGCGGGGGGTAGGGGTTCTCGTTGGAGGACAGCTTGTACGCCACCGGCCCGTCCGACGCCGCCGGCCGGCCGGGCTTGTAGGTGGGGATGCCGTCCAGCGCCGCACGCAGCTTCGGGGTCTTCTCGCTCACCGCAGGTCCTCCTCGACCGTCCCGCTCGATACGAATACTGCACACCTTATGAGGATTCCCCCGCCCGGCGGCAGCCCCCACGGAGCCCCGGCGGGCACCGCCCGGTGATCACCTGCCGCGCACACCGCCCGGCCACACAGGGGGCGCACTCCGAAAAAGCGTGCGCCGGTGGCTCGCTCCCTGGCGCGCGTCCCCCGTGAAGGTGACTTGAGACCTCTTCGAGACCTGAGAACATCGCCAGGCGAACACCCCCATCAGCCCAGCGAACCATCAAATGCCCCTTTAACTACCTTCCATTGCATGGAAATTGACGGTGCATCACCTTGCAGAAATGTTCCTTCGCCAGCGCGCCAGGCGATCCCCTCCAATGGGCTTTCCGAGCCCTACTATCGGCTCGCCATGACAGCAGCAGGGAACCACCAGGTGAGCCGGTCGACCGGTCGCCGGCTGGGGCGGGCAGGCATCCGGGATGTGGCCGCCGCGGCCGGTGTATCGATCACGACCGTCTCCGACGCGCTCAACGGCAAGGGCCGGCTCCCCGACGCCACCCGCAGCCACGTCCGCGAAGTGGCCGACCGGCTGGGCTACCGCCCGTCCGCCGCCGCCCGCACGCTCCGTACCGGCAAGTCAGGGTTGATCGGCCTGACCGTGACCACGTACGGGGATGAACCTTTCACCTTCACGGAATTCCCCTACTTCGCCGAGATGGCGCGCGCCGCCACCTCCGCCGCCCTGGCCCGCGGATACGCGCTGGTCATCCTCCCCGCGACGTCCCGCCACGACGTGTGGTCCAACGTCGCCCTCGACGGCACCGTCGTCATCGACCCGGCCGACGGCGACCCCGTCGTCACCGAACTCGTCCGCCACGGCCTCCCCGTCGTCTCCGACGGCCGTCCCGGCGGCTCGCTGCCGGTGACCGGGTGGGTCGACAACGACCACGAGGCCGCCGTCCTCGGCCTCCTCGACCATCTCGCCGCGGCCGGCGCCCGCCGCATCGGCCTGCTCACCGGCACCACGACCGACACCTACACCCGTCTGTCCACCACCGCCTACCTGCAGTGGTGCGAACGCGTCGGCCAGGACCCGGTCTACGAGTCCTACCCGGCGCACGACCCCTGCGCGGGCGCCGTCGCCGCCGACCGGCTGCTGGCCCGCCCGGACCGCCCCGACGCCGTCTACGGGCTCTTCGACCCGAACGGCACCGACCTGCTCGCCGCCGCGCGCCGCTACGGCCTGCGCGTGCCGGACGATCTGCTGCTGGTGTGCTGCAGCGAGTCCACCGTCTACGCCACCACCGAGCCGCCGATCACCACGCTCTCCCTCAAGCCGCGCCGGATCGGCACCGCCGTCGTCCAGATCCTCATCGACGCCATCGAGGGGCTCGCCACCGAGGGCCCCGTCGAGCAGGTCATACCGACCGACCTGATCGTGCGGACGTCGTCCCAGCGGCGCTCGCCCCGCACGACCGTCAGTCCGCCGCGCGGCCCGGCCGGCGACTGACCCGGCACGCGAGCGGCGCGCCGGCCACGGGGCGTCGTACGGTGTCCTCGGCCGGCGCCCCTCCGCGCGCGGCGGCGCCGCACCTGTGCGCCGTGGGCCGTGATCACGGGCCGATCGGCGGGTACGCTCCCGGAATCGGCGGGGCGCACGCCCCGGCGGTACACGGGCGCCCGGGTTCGGTGTCCGGAAAAAACGGGTTGATCTCGGGAGAAAACATCCGGGAACGCCGGGCTCCGGCGGATTGACCACCCCCTGGTGCGTCACAACCCGCGAGCAGCGTTCCTATGATGGGCGAACGACACCGCGGACCGCCGTCGACCAGGCAAAGGTCCGAGAGGTACACGGCGGCGCGATGGTGGAGGGGTCAATGACTCAGGGGGCCGGTCAGGGACCCATGGCGTGGACCATGGCGGCACACACTCCGGCGTCCTCACCGCCGCCCGGACCGTTCGACGGCGCGCCCCCGGGACCGCCGCAGGACAGCGTGCCCGCACCACCGCCCGCGCCCGCCGCCCCGCCTCAGCCCGACGACCTGCCCGATGGGTACACGCCAACCGCCCGTGATCTTCCGGTCATCGGCGCCGGCCGCACCGACACCCTGATCGACCAGCCCGCCGCGCATCTCCTGCCCGCTCCGGAGAGCGAGGGGGAGGCGGCCGCCGGTCCCGGCCCTCTCTACGTCGTCGGCGATGTGCACGGCTACTACGAAGAGCTGCGTGCGGCGCTGACCGCCGAGGGCCTGATCGACGCGGAGGGCAGCTGGGCCGCGGGCAACGCCCGGCTGTGGTTCCTCGGCGACTTCACCGACCGCGGTCCGGACGGCATCGGCGTCATCGACCTCGTCATGCAGCTGTCCGCCGAGGCGGCGGCGGCCGGCGGGTACTGCAAGGCGCTCATGGGCAACCACGAGCTGCTGCTGCTGGGCGCGAAGCGGTTCGGCGACACCCCGGTCCAGTCGGGCGCGGGTACCGCGTCGTTCCAGGCCGCGTGGCTGCTCAACGGCGGGCAGAAGACCGACATGGACCGCCTGGAGGACCACCACCTCCAGTGGATGGCCCGGCTGGACGCCGTGATGGAGGAGGACGGGCACCTGCTGGTGCACTCCGACACCACCGCGTACCTGGAGTACGGCGATTCGATCGAGGCCGTCAACGACACCGTCCACGACGTTCTGACCCGCAGCGAAGCCGACGAAGTCTGGGATCTCTTCCGGAAGTTCACCAAGCGCTTCGCGTTCCGCGACGACTCCGGCGCCGAGGCCGCGCGCCGCCTCCTCGACACCTACGGCGGCACCCGCGTCGTGCACGGCCACAGCCCGATCCCGTATCTGCTGGGCGAGGTCGGTACGGAGGACAGCGACGGCGAGCAGGTCGCGGTCGAGGGCCCGCACGTCTACGCCGACGGGCTGGCCATCGCGATGGACGGCGGCGTCACCATGGCCGGGAAGCTGCTGGTCACCCAACTGCCGCTGCGCGCCTGAGCGTTGCTGCCCGGCGCGCTGCCGGGGGAGTCGGCCGGGCGCCGTACGGGCGCCCGGTGCCTGCCGCGCGTGTCAGGTGACGGCGAGCCAGACCACCCCGGCGCAGAAGAGGGTGGCGGCGAGGGAGAGCGGCGCGTGGCGGATGCGGCGGATGCGTTCGACGCGGTGGAGCCCGAAGCCGGCCAGTACGGCGATGAGCAGCACGGCGAGCGTGCCGATCGTGCCGGGCAGCACGCCCTGACTGAATCCGAAATCCCCGGTGTGCCGGAGAAACCAGACCACGCCCACCCACTTCATGTCCCACCCCTGTGTGTCGCCGCCGTCCCGCCCCTGGTCAACGGCGGAGCGGGACGGCCAACGTAGCAACTCCCGGCGGCGGGCAGCGGACCGGCGACGGGGCGGGCACCAGCCGGTGCGTGGCCGACACGCCGGTGGTCGTCAACGGCGTTGTCCGTCGGCCGTTTTGCTGAAGACGCCGGCCCGGGCGGCCGCGGCCGCGGCTTCCGCGGCGCGGTCCGCGGCGGCTTCGTCGAGCGGTGCGTCGCTGGTCAGCAGGCGGTGGTAGAGCGGGGCGGAGACGGCGCGGACGACCTCGCCGGTGTCGGTGTCCGCGGGGAGTTCGCCCCGCTCGACGGCCTGCTGGACGCACGGCTGCCACTCGGCGACGCGGATCCTGTAGAAGCGGTGGAGGGCGGCCGCGGTCTGGTCGTCGCAGGTGGCGGCGGCGAGGACCGCTTTGAAGAGGGCGCCCTGGCGCGGGTCGGCGAGCGTGCGGCGCACCAGTTGGGCGTTGGCGCGCAGGTCGCCGAGGAGCGTGCCCGTCTCCGTCCGCGGCAGGGACTGCTCGGCCATGTCCGCGAGCAGGTCGGCGACCAGCTGTGCCGGCGAGCCCCAGCGGCGGTAGACCGTCGTCCTGCCCACCTCCGCGCGGCGGGCCACGTCGGCCAGGTCCAGCCCGGCGAGGCCGCCTTCCGCCAGGGCGTCTCCGGCGGCCCGCAGGACCGCGGCGCGTACGCGCGCGGTGCGGCCGCCCGGACGCACGCTCCCGGGGTCCGTACTCTCGGTCGCCATAACGGGACTCCTGTTCCATTAGCCGGAGGGACTCTGCTACGTTGAGCACCATATTAACGGGACGGAAATCCCCTTAGGGGTCTCGGTGGGGCCGTCCCGCGTCTCCCGCCCTGGCCGTCCCCGCGGACGGGGCGGCACGGAGAGGGGAAGCGACATGGAATACCGGCAGCTGGGCGCGTCGGGACTGCGGGTTCCGCAACTGAGCTTCGGCGCGGGCACCTTCGGCGGGCGCGGGGAACTCTTCGGCGCCTGGGGCACCACCGACGCGGCGGAGGCCCGCCGCCTGGTGGACATCTGCCTCGACGCGGGCGTCACCCTCTTCGACACCGCCGACGTCTACTCCGCCGGCGCCTCGGAGGAGGTGCTCGGCGCCGCCGTCAAGGGCCGCCGCGACCAGGTCCTGATCTCCACCAAGGCCGGTCTGCCCCTGGGCGACGGCCCGGCCGACTGGGGAACCTCACGTTCCCGCCTGCTCACCGCCGTCGACGACGCGCTGCGCCGCCTGGGCACCGACCACATCGACCTCTTCCAACTGCACGGCTTCGACGCCGCCACACCGGTCGAGGAAGTCCTCGCCGCCCTCGACACGCTCGTACGGAGCGGCAAGATCCGCTACACCGGCGTCTCCAACTTCTCCGGCTGGCAGCTGATGAAGTCGCTCGCCACCGCGGACCGGTACGGCTACCCGCGCCACATCGCCCACCAGGTCTACTACTCGCTCATCGGCCGCGACTACGAGTGGGAGCTGCTGCCCCTCGCCCAGGACCAGGGCGTCGGCGCCCTCGTCTGGAGCCCCCTCGGCTGGGGACGGCTGACCGGCAGGATCCGCCGGGGCGCACCGCTCCCGGACGGCAGCCGCCTGCACCGCACGGCCGACCAGGCCCCGCCCGTGGCGGAGGAACTCCTGTACCGGGTGGTCGACGTCCTCGACGAGATCGCCGAGGAGACCGGGAGGAGCGTGCCGCAGATCGCCCTCAACTGGCTGCTGCAACGCCCCACCGTCTCCTCGGTGATCATCGGGGCCCGTGACGAGGCACAGCTGCGGCAGAACCTCGGCGCGGTCGGCTGGAGCCTCGCCCCCGAGCAGACGGCCCGGCTCGACGCCGCGAGCGCCCGGCCCGCCCCGTACCCCTACTTCCCGTACGAACGGCAGGAGGGGTTCGCCCGGCTCAACCCGTCGCCGCTGCGGCGCCCGGCCGGTCGAGGTGCCGTCGTACGCGGCTGACCTGGTGCGTTGGCTGTTACGCGGGGTGCACCGGGGCCGCCCGTCGAGGGGAGCCCCGGTGCGGCGGGCGGACCGTCAGTCGGCCAGCGGGAGATAGACGCGGTTGCCGGCGGCCGCGAACTCCTTGGACTTCTCCAGCATCCCCGCCTCGATCTCCTCGGGGCTGGCGCCGTCCTCACCGCCGAACTGCTCGGTGATGCTCCGGCTGATCTTCATCGAGCAGAACTTCGGGCCGCACATGGAGCAGAAGTGCGCGGTCTTCGCCGGCTCCGCGGGCAGCGTCGCATCGTGGAACTCCCGTGCGGTGTCGGGGTCGAGGGCCAGGTTGAACTGGTCCTCCCAGCGGAACTCGAAGCGGGCGTCCGACAGGGCGTCGTCCCACTCCTGGGCGCCGGGGTGCCCCTTGGCCAGGTCCGCCGCATGAGCCGCGATCTTGTACGTGATGACGCCGGTCTTCACATCGTCGCGGTCCGGCAGCCCCAGGTGCTCCTTGGGCGTGACGTAGCAGAGCATCGCCGTGCCCCACCAGGCGATCATCGCGGCGCCGATGCCCGACGTGATGTGGTCGTAGGCGGGCGCGATGTCCGTGGTCAGCGGGCCGAGCGTGTAGAACGGCGCCTCCTCGCAGATCTCCTGCTGGAGGTCGACGTTCTCCTTGATCTTGTGCATCGGGACATGGCCCGGGCCCTCGATCATCGTCTGCACACCGTGCGCCTTGGCGACCTTGTTCAGCTCGCCGAGCGTCCGCAACTCCGCGAACTGCGCCTCGTCGTTGGCGTCCGCGATCGACCCGGGACGCAGCCCGTCACCGAGCGAGAACGTCACGTCGTACGACGCGAGGATGGCGCACAACTCCTCGAAGTGCGTGTACAGGAACGACTCCTGATGGTGCGCCAGACACCAAGCGGCCATGATCGAACCACCGCGGGAGACGATGCCGGTCTTGCGGCGGGCGGTCAACGGCACGTACCGCAGCAGGACTCCGGCGTGGACCGTCATGTAGTCGACGCCCTGTTCCGCCTGCTCGATGACGGTGTCCTTGTAGATCTCCCAGGTCAGCTCCTCGGCCTTGCCGTCGACCTTCTCCAGCGCCTGGTAGAGCGGGACGGTGCCGATCGGCACCGGGGAGTTGCGCAGCACCCACTCACGGGTGGTGTGGATGTTGCGGCCGGTGGAGAGGTCCATGACCGTGTCGGCACCCCAGCGGGTCGCCCAGGTCATCTTCTCCACCTCCTCCTCGATGGACGAGGTGACCGCGGAATTGCCGATGTTGGCGTTCACCTTCACCAGGAAGTTCTTGCCGATGATCATCGGCTCGATCTCCGGGTGGTTGACGTTCGCCGGCAGCACCGCGCGGCCCGCCGCGATCTCGTCGCGGACGAACTCCGGCGTCACGCCCTCGCGGACCGCGACGTACTCCATCTCCGCGGTGATCTCGCCGCGCCGCGCACAGGCGAGCTGGCTGACCGCCGCGCCGCCCCGCCCGCGCCGGGGCTGGCGGGGACGTCCGGGGAAGACCGCGTCAAGATTGCGCAGTCCACCACGGGGTGATGTGTGCTTGAGTCCGTCGTCCTCGGGGCGCGGCGGGCGGCCCGCATACTCCTCCGTGTCGCCCCGCGCGATGATCCAGTTCTCCCGCAGCGGTGCCAGACCACGGCGGACATCGGTGTCGATCTGGGGATCGGTGTACGGACCTGACGTGTCGTACAGCGTCACGTCCTTGCCGTTGGTGAGGTGCACTCGCCGGACCGGCACCCGCAGGTCCGGGCGTGATCCGGTGACGTAGCCCTTGTGCCAGCCGAACTCCTTGACGGAGCCGTCCGCGCCGGACTCGCCGTTTTCGGGCGTGCGTGCATCCTGCAGAGTCATGAAGACCCAACTCCCTACGCCGGCATTACCCGGTAACAGGTTCGGCGGTCGACGCAGCGGCTTCCGTCCACGACGTTTCACGTGAAACGTCGTCGGGACGAAGGTCAGCGCCCTCTCAGCCCGGTGCTCCGAGCTCCCGCGATTGCAAAGGTGCCACCACGGTAGCGGCCGGTACGGCGAGGTGGCCAGGGGGCCCGGACTTCTTGCGATGATCGGGCGGTGACCGGCATCGACACGTCCTCACCCGCCTCCGCCGCCGCCCCTGCCCCCGGGCACGGACACGGCCACGGCCACTCGCACGGCCACGGCCCGGCAGCGCCCGTCTCCCGGCATCTGCGGAAGGTCATCGCCGCGGTGCTGATCCCGTTCGCGGTCGCCGTCGCGGTCGGTCTGGTGGTGCTGTGGCCGGGCGGCGCCCCCGGCCACAAACCGTCCGGCGTCGGCTTCGACCAGCCCCAGGAGTCGGCCCGCGTGACCAAGGTCGCCGAGGTCGACTGCGCCAGTGTCCATGCCCAGGAGCAGCCCGTCCCCGGAGAGCAGCCGAACGGGCCCCCGGCTGCCGCCAAGGGCCCCTGCGAAGTGGCGACGGTGAAGGTGACGAGCGGTGAGAACGCCGGACGGACCTTCGACACGGTGGTCACCCCGGACGCGCTGCGCCACTACTCCACCGGCCAGGAGGTCCAGGTCGCGTACTCCCCCAAGGCGCCGAAGGAGTTGCAGTACTCGATCAGCGACGTCGACCGGACGGTCCCGATGTGGGTGCTGGCCGCGCTCTTCGCCGCCGCCGTCGTCGTGGTGGGGCGGCTGCGTGGCGTACTGGCCCTGGTCGCGCTGGTGGCGAGCTTCGGGGTGCTGACGCTGTTCATCCTCCCGGCAATCCTCCAGGGCTCGAACCCGCTGGTCGTCGCCGTGGTCGGCGGCAGCGCCATCATGCTGATCGCGCTCTACATGTGCCACGGTCTGACCGCCAGAACCTCGGTCGCCGTCCTCGGCACCCTCGCCTCGCTGCTGCTCATCGGGCTGCTCGGTTCGGTGTTCATCGGCTGGGCGCTGCTGACCGGCAACACCGACGACTTCACCGGGCTGGTGCACGGCCTCTTCCCGCACATCGAGATCCGGGGCCTGCTGCTGGCGGGCATCATCATCGGCTCGCTGGGCGTGCTCGACGATGTGACGGTCACCCAGACCGCGGCCGTGTGGGAGCTGAAGGAGGCCGATCCCTCGGCGTCCTGGCACACGCTCTACCGCGCCGCGATGCGGATCGGCCGGGACCACATCGCCTCGGTGGTGAACACCCTCGTCCTCGCCTACGCCGGCGCGGCGCTCCCGCTCATGCTGCTCTTCTCGATCGCGCAGAGCGGAGTGGGCGCGGTCGCGGGGAGCGAGGTGGTGGCCGAAGAGATCGTACGGACGCTGGTCGGCAGCATCGGGCTGGTCGCCTCGGTGCCGCTGACGACGCTGCTGGCCGCGCTGGTCGTCTCGGCCGACCGCGGACGGCCCGCGGGAGAGGTGAACGGGGCCGCCGGCCGGGATGCCGGTGCGCCACCGGCCGGGGGTCGGGCGGCGGCACGCCGCGGCGGACGCGGGCGGCGCCGCAAGGTCTGAGGGCCACCGGAGGCGGGACCGGACATCGGCGGGAGCGGTGCCGCGCCGACCGGGCCGGAACCGGCACTCGGCCCGGACCGCGGGGGACGAGCGGTCCGGGCCGGGCGCGGGCGGTGGCTCTGCCCGCCGGCGACAGCGGGGTCAACCCGCCTTCGACGCCTCGGACAGGATGCGGTCCAATGCCGCCTCCAGGGTGTCGCACACCTCTTCCGCACCGAGTGGCACCAGCCGGTCCGTACGGTCGAGGAACGCCACCAGTGGTGGGGCGCTGACGCGGAAGAGCGCGCGTTCGGAGCCCACTTGAAGGCTGATGAAGACATCGCTGAGATGTCCGCCTCCGGCAGGTTCGATGCGCACATCGCCCTCACCGGACGGTCTGCTCAACCCGTCGAGCATCAGCTCACGGCTGAAGGCCCAGGTCACCGGCGTATCGCCGGGTAGGTCGAAAGTGAGGCGGACGGCGTACGGATCGGCGCTGTCGAAGTCGAGCTGCACCGGAATCCGGAAGGCAAGTTCCTCGGAAACGAGGAAGCTCATGATCACTTCTGCCTGAACTGTGTCGGTCATCAACGCCCCGCACTAGATCGGGATGGCCGGGATTCGTCCCCCGTGGCCCTATTGACGCCATCGTCTGTCACGTGCCAGCAGATCACAAGGAGTGAGTTTTCAGATACTGATAGAGAAGGCGAGTGTCGTTAGCGTCGCCTCCGCCATTTTCCGTAGCCGCACCGTGACGGAGCGCAATCGGTGCAGTTCCTCGGCGGGGAGAGAAACAGCCAGCGTCGCGGCGACGGAGCCGACTTGCACGGGAATCGCCGAGCAAACTGTGCCAAGGGCATATTCCTGTTGCTCATACGCCACATGACCGCGACGCACCGTATCCAAACGGTGCAGCAGATCGTCCTTGGACCGCACGGAAAAGGGGGTTATGGACTGCACCGGATAGCGGGACAGATGCTCCTTGCGGGAGGCCGTATCGAGCTGCGCCAGAAGACACTGCCCGATCGCATGGGCGTGCGCGGTGGAGCGGAAGTTGACCCACTCGTCCACCGGAGGCCGCTCCGGCGCACCGCCGGCGGCGACCACCTCCACCTCCCCCTCGCGGTAGACGGCGAAGTACACCGCGGCATTCAACCGTTTGCCGAGCAGGGACAGCGCATCGGACAGCTCCTGCCGCCGGTGCCGCTGCTCACCGGCCCGGCCGAGGGAATCGGCCGCCGGCCCGAAGACGAAGACACCGTTGCAGCGGCGGAGATAGCCCTCATGCGTCAAGGTGCGCAGCAGGTGGTACGTGGTCGGCAGCGGTAAACCGGCCTCCCGGGCGAGCTGCTTCGCCGGAGCGCCCTCCGGGTGCGCACCGACCGCCTCGAGGAGCCGCAGGGCACGCTGCACGGACCCGATCAGTGTGGGGTGAGAAATGGATTCGCCACTCTCGGCCGTCAACGTCGTCAACCCCCAGTCCGATCGCCCGTGGGGCACGGGAGCCCCGGCAGCGGGATCGTTCCCGCTCCGCTCGCGTCTCCCAGGGCCCCGTTGTGGACGTCCGGGCCGCGTGCTCGCCTCGGTCGTTATTTTCCGGAACGTCATCATCCGGAAGACGCCTGCGACGGAACTCTAACGCGGTGCAACCAGGTGGTAACCCGAACGGTCTGGGAGTTAACTCACCTGGCGCACGCCTTGACGGTGCCCGTCACCCGGCACCGAGCCCCGCAGACAACGGACCCGCGCAGACACACCAGCCCCTGACCACAAGGTGCTTGAGCTTTCATCTTGTCGCTCGTGCAGCCCTGACCTGCGGATTTCGTACCCCCACCACCACGGCGGAGAGGCCGCTCAGATCTGGCCGAATCTGTCATATGGGGAGGGGGCGGGTGAGGGGGGTGAGAGCGGAGAGGGGGGCGTGGGCCGGGGCTCGGGGGCGCGTGAGCGGGGGCAGGTGTTCGGGGGTGGGGGCTGGTGTTCGGGGAGGGGCGGGGCTTGAGCTGGGGGGAGAGGGGTCAGGTCTTGTTCCGCCGCGCTCCGAGGGGGGCCTCCCCCTCCCCCCTCCCCCCTCCCCACCCCACCCCTCTCCCCTCAGCTCAAGCCCCCTGCCCCGCCCCGGCACACCGACGCCCCGCTCCAGGGGGACGGAGCGGGGCGTCGGTGGCGAGCGGGGACGGCGGTGTCGGTTGCCGCCGCGGTGCGGTTACCAGTCGCTCTTGGACGAGCCCGTGGAGGAACCGCTGAACCTGCGCACCAGATAGATGACGCCCGCGATGAGGGCCACCGCGATGAGGACCTTGAACAGGAGGCCGATCAGGAATCCGACCGCGCTGGCGATCAGCCCGCCGAAGACGACGAGCAGAACCACGGGCACCACGACCCAGGTCACCCACCACGGAAGCCCCGCGAATATTCCCTTACCTGCCACTGCTCTGCCCTGCTTTCTGTGTCCGCGGCGGGCCCGGCGCGGCCTGCCGTGTACCGCGCCGGTCCCTTACCGTCGTCAACCGCTGCTGTGTGTACTGCTACTGCCGTATCCGGAACTGCCGTTGACCGGAGATGGTCCGCTTCGCCCTTGCCCGGGTGCGGAGTGCGTGGTGCCGCTCCGTGTGGGGTCGGGTTCTGCGTCCCCCTTCACTCACGATGCTAGGGGTGGTGGGGGGTGGTGTGGGGGGTTCGTATCCCTGGGGGATCCCTGAACCGACCCTTACGGGTTCCGGGGGAGGCCCCTCAGCTTTCCGGGGGAGAGAACACCACCATGACCCTCAGATCCTCGCTGATGTGGTGGAACTTGTGGGGGACCCCGGCGGGGACGTAGACCACGCTGCCGCGGGCGACGGACTGGGTCTCGGTGCCGACGGTGATCGCGGCGCGGCCGCTGACCACGAGGTACACCTCGTCCTGGTGGTGCGGCTGCTGGGGGTCGCTGTCGCCGGCGTCGAGCGCGTACAGCCCGACGGACATGTTGCGTTCCTTGAGGAACTGCAGATACGCACCGTTGTGGGCGGCTCGTTCCGCCTCCAGCTCGTCCAGTCGGAAAGCCTTCACGTCCTACCCCTCAGTCATCCAGGACTCGTCTGCGACGATCTCACCATGAAGAACTTCTTGGTCAAGACGATCGCCAACGCCGCGGCGCTTGCCGTGGCCGTCTTCCTGCTGAAGCCGGACATCTCGCTGACCGGCGACAGCACCGGCCATCAGGCGCTGACCCTGATACTGGTCGCGCTGATCTTCGGAGTGGTGAACTTCGTCGTCAAGCCGGTCGTGAAGCTGCTGTCGTTCCCGCTGTTCATCCTGACGCTCGGCCTGATCACGCTGGTCGTCAACGCGCTGATGCTGATGCTGACGTCCTGGCTCGCCGGGACGGTCGACCTCGCGTTCCACGTCGACGGTTTCTGGACCGCGGTGCTCGGCGGCGTGATCGTGTCGATCGTCTCCTGGGCCATGCACGTCATGCTGCCCGACGAGGACTGACCGGCACCGTGTCCCGTACGCCCCGCCGCCCGTTCCGCGTCTGCTTCGTCTGCACCGGGAACATCTGCCGTTCGCCGATGGCCGAGTCCGTGTTCCGCGCCGAGGTGGCCGCGGCCGGGCTCGGGGACCGTGTCGTGGTGGACAGCGCCGGTGTCGACGGCTGGCACGCGGGCGAGGGCGCCGATCCGCGTACCGTCGCCGTGCTGACCGTGGCCGGCTACCCGGCGGATCACCGCGCCCGCCGTTTCGACGCCTCGTGGTTCGCCGACCGCGATCTGGTGATCGCGCTGGACGGCGGGCATCTGCGGGAGCTGCGCCGGATGGCGCCCGGCCCCGACGACGCCGCCAAGGTCCGTCTGCTGCGTTCCTACGACCCCGCCGGGCCCGCCCCGGGGGAGCTCGACGTTCCCGATCCGTACTACGGCGGCCCGGCGGAGTTCGCGGTGTGCCTGGAGATGGTCGAGGCGGCGTGCGCGGGTCTGCTGGCGGCGGTCGCCGATGCCCTGACCGGGGGAGCGCCGGCGCTGCCGCTCCCCGGGGACGGCACCCCTTCTCCTCCTCAGGAGCGCTCATGACCGGTGACGGCACCCGCGCCGTACGCGCCGGGCTCCCCGAGCCCGTGGCCCACGAACCGTCCCTGCCCGGGCCGGTGTTCGCGGCCCATTTCCATCTGCCCGGTGAGGTCGGCGGCCCGTACGCCTACGGCCGGGACTCCAATCCGACGTGGACGCGGCTGGAGGAGGCCATCGGCGCACTCGAGTCACCGCACGCCCCCGCGCAGACCGTGTCGTTCGCCTCGGGGATGGCCGCGATCAGTGCGGTGCTCTTCTCGCAGCTGAGGTCCGGGGACGCGGTGGTGCTGCCGTCGGACGGCTATCAGCTGCTGCCCGCGGTCCGGTCCCGGCTGGAGAGTTACGGGATCGAGGTCCGTACCGCGCCGACGGCGCACGATGCGCAGCTCGGCGTTCTGGAGGGTGCCCGGCTGCTGTGGCTGGAGACGCCGTCCAATCCGGGGCTGGAGGTGTGTGACGTCCGGCGGCTGGTGGCGGCGGCGCACGAGCGGGGTGCCCTGGTGGCCGTCGACAACACCCTCGCCACCCCGCTGGGGCAGCGTCCGCTGGAGCTGGGCGCGGATTTCTCGGTGGCCAGCGGCACCAAGGCGCTCAGCGGGCACGGCGATGTGCTGCTCGGCTATGTGACCACCCGCCGGGCGGCGCTCGCGGACGCGGTGCGGCTGTGGCGGAAGACGGTCGGTGCGATTCCGGGGCCGATGGAGAGCTGGCTGGCGCACCGTTCGCTGGCGACGCTCGCGCTCCGGGTGCGGCAGCAGTCGGCGGGGGCGCTGGCGCTCGCGGAGTCGCTGGGCGGGCGGGCGGAGGTCACCGGGGTGCGCCATCCCGGTCTGCCGTCCGATCCGTCGCACGCGTTGGCCGTGGCGCAGATGCGGCCGGGACGGTTCGGTTCCGTGGTGTCGTTCACGCTGCCGGACCGGGCGCACGCCGAGCGGTTCCTCGGCGCGCTGACGCTGGTGGACGAGGCGACGAGTTTCGGGAGCGTGCGGTCGGCCGCGGAGCGCCGGGCCCGCTGGGGCGGCGACGCGGTGCCGGAGGGTTTCGTGCGGTTCTCGGTGGGGGTGGAGGACCCGGAGGATCTGGTCGCGGACGTCCACCGGGCGCTGGATGTGGCGCTGCGCGACGCCTGACGCCCGGGGCCCCGTGCCGCCGTCACCGGGCGGGCGGGGCCTTCGTCGTGCGGTGGCCGCGGCCGGTGGTGGCGGGTGGCTCGTCCCGTACGGGGTGCGGAACCGGCGGCTCCGGTGGGGTTTCGGTGGCCGGTGACTGCGGCATCTGTCCTCTATGACCGTACGGCCAGTCGTCAAACGGACCGCCCGGGCGATTCTGCTCGACGGCGCGGACCTCATCCTGATCAAGCGCACCAAGCCGGGTCGCGCCCCTTACTGGATCACTCCCGGCGGTGGTGTCGAGCCCACGGACGCCACGGTGACCGACGCGCTCCACCGGGAGCTGGACGAGGAGTTGGGCGCGAAGGTCAAGGACGTCGTCCCGGTGTTCGTGGACACCGTCGAGCACATCGGCGACAGCGGTGTGGACGGCGTGAAGGTGCAGCATTTCTTCGTCTGCCGGCTGGACACCATGGATCTCTCCCGGCGGCACGGCCCGGAGGTCGAGGAGCCGTGCGGGGAGTACGAGATCGTGCGGGTGCCGTTCACCCGGGTGGGGATCGCCTCCGTCGAGGTCGTCCCGCTCTCCCTGCGGCACTATCTGGACGGCAACATCGAGGGCGTACGCGCGATGCACGCCCCTGACCTGGGGTGATCGGAGCCCTGACGGAGCCGTGGGCCTTCAGGCGTACGGCCTTCAGGCGTACGGGCGGGACGGCGAATCCCGAGGGGCGTGCGGGCGGCTCCGCGCGCCCCTCGGGCTCCCGGGTGCGGGGGTCAGCCGAACCAGCCGCGGAATTCCGGGTCCTCGGCGGGGCGCCGCTGGCGGGCCCGGGCCAGGACCCGTTCGACCTCGCCCTGGAAGCCCTGGTTGAGCGCCTCGACGACGCCGTCGGGCTCGCCGCGCAGCCGGGGCCCCGGGGTGTCCTCGTGGCGGCCGCCGCGCAGATGCTCATGGTCGTGGCCGGGGCGGCGGAACGGCGGGCGGACGGGTGCGTCGGCCGCCGCGCCGAAGAAGTCGCCGCCCTTGCGCCGCTGGTCGTCGGTGCCCCAGGCGCGCGCGCCGCGCTCCTGCCGGGGCACCTTCTGGAGGTGGGGTATGTGCTTGGCGCAGTGGATGTACGCCTCCTCGACCTCGACGGCCACCCACAGCTGGGCGCGCCGCCCGGGGACGGGGTCGGCGGGCAGCCACGGGTACTGCTGCCGCATCTCCTCGTCGAGGATCACCCGGGCCCGGCCGTTGATGTGCAGTCCGATCCGGTCCCGGAGGAAGTCGACCATCAGCAGGCCCAGGCGGGGGTTCTCCGAGAGGTTGCCGACCGAGGCCATGACGCCGTTGCCGCGGTATTCGGGGTAGGCGAGGTGCCGGTTGCCGAGTACCTGGACGAAGCCGGGCGGTCCGGCCCGGAACGACGAGTCGCATTCGCCGTGCCGGTCCGCGGTGGCCAGGAAGAACATCTCCTGCCGGGCCACGAACTCCTGCATGGCGCCGTTGAGGTGGTCGAGGACCTGGTCTCTGTAGAAACGGTCGGCCCGCTCCGTCGTTCCCAGCCGCTGCTGGACGAGGTGCTCCCCGTCGCTGCCCGGACGCGCGTCGTGCATGCCGTGTCCCTCCCGTGAACCACCGGGTTCACCCTGTGCTGCCAAGACCTCACTCCCCCACCGGAACCAGCTCGTCGACGGAGTCGTGGCGGATGCGGTCGGTCGGGATCCCGGCCCCCATCAGCGCCGCCACACCGCTGCGGATCAACCCGGGCGGGCCGGACAGGTACGCGTCGAACTCCCGCCACGGTCCGTACTGCCGTACCGCGTCCGGCAGTTCACCGGTGACGCCGTTGGCGCGGCCGGCCGCCGGGCCGGCGGAGACGACCGGACGCACCTGGAGCCACGGGTAGGAGGACTCCAGCCGCAGCATGGTCTCCATGTCGTAGAGGTCGTGGTCGCTGCGGGCGCCGTAGAAGACCTCGACGCGGCGCCGGACGCCGTGGGTGGCGACGTCCTCGATGAGCGCCTTGATGGGGGCGATGCCGGTCCCGCCGCCCACGCACAGCAGGCCGTTACGGGTGGTGTGGTCGACGGTCATGGAGCCGACGGGTCCGCCGAGGCGCAGCACGTCGCCGGGGCGGGCGCGGTGGACCAGCGCGTTGGACACCCAGCCGGCCGGAACCGCCTTGACGTGGAAGGACAGCAGGCCGTCCGAACGGGGCGCCGAGGCGAAGGAGTAGTGCCGCCACACCCGCGGCCACCAGGGCGTTTCCAGGCTGGTGTACTGCCCGGCGCGGAACGGGTACGGCTGGTCGGGGCGGACGGTGACCACCGCGATGTCGGGGGTGCGCAGCTCGTGGGAGACCACCTCGGCCTGCCACCAGGCGGGCGCGACCGCTTCGTTCTCCGCCGCCGCGTCGATCATGATCTGGGAGATCGCGGTGTACGCGCGCACCCACGCGGCCTCGGCCTCCGGGCTCCAGCTCAGCGTCGCGTACCGGGCCAGCGCGCCCAGCAGGCTCTCGCCGACGGCCGGGTAGTGGTCGGGCAGCGTGCCGTACTTGCGGTGCCCGCGGCCGAGGTGCGAGAGGTACGCGGTGAGCCGGTCGCTGTCGTCGATGTGCCGGGCGGCGGTGAGCAGCGCCTTGAAGAGCCGGTCGCGCTGGGTGTCCATCGCGGCGGGGAACAGCGCCCGCAGATCGGGGTGCTGGACGAAGAGCATCGCGTAGAAGTACGACGTCACCTTGTCGGAGACCGGTTCGATCTCGGTCAGCGTGCGCCGGATCAGCGCCGCGTCGGCGGACTCCGGCGCGTCGGGGGAGGCAGCGGCGACGAGGGACTCCAGGGCGGCCGGAGAGCCCTGCGGCACGGCGGCGGCCGCGGGCGCGGGCTCCACCGGGGTGGGCGCGGCCGCCCGGTCGGCCGGTGCCGGAGCGGCGGGTGCCGTCGGGGCCGGGGCCGGTCTTGTCGCGGCGGGCGGGGGTGCGGCCGGGGCGGGGCTCGCCGGAGCCGTCGGGTCCGGGAAGGTGTCCGGGGCCGAGGGGGCGGCCGGGCGGTTCCCGAAGGCGGAGAACGGCAAGGGTGCGGGCGGTGCGGTGGCCGCCTCGGGCGCGGGGGCGGCGCCGCGGGCGGCGGCGGTGCCCACCGGGCGGACCGGGGTCGGCCGGCGCTCGGGTATGCGCTCCTGGCGGGTCGTGGGCGTTTGCTCGGGCACACGCGGCCCCGGCCCGTCGAACGCGGTGTCGTGGCGCTCGGCGAACCAGTCGGGTGCGGCGGTGTGACCGTGCCCGGCAACGGGTGCGTGTCCACCGTGGTCCGGCTCGTGTCCGCGGTCGTGGCCGTGGGGGCCGTCGTCGGAGGCGCTGCCGGGGTACGCCGGGCCGATGCCGTCGCCCTCCCGGGCGTCGTGCGCGCCGTCCGGTCGCTCCTGGTGTTCGTCGGAGGACTCCTGCGACGGTTTCGCCGGAGTGAACCAACCCCAATCGCCACTGCTGCCTCCGGAAGAGCCGCTATCGGCTGTCGCGGTGGTCGGAGCGTCCATGGTTTGCCTCGCCTCGAACGTCTTTCGCTTGTCGTCGCACTTTCCGTCGACCGGAACGTGCCTGAATTCCCCCAGCCTGCCCCGGAATTCTTCAACGCCCCACGTCATTCCGGCAATGTCCACCAAGGCGGACAAGATTCACATCTCCGCTATAACACCAGCAGGCGCCCTCCACGCGCCTCGTTCTCCCCATCCGCCAGAACGGACGGATACACAGAAGTCCGGAAACCGCGGGTCGCTACACCGCCGGACCGCGTCGCTTCAGCGCCCGCAGGACAGGCGCTCGCGCCGTTCCGCCGCCGAACCGCCCCGACCATACCGGCAGTAGTTGAAACCACAAGTCCCCTTCCGCACCAGATCTCTGCACCACACCCGCGCACCCTCCACACGCCGCATCCGATATCCGTGGTTCCCGCCCGAGGGAAAAATTCATCCCGCGCAACGGACGAATCCGCCGGGAAATCCCGAATTACCAAGAGGTGGCGACGAGTTCATATGCCTCCCGAAGATCACGTCCGGTGTACGCCCATGTCGCGAGGTCGCTGACGTGATGATCGGCATTGACCGCGACCGATGCCGGTACCGCCGCGAACAGCGCGCTGTCCGACATCGAGTCGCCGTACGCCACGCAGTCCGCCCGGGTCAGTCCGTACCGCGCGCACAGCTCGTCGGCTATCTCGACCTTCGCGGCTGTCGTGAGGATGCCCGCCGGATCCACCCGCTCCCGGATCGGCACCGCGGGCCAGCGCGAGCCACGCGCCACGTCGACGCCCCACTCCAGCAGCCGCTCCACGAAGAAGCCCGGCGAGAGCGAGATCACGGCGCACCGCTCGCCGCGCGCCCGGATGTCCGCCCAGACCTCCCGGATACCGGCCAGCCACGGCGCGCCCTCGAACGCGGCCGCCACCAGCGGCTCCGTCAGCCCCTCCGCCCACAGATCGCACGCCCGCTGGGCGAACTCCGACGGCACCAGCTCCCCGGCCGCGAAGCCGCGCTCCAGCTCGGCGATCTCCCGGTCGAGCCCGAGCAGCCGTGAGATCTCCACGGCTGCGGCCGACCCGTGGAGCAACGTCCCGTCCATGTCGAACAGATGCAGCTTGCCCATGCCGCGGAGCCTAAGCGCTCCACCCCGCCCCGCGACGGCCCCCGCACCCCTACTTCTCCCCCATCCCGACCCCTACTCGTCGGTACGCGCATCCGGGCCTCCTCAGGGCCGAGGGCTCCGGAGCGGCGATCTCCGGGGGAATTCCGGGGTGCCGACGGGACGATCCCGGAGGCGGAGTCAGGGACCGGGTCGGGGATCGGCTGAGTCCTGGCCCCGGCACCGAGCCCCGAACCCCGCACGCCGGACCGGCCCCCGTAAGCCGCTCCGGGCCCTCAGCTCCGCGGCCCGGCCGGGGTAACCACACCATCGGCTCCCCGTCCCCTCCTTTCCCCGCGCTCCTCTTCCCGTGTGACCTACGCTGCTCCGCACACCCCGAGGAGGTCTTCGATGACGCAGCCGGCGCCCCGCACGCCGCAGACCGATCCCGTGGCGGAGCCGGCCACCGGCTGGCCGGCGCCCACCCCCCGGGGCCTCGCCCGGGGCTGGTGCGCGCTGTCCGCGTTGCACGGCCGCACCGAGTCGTACGTCGAACGCGCGCTGCAGGCCGTCCATCGCCTGAGCGTCCGGGAGTTCTCGGTACTCACCGTCCTGAGCGAGCAGCACGACGGACCGGGCGGCCACCTGCGGATGCATCAGGTCGCGGACGCGGTCGTGCTCAGCCAGAGCGCGACGACCCGGCTGGTCACCCGCCTGGAGGAGCGTGGCCTGCTCTCCCGGTACCTGTGCGCCGACGACCGCCGCGGCATCTACACCGACGTCACCGCCGACGGCCTCGCCCTCCTCGCGAAGGCCCGCCCCACCCACGACACCGCCCTGAGCGAGGCGCTCGCCGAGGCCGCACTCCGCCCGGAGCTGGCCCCCTTGGTACGGGCCGTCGAAACGCTCGCCCCGACGGTCTGACGAACCGCCGGTACGGACCGGTGGCGCTCGCACGCGAGCCGCCGGGCCGGACGACCAAAGGGACCGCGGCAATGGACAACTCACCCCGGGCCCACCGCTTCCGCCCTCCCGGCCACACCACCGCGCGGCCTCCCGTAGGGTCGCGCACATGAGCGATATCGAGATCCGCCGCGCCTCCGAAGCCGATCTCCCGGACATCGTCGCGATGCTCGCGGACGACCCGCTGGGCGCCACCCGCGAGTCCCCGGACGACCTGGCCCCGTACCGCGCCGCGTACGGGATCCTCGCCTCGGATCCGCATCAGCACCTGATCGTCGCCGATCGCGGCGGTCGCGCCGTCGGCACCCTCCAGCTCACCGTCGTCCCCGGGCTCTCCCGGCGCGGCGCCACCCGTTCGATCATCGAGGGCGTCCGCGTCCACGCCGACGAGCGGAGCAGCGGCCTGGGCACCCGGCTCATCGAGTGGGCCGTCGACCGCTCCCGCGACCTCGGCTGCCACCTCGTGCAGCTCACCTCGGACGCGACCCGCGTCGACGCCCACCGCTTCTACGAACGGCTCGGCTTCGAGGCCTCCCACCTGGGCTTCAAGCGTCAGCTCTGACGGCGCGAGCCGCCCCGCTCACCCCCGGGGCCGGGTCGACACCCCGTCGCCGGCCCGCTCCCGTGCCCGCCGCGCACGGTGTGCCTTCTGCCGGCACGCCCCGCCGCAGTACCGCGCCGGGCGCCCCGTACGCGCCACCGCCACCGGTCCGCCGCAGATACCGCACTCCGTGGCGTTACGCCTCCTGGGACCGACCGGCAGTTTCGTTACGGTCCGACGCGCCCTGAGGGCCTCGCACGCCAGTTCCGTCATCCGCCCGGGGACGCCGGCCGCGTCGCCCTCCGCCGCCCGCCTCCGCTCCATCGCCAGGCACCCCAACAGCAGCGTCCGTACGTCGCCGATCACCACGTCCGCCCGTACGGCACCGGTCTCCTGGGCCCGTCGCAGCAGGACGTCGAACGCCGCGTCGAACTCCAACCGGGCCTCCGTCGCCCCACCGGGCCCGGCCGCCTCCGCCGCCTCCAGCGCCTCGCCCAGGGCCCGGTTCTCCGTGGCCAGCCGGACCACGGAGGCGAAGAACCGGAAGAACACCGCGCCTGGTTCCGTGACATCCGACAGGTCCCGCGCGGTGTCGGCGAAGAGCCGGAGACGGTCCGTCACCGCCGCCGCGAACAGCTTCTCCTTCGACGGGAAATGGCGGTGGACGGTGCCGGCACCCACCCCCGCACGCCGCGCGATCTCGTCGAGTGTGACCGCCAACCCGCCCTCGGCAAAGGCGGATCGGGCCGCCTGAAGCACCAGCGCGCGGTTGCGCCGCGCATCCGACCGCGCAGCTCCCACGCCCCCGCCAGACATCCGCATCCCTCCAGCCCACAGCCCGCACACCGCGGATCCAGCCCCTATTTTAAACGGGTCGATGAGCCCGTTTTATTGACAGCCGCAAAACCTGGCGACGACGGAGCGGCGGACGAACGTGGAGCGGAAAACGAGAAGCGGGAAGAGAAGAGCCGGCACCGGGACGAAAGGGCCACGCAGAACGCGACCGCTGAACGGACGCGAACGAATCCGAGAAGAGGAGGATCAGAGAACGGAGAACGGAGGAGCGGAGAAATCCGGCGGGCAGAAAGGAGGAGAAGAGAGGAGAAGAGAGGAGGAGCGGAGCGGAGAAACGGGAGAGGAAGGCCGCAGGGAAGCTCAGGCACCTCGACGCGCCCACGCACCCACACGCCCACGCCCCGGCAGCGGCAGCGGCAGCGGCAGCGGCAGCGGGAAATCCCCACAGCGCGCCCCCTCGCATTCCGCGTATCCCGCACCGCACCGCATCGCATCGCTGCCCCACCCCGACCGCCGCACCGGCCCCCTGCGGCCCCAGAGAAGCCCCCTCCCCTCTACCCCTTTCTCATGTAGTACCAACTCACGCATGTCACAGGGAAGTTGAAGCCGCCACCCCACCAACTCCCCGCCAACACAAAGGGGTGGTGCCGTGTTTCACGTGAAACACGGCACCACCCCTCGGGGTTCACCATCGGTCGGCGCCTGACAGAGAGGCGCCGCCACTCCGCGTCAGCCGCCGAGTACCTCGCGCCAGGCGGACTCGGCGGCCTCGGTCGCCGCAGCGGCGTCGGCCGTCACGCCGTGGGCCTCCAGCCCGGCGGCCAGCGCCGCCAGCGAGGACCGCACCATGGAGAGGTCCGCGGCCCGACCGTAGTGGTTCACCCTGATCATCTCCGTGGCGAGCGCCCCCGCCGCAGCCTGGACCGGGACCGTGCCGTCGGCCGCCAGCGCAGACGCGACGACCTCGCGGGCGTCCAGCCCGTCCGGCGTCCGCAGCGTGGTCGCCGCGGGGGCCGCGTCCTCGTCGCGTGTCACGTACGGGGTGAGCCCGCCCAGCGCCCGGACGCCCGCCCGGGTGGCGGCGGACGCCGCGCGGTGCCGGGCGATGACCGTGTCCAGCGCCTCGGCGTCGACACGGTCGACGGCCTGCTCCAGGGCGAGCATCTCCAGCTGGGCCGGGGCGTGCGGGAGTGCGGTGCGGCCGCCCTCGATCCAGCGGTGCTTCCAGTCCAGCAGCGAGAGGTACGAGCGCCGGGGCGCCTGCGGGTTGGCCTCGATCTGCTCCCAGGCGCGGGCGCTGACCGATACCGCGGAGACGCCCGCCGGGCCTGCCAGCGCCTTCTGCCCGCCGATCACGCAGAGGTCCACGCCCCACTCGTCGGTGAGCAGCAGCTCGGCGCCCACCGATGCCACCGCGTCCAGCATCAGCAGCGCACCGTGCTCCCGCACCACGGCGCCGATCTCCGCCACCGGGTTGGTGTTGCCGGTCGCCGCCTCCGCGTGCACCAGGCTGACGAACGTGATCTCCGGGTGTTCCCGCAGCGCCTCCGCGACCTGTTCCGGGGTGACCGCACCGGTGAACGGTGCGGTCACCGTCACCACCTCGGCGCCGCAGGACCGCAGCCAACCACCGAAGGTCTCGCCGTACGGACCGGTGATGATGTTGAGCGCCGTGCTGCCGGGCCGTACCGCCGACCGGATGCAGGCCTCCAGCGGCAGCAGCGCCTCGCCCTGTGTCGCCACGACATCGCAGCGGGTCCGCATCAGCGCGGCGACCTTGTCCTCGATCCGCGCGAAGCGGGCCGCGTCGAGCGGCGGCAGATCCAGCAGAACCGGGGCTTCGGCATTCGCAGTCACGGCAGTCACGGCAGTCACAGTGGCCTTCCAGCGGTAGCGAGCCGCACGGTGGTGCGGCTCCTGACGTCTCGCTCGACTGTACGTCCGGGCCCGCCGCCCCCGCGGTACGGGCCCGGGACGCCGGGTGGAGGCCCGACCGCCGGCCCGTGCGGGCCTCTCGACGGGGTCAGACCCGCCAGCCCTCCGGGTCCACGCCGCCCGGTACCGGTGCCTGCGGTGTGTACGGGCCCCGGGTGAGGACGAAGGTTCCCAGGTCGAGATGGCTGACGGATCCGTCGGCGTCGCGCACCACGCGCAGCGTCTCCCCCGCGTAGTAGCCGTCGAGGCCGGTCCAGGTGCCGTCCGGTTCCACGTGAAACCGTGAGGCGCGGCCGGTGCCGGTGAGCGGCGACAGCTCCAGCCACCGGGCCTCACGCAGCCGCAGCGCGAACGGGTTCGCGCCCCAGTACCAGGGCCCGGTCAGCGCCAGCAGTTCCTCGTCCAGCGGTCCGGCCAGTGGCCGCCACGGCTCCGGGATGCGCGGTTCGCGGTCGGCCACGGCCTGCAGCAGGCCGGTGGCGATGCCGGAGATGGACGGTCCATGCGTGCAGTTGGCCAGCGCGACGGCGGCGAGGTCCTGGTCCGGATCGCACCACAGCGAGGCGAGGAAGCCGGGCATCGACCCGTTGTGTCCGACCAGCAGCCGCCCGCCCGGCGCGCGTACCGTCCCGTCCGGCGCCGTGCGGCGGCTCGTCCGGGCCAGTTGCAGGCCCAGGCCGTACCCCGCGTCCCAGCCGTCGCCCTCCGGCGGCGCCGCGGGCACCCGCATCTCCGCGAGGCTCGCCGAGGAGAGCACCCGCTCGTCGCCGCGCAGCAGGAACGCCGCCCACCGGCACAGATCCTCCACCGTGGACCACAGCTGACCGGCCGGGCCCATCAGCCCGGTGTCATGCGCGGGTTCCGGCAGCAGCGCATCGGCCCACGGGTGCACCGCCCAGCCCCGCGCGTACGGCTCCCGGGGCCGCGTCGTCGTCTCCTGCATGCCGAGCGGTTCCAGCACCTCCGCACGGAGTACGTCGTCCCAGGAGCGGCCGTCCCGGAACCGTTCGACGAGCGCGCCCAGCAGCGCGTAGCCGAGGTTGGAGTAGTGGTGGCGGACACCGGCCGGCAGCCGCTGCGGACGGTCGCCGAAGAGGTCCGCGGGCTCCGGGCGCAGCGTGCCCGCGGTCCGCTCCCACCAGGGCCCGCGCGGCTCGGCGGCGAGCCCGGACCGGTGCGCCAGCAGCTGCCCGATCGTCGCGTCGGGCGCCTCGGTCCCGTCGAGATGGCGCCCCAACGGATCGTCCAGGCGCAGCGCGCCCTCGTCGCGCAGCCGCAGCACCAGCACCGCGACGAAGGTCTTCGTCAGCGAGCCGATGCGGTACTGCACGGTGCCGTGCGACGCGGGCGGGTCCGCCGCCCGTACCCCGGCCCACACCATGCGGCCGCCGCGCACCACCGCCCCGACGACGGACGGGGCCCGCCCGTCCCGCTGCCCGACCGCGAGCCGGTACGCCAACTCCCGCCGGGTCTCCGGCAACAGCTCGGCGCGCTCCTCGTCCCCGGGGCGGACCGACGCGGCCTCGCCTCCCGTCGCACGGACGGACTCGGGTCCCGAACCTTCGGACGGCACGGTGGACATGCTCCTCCTCGACAGCGGCCGACCGGCGGACCCGGTCCGGCCCGCCGCCGCGCCCACTCTCCCTCAACGCGGCCGATCCGGGACACCTTGCCCGTGTCGTCATTTCCTACTGGTGCCCGCGTAGGTCCGTCAGACGGCCCGGCCGACGAGCACGGAGACCTGACCTGCCCCGGCGCGTCATCTGGGGACCGTCCTGTTCCGGGGTGCCCGGTCGCGCAGGACAAGCAGGGTCCAGCCGCGGCCGGCTGGATCGAGTGGTCTGGTCGCGGCGGTGAAAAGCTCTGCGGCCCGGCGGTAGGAAAGCCGTCCTCGGCCGGTCACCGGGCAGCGGTCAGCTGCCGATGTGGAGACGGGGGCCCTTCGGTCGGTGACGAACACCGGCCCCGCGGTGCGCCCGGCCAGCAGCATGGGCAGCAGGCGTGCCGTGCCCCATCCCCAGCTCAGGGCTGCTGCCGCGGGCGCCCTGGTGCATCGGCCGGGAAGGTCGAGGTGGTCGATGTTGAGGGCGAGCACCTGTTCGACGGGGGCTCTCGACTCGTGGAGGAGGTGCCACAGAGTCAACTCCCTGAGCGGAGCCCGCAATGCGAGGGCGGCGCGGGCCCGCCCCGGGTCGGCGACAGTCGCCCTCGTAGCCGCGGACGTACCAGAAGGGTTCGGTGCCGGTCCAGGACACAACGCCGGCGCTGCCAGTCCGGCGGCCGGGTCTGCGGTGATCCAGCCTTCTGCCAGCCACCATGCCGTAGCGGCTCGAAGGCAGGCCAGTTCGCGGGCCAGTGTGCGTGGCTCCGCAGCGGCGGCACGGTCGGCCAGTGCCCGTTGCAGCCGCTCCGGGGCCTTCGGGTCGTCGAGGAGGGCAAGAGGAACGACGGGCGGGTGGGCTCCCCGGCGCTCGCGACCGGTCGGAGCCCGGCGGTCGACCAATGGCCAGGACCACCCGGCCAGCGAGATGCGGTAGACGCGGCGGGAGGCGCTGCCGAGGTCGGCCGCGGCGAGATAGCGATCAACGGCTGCGCTGTACTCCACCGGCGCCAGGCGCGGTGTTCCCACTCCGTCGGTTTGGTGCTGACTCATACTGGCCACCCGCAGTAAATGAACTCCGTGGAGCCTGCCCAATCCTTGTGCCCCTGAGCCTATCACCAGGCATGTTGCAGTAAATACGGGCCATTTACTGCGCCAATTACCCGGAAGAGAAATTACCCGCGAAAGAATCAGATTTCTTTCCTGTAAACGCTTGCAGGGAATAGGTTGGCGGAGGAAAAGTGCAGAGCCATGACGCTTCGCACTCGCCCGCCCGCCGCCTCCAAGACCCGGACAGCCACTCACCGCCTGCGCACGCTGCGGTACTCCCCGTTCCGCCGCTTCCTCATCGGCCAGAGCACGTCGTTACTCGGCACCGGGATGAACACGATCGGGACGACCTTCGCTGTGCTGCAGATGCCTGGCGGCGGGGTCGACGCCGTCGGCGTGGTGATGGCGGCGCGGATCCTCGCGGTGCTGGTCGTACTGCTGCTCGGCGGCGTGTTCACCGATCGGCTCGGAGCCCGTGCGGTCATGCTGACAGCGGATCTGCTCCGGTTCACCGCTCAGGGCGCGCTGGCCGTACTGCTGCTCACTCATAGCGCGAGGGTCTGGGAAGTGATCGTGCTGGCGGTGGTCCTCGGAATCGGTGAGGGAGGGTTCAGCCCGGGCCTGACGGCTCTGGTGCCCGGCCTGGTTCCTGCAGATGACCTCGCGGACGCCAACGCGCTGCTGCAGATCACCCAGGCTGTGGCCTCGGTCGCAGGTCCGGGTCTGGCCGGTCTGCTCATCGCTGTTTCTGATGCGGGCATCGTGGTCGCTGTCGACGCGGTCGGCTACGGCGTGAGCGTCCTGGCCCTGGCCGGGCTGCCCCTGTCACAGTTGGCCGCGCCCCGCCATGGGATGTTCACCGACCTGGGACGCGGCTGGAAGGAGTTCACTTCCCGCACGTGGCTATGGGTCACGACCCTCCATATCAGCCTCTTCAACTTCGTCCTCTGGGCACCGTTCCTGGTGCTGGGACCGGCCCTTGCCCGGCAGCGGCTCGGTGGTGCCAGTGCCTGGGGGCTGGTGCTTGCCCTGTACGGCATCGGCTCAATCGGCAGCGGCCTGGCACTGCTCGGCAGGAACCCCAGCCGGGCACTCGTCTGGTCCGTGGCCGCATCCGTGGGCTGGGCGCTCCCGGCAGCAGCGTTGGCGGCGCGGTTGCCGCTGGGCTGGGTGGCCGCGGCCGCACTCCTCGCAGGGGCGAGTGCAGCGGTGTGTAACACCCTCGTGACGACCGTCATCCAGCGCGAGATCCCCGCCGAGGTCCGCGGACGTGTCAGTGCGTTCGACAGCCTGGGAGCCTTCGCCCTGGGGCCGCTCGGGCTGGCGCTGGCCGGGCCCGTGTCGAACATCGTGGGGGCAGACCGGCTCCTCGGGCTCGGTGTCTTGTGGCAGTTGACCGCGGTCGCGGTGGTACTGGCGTTCCCTTCTGTCCGACGGCACGGCCTGTCCGACGGCACGGCGCAAGGTGACCTGTGGAGCCGCCCTTCTTCACGCAGCGACAGCGCATCCGTGTCGTCACCTGCTCATGACGGCGGAGGCGACTGAGCGTGGTCGCGGGCTCGGGGGCAGCGTTGTGGCTTGCTCCACCGCGGGGCCGAAGAGGCATGTTGTGGGTGTGGCCCATCGGGCCCGCAGGCTCACGGTGCGATCACGAGCTCAGCCCTGCCGCCATAAGTCACCCCCGATCGCAGGCAGTGCCCTTCACGGGCGCCACGTTCGCATCCGCGGGAGGCTCGCAGGCCGGACCTGAGACAGGGGCACCCAAGCGGTTGATGGCGGTGAGCAGCGCTTCTCCATCCCGTGTCAGCTCGGCCACTCAGATGAATCGCGACTGAGAAAATGACACGAGATTTGAGAACCTACAGCGGCCTGCTACGTCTGCGCCATGTCCACGAACCGCGAGTAGTGGCCCTGGAACGCCACCGTGATCGTGGCCGTCGGGCCGTTACGGTGCTTGGCGACGATCAGGTCCGCCTCGCCGGCGCGGGGGGATTCCTTCTCGTAGGCGTCCTCGCGGTGCAGCAGGATGACCATGTCCGCGTCCTGCTCGATGGAGCCGGATTCACGCAGGTCGGAGACCATCGGCTTCTTGTCCGTGCGCTGCTCGGGGCCACGGTTCAGCTGTGAGAGGGCGATGACCGGGAGCTCCAGCTCCTTGGCGAGCAGCTTCAGGTTTCGGGACATGTCCGAGACCTCCTGCTGGCGGCTCTCGGCGCGCTTGGAGCCGCCCGACTGCATCAGCTGGAGGTAGTCGATGACCACCAGCTTCAGTTCGTTGCGCTGCTTGAGGCGGCGGCACTTCGCGCGGATCTCCATCATGGAGAGGTTCGGCGAATCGTCGATGTAGAGCGGCGCGGCGGACACGTCCGGCATCCGGCGGGCCAGCCGCGTCCAGTCCTCGTCGGTCATGGAACCGGACCGCATGTGGTGCAGCGCCACCCGCGCCTCGGCGGAGAGCAGACGCATCGCGATCTCGTTGCGCCCCATTTCCAGGGAGAAGATCACGCTCGGCAGGTTGCTCTTGATCGAGCAGGCACGGGCGAAGTCCAGCGCGAGGGTCGACTTACCCATCGCGGGACGCGCCGCGATGACGATCATCTGGCCCGGGTGCAGGCCGTTGGTCAGAGCATCGAGGTCGGTGAAGCCGGTGGGGACGCCGGTCATCTGGCCCTGGCGGGAGCCGATCGCCTCGATCTCGTCGAGCGCGCCCTCCATGATGTCGCCGAGCGGCAGGTAGTCCTCGCTGGTCCGCTGCTCGGTGACGGCGTAGATCTCCGCCTGGGCGCTGTTGACGATCTCGTCGACGTCGCCGTCCGCCGCGTATCCCATCTGCGTGATCCGGGTGCCGGCCTCGACCAGGCGGCGCAGCACCGCCCGCTCGTGGACGATCTCGGCGTAGTACTCCGCGTTGGCCGCCGTCGGGACGGACTGCACCAGGGTGTGCAGATACGAGGCGCCGCCGACCCGGGCGATCTCGCCGCGCTTGGTCAGCTCCGCCGCGATGGTGATCGGGTCGGCCGGTTCGCCCTTGGCGTAGAGGTCGAGGATGGCCTGGTAGACCAGCTCGTGGGCGGGGCGGTAGAAGTCCTCGCCCTTGAGGACCTCGACGACGTCGGCGATGGCATCCTTGGACAGCAGCATGCCGCCGAGGACGGACTGCTCGGCATCCAGATCCTGCGGCGGGACGCGCTCGAAGCCACCGGACCAGGAGCCGCCCTCCTCGTCGCGCTCGGAGCGGTCACCGCGGCCGCGGCCCTTGCCGTCGCCCCGGCGGAAGCGGCCGGCCGGCAGCCGGTCCCCCGGACCGGAGTCCGCCCAGGGGTCGTCCATGGGCTCTGCCACGCTCACCCCGGCACCTCCTCCCGTCCGCGGCGCGGACCTCGCCGTGCCTCTTCCTTCTTACGGCACGGCTCCGACAATTGAGACGCCCGACTCCGGTTACGGCGCGTCGAGTTCACTGGGCACTCGGGCCGAAAACAGGTGGCGGGCGCCGGTCAACGGTAGGCCCGTACGCACCGTCCGCCAATCTGGTTATCCACAGGCGGTGTGGATGACTGGCCCTCAGCTGTGGAGAACTCCCCCGTTCCTGTGCACGGCCTGGGGGAAACCACTGTGGACAAGCACACAATCAACCCGATCGCACCCCTGTGACCTGCGGATTCACCATCCATAGCCTGTGGGGGAGAAAAACTTCGACAACCTGTTCATGATCGACGCCGCAGACGTGTGCCCCCTCACCCCGCCCAGCGAAAAGTAAGGATCACACTCGTCTTGCATCTATTACCTGTGGAAGATTAGATTGTGCGCATGACACAGGCTCCCGCGACGCCACGGCGCTCCACCCGCCGCCACGACCGCGAGATCATCGCACTCGCCCTGCCTGCCTTCGGCTCCCTCGTCGCGGAACCCCTGTTCGTCATGGTCGACAGCGCCGTCATCGGCCACCTCGGCACCCCGCAGCTCGCCGGGCTCGGCGTCGCCGCCGCCCTGCTCACCACCGCCGTCTCCGTCTTCGTCTTCCTCGCCTACGCCACCACCGCCGCGGTCGCCCGCCGGGTCGGCGCCGGCGACCTGCCCGCCGCCATACGACAGGGCATGGACGGCATCTGGCTCGCCCTCCTCCTCGGCGCCGCCGTCATCGCCGCCGTCCTGCCGACCGGCCCCGCGCTCGTCGAACTGTTCGGCGCCTCCGGCACCGCCGCCCCGTACGCCACCACCTACCTGCGGATCAGCGCCCTCGGCATCCCCGCGATGCTCGTCGTGCTGGCCGCCACCGGCGTCCTCCGCGGCCTCCAGGACACCCGCACCCCGCTCTACGTCGCCGTCGGCGGTTTCACGGCCAACGCCGCCCTCAACATCGGCCTGGTCTACGGCGCCGGGCTCGGCATCGCCGGCTCCGCCTGGGGCACCGTCATCGCCCAGTGCGCCATGGCCGCCGTCTACCTCACCGTGGTGGTCCGCGGCGCCCGCCGGCACGGCGCCTCGCTGCGCCCCGACGCCGCCGGGATCCGGGCCTGCGCCCAGGCGGGCGTGCCCCTCCTCGTCCGCACCCTGTCGCTCCGCGCCGTCCTCATGATCGCCACCGCGGTCGCCGCCCGGCTCGGCGACGCCGAGATCGCCGCCCACCAGATCGTCCACACCCTCTGGTCGCTGCTGGCCTTCGCCCTGGACGCCATCGCCATCGCCGGCCAGGCCATCATCGGCCGCCACCTCGGCGCGGGCGACGAGGACGGCGCCAAGGCCGCCTGCCGCCGCATGGTGCAGTGGGGCATCGCCTCCGGCGTCGTCCTCGGCCTCCTCGTCGCGGCCGCCCGGCCGCTGTTCATCCCCCTCTTCACCAGCGACCCCGCGGTGCGCGGACTGCTGCTCACCACTCTTCTGGTCGTCGCCCTCACCCAGCCCGTCTCCGGCGTCGTCTTCATCCTCGACGGCGTGCTGATGGGCGCCGGGGACGGGCCGTATCTGGCCTGGGCGATGCTGGTGACGCTGGCGCTGTTCACCCCTGTGGCGCTGGCCGTCCCGGCGCTCGGCGGCGGGCTCGCGGCGCTGTGGTGGGCGATGGCCCTGATGATGGCCATCCGGATGCTCACGCTCTGGCTCCGGGCACGCTCCGGCCGGTGGATTGTGACCGGCGCCTTCCGCTGAACCACTACCGATCTTCGGAGCGTTGCCGATAATGACGGAGTGCGCCCGCTTGCCTGGAAATCGCTGCTCCCCCTGACGCTGGTGGTCATCGGGGCAGGCGTCCTCACGGGTTATGCGACCGAGGAGCCGCCACCGCCCCTCGCCGCGCCGAACGGCTTCGGAAAATCCGGCACCGGTGACGAGCCGCCCCAGGACCAGGACCCCGCGGCGACCGCCCCCGCGTCGGACGGCAGCGCCTACACCCCGCGCCGTACGGAGGAGAACGCCCGGATCGGCGCGGTCTTCGAGAAGGACGACACCGGCAACCACTTCTGCACCGCCAGCGTGGTGCAGAGCCCCGGGCGGAACATGCTGGTCACCGCAGCGCACTGCGCCTTCGACCCGGAGACCGGAAAGCCGGTCGACGATCTCGTCTTCGCCCCGGACTACCGCGACGGCGACGAACCCACCGGCCTGTGGAAGGTCCGGAAGATCTTCGTCGACCACCGCTGGGCCTCCTCCGACGACGAGGACCTCGACGTCGCCTTCCTCACCCTGGACGCCAAGGGCGGCAAGCAGATCCAGGACGTCCTCGGCGGCAACACCCTCGGCATAGACCGCGGCTTCGACAACGAGGTCAAGATCACCGGCTACCCCAGCAGCCGGGACACCCCGATCTCCTGCCAGAACCGCACCACGAAGTACAGCAGCACGCAGATGCGCATCCAGTGCGACGACTTCGCGGGCGGCACCAGCGGCAGCCCCTGGCTCGCCGACTACGACCCCAAGAGCCAGACCGGCACGGTCATCGGCGTCCTCGGCGGCCATCTCGGCGGCGGGGACGAGGACGACGTCTCGTACGCCGCCTACTTCGACGACGACATCGCTGCCCTCTACCGGCGCGCCCAGGCCGGCGACTGAGCCGCCCCGGACACGGCGAAGGGCCGCACCCCGTTCCCGGGATGCGGCCCTTCAGCGTTTACTGCCCAGCTCAGGCGGCGACGACCTCGACGCCGACCTTCGCGGTGACCTCGGCGTGCAGACGCACGGAGACCTGGTGCGCGCCCAGGGTCTTGATCGGCGAACCGATCTCGACGCGACGCTTGTCGACGTCCGGACCACCGGCAGCCTTGACCGCCGAGGCGATGTCGGCCGGGGTGACGGAGCCGAACAGACGGCCGGCCTCGCCGGCGCGGACCGCGAGCTTCACCTTGACGCCCTCGAGCTGGCCCTTGACCTCGTTGGCCTGCTCGATCGTGGCGATCTCGCGGATCTTGCGACCGCGGCGGATCTGCTCGACGTCCTTCTCGCCGCCCTTGGTCCAGCGGATCGCGAAACCGCGCGGGACCAGGTAGTTGCGGGCGTACCCGTCCTTGACGTCAACGACGTCGCCGGCGGTGCCGAGGCCGGAGACCTCGTGGGTGAGGATGATCTTCATGTTTCGGTCACCCTTCCCTTATCGCGCGGTGGACGTGTAGGGCAGCAGCGCCATCTCACGGCTGTTCTTCACTGCCGTGGCGACATCGCGCTGGTGCTGGGTGCAGTTGCCGGTGACTCGGCGGGCACGGATCTTGCCGCGGTCGGAAATGAACTTCCGCAGCAGGTTCGTGTCCTTGTAGTCGACGTAGGAGATCTTCTCCTTGCAGAACACGCAAACCTTCTTCTTAGGCTTGCGAGCAGGCGGCTTCGCCATTGTCTCTCTCCAGTGAGTTCAAGAAGTTTGTGCTGACGCCCTGAGGCCGCGGGCCGGAATCCCACGACGTTTCACGTGAAACGTCGCGGACGGCCGCACGGACCTAGAAGGGCGGCTCGTCCGAGTAGCCGCCGCCGGAGCCACCGCCCCAGCCACCGCCGCCGCCACCCTGCTGCTGGCCGCCGCCGGAGGGGCCGCCGGTCGCCCACGGGTCGTCGGCGGGAGCACCGCCGCCGCCCTGCTGCTGGCCGCCGCCGGGGCCGCCGCCCCAGCCGCCGCCACCCTGGCCACCGCTCTGCGGACCGCCGCCGAAGCCGCCGCCGCCCTGGCCACCACGACCGCTGGTCTTGGTGACCTTGGCCGTGGCGTTGCGCAGGCTCGCGCCGACCTCGTCGACATCGAGCTCGTAGACCGTGCGCTTCACGCCCTCGCGGTCCTCGTACGACCGCTGCTTGAGGCGGCCCTGCACGATCACGCGGGTGCCCCGCGTGAGGGACTCGGCGACGTTCTCCGCCGCCTGACGCCACACCGAGCAGGTCAGGAACAGGCTCTCGCCGTCCTTCCACTCATTGGTCTGACGGTCGAAGGTGCGGGGAGTGGACGCGACGCGGAACTTCGCGACCGCCGCACCGGACGGGGTGAAGCGCAGCTCGGGGTCGTCGACAAGATTGCCGACGACCGTGATGACGGTCTCGCCTGCCATTAGGGGAACCTCTCGGCGGGTGTGCTGCTGGCTGCTGGTGTTGCTGCTACTCGGACCCGGTTACCGCTGACGCCGAAGCGTTCAGTGGGTCTCGGGACGGAGGACCTTGGTCCGGAGGACCGACTCGTTCAGGTTCATCTGACGGTCGAGCTCCTTGACGACCGCAGGCTCGGCCTGCAGGTCGATGACCGAGTAGATGCCCTCGGGCTTCTTGTTGATCTCGTACGAGAGACGACGACGGCCCCAGGTGTCGACCTTCTCGACCTTGCCGTTGCCCTCACGGACGACGGAAAGGAAGTTCTCGATCAGGGGAGAGACAGCGCGCTCCTCCAGATCGGGGTCGAGGATGACCATCACCTCGTAGTGACGCATGTGGAACCCACCTCCTTTGGACTCAGCGGCCACGGTCGTTCCGTGGCAGGAGGGTCGTTATGCGTTCCGCGCCGGCCCTGCCGGGATATCCGGACAGAGATGGGCGCAGACCGTACAGCGTACCCGCTGCCACGCTTCCGGTTGAAATCCGACCGCGAATCCCCGCAATCTGGAACACATCGGGTGTGAGCGGCGCGACACCGCGCCGCCTCTCATGGGAGGTGCCGCATGGCACAGGCAGTAAGGACCCAGCACAACCGGCTCGCGTTCCTCAACAGCGACGGCAGGTCACATCCCGTCGAGAACACGCTGGCCACCGTCACCCTGGTGCTCGGCGCCATCGCCGTCTTCACCACCCTCGCGCCCGGCCTGCACCTGGTCAGCTCCTGGGTCGGCATCGTCGGCATCGCCACGGGGCTCTGGAGCCAGTTCGTCTCGTCCACGACCGGTGAGCGCTTCATGACGATCATCGGCCTCGGCGCCTCGGCCGTCGGCCTCTACATCGGCATCGCACACGGCGGCCCCTTCGGCGGCCTCTTCTGACGCCGCCGGTCCGCTCCGCACCCGAGGCGGCGCCCATCGCGGGCGCCGCCTCCGCCGTGGCCCGCGGCCCCCTCGGCGCCGGGCGGGGCGGGCGCGGACGCGGCTCCCGTACGCCTGAACGGGACGCTCCCCAGTAGGCTTCGGCGCGAGAGCCGGAGCCCCGACCCTGGGGACACACCTGCCGAGGAGCGCCCCGCATGAGCCTGACCCTGAGGACCATCAGCCGAGAGCAGCATCTGGCGTACATCCAGAATCTGCCCGCGGCGAGCCACATGCAGGTCCCGGCCTGGGCAGACGTCAAGTCCGAGTGGCGCTCGGAGAACCTCGGCTGGTTCGACAAGAGCGGCGAGCTGGTCGGCGTGGGTCTGGTCCTCTACCGCCAGCTCCCCAAGATCAAGCGGTACCTCGCCTACCTGCCCGAGGGCCCGGTCATCAACTGGTACGCGCCGAACCTGGAGGACTGGCTCCAGCCCATGCTGGCGCACCTCAAGCAGCAGGGCGCGTTCACCGTGAAGATGGGCCCGCCGGTGATCATCCGCCGCTGGGACGCCCCCGCGATCAAGGCCGGTATCCAGGACCCGGACGTCAAGCGGCTGCGGGACGTGGAGGCGACGCACATCGAGCCGCGCGCCTTCGAGGTCGCCGACCGGCTGCGCAAGATGGGCTGGCAGCAGGGCGAGGACGGCGGCGCCGGCTTCGGTGACGTCCAGCCCCGCTACGTCTACCAGGTGCCGCTCGCCAACCGTTCGCTGGAAGAGGTCCACAAGGGCTTCAACCAGCTCTGGCGCCGCAACATCAAGAAGGCCGAGAAGGCCGGTGTCGAGGTCGTCCAGGGCGGCTACGAGGACCTGGCCGAGTGGCAGCGGCTCTACGAGATCACCGCGGAGCGCGACAAGTTCCGCCCGCGCCCGCTCGGCTACTTCCAGCGCATGTGGACGGCCCTCAACTCCGAGGACCCCAACCGCATGCGGCTCTACTTCGCCCGCCACAACGGCGTGAACCTCTCGGCCGCGACGATGCTGGTCGTCGGCGGACACGTCTGGTACTCCTACGGCGCCTCCGACAACATCGGCCGCGAGGTGCGCCCGTCCAACGCCATGCAGTGGCGGATGCTGCGGGACGCCTACGCGCTCGGCGCGACCGTGTACGACCTCCGCGGCATCAGCGACTCGCTCGACGAGAACGACCACCTCTTCGGTCTGATCCAGTTCAAGGTCGGCACCGGCGGTCAGGCGGCGGAGTACCTCGGCGAGTGGGACTTCCCGCTCAACAAGCTGCTCCACAAGGCGCTCGACATGTATATGTCGCGCCGCTGACCCCCTGCGCACGTCCTTCCGTCACACCAAGCAACGAGAAAGGTCCCGGGCCCGGCCATGGCGCTCACCCTCTACGTCGACACCGCACGCTGGCGGGCGCATCACCAGAGCGTTCTCCAGCAGTTCCCCGGGCTCGTCCCGGTCTGCAAGGGCAACGGCTACGGCTTCGGCCACGAGCGCCTCGCCGACGAGGCCGCCCGTCTCGGGGCCGACATCCTCGCCGTCGGGACGACCTACGAAGCGGCCCGGATCAAGGACTTCTTCAGTGGTGACCTCCTCGTTCTGACGCCGTTCCGCCACGGTGAGGAGCCGGTGCCGCTGCCCGACCGCGCGATCCGTTCGGTCTCCTCGGTCGAGGGGGTGGGCGGCCTGGTGGGCGCCCGCGTCGTCATCGAGGTCATGAGCAGCATGAAGCGGCACGGGGTCACGCCGGAGGACCTGCCCAAGCTGGCCGCCGCGATCGAGGACGTCCGGCTGGAGGGCTTCGCCATCCACCTGCCGCTGGACCGCACCGACGGCTCCGACGCCGTCGAGGAGGTCATCGGCTGGATGGACCGGCTGCGGGCCGCCCGCCTTCCGCTGCACACCATGTTCGTCAGCCATCTCAAGGCCGAGGAGCTGGCCCGGCTCCAGCAGCAGTTCCCGCAGACCCGCTTCCGCGCGCGGATCGGCACCCGGCTCTGGCTCGGCGACCACGAGGCCACCGAGTACCGCGGTTCGGTCCTCGACGTCACCCGGGTCGCCAAGGGCGAGCGCTTCGGCTACCGCCAGCAGAAGGCCGCATCCGACGGCTATCTGGTGGTCGTGGCCGGTGGCACCTCGCACGGCGTCGGCCTGGAGTCGCCCAAGGCGCTGCACGGCGTGATGCCGCGGGCCAAGGGCGTGGCGCGGGCCGGCCTCGCGACGGTCAACCGCAACCTCGCCCCGTACGTCTGGTCCGGCAAGCAGCGCTGGTTCGCGGAGCCGCCGCACATGCAGGTGTCGATCCTCTTCGTCCCGAGCGATGCGCCCGCACCGCAGGTCGGCGAGGAGCTGGTGGCGCACCTGCGGCACACCACGACCCAGTTCGACCGGATCGTCGACCGCTGACCGGGGCCCACGGCCCGTACGGCGAAGGCCCGGCACCGCGGTGTTCCCGCGGTGCCGGGCCTTCGCCCGTTCCGGAGCCCGGTCACTCCCGTACGGTGCCCCAGCGCACCCGCGGGGCGGCCTCGAAGTGCACGGCGGGGCGGGGGTGCGGGGAGCGGCCCAGGACGAAGACGTCGGGTGCCCGGTCGAGGACACCGCCGGACGGGTCGTCCTCACCGGCCTGGCGGACCACGTCACGCTCCGGCAGCAGCACATCGCGGACGACGACGGCGCAGAGGTAGAGCGTGCCCAGCAGATGCATCAGGATCGCCAGCTGGTAGCCCTCCGGCGGCAGGCCCTGGTGCTTGTCACCGCTGCCCGTGTAGGCGAGGTACATCCAGATCCCCAGGTAGTACAGGACCTCGCACCCCTGCCAGATCAGGAAGTCCCGCCACCGCGGCCGGGCCAGCGCCGCCAGCGGGATCAGCCACAGCACGTACTGCGGGGAGTACACCTTGTTCGTCAGGATGAAGAGCGCGACGACGAGGAAGGCGAGCTGCGCGAAGCGCGGACGGCGCGGTGCGTAGAGGGTGAGCAGGGCCAGGCCGCCGCAGCCGAGGAGCATCAGCAGCGTGGCGTAGAGGTTGGCGTTCTCCAGTGGGTTGCCGGTGCGCTGGGAGATCAGCAGCCATACGGAGCCGAAGTCGATCGGCCGTTCCTGGCTGAAGGTGTAGAACTTCGCCCATCCCTCACGGACGTGGAAGCCGCTCGCGTCGTGCGCGAACATCACCGGGAGGTTCACCACGAGCCAGGAGGCCACGGCGCCGGTCAGACACCTTCCGTAGGCACGCCAGGTGCCGGCCCGCCAGCAGAGCACCAGCAGGGGGCCCAGGAGGAGGACGGGATAGAGCTTGGCGGCGGTCGCCAGCCCGATGAGCACGCCGGCGCGGAGCGGTTGGCTGCGGGACCACAGGAGCATGCCCGCGGCGGTGAGCGCGACGGCGAGCAGATCCCAGTTGATCGTGGCGGTCAGTGCCAGCGCGGGTGCCAGCGCGACGAGCAGCCCGTCCCAGGGGCGGTTACGGTGCGTACGGGCCACGCAGACGACGAGGACGGCGGCGCAGACCATCAGCATCCCGGCGTTGACCAGCCAGTAGATCTGCTCGCGCTGGACGATCTCGCCGCCGTTCGGGGTCAGCCAGGAGGCGACCTCCATGAACAGCCCGGTCAGGACGGGGTACTCCAGATACTCCATGTCACCGGGCAGCCGGTCGAAGTAGGGAATGAGCCCGTCGGCGAAGCCGCGCCCCGAGAAGAGATGGGGGATGTCGGAGTAGCAGGCGTGGACGTACTGCGTGGTGGCGCCGAAGAACCAGCCGCCGTTGTAGCAGGGGAGCTTCTGCACCATCCCGAGGGCGAACATGCCGAGGGCGACGAGCACGATCACCCGGACGGGGGTGAGCCTGCTCGTACCGGGCAGCGCCCGGCGGCCGAACGGGCCACCGAGCAGCTCGCTGCCGGCTGCCGCGACCTCGTCCCGCTGTGTGGGCCGTACGGACTCGTCCCCGCGCACGCTCGTCATGGCCCCATCCTGCCGCACGCCCCTGTGCGGAACGCGGCGAAGCCCCCGCCCGGTCGAGCCGGGTCGGGGGCTTCGCGATGCGCTGTTTCACGTGAAACGGCCGTGGGTTCGGCTGCCGCTGCGGCGGGCCGTTTCACGTGAAACGGAGGTGGATCAGGGGTTCCCCCCGCTGGGGCCACCGATCCAGCCACCGGGACCGCCGCCGCTCGTCGGATCCGGCGACTGGGTGTCACCACCGGTGTCGCCGCCCGGCCCCCCGCCGGGACCGCCACCGGGACCGCCGCCGGGGCCGCCGCCCGTACCGCCGTTGTTCTGGCAACCGATGTCCCAGTCGGCGCAGGTCTCCGTGGCCGTGGGCGTCGGCGAGTGGGTCGGCGTCTCGGAGTGCGAAGGCTTCTCCGAGGGCGTGTGGGACGGCGTCTCCGACGGCTTCATGGTCGGCGTCGGGGACGGCATGCCCGCCTCGTCGAAACGCTGTCCGATGGGCGTCGCCGCCGGGAAGTCCTCCACCGGCGTGCCCTCCAGCGCCTGGATCATGTACTGCGTCCAGATCTGGGTGGGCAGCGCACCACCGTGGATCGAGTCGAAGCCGCCGACACCCTTCATGGAGAGCTGGCGGGGGTTCTTCGGGTCCTCACGGAACATCGAGATCGCGGTCGACAGCTGCGGGGTGTACCCCACGAACCATGCCGACTTGTTCTCGTCGGTGGTACCGGTCTTGCCCGCCGCGGGACGGCCCAGATTCGACGCCTCCGCCTTGGCCGTACCGTTCGTGATGACGTTCTCCAGCACCTTGGTGACGTTGTTGGCGATGTCCGGGTCGATCGCCGGTTCCGTCGTGGGCGTCTCGATGCCGTCCACCGCCTCGCCGTGGTGCTTCACCTCGGTGACCGAGTACGGCTCCACCTTGGTGCCCGACTTCGCGAAGGTCGCGTAGGCGTTGGCCATGCGGATCGCGCTCGGCGTCGAGGTGCCGAGGGCGAACGAGGGGTTGAGGGACTTGTCGAAGCTCGCGTCCGAGATGCCCGCGGCGCGTGCCATGTCCCGCACCTTGCTCATCCCGACGTCCATGCCGAGCTGCACGAACGGGGTGTTGACCGACTGCTCCATCGCCTTCTTGAGGGTGATGTAGCCCCAGGGATGCTCGCTCTCGTTCTTCTGGTAGAAGGGCGAGTTGTCCTTCGACAGATAGTCCGTGCCGTCGGCGTTCTTCACCTTGAGGTGGTCGTTGCCGTTGTAGCGGCTCTCCGGAGAGATCGGCTGGCCGTTGCTGTGCTGCGTCCCGTACTTCATCGCCGCCGCGAGGACGAACGGCTTCCAGGTCGAGCCGACCGGCACACCGAAGGTGTCGGCGTTGTTGCTGAAGTGGCCCTTGTCGTAGCCCTCACCGCCGTATATCGCGACGATCTTGCCCGTCCCGGGCTCCACCGAGGCGCCACCGAACTGGACGTACTTGTCCTTCTCCCGCTTCTCCGGGTCGATGAAGCGCTTGTCGACCTTCTTGACCGAGTTGGCCAGCGCGGTGACCTTCTTCTTGTCGAAGGTCGTGTAGATCTGGTAGCCGCCCTTGTCGAACGCCGCCTGGCTGAGGTGGGTGTTCTTGAGGACGTACTTCTTGGCCGTGTCCATCAGATAGCCGATCTGGCCGTTCTGGCTGGCCGACGACTTCAGTTCCTTCGGCATGGGGAACTTCGTGTACTTGGCACGCTCGCTCTTCGACATCAGGCCCACCTGGACCTCGCGGTCGAGCACCCACGACCAGCGGCCCCTTGCCCGCTTCTCGTTCTCCTGGGGGCTGGCGTTCGGAACCGAGCCGCCTGCGGGGTCGTACAGCTCGGGCCCCTTGAGCACTGTCACCAGCAGGGCGGCCTCGTCCGGCTTCAGCTCCCGGGCGTCCTTGCCGTAGTACGCCTGGGCCGCCGCCTGGATGCCGTAGGAGCCGCGCCCGAAGTAGCTGGTGTTGAAGTAGCCCTGGAGGATCTTGGGCTTCGGCACCGTCCCGCCGACCTTGATGGAGATGAACAGCTCTTTGAACTTACGGGTCAGCGTCTGATCCTGACTCAGCATTGCGTTCTTGACGTACTGCTGAGTGATCGTCGACCCGCTTTGGGTCTCCTCGCCCTTGGCCATCTTGACCAGGGCGCGGACGATGCCCATGGGGTCGACGCCGGAATCATCCCGGAACGACGCGTTCTCCGCGGCGATCGCCGCGTTCTGCATCGACATCGGGATGTCGCTGATCTGGACGATCTGCCGGTTGGTCTCGCCGTCGCGGGCCATGACGTCGCCGTTGGCCCAGTAGTAGATGTTGTTCTCCTGCCGTGCCGCGATGCTCTCCTTGGGCACCTCGACCAGCCACAGAGCGATACCGGCGGTCCCGACTATGACGCCCAGGAAGACGACGCACAACGTCGTGACCAACTTCCAGGACGGCACGAAACGGCGCCACCCGTCGCGCCCGGCCCGCGGGTAGTCGATGAAGCGCTTCTTGGCAGGACCTTCCCCACCACGGCCACGGCCGCCGCCCGCACCACCCGCGCCGCCCGCACCACCACCGCGACGACCCCTGCCACCGCCTCGTCCGCCGCCGGCCCCCGCCGCGTCGTCCGCCCGCCGGCGACCGCCGCGCTGAGCTGCACGTCGCGCTTCCGCCCGGCCTCCTGGAGGCCGCTCCTGGCCGTGCGCAGCAGAGTGGGACGTGGAGCCGGAAGCAGTGCCACGGGGCGCCGCGCGACGCCCCGTTGATTGCTGCGCGGCACGTCGGGCCGCGGCGCGACCGCCACCTTGCGGCTGTGGCGGTTTGCGACGGTGCTCGCTCATGGAACGAATACTCCTCGGGCAGGCGCGCTATCTCGTCGCCTGAAGGCGGTGGTTGTCTTCAGGTCCCCCCGATGCACGGCCCGTTCCTGACGCGCGGGCCGCACTACACCGAGCACGGGGACGCCAGTTATCGGCCCACGGTTCCCGGCAGTCTGCATGCCGCACAGACTACGCACGGCCAAAACCTGCCCACCGCCTAAATTCACTCCAAATCAGGCAGGTTGGACCCTATGAATCGGTGATGTGACGCCGTTCACCGCACCCTTGCTTGTCCCGTCCCACGTGGCGTTCTATCGTCTGGATGTATCGAGTCGATACATCAGCACGGCATAAAGAGCGCGCGAGGTCGAGGAGGCGGAGGATGAGCAGACGCTCCGGCGTCCTCGAGTTCGCCATTCTGGGCCTGCTGCGCGAGTCCCCGATGCACGGCTACGAGTTGCGCAAGCGGCTCAACACTTCACTCGGGGTTTTCCGCGCGTTCAGCTACGGCACCCTCTATCCCTGCCTCAAGGCGCTGGTCGCGAACGGCTGGCTCATGGAGGAGCCGGGCGGTCCGCCCGAGGGCGCGCCCGCCACGGCTCTGACCGGACGCCGGGCGAAGATCGTCTACCGCTTGACCGCGGCGGGGAAGGAGCACTTCGAGGAGTTGCTCTCGCGCTCCGGCCCGGACGCGTGGGAGGACGAGCACTTCGGCGTCCGTTTCGCGTTCTTCGGCCAGACGTCGCGGGACGTCCGCATGCGCGTGCTGGAAGGACGCCGCAGCCGGCTGGAGGAACGTCTCGAAAGGATGCGTACCTCCCTGGCCCGCAGCCGTGAACGGCTGGACGACTACACCCTCGAACTCCAGCGCCACGGCATGGAATCCGTGGAGCGCGAGGTCCGCTGGCTGAACGGACTCATCGAGAGCGAGCGCACCGGGCACGATCGGCATACGCCCGGGACCGCTGAGCGGGACAAGCAGGATCAGTCAGGAGACACGGACGGCCTGCCCCGGCACCGGGGTGGTTCCCGGCCGGATCCGTCCGATGACACCACCACATGAGGTCCTGTCCGGCAGGACCTCAGCGAGATCACAGGGAGCAACCGGAATGGGTTCGGTTCGCGTAGCCATCGTCGGCGTGGGCAACTGCGCCGCCTCGCTGGTACAGGGCGTCGAGTTCTACAAGGACGCCGATCCGGAGAGCCGTGTGCCCGGCCTCATGCATGTGCAGTTCGGCGACTACCACGTCCGTGACATCGAGTTCGTGGCCGCATTCGACGTCGACGCCAAGAAGGTCGGCCTGGATCTCGCGGACGCCATCGACGCCGGCGAGAACAACACCATCAAGATCTGCGACGTGCCGCACGCCGGTGTGACGGTCCAGCGCGGCCACACCCTCGATGGCCTGGGCAAGTACTACCGCATGACGATCGAGGAGTCGGAGGAGGCTCCGGTCGACATCGTCCAGGTTCTGAAGGACAAGCAGGTCGACGTCCTCGTCTGCTACCTCCCTGTCGGTTCGGAGGAGGCGGCGAAGTACTACGCGCAGTGCGCCATCGACGCCAAGGTCGCCTTCGTCAACGCCCTCCCGGTCTTCATCGCCGGCACCAAGGAGTGGGCGGACAAGTTCACCGAGGCCGGTGTGCCGATCGTCGGTGACGACATCAAGTCGCAGGTCGGCGCCACCATCACGCACCGTGTGATGGCCAAGCTCTTCGAGGACCGGGGCGTCATCCTGGACCGCACGATGCAGCTGAACGTCGGCGGCAACATGGACTTCAAGAACATGCTGGAGCGGGAGCGGCTGGAGTCCAAGAAGATCTCCAAGACGCAGGCCGTCACCTCGCAGATCAGGGACCGTGAACTGGGCGAGGACAACGTCCACATCGGCCCCTCGGACTTCGTGGCCTGGCTGGACGACCGCAAGTGGGCGTACGTCCGCCTCGAGGGCCGTGCGTTCGGCGACGTCCCGCTGAACCTGGAGTACAAGCTCGAGGTCTGGGACTCCCCGAACTCCGCGGGCGTCATCATCGACGCGCTGCGCGCCGCGAAGATCGCCAAGGACCGCGGCCTCGGCGGTCCGGTCCTCTCCGCCTCCTCGTACTTCATGAAGTCGCCGCCCGTGCAGTACTTCGACGACGAGGCACGCGAGAACGTCGAGAAGTTCATCAAGGGCGAGGTCGAGCGCTGACGCTCCCCTCATCGCCACGCTCCGCGGGCCTCCGGGTATCTCTCCCGGGGGCCCGCGGGCTGTGTGAGGCTGTGCCTCATGCATGCTGTGCGCAACCTGCGCGTGTTACTCCGGCTACGTGACTTCCGTTCGCTTCTTGCCGCACGGATGCTGTCCCAGGCGGCCGACGGGGTGTTCCAGGTCGCGCTCGCCACCTACGTCGTCTTCTCGCCGGAGAAGCAGACCTCACCGGCGGCCATCGCCTCCGCCATGGCGATCCTGCTGCTGCCGTACTCGCTCCTCGGTCCGTTCACCGGCGTGCTGCTCGACCGCTGGCGGCGCCGCCAGGTCCTGCTCCACGGCAATCTGCTGCGCACGCTGCTGGCCATGGTGACGGCGGCGCTGATCACATCGGACGTCCCCGCCTGGCTCTTCTACGCTTCGGCCCTCTCGGTGACCGCAGTGAACCGGTTCGTCCTGGCCGGGCTCTCGGCGGCGCTGCCCCGGGTGGTCGACGGCGGACAACAGCTGGTCATGGCCAACTCCCTTGCCCCCACGGCCGGTACACTCGCCGCGACGGCGGGCGGCGGGCTCGCCTTCGCGGTCCGGCTGGCCGGCCCGGACGTGGACGCGTTCGTCATACTGCTGGCCGCGACCCTCTACTTCTGCTCGGCGCTCACCGCGCTGCGTATGACGCCACAGTTGCTCGGCCCCGATCTCACCGCCCGCCCACCGCATCTGCGACAAGCCCTGCTGAGCACCGTACGAGGTCTCGTGGCGGGGGTACGCCACCTCGCCGAGCGGCGCACCCCGGCCCGTGCACTGGCCGCGATGACCCTCATCCGCTTCTGCTACGGAGCGCTGACGGTCATGGTGCTGATGCTGTGCCGGTACGCCTGGGCGGCGACCGAATCCGAGGGGCTGGCCCTGCTCGGGGTCGCTGTCCTGGTGTCGGGCGCGGGCTTCTTCACGGCCGCCGTCGTCACTCCGTGGGCGGTGGCGCGCTTCGGCACGTTCGGCTGGATCGCCTGCTGCGCCGCCATGGGCGCGGTGCTGGTGCCGGCGCTCGGCCTGTTCTTCACGCCGGGGCCGATGCTGGCCGCCGCCTTCGTGCTCGGTCTCGGCACCCAAGGAACCAAGATCTCCACGGACACGGTCGTCCAGTCCACGGTCGACGACGCGTTCCGCGGCCGGATCTTCGCCATCTACGACGTGCTGTTCAACATCGCCTTCGTCGGTGCCGCCGCGGTCGCCGCCCTCGTGCTGCCACCGGACGGCAGGTCCGGCGTTCTGCTGCTCATGGTGACCGTGATCTACGCATGCGTCGCCGCGACGGTGGTGCGCCGGCGGCACGGGTAGGCACCGCGTCCCCGCACGGTGGCAGCCGGGTGAGGCGGCCGGGCACGCGGACCGGATACCTTACGGGCGTCCAGCACGACCTGTACACATCAGACTTCGGGGGAGTTCCATGACCATGCCGCCTCAGGGCCCGAACCCTTACGGCCAGGCGCCGTACGGGCAGAGCCCCTATCCCCAGGCACCGCAGCCGCCCCAGGCTCCCTACGGTCAGCCCCAGCCCGGGTACGCCTACCCTCAGCAGCCACCGTCTCCGTACGGCTATCAGCAGCCGCAGCCGGGGTACCCCGCGCCGCCGCAGCAGCCTTATGTGCAGGGCGGTGCTCCCGTACCTCCGCCGCATCCCGCCAGGAAGAGGTCCCCCAAGACGATCCTGAAGGGCATCGGCGTCGTCATCATGCTGATCGCCGGCGCGTTCTTCTGGATCAGCAGCCTGGACGACGCGGACAGCGCCGAGGTCGGTGACTGTGTCAAGAAGTCCGAGAGCTCGCTCGACGACGGGCTCAAGGTCGTGGATTGCGGCACCGCGGAGGCCCAGTACAAGGTGACCGCGGTGCACAACGACACCTCTGACCCCTCTGTCTGCCCTGCGGGGGGGTCGGCGTACTCCAAGTCCGTGCAGCGCCGTAAGCGCGCCGACACCCACATGGTGCTCTGTCTGACCCCGGCGAAGTAGAGCGAACCCGGCACGGCGGAGAAGCCACGGGGTGGTGTTTCACGTGAAACACCACCCCGAACCTCATCCACCATGTTTCACGCGAAACATGACGGCCCACCAACCGCTCGGTCCGTCGGCGCCTGTTTCACGTGAAACACAGCACGCCTGCCGCAGCCGGTTTCACGTGAAACCCCGCGGTCGCCCACCCGGTTTCACGTGAAACACACGGCCTCAGCTCTGCTGGCCTGCCCACCACTCCTTGAGCGCGGCGATCGCTTCCTCGCGCTCCATCGGGCCGTTCTCCAGCCGGAGCTCCAGCATCTGCTTGTACGCCTTGCCGACGGCCGGGCCCGGCGCGATGTCCAGGATCTGCATGATCTCGTTGCCGTCCAGGTCGGGGCGGATCGCCTCCAGCTCCTCCTGCTCCTGGAGGTGTGCGATGCGCTCCTCCAGGCCGTCGTACGCACGCGACAAGGCATTCGCCTTCCGCTTGTTACGCGTCGTGCAGTCCGAGCGGGTGAGCTTGTGCAGCCGGGTCAGCTGCGGGCCCGCGTCGCGGACATAGCGGCGGACCGCGGAGTCCGTCCACTCGCCGGTCCCGTAGCCGTGGAACCGCAGATGCAGCTCCACCAGCCGCGAGACGTCCTTCACCAGGTCGTTCGAGTACTTCAGCGCGATCATGCGCTTCTTGGTCATCTTGGCCCCGACCACCTCGTGGTGGTGGAACGAGACCCGGCCGTCCTTCTCGAAGCGGCGGGTCTTCGGCTTCCCGATGTCGTGCAGCAGCGCCGACAGCCGCAGCACCAGGTCCGGCCCGTCCTCTTCGAGATCGATCGCCTGCTCCAGGACCGTGAGCGTGTGCTCGTAGACGTCCTTGTGGCGGTGATGCTCGTCACGCTCCAGCCGGAGCGCGGGCAGTTCGGGCAGCACCCGCTCGGCGAGCCCCGAGTCGACCAGCAGCCGGAGGCCCTTGCGCGGGTGCGGCGCCAGAATCAGCTTGTTCAGCTCGTCCCGGACGCGCTCCGCGGACACGATCTCGATCCGCCCCGCCATCGCCTTCATCGCCGCCACGACGTCGGGGTCGACCTCGAAGTCCAGCTGGGCGGCGAACCGGGCCGCGCGCATCATCCGCAGCGGGTCGTCCGAGAAGGAGTCCTGCGGGGTGCCGGGCGTCCGCAGCACCCGGGCCGCCAGGTCCTCCAGACCGCCGTGCGGGTCGATGAACTCCTTCTGCGGAAGGAAGACGGCCATCGCGTTCACCGTGAAGTCACGGCGGACCAGGTCTTCCTCGATGGAGTCGCCGTAGGACACCTCCGGCTTGCGCGAGGTGCGGTCGTACGCCTCCGAGCGGTACGTCGTGACCTCGATGTCGAAGGAGCTCTTCTTGCAGCCGACGGTGCCGAACGCGATGCCGACCTCCCACACCGCGTCGGCCCATGGACGGACGATCTTCAGAACGTCCTCGGGGCGCGCGTCCGTGGTGAAATCCAGGTCGTTGCCGAGCCGGCCCAGGAGCGCATCCCGCACCGAACCGCCGACCAGGGCAAGCGTGAACCCGGCCTCCTGGAATCGGCGGGCCAGGTCGTCCGCCACGGGGGAGACCCGCAGCAGCTCGCTCACGGCACGGCGCTGCACCTGGCTCAGCGCATTCGTCGACTGCGCAGACCGCTCGGACTGCGGGGCGGGGATGTCATTGTTGGCGTTCGGCACAACTGAAAAGGGTACGTGCCCGTGCCACGCCCGGCGTCCCGCCGTCGAGGGCGCCGGCGTGACCGGCCCGGCCCGTGATCTTGTGGCGCACACCATGGTACGACGCCACTGCGCACCTCGTTACCATGCGTGGACGCACATTCCAACGACCACTGACGACGACGAGGGACGGGCGAGCGCGTGGCCGATGCGGCAAGGTTCCGGTGGACTGAACGGCCGCGCGGGCGCTGGCTACGACGCGGCGCCGCGCTGTTCACCGGGGTGCCCCTGCTCATGGGCCTGGTGCAGCTCCCGCAGGCCCCGGCCGCCCACGCCGCGGCCACCGGGCCGCGCACCGTCGACGTCAGCATCGACTCGCTGACCCCGGAGGCACCCGGCAAGGGCGACACCGTCACCGTCTCCGGCACCGTGACCAACGAGAGCCGGGCCACGGTCACCGACGCCCATGTCGCCGTCCGGCGCGGTCCGGCGCTCAACGGGCGCAGCGCGCTCGACGCCGCCGCCCGGCGCACCGGGTTCTCCCCGGCCGAGGACGGCCCCGAGGTCAAGGGGCACACCGCCGACATCGATCCGCTCCGGCCCGGCATCAGCCGCTCCTTCTCGCTCCGCGTCCCGGTCAAGGACCTCGACCTCGGCGACGGCGGCGTGTACCAGCTCGGTGTCTCCCTCTCGGGCCGCTCGCAGGGCCAGTACGAGCAGGTACTCGGCATGGAGCGGACCTTCCTTCCCTGGCAGGAAGGTGACGCGGGGAAGAAGACGCAGCTCACCTACATGTGGCCGCTGATCTCCTCCACCCATCTCACCGCCCAGACCGACGCCGACGCGGAGCAGACCCCGGTCTTCCGTGACGACGACCTCGCCTCGGAGATCAAGCCCGGCGGCCGGCTGCAGCAGATGGTCGCGCTCGGCAAGGACCTGCCGGTGACGTTCGTCATCGACCCGGACCTCCTCGCGACGGTCGAGGCGATGACCAAGCCGTACCGGGTGCACGGTCCCGACGGCCCCGCGGGCAAGAACCAGGCCGTCGCCAAAGAATGGCTGAACGACCTCATGGAGGCGGTGAAGACCCACGAGGTCGTCGCGCTCCCGTTCGCCGACCCGGATCTCGCCTCCCTCGCCCATCAGGGCAAGAACGTGCCCAGCGCGCTCGGGCACCTCGGCCCGGCCACGGAACTGGCGTCCACGACCGTCGACACGACCTTGGGGGTGAAGCCGCGCACGGACTTCGCCTGGCCCGTCGACGGCGCGATCGACTCCTCGATCGTGGACGTCGCCACCTCGGCCGGAGCCCACAACGTCATCACCCGCAGCGACAGCCTGCGCGAGTCCGACCAGCTGACCTACACGCCGACCGCGGCCCGGCCGATCGGCGGCGGCAACACCGCCGTCGTCGCGGACGCGGGGCTGTCCACCGCCTTCGAGGGCGACCTGACGCAGAGCGGCCGGGCCACCCGCGCCGTCCAGTCGTTCCTCGCCCAGACCCGGCTGATCGGCCTGCAGGACCCCGGCCGGCAGCGCAGCATCGTCGTCGCGCCGCAGCGGATGCCGTCCACCAGCCAGGCGCAGGCCATGGCCGCGGCGCTGCGGACACTGGACGCCACCGACTGGACGCAGCCGCTGGATCTCAGCGACGCCGCCAACACCGAGCCCGACCAGGCGGCCGCCCGGCACGTACCGAGCCGCGCCGCGTACCCGTCGTCGCTGCGCCGGCAGGAGATGCCGACCGAGGCGTTCCGCCAGATCCAGGAGACCCAGACGGCGCTGGACGAGTTCCGGGTGAATCTGGACCGCCCCGAGCGCGTCGTGACGCCGTTCGGGAACGCGATCATGCGGGGGATGTCGACGCAGTGGCGCGGCAACCGCGCCGGAGCGGCCGCGTTCCGCGGCTCGGTGCGGGACTACCTCACCGAGCTCACGCGGAAGGTCCACCTGATCCAGAAGTCGAACGCCACGCTCTCCGGGCGCAGCGCGACGATCCCGGTGACGGTGCAGAACAACCTTCTCCAAGGCGTCGAGGGGATGACGCTGAAGCTGACGTCCTCGCAGCCGAACCGGCTGAGCGCGGGCGAACCGCAGCGCATCAAGGTGGACGGCGGGCACAGCCAGTCCTTCAAGTTCGACACCACGGCGAACGCCAACGGTCCGGTCCGGGTGAACGCCCAGCTCTACACCGCGGACGGAAAGCCGTACGGTCAGCCGATGACGTTCGTCGTGAACGTCACGGAGATCACGGCAACGGTCATGCTCGTCATCGCGGGCGGTGTCCTGCTGCTGGTCCTGGCCGGTGTGCGGATCTACCTCCAGCGCAAGCGGGCGGCCGCCCGGAAGACGGGCGAGGGCCCGCAGGGCGAGGCAGGTCCGGACGCCACCGACGGGCCCGAGGGCCCGTCCGATCCGGACAGCCGCGACGGCCGCGACGGCACAGACGCGACCGACGACGCGGGCGTCGAGGACGCCGGGCAGCCGAGTGACGCGCCGGACACCGGTTCGGGAAACTCGGGTCCGTCCGGCTCGGGTGAGAAGGTGGACCGTTGATATGTGGCGGGGCCGCAGGGCCGGCGACGGATGAGGTGGGGCAGCGATGAACGCGCCGTTTGACGGTGACCGCGGCCGGGACGCCGAGGGCGACCCTGCGGGGCCGGTCCCACCGGCCCCGCAGGAGCCGTACGGCCTGAACGGCCGGAGCCCCTACGCGCAGGACGGCGGCCCCCGCCACGAGGCGCACCGGGGGCACGCCCCCGGGTACCCGGGCGGCGCGGTGCAGCCGCCGGGCGCGCCTGCCGAACCGTTCCCGCCGCAGCCCGCGGCCCCTTACGCCCCAGAGCAGCAGGGCTGGGGCGCGCCCGCGCCGTCCGGTCCTGTTGCGGGCCCGCCCGCCGCGGCGCCGTACGCCGACGCGGCCGAGACGGTGCAGTTCCCCGGGGTGGGCGACGCGTTCGGGCAGGCGGCGGACCAGCAGCCGGAGTCCGATGCGTTCGCGCATCTCTTCCGCGATCAGCAGCCGTACGAGTCCCGCCGACCGGTGGCGGCGGAGCCCGTACCTGCGGCGGCCGTGCCCGCGGCGGCGCCCGCTCCGGAGCCGCCGTCGCCCGAGCCGGAGCCGGTCGCGGCCGCCGGGAAGCCGTCCGGGGGCCGCGCCTCCGGACTGCTCAAGTCCAGCGCCGTGATGGCCGCCGGAACGATGGTCTCCCGCCTCACCGGCTTCGTCCGCTCCGCGCTGATCGTCGCCGCACTCGGCGGCGCGGTGCTGGGTGACTCCTGGCAGGTGGCGTACCAGCTGCCGACGATGATCTTCATCCTGACCATCGGCGGCGGTCTGAACTCCGTCTTCGTCCCGCAGCTGGTGCGCGCGATGAAGGAGGACGACGACGGCGGCGAGGCGTATGCCAACCGGCTGCTGACGCTGGTCGTCGTCATCCTGGGCGTGCTGACGGTTCTGGCGGTCGTCGCGGCGCCGTTGCTCGTGAAACTCGTCTCGTTCGACATCTCACGCGATCCGGCGGCCAACGAGGTCGCCGTCGCGTTCACCCGCTACTGCGTGCCCACGATCTTCTTCATGGGGCTGCACGTCGTGATGGGGCAGATCCTCAACGCGCGCGGCCGCTTCGGCGCGATGATGTGGACCCCGGTCCTCAACAACATCGTCATGATCGCCACGTTCGGGCTGTTCATCTGGGTGTACGGCACCGCCAAGACCTCCGGCATCGGCGTCACCACCATCCCCGACGAGGGCATCCGGCTGCTGGGCATCGGCACCCTGCTCGGTCTCGTGGTGCAGTCGCTGGCGATGATCCCGTACCTGCGGGACGCCGACTTCACGTTCCGGCTGCGGTTCGACTGGCGCGGGCACGGGCTCGGCAAGGCCGCCAAGCTCGCGAAGTGGACCGTCCTGTTCGTCCTCGCCAACCAGGCGGGCGTCCTGGTCGTCACCCAGCTCTCCACCTGGGCCGGCAACACCGCGGACCATCAGGGCCACCCCGGCACCGGTTTCATCTCGTACGCCAGCGCCCAGCTGATCTGGAACATGCCGCAGGCGATCATCACGGTCTCCGTGATGGCGGCGCTGCTGCCGCGGCTGGCCCGGTCGGCGGCCGACGGTGACACCGGCGCGGTCCGGGACGACATGTCCCAGGGCCTGCGGACCTCGGCCGTCGCCATCGTCCCGATCTCGTTCGGCTTCCTGGCGCTCGGCGTCCCGCTGTGCACGCTGGTCTACGGCTCCTCCGGCGCGGGCATCCCGATGGGCTACATGCTGATGGCCTTCGGTATCGGCCTGATTCCGTTCTCGGTGCAGTACGTGATCCTGCGGGCGTTCTACGCCTACGAGGACACCCGGACGCCCTTCTACAACACCGTGATCGTCGCGGCGGTCAACGCCGCCGCCTCGGCCGCCTGCTTCCTGATCCTGCCCGCGCGCTGGGCGGTGATCGGCATGGCGGCCGCGTACGGCATCGCCTACATGATCGGTGTCGTGGTCGCCTGGCGTCGGCTGAGCAGGCGGATGAACGGTGACCTGGACAGCGCCCGTATCGTGCGCACGTACGCCCGTCTGGCGGGCGCAAGCATTCCCGCAACCGTCATCGCCGGTGCGGCCGTGTACGGCATCATGCAGGGACTGGGCAGCGGATTCCTCGGGTCGCTGGCCGCGCTGATCGTGGGTGCGGTCGCCCTTCTGGGCGTCTTCTACGTGGCCGCGCGGAAGATGCGCATCGAGGAGATGACGGCGCTGGTCGGCATGGTCCGGGCCAAGCTGGGGCGCTGAGGCACAACCATCGACCGCCACCGCGTGTCGTGCATAGTGGCGGACTGTGGGCACAATTGTCGTGGCTCATTGAGCCTGCAACGGATGGGGAGGCAGGAACGACGGTGGCGGAACGGAGCACGGCTGCCGTCGACGTGGCCGACACGAGCGGTGACCAACCGCTGACCGCCAAGGCGGAGAAGGCCACGGACGACGGTGCGAAGCCCGACAAGGCGTCCGGCGCGGAGAAGGAAGCCGTCGGCACCGATGACGCGGCCGCCGCAGCCGACGCGCAACCCTCCGAGCTGCACAGCGGCCACAAGCTCGCCAAGCGCTACCGCTTGGAGGAGTGCGTCACCCGGCTGGAGGGGTTCAGCAGCTGGCGTGCGGTCGACGAGAAACTGCGCCGCGCCGTCGGGGTGCACATCCTGCCCGCCGACCACCCCCGGGCCCGCCCGGTGCTGTCGGCAGCCCGTTCCGCGGCGCTCCTCGGCGACCCGCGCTTCGTGCAGATCCTCGACGCCGTCGAGGAGAACGACCTCGTCTACGTCGTCCACGAGTGGCTGCCCGACGCCACCGATCTGGCCACCGTGCTCGCCGCGGGCCCTCTGGAGCCGCACGACGCCTACCAGCTCGTCAGCCAGGTCTCCCAGGCGATGGCCGCCGCCCACCGCGAGGGCCTGTCGCATCTGCGGATCAATCCCGGATCGGTGCTCCGCACGGAGTCCGGGCAGTACCGCATCCGCGGCCTCGCGATCATGGCGGCGCTGCGGGGGCTCACCTGCGACGAACCGCAACGCTCGGACACGGAGGCGATCGGTGCGCTGCTCTACGCCGCGCTGACCCAGCGCTGGCCGTACGAGAACGACGCCTACGGCATGTCCGGTCTGCCCAAGGGCGTCGGACTGATCGCTCCCGACCAGGTGCGGGCCGGCGTCCACCGCGGTCTGTCCGAGCTGGCCATGCGCGCGCTGGTCAACGACGGTGCCACCGCTTCCCGCCAGGAACAGCCGTGCACCACTCCGGACGAGCTGGCCAAGGCGGTGGCGGCGATGCCCCGCATCCGGCCCCCGGAGACGGCGTTCACCACCCCGCCGCCGTACCAGCGGACCCAGTACCAGCAGGGCAGCTACGGCCAGGCGGCGCGGAACCCGATGAACCGCGCCACCCAGCCGGTTCCCACGCCGCCTCCCCCGCTGCAGAGCCGCACCGGCAAGGCGCTGAAGTGGTGCGTCTCCGCGCTGCTGATCGCCGCGCTGGGACTGGGCAGCTGGCAGCTGGCGGACACCCTGCTCAAGCAGGAGAACGACACCTCCGGCAGCGGCACCCCGCAGGCCAACGCGCACCACGACACCAAGCCGAACGGCAAGCCGCTCAAGATCGAGGACGCCGCCGAGTACTACCCGGACGGGCGCCCGCAACATCCCGATCAGGTGCGCTACACCTACGACAAGGACTCCAGCACCTACTGGCGGAGCATGAGCTACCGCGACGGTCCCGACATGAACCCGCACTTCAAGCAGGGTGTCGGCATCGTCTACGACCTCGGCGCGGAGCAGCGGATCGGCGGCGCGTCGATAGATCTGCACTACGCGGGCCCGCACACCAAGGTCACGCTCTACGCCGCGCCGTCCCTGTCGCCCTCCACTCCGCTCGGTTCCATGAAGCGCATCGGCGGTGCGGACACCTCGGAGACGGTCGCGAAGGTCAGCCTCGACTCCCCGGCGAAGGCGCGCTACGTCCTGGTCTGGATGACGGCGATGCCCTACGCGCCGGGCGACGACTACAGCAGCGCGGGCTACAAGCAGGCCATCCGGGAGATTTCCTTCACCGGCTGAGGTCCTCCACCGGCTGAGGTCCTCAGGACATTCCGCAGGCAACGCAGGGGCCCGGTCGATCCGTCGGCCGGGCCCCTACGTTGCCCTCCGCCTGGACGGATCGACCGGTACCGCCGGGTTTCCCCCGCATTCCGGAACAAGCCCGGTTTCCCCCGGGCACGAACACCGCATTTCTCCCCCTTTACCGCAGGCCCCGGCGGCAAGGGCTCGTTTGCGCTGGTCAGTGGCCTTCTTGTGAGGCCGTGCACCCGCCGTTTCATTTACTTTCGCCAGGCGGCGGGCTTCAATGGGGCGGGGGAAAGAGCACCTGTGGGAGGGCCGTGCGCGCCGAAGATGACGAAGCAGCCACGTCGAGCGACGCCGAGCTTCTTGCGCTGCACGTCAAAGGTGATCCCGATGCCTTCGGGGAAATCGTCCGACGCCACCGCGACCGGCTCTGGGCCGTCGCGATCCGTACCCTCGGCGACCGCGAAGAGGCCGCCGATGCCGTGCAGGACGCACTGGTCTCCGCGTATCGGGCCGCCCACACCTTCCGCGGCCAGTCGGCTGTCACCACCTGGCTGCACCGCATCACGGTCAACGCCTGTCTGGACCGGGCCCGCAAGGCGGCCTCCCGGCGGACGTCGCCCGTCGCCGAGACCGATCAGCTGGACCAGCTCCTGGAGCCGCAGGAGTCGGCCGCGGTACCGGCGGAGCGCCAGGATCTCCACCGCGAGCTGCTGGGCGCGCTGCGTACCCTTCCGGAGGAGCAACGCGCCGCGCTCGTCCTCGTCGACATGCAGGGCTACCCCGTCGCGGAAGCGGCGGCTGTCCTCGATGTGCCCACGGGCACGGTGAAGAGCCGCTGTGCACGCGGTCGTGCCCGACTGCTGCCACTGGTCCGGCATCTCAGGGCGGACAACGGGAGCGGAACGACGGAAGCGGCAAGGAACCAGGAGCCGGGGGGATCCGTCCCACCAACACCAGGACCGAACGACACAGGTGCCGTGAAGGACGGAGGTGGGCGAGCGTGACGTCGACAACCGGCACGGATGAGCACCCGGAGGTCTCGGAGATCTCCGACCTGGCGGAGGGCCTGCTTTCCCCGGCCCGTACCGCCGAGGTCCGCGCGCACCTGGCGTCGTGCGTACTCTGCGAGGACGTCTTCGCCTCCCTGGAGGAGATCCGGGGCCTGCTCGGCACGCTTCCCGGGCCGGTCTCCATGCCCGCCGAGGTCGCCGGACGCATCGACGCCGCGCTTGCTGCCGAGGCGCTGCTGAATGCCGCGCCGGAGCCCTCGGTTTCACGTGAAACGCCCGACGAGCCGGCCACGGATTCCGCTGCCGGATCCATTCCTGAGCCCCGTGAAACACCTGATCCGTCCGGCCCCGTTTCACGTGAAACAGCCGCGGACACCGCCGATGTTTCACGTGAAACCGAGGCCACGCCCCCGTCTCCGGGCACCGATCGCCCCGCCGGACGCCCCCGCGGCGCCACCGGACCCGGGCGGCGCGCCCCTGGCGGACGGACGCCCCGGTCCCGTCGCTGGCCCCGCGTCCTGTTGGGCACGGCCGCGGCCGCCGCCCTGATCGGCGTGGGCGGGATCGTCGTACAGAACTCCTCGACCGAGACCGGCGACGACGGCGGGCCGGGCCGGCAGCCCACGGCGACGAAAAAGACCACCGCCGCGCCCGGGGAACTGTCCTCCGCGACGCTCGCCACACAGGTCCACAAGCTCCTCGCCGCCAAGGGCGCGCAGAAGGCCCCCGAGATCGGTACCCGCAGCGAACCGGAAACCCCGATGCGGGGCGGAGACGCCACCGTGCCGTCCTGCGTCAGCAGGGGCATCGGCCGCTCCGAGTCCCCGCTCGCGGCCCGTCAGGACACCTACCAGGGCAAGAGCGTCTATCTCGTCGTGCTCTCGATGCCCGCCGATCCGAAGCGTGTTACCGCCTACGTGGTCGACGCCTCCTGCATCTCCGCTACGCCGCCGGCGCCCGGCTCCGTTCTGCTGAGCCGTTCCTACCCCCGGGACTGAGCGGCCACTGTGCGCTGCGGCACGCCGGGAATGCTCGGCCCGTAGGATCCGTTGGGTGGGGTGAGAGTTCCCAGAGCCCCAGCAAGCAGTCGGCAGAGACAAGGAAGACACCCGTGAGCGACGTCCGCAACGTGATCATCATCGGCTCCGGGCCCGCGGGATACACCGCTGCGCTCTACACCGCCCGTGCTTCCCTGAAGCCGTTGGTGTTCGAAGGTGCCGTCACCGCCGGCGGTGCGCTGATGAACACCACCGACGTGGAGAACTTCCCCGGTTTCCGGGACGGCATCATGGGCCCCGACCTCATGGACAACATGCGAGCCCAGGCCGAGCGTTTCGGCGCCGAGCTGGTGCCGGACGACATCGTCGCCGTCGACCTCTCCGGGGAGATCAAGACCGTCACCGACACCGCCGGTACCGTACACCGTGCGAAGGCCGTCATCGTCACGACCGGCTCGCAGCACCGCAAGCTCGGTCTGCCCCGTGAGGACGAGCTCTCCGGCCGCGGCGTCTCGTGGTGCGCCACCTGCGACGGGTTCTTCTTCAAGGACCAGGACATCGCCGTCATCGGCGGCGGTGACACCGCGATGGAGGAGGCCACCTTCCTCTCCCGGTTCGCCAAGTCCGTGACGATCGTGCACCGCCGCGACACCCTGCGGGCGAGCAAGGCGATGCAGGAGCGCGCCTTCGCCGACCCGAAGATCAAGTTCGTGTGGGACAGCGAGGTCGCCGAGATCCAGGGCGAGAACAAGCTCTCCGGCCTGACGCTGCGCAACCTCAGGACCGGCGAGACCTCCGAGCTTCCGGTCACCGGCCTGTTCATCGCGATCGGCCACGACCCGCGCACCGAGCTGTTCAAGGAGCAGCTGAAGCTCGACAACGAGGGCTACCTCAAGGTCGACGCCCCCAGCACCCGCACCAACCTGCAGGGCGTCTTCGCCGCCGGTGACGTGGTCGACCACACCTACCGTCAGGCGATCACCGCCGCCGGCACCGGCTGCTCCGCCGCGCTCGACGCCGAGCGTTTCCTCGCGGCGCTCTCCGACGGCGACGCCACCCCCGAGCCCGAGAAGACCGCAGTCGTCTGAGCCCGCGGTTCCCCACTTTCCACCACCCCTGAAGCAAAAGGAGACTGCCATGGCCGGCGCCACGGTTACCGTCACGGACGCCAACTTCGAAGAGGTCGTCCTCAAGAGCGACAAGCCCGTTCTCGTGGACTTCTGGGCCACCTGGTGTGGCCCGTGCCGTCAGGTTGCCCCGTCGCTGGAGGCCATCGCCGCCGAGCACGACGAGATCGTCATCGCCAAGCTGAACACCGACGAGAACCCGGCCACCACCGCCAAGTACGGCGTCATGTCGATCCCGACCATGAACGTCTACAAGGACGGCGAGGTCGTGAAGACCATCGTCGGTGCCAAGCCCAAGGCCGGCATCGAGCGCGAGCTGTCGGACTTCCTCGCCTGAGCGAGACGCCCCGATGTTTCACGTGAAACGGGCCTGCCCCCCAGAGGGCAGGCCCGTTTCACATGCCGCCGTGCTCACAACGGCCGTAGCGCGGGCTCCTTCTGCACCGCCCCCAGCAGCCGGTCGAGCGCCAGCTCCACATCTTCCTTCCACGACAGCGTCGACCTCAGCTCCAGCCGCAGCCGCGGATAGCGGGAGTGCGGTCGTACGGTCTTGAAGCCGACGGCCAGGAGATGGTCGGCGGGCAGCACACACGCCGGTTCGGACCACTGGGCGTCGCCAAAAGCCTCGATGGCCTTGAAGCCCCGCCGGATCAGATCCTTCGCCACGGTCTGCACCATCACCCGCCCCAGCCCCTGCCGCTGAAAACCAGGCACCAACCGGGCCGTCAGCAGCTGCACCGCATCAGCGGACACCGGGCTCGTGGGGAACGCCATCGCACGTGGTACGTACGCGGGCGGCGCATAGAGCACGAACCCGGCCGGTACGTCGTCCACGTAGACCACTCGCCCGCAGGACCCCCAGTCCAGCAGGACGGCGGAGAGCCAGGCTTCCTTCTCCGGACCGGCACGGCCCGCCGCCACCGCCGCGTCCCCACTGACAGGGTCCAGCTCCCAGAACACACAGGAGCGGCAGGGCTTGGGGATGTCCGCAAGGTTGTCCAGGGTGAGCGGTACGAGCCGACGGCCCATGGCGCCAGATCCTCACTTCTCTCGCCCGCCGCACGCGGCCGCCCTCCGCACCGTCGGCGCCGGGCGCACCGCGGTGCCTCCCCGGCAGCCGAGCCGGACCTGACGGCGGGCGGTTCCGTGCGGCTCACCGATCGCATGGCCCGCTCACCGATGTGAGGGCACAAGGTGTGTGAGCCACTCCGCTCGCATCGTATCCAGCCTTCCCTGACGGGAGTACCGCGAGAACGCAAAGGGCGGGCCGTGTCCCGGCATCCCTCCGGTACACGGCCCGCCCTTTCCCCGGCGGTCAGCTCACTTCTTGTTGTCGTTCTCCTGGGACGCACCGAGCACGGGACCTTCGCCCGGCGCGAGGGTTCCCAGGATGCGCTCCAGATCGTCCATGGAGGCGAACTCCACGACGATCTTCCCCTTCTTCTGGCCGAGGTCGACCTTCACCCGGGTCTCGAAGCGGTCCGACAGCCGGGAGGCAAGACCGGTGAGCGCGGGGGAGACCCGGGCACCGGCCCGGGGCCCCTTCGCCTTCACCTTGGCAGCCGGTTCCGACCCCTGGAGCGCCACGATCTCCTCGGTCGCACGGACCGACAGACCCTCCGCGACGATCCGGCGGGCGAGTTCGTCCTGCACCTCGGCGTCATCGACCGAGAGCAGCGCACGGGCATGCCCCGCGGAGAGCACCCCCGCCGCGACCCGTCGCTGCACGGACGGGGAGAGCTTCAGGAGCCGCAGCGTGTTGGTGACCTGCGGGCGGGAGCGCCCGATCCGGTCCGCCAACTGGTCATGCGTACAGGCGAAGTCCTTCAGCAGCTGGTCGTAGGCCGCGGCCTCTTCCAGCGGGTTGAGCTGTGCCCGGTGCAGATTCTCCAGAAGTGCGTCGAGCAGCAGCTTCTCATCGTCCGTGGCCCGGACGATGGCCGGGATCTTCGCCAGCCCCGCCTCGCGGCACGCCCGCCACCGGCGCTCACCCATGATGAGCTCGTACCGGCCGGGCGCTGCCTGCCGCACCACGACCGGCTGCAGCAGCCCCACCTCGCGGATGGAGGTGACCAGCTCCGCCAGCGCGTCCTCGTCGAACACCTCGCGCGGCTGGCGAGGGTTCGGCGTGATCGCGTCCAGCTCCAGCTCGGCGAAGTGCGCGCCCGCAACCTCCGCGCCCGCTGCCGCAGCAGCCGCGGAAGGCTCGGCTGTTTCACGTGAAACAGCGGCCGCCGGCAACGAGGCCACCTTGGCCGCCGCCACTCCCCGTTCCGGCGCCAGCACCGGAACCGCCGACGGTGAGGTCGCACCGCGACCCACCGCCGGACCACCCTGCTCGGCGCTCTGCGGCGCCGCGGGAATCAGTGCACCGAGCCCGCGGCCCAGTCCCCTACGTCGTTCGCTCACTGCGTCCCCTCCGGCGTACCGTGCTGCGGTTCATAGTTCACACTCAGTTCCTGGGCCGCGGTACCACCCGCGCCGCGCAGGGCAATCTCTCTGGCCGCCTCCAGATAGGAGAGCGAGCCGCTGGATCCCGGGGCGTAGGTGAGCACCGTCTGGCCGTAGCTGGGCGCTTCGGAGATGCGCACCGATCGCGGGATGCTCGTGCGGAGCACCTCTTTCCCGAAGTGGCTGCGCACCTCCTCGGCGACCTGGGAGGCGAGCCGCGTACGGCCGTCGTACATCGTGAGCAGGATCGTCGAGACATGGAGCTTGGGGTTGAGGTGGCCCCGCACCAGCTCGACGTTGCGCAGCAACTGTCCCAGGCCCTCCAGCGCGTAGTACTCGCACTGGATCGGGATCAGTACCTCGGCGCCGGCCACCAGCGCGTTCACGGTGAGCAGGCCGAGCGAGGGCGGACAGTCGATGAGGACGTAGTCCAGCGGCTGTTCGTACGCCTGGATCGCGCGGAGCAACCGGCTCTCCCGTGCCACCAGAGAGACCAGCTCGATCTCGGCACCGGCCAGATCGATGGTCGCCGGCGCACAGAACAGCCCCTCGACATCGGGCACCGGCTGCACCACGTCCGACAGCGGCTTGCTGTCGACCAGGACGTCGTAGATGGAGGGCACTTCGGCGTGGTGGTCGATCCCGAGCGCGGTGGAGGCGTTGCCCTGCGGGTCGAGGTCGATGACCAGGACGCGCGCTCCGTGCAGCGCCAGCGACGCCGCCAGGTTCACGGTCGTGGTGGTCTTGCCCACGCCGCCCTTCTGGTTGGCGACCACCATGACGCGTGTCTGCTCCGGGCGGGGCAGTGCCTCGCCCGAGCGGCCGACTGCCTGCACCGCCAGCTGAGCTGCACGACCGATCGGGGTGTCGTCCATCGGGGACGGCGTTTCACGTGAAACGTCCTCCCCGAGCGACTCGCTGCGGGGACCGGGGACCGGATCGGTCATCGGTCCCGCGATATTGGCGTCGGACCGCAAGGATTCACTCTCCTCGACATCAGGCTCACAGTCCTCTGAGCCTGCCATGCTTTCGGTACCACGAACCAGTGAGGTCCGCTCTCCTGTGGATGAACCCACGTCTGTGGATACTTCGGTGCCCCGTGTGGGTTTTCGGTCCCGCGGCTCGGCTGAGGCTTGGCCACGCCCGAGGATCCCTTGCAGCAGAGAACGACGTTTCACGTGAAACACGATGCCAGCGCCGCGCCCGAATAGGACGCGACACTCCGCCTTGCCTCATTTGCCTGGACCGCGCGGTGGGCGCCCCTCAACCATCGAGGACGCGCCCACCGGTGCATTGACGGCTCCGCCGCGGTCGGATCAGCGGCGGCGCCCCCGCGACGCACGGCTGGGCCGGGCCGCCTTGGCACGCTTCGCGGCGAACCGCACACCACCGGGGCTCTCCCCGACCTCGACCCGGACCACGGTCGACAGCGGATCCACCACGCCCTCGCCGACATGCACCACCGAGGTCTCCACCACGCCCAGCTTGCTCAGGGCCGCCCGGGCGCTCTTCAGCTCCTCCTCCGCGGTGTCCCCCTTGAGCGCCAGCATCTGACCGTACGGACGCAGCAGCGGCACACCCCAGCCCGCCAGCCGGTCCAGCGGCGCCACCGCACGCGCGGTCACCACATGCACCTGCGGCAGCTTGCCCATGACCTCCTCGGCCCGACCGCGGACGACCGTCACATGGTCCAGGCCCAGCAGCTCGACGACCTCCTGGAGGAAGTTCGTCCGCCGCAGCAGCGGCTCCAGCAGGGTGATCTTGAGGTCCGGCCGGACCAGGGCCAGCGGGATGCCGGGCAGGCCCGCGCCCGAGCCGACATCGCAGACCGACACGCCCTCGGGTACGACCTCGGAGAGCACCGCGCAGTTCAGGAGGTGCCGCTCCCAAAGCCGCGGCACCTCTCGGGGGCCGATCAGGCCCCGGGTCACACCGGCGTCGGCGAGCAGTTCGCCGTACCGCACGGCCTCCGCAAAGCGCTCACCGAATACCTCCCGCGCCTCTTTCGGCGCGGGAGGGAGCTCCGCTGCTGCCTCCGTCACGGGAACCGCCCTTCCTCTGGACTGCTGCTGGTGCTGCCGGAACCGGGATTTTCCCCGGGATAACACAGAAGGCTGACAAGATTTGGCCCCGCCTGGCGTGCAGACGGGGCCAACGACACGGGGTGGGGAGGGTCAGGCCGGAAGGACGACCACGCGCCGCTGCGGCTCCTCGCCCTCGGACTCGCTGCGCAGCCCCGCCGCGGCCACGGCGTCGTGGACGACCTTGCGCTCGAACGGCGTCATCGGGTCCAGCTTCACGGGCCGGCCGGTCTCCTTCGCCTCTTCCGCCGCCTTGGCGCCCAGCTCGGCCAGCTCCTCGCGCTTCCGCGCCCGGAACCCACCGATGTCGAGCATCAGACGGCTGCGGTCACCGGTCTCCCGGTGCACGGCGAGGCGGGTCAGCTCCTGGAGCGCCTCCAGCACCTCTCCGTCGCGGCCCACCAGCTTCTGCAGATCGCGGCTGGTCGAGTCGCTGATGATCGACACGGCGGCGCGGTCGGCCTCGACGTCCATGTCGATGTCGCCGTCGAGGTCGGCGATGTCCAGCAGACCCTCGAGGTAGTCGGCCGCGATCTCGCCTTCCTGCTCCAGACGGGTCAGGGTGTCGGCGCCCTTGGCGGCAGGGGTCGTGTCCGTCACGAAAGGACTCCTCTTACTTCTTGGACGGGTGCTTGGGGCGCTGCTGGCCCTTGCGCTGTCCGGACTTGGTGGTACGGGACCCGGAGGAGCTGCCCTTCTCGGCGGCGCCACCCTTCCCCTTGCCGCTCTCGGTGGACGTGCTGCCCTGCGGGGACTTCTTCTCCGGCGACTGCTTCTCCGCGTCGCTCTGCGCGGCGGGCTGCGAGCCGGCCCGGGTCCGGGCGCCGGCGGGACGCGCCGCGGCGGGACCGGCGGGCGCCTGGCGCTTGGACTTCGGCTGGCGCTTGGGCTGCTGGCGGTTCTGCCGCGCTTCCTCGGCAGCCTTCTTCGCCTCGACCTCGGCCGGGTCCTCGACGATCTTGCCCTTGGCCCGCAGCCGCTCCTGACGCTCCTGGAACGCCTTGCTGCCGGGGGTGGGGTTCCGGCGGATGACGAACATCTGCTGACCCATGGTCCACACGTTGGTGGTCAGCCAGTAGACGAGGACACCGACGGGGAAGTTGATACCGAAGACGGCGAACATGATCGGGAAGACGTACATCAGCATCTTCTGCTGCTGCATGAACGGCGTCTTCACCGTGAGGTCGACGTTCTTCGTCATCAGCTGGCGCTGCGTGTAGAACTGCGACGCCGACATCAGGACGATCATGATGACGGTGACGACGCGGACGTCCGTCAGGGAGGCGCCGAGCGCCTCGACCTTCTGCGCGGAGTCCATGAACTTCACGGACAGCGGGGCACCGAAGATGTGCGCCTGCTGGGCGCTCTCCAGCAGCGGCTGGTCGATGACGCCGACGACCTTGTTCTGCGCGATGTGGTTCAGAACCTGGTACAGCGAGATGAAGAACGGCGACTGGGCCAGGATCGGGAGACAGCTCGAGAGCGGGTTGGTGCCCGACTCCTTGTAGAGCTTCATCATCTCTTCGGACTGGCGCTGCTTGTCGCTCTTGTAACGCTCCTGGATCGCCTTCATCTTCGGCTGGAGCGCCTGCATGTTCCGCGTCGCCTTGATCTGCTTCACGAAGAGCGGGATCAGGCAGATACGGATCAGTACCACCAGCGAGACGATGGACAGACCCCACGCCGCGCCACTGTTCTTGTCGAAGATCAGGCTGTAGAACGAGTGGAACTGGACGATGATCCAGGAAACGGCGTAATAGAGGGGATTCAGGATCGTGTCCACGAATCAGGCTCCTTGGGCATTGGGCTGAGTCTCGGGCTGGGCGACGACGGGCTCAGAGGCGGTGGACCCGCCCAGGCGGCTCCTCAGCCGCTGATGCCACACCGGACGCTTCCGGGGAGGGACGTGGTCGACGCCACCGAGCGACCACGGGTTGCAACGCAGAATGCGCCAGGCGGTCAGCGCAGTCCCTTTCACCGCGCCATGCCGATCGATGGCGGTGTAGCCATAGTGCGAACACGACGGGTAGTACTTGCAGACCGGGCCCAGCAAGGGGCTGATGGTCCACTGATACAGCTTGATCAACAGCAGCAGCGGGTACTTCACTGTGCGCTCCCTCCCGGTCCCCTGTCGGGGATCCGAGGGTCGCCCCCCTTGGGATGGCAGCCGCGCGGCGCCTCACCCAGCAACCGCTTCAGGGCGGCGTCCAGGTCACGGGCCAGCTGTTCGTGGTCCGACTCACCCGCACCGGGCAGTGCCCGTACGACAACCAGGCTACCGGCGGGCAGCGCGGACAGCCGATCACGCAGGAGATGACGGAGCCGGCGCTTGACCTTGTTGCGGACGGTTGCGCCCCCAACGGCCTTGCTGACGACGAAACCCGCACGCGCGGGGGAAGCGTGTTCCCCCGCTGCGTGCGGGTCCGTTGCACCGCTACGTAGATGAACGACAAGGAGCGGGCGCCCGGCCCTGCGTCCCCGGCGTACCGCGGTCGCGAAGTCCTCGCGCCGCCTCAGCCGATGTTCGGTAGGCAGCACGTCATGGACCTAGGGTCTGGCTGCTCAGGCCGACAGGCGGGCGCGACCCTTGCCACGGCGGGAGGCCAGGATGGCGCGACCGGCGCGGGTCCGCATGCGCAGACGGAAGCCGTGGGTCTTCGCGCGACGGCGGTTGTTCGGCTGGAAGGTGCGCTTGCTCACTCGGGGGCTCCAGGAATGCTTGTTGCCTCATGCGAGACAGATGTGGGGCGTCGACTGGCTGTCACCGTGCGCCCACGAGTAGCTCGCAACGCCCAAGTGCACCGCTTCTTGACCGCTAGATGCGATCTTTGCCCATCGGAGGCAGGCGGCAGCAGCCATCGACAACTCGACCTGGTCACGGTACGCGCGACTACGCCATCCGGTCAAACCACCAGTCGATCCCCCCGGACCAGGGCCGACCGGGACACACTATGCACAGCCTGTGGACAACAACTTGAATCCCCAGGCCCGGCCTGACTACCGTGGCTGAACTCCGATTACTTCCCGCCCGTCCTGAGAATCACACATTCGTGGGACTGCTGAGAGAGCGTGTTCCGTGGCTGATGTACCTGCCGATCTTGCCGCAGTGTGGCCGCGTGTACTCGACCACCTCCTACGGGCGGACGCCGACGGCCTCAAGCCCAAGGACCAGGACTGGCTCAAGCGCACGCAGCCGCTGGCGCTGGTCGCCGACACCGCGCTGCTCGCCGTCCCCAACGAATTCGCCAAGGGCGTGCTCGAAGGCCGGCTGGCGCCGCTGATCGGCGAGGCCCTCAGCCATGAGTGCGGCCGCCCGATCCGGATCGCGATCACCGTCGACGACTCCTCCGAGGAGCCCGCGGCGCCCGCGCCCGCCCCGCAGCCGCAGGCCCCTCAGCATCCGCAGCAGGGCCAGCACCCGCAGCACCAGCAGCCGCACGAGACGTACGAGGGGTACGACGGACGGCAGAGCTACGCGCGTCAGGGCGACGAACTGCACGTCCGGCCCGCCTACCCCGACTACCCGCAGCACCAGCAGCCCCGGCACGAGCCCGGCGCCTGGCCGCAGCACTCGTCCGCCCTGCCGCCCGCGCCCGGTCCGCGCGAGGACTACGGCTGGCAGCAGCAGCGTCTCGGCTTCCCCGAGCGTGATCCGTACGGCACACCGCCGCCCGCCCACATCCAGCAGCAGGGCGACTACCGCGGGCAGGCGCCCGAGCACCCCCGGGCGCAGCGCTCCGAGGGGCGTGACCCCTATGACCCGCAGGCGCAGCGGCGGGATGCCGCCGAGCACCAGTCCGGGCGCCACGCCGGTCCCGGCTCGTCGCTGCCCGCGCCCAGTGGTGCGCCCGGTCCGCTCGCGGCGCAGCCGGCGCCCGCGACGGGGCCCGGGGAGCCGACCGCCCGGCTGAACCCGAAGTACCTCTTCGACACCTTCGTCATCGGGGCGTCGAACCGCTTCGCGCACGCCGCGGCGGTCGCCGTCGCGGAGGCGCCGGCCAAGGCGTACAACCCGCTGTTCATCTACGGCGAGTCCGGGCTCGGCAAGACGCATCTGCTGCACGCGATCGGGCACTACGCGCGGAGCCTGTACCCGGGGACCCGGGTGCGGTACGTGAGCTCGGAGGAGTTCACCAACGAGTTCATCAACTCCATCCGCGACGGCAAGGCGGACGCGTTCCGCAAGCGCTACCGCGACATGGACATCCTGCTCGTCGACGACATCCAGTTCCTGGCGAGCAAGGAGTCGACGCAGGAGGAGTTCTTCCACACCTTCAACACGCTGCACAACGCCAACAAGCAGATCGTGCTCTCCTCGGACCGGCCGCCCAAGCAGCTGGTCACCCTGGAGGACCGGCTGCGCAACCGCTTCGAGTGGGGTCTGATCACGGACGTCCAGCCGCCCGAGCTGGAGACCCGGATCGCGATCCTGCGGAAGAAGGCGGTGCAGGAGCAGCTGAACGCGCCGCCCGAGGTGCTGGAGTTCATCGCGTCCCGGATCTCGCGCAACATCCGTGAGCTGGAGGGCGCGCTGATCCGGGTGACGGCGTTCGCGTCGCTCAACCGGCAGCCGGTCGACCTCGGGCTCACCGAGATCGTGCTGAAGGACCTGATCCCCGGCGGCGAGGACGCGGCGCCGGAGATCACCGCGCCGGCGATCATGGCGTCGACGGCCGACTACTTCGGGCTGACCGTCGACGACCTGTGCGGCTCCTCGCGCAGCCGGGTGCTGGTGACGGCGCGGCAGATCGCGATGTACCTCTGCCGGGAGCTGACGGATCTGTCGCTGCCGAAGATCGGCGCGCAGTTCGGCGGGCGGGACCATACGACGGTGATGCACGCCGACCGCAAGATCCGGGCGCTGATGGCGGAGCGCCGGTCCATCTACAACCAGGTCACCGAGCTGACCAACCGCATCAAGAACGGCTGACCCGCCACCGGCGGTGGTGCGCCCAGGGCGCTCCGGGAGATCCCGGGGCGCCCTCCGCGCTTCCCGGCCCGCCGCACCGGCGCAGGCGCCGCTCCGCTCCCTCCCGTGGCTCTCCTGTGCCCCTCCCTCGCCTCTTCCGTCCTCGTCCCGCATCCGCCTCCGAGTGGGGCCGCGAGGCGGTCCGGCTTCGCCGTGCGGCGTTCTGCGGTGGCGGTGCGGCCGTCGTCAGGCGGTGTGGAGAGGGGACGGAAGGGGGTCGGGAAGGGGGTCCGAGCCCGTCGGCGGGGGTTCCAAACCTGTGGATGGCGCCCGGCTCTGTTCGATTCCGGGGGAGGTCACGGCCTCTCTCCACAGATTGGGGGAAAATCTTCCGTCCACACCCTGGGGACTGGAAAGTTATCCCTGTGATGTCCACAGGCCGGGCTTCTGACGGATCATCGGGCGAGGTCAGGCGGGTGTGGATTTGTGGCAAACCGTAATCCACAGGCTGTGGACAGAGTGTCCGTCCACAGGGGGCCATTCGGGTTGTCCACCGGCTGCCCACAGGCTGGAGGCGGTTGTCCCCAGCTTCTCCACACCCCTGTCCACTGTTCGGCAACACGACACCGGCTCTCACCGCCCCGAGTGAAAGCGGTCACATCAACACCGGGGGTTGGGCTGTGGGGAACCTGGGTAAAACTGGGGACGGCGCTGGGGAGAAGTCGCCTTCCCCTGTGCATGGGGTGTGCAGAACTTTCGGCGGTCCACAGATCCGCCCGGTTATCCACGACCGCCACCCACAGGCCCGGTGGATAAAAAATCCGCGTTGACCTGCGAAAAGGCAGTTGTCCACGGTTTCCACAGGCCCTACTACTACGACCACGGATATCTACCGGGGAACTCGTTCGGAAACGGGGCCTGTGCACAACTCGCGCTCGGAGCGCCGACCGCCCGCCGAGCCGACTTGACCCCGAGCAGCAACGGCTGTCGGTGGCGTGCGTCAGACTGGAATCCGGCAACTCAGCCGACGACGAAAGCCAGCAGGGCGAGAGCCAGCAACAGCAGGAGGCGGTTTCCGGTGAAGATCCGGGTGGAGCGCGATGTACTCGCGGAGGCAGTGGCCTGGGCGGCCAAGAGCCTCCCGGCCCGTCCGCCGGTGCCCGTCCTCGCGGGCCTGCTGCTGAAGTCGGAGGACGGCAAGCTGTCGCTCTCCGGCTTCGACTACGAGGTCTCGGCGCGGGTCTCGGTCGAGACGGAGGTCGAGGAGGAGGGCACCGTCCTCGTCTCCGGCCGGCTGCTCGCCGACATCTGCCGGGCGCTCCCCAACCGCCCGGTGGAGATCTCCACCGACGGCGTCCGCGTCACCGTCGTCTGCGGCTCGTCCCGCTTCACTCTCCACACCCTGCCTGTGGAGGAGTACCCGGCCCTGCCGGCGATGCCCACCGCCACCGGCACCGTCCCCGGTGAGGTCTTCGCCGCCGCCGCCGCGCAGGTGGCCATCGCCGCCGGCCGTGACGACACCCTGCCGGTGCTCACCGGTGTGCGGATCGAGATCGAGGGCGACACCGTCACGCTGGCTTCCACAGACCGGTACCGCTTCGCCGTCCGCGAGTTCCTGTGGAAGCCGGAGAACCCGGACGCCTCCGCCGTCGCGCTGGTCCCCGCCAAGACGCTCCAGGACACCGCCAAGTCGTTGAGCAGCGGCGACACCGTCACCCTGGCGCTGTCCGGCTCGGGCGCGGGCGAGGGCCTCATCGGCTTCGAGGGCGCCGGGCGCCGGACCACGACGCGGCTGCTGGAAGGCGATCTGCCGAAGTACCGCACGCTCTTCCCGACCGAGTTCAACTCCGTCGCCGTGATCGAGACCGCGCCGTTCGTCGAGGCGGTCAAGCGTGTGGCGCTGGTGGCCGAGCGGAACACCCCGGTGCGGCTCAGCTTCGAGCAGGGCGTGCTGATCCTGGAGGCCGGCTCCAGCGACGACGCACAGGCTGTGGAGCGCGTCGACGCCGACCTGGAGGGCGACGACATCTCGATCGCCTTCAACCCCGGCTTCCTGCTGGAGGGCCTGTCGGCGATCGACTCCCCGGTCGCGCAGCTGTCCTTCACGACGTCGACCAAGCCCGCGCTGCTCAGCGGCCGGCCCGCCAAGGACGCCGAGGCGGACGAGACGTACAAGTACCTGATCATGCCGGTGCGGCTCTCCGGCTGACGTCCGCGTGTCCGGGCCGGCCGGGGTCCCGGCCGGCCCGCCGCGTTCCCGGGCGGGCGGAGCTGATGAGCGCTCGGGCCCACAGGTGTGCACGCACCACCCGGCGTAGGCTCGGACTCGGGTACGAACAGCAACGACTACGTGCAAATGAGGGTCTCTGATGGAGCTCGGTCTCGTCGGTCTCGGCAAGATGGGCGGCAACATGCGCGAGCGCATCCGCCGCGCCGGCCACACCGTCGTCGGATACGACCGCAACCCCGATCTCGCGGATGTCCACAGCCTGGAAGAGCTTGTGGGCAAGCTCAAGGGTCCGCGGGTCGTGTGGGTCATGGTCCCGGCCGGTGACGCCACCCAGGCGACCATCGACGCGCTCGGTGAGCTGCTGTCCGAGGGCGACATCGTCGTCGACGGCGGCAACTCCCGCTGGACCGACGACGAGAAGCACGCCGAGGAGCTGGCGGCCAAGGGCATCGGCTTCGTCGACTGCGGCGTCTCCGGCGGTGTCTGGGGCCTGGAGAACGGCTACGCGCTGATGTACGGCGGCTCCGCCGAGGACGTCGCCACGGTGCAGCCGATCTTCGACGCGCTCAAGCCCGAGGGTGAGTTCGGCTCGGTGCACGCCGGCAAGGTCGGCGCCGGCCACTTCGCGAAGATGGTCCACAACGGCATCGAGTACGCGATGATGCAGGCGTACGCCGAGGGCTGGGAGCTGCTGGAGAAGGTCGACTCCGTCACCGATGTGCGCGAGGTCTTCCGCTCCTGGCAGGAGGGCACGGTCATCCGTTCCTGGCTGCTCGACCTCGCGGTCAACGCCCTCGACGACGACGAGCACCTGGACAAGCTGCGTGGCTACGCCGCCGACTCCGGTGAGGGCCGCTGGACGGTCGAGGCGGCGATCGACAACGCCGTGCCGCTGCCCGCGATCACCGCGTCGCTGTTCGCCCGGTTCGCCTCCCGCCAGGAGGACTCGCCGCAGATGAAGATGATCGCGGCGCTGCGTAACCAGTTCGGCGGCCACGCCGTCGAGAACAAGAAGTAACCAGCAGGTCCGCAGCCGCGGGAGGTCGGCGCAGCTCCATGCACGTCACGCATCTGTCGCTCGCCGACTTCCGCTCGTACGCCCGGGTCGAGGTCCCGCTCGAACCGGGCGTCACGGCGTTCGTCGGCCCCAACGGCCAGGGCAAGACCAACCTCGTCGAGGCGGTCGGCTATCTGGCGACGCTCGGCAGCCACCGGGTCTCCTCGGACGCGCCGCTGGTGCGGATGGGCGCCGAGCGGGCGATCGTCCGCGCCGCCGTCGCCCAGGGCGACCGGCAGCAGCTGATCGAGCTGGAGCTGAACCCGGGCCGCGCCAACCGCGCCCGGATCAACCGCTCCTCCCAGGTGAAGCCGCGCGATGTGCTCGGCATCGTCCGTACGGTGCTCTTCGCGCCGGAGGACCTCGCGCTGATCAAGGGCGACCCCGGGGAGCGGCGGCGGTTCCTGGACGAGCTGATCACCGCGCGGGCGCCGCGGATGGCCGGGGTGCGCGGCGACTACGACCGCGTCCTCAAGCAGCGCAACACCCTGCTGAAGTCCGCGGCCCTCGCCCGGCGCCACGGCGGCCGGAGGGGGGCACCTCCCGGGCGAGCGGATTCGAGCGTGGGGGCGGACCTCTCGACGCTGGACATCTGGGACCAGCATCTGGCGAGGGCCGGTGCCGAGCTGCTGGCGCAGCGCCTCGACCTGATCGCCGCGCTGCGCCCGCTGACCGACAAGGCGTACGCCCAACTGGCGCCCGGTGGCGGCCCGGTAAGCCTGGAGTACCGCGGTTCGGCGGGCGAGGCGATGGCCCGCGCGACCAACCGCGAGGAGCTGTACGGCGCGCTGCTGGAGGCGCTGGGCGAGGCGCGGAAGAACGAGATCGAGCGCGGGGTGACGCTGGTCGGCCCGCACCGCGACGATCTGCTGCTCAAGCTGGGCGATCTGCCCGCGAAGGGGTACGCCAGCCACGGCGAGTCCTGGTCGTACGCGCTGGCGCTGCGGCTGGCCTCGTACGACCTGCTGCGGTCGGAGGGCGAGCCGCTCCAGGCGCCGGAGGGCGGCGGGCGGCGCAGCGGCGAGCCGGTGCTCGTCCTCGACGACGTCTTCGCCGAGCTGGACGCGCGGCGCCGGGAGCGGCTGGCGGAGCTGGTGGCGCCGGGCGAGCAGGTGCTGGTCACGGCGGCGGTCGAGGACGACGTTCCGGGGGCGCTGGCCGGGCGGCGGTTCGCGGTGTCCGGCGGCACGGTCCGTGCGGAGACGCCGTGAGTGACGGCGGTGCGAAGGAGCCGCCGGAGCTGTCGGGTATCGATCTGGCCCGGCAGGCGCTGGTGGCGGCGAAGGAGCAGGCGCGGGCGCGGGGCGCCGCCGCGCAGCAGAAGAAGCAGGCGCGCCGCGGCGGGCTGCGCTCGGGGGCGCGCGCCGACGGCCGCGATCCGCTGCCGCTGGGCGCGGCGATCAACCGTCTGATCACCGAGCGCGGCTGGGAGACCCCGGCGGCGGTCGGCGGGGTGATGGGCCGCTGGCCGCAGCTGGTCGGCCCCGAGGTGGCGCAGCACTGCGAACCGCAGCGGTACGACGAGGACGCCCGGGTGCTGACGGTGCAGTGCGACTCGACGGCGTGGGCCACGCAGCTGCGGCTGCTGGCGCCGCAGCTGGTGCGGCGGCTCAACCAGGACCTGGGCCAGGGCACCGTGAAGCTGATCAAGGTGCTGGGTCCGGGCGGTCCGGCGCGGCGGTACGGCCCGCTGCGCGCGCCCGGCAGCACGGGCCCCGGGGACACGTACGGCTGAGGCGGTTTGCGCTGCCCGGGACGGCTGTGGACAAGGGTTGTGGATGAGACTCCGCTCACGGTTGCGACCGGTTGACAGTCCAAAGCGCTGAGTGCCGGTTTGAACGTCCTCGGGCCCCGTTCCAGATATGGGGAGTCGGTGGACGTGAGTTCAGGGCGGCACATGCGGACTCAGGTACCCGCAAAGCCCCATGAGTGTCGGCGCCACCGGTACACTGGTTCGTAATCCCGCCGGCTCGCGGGACACGTCGATCAAGACAGAACGACGCAGCCGCTCCCCTTCGACTCCGTGGGGTGTCCCCCACAGGCTGGGGAGGGCTCGTGCTGTGCCAGAAAGGGCGCTTCGTGGCCGACTCCGGCGACCTCAACGAGAACAACACGGCTTCCACCGCAGAGGGGGTCCCGGCAGGCGCCGTGGACGACTCCTCGGGGGAGAAGTCGTACGACGCCAGCGCGATCACCGTCCTGGAGGGCCTGGACGCCGTACGCAAGCGCCCCGGCATGTACATCGGCTCGACCGGCGAGCGCGGACTGCACCACCTGGTGCAGGAGGTCGTCGACAACTCCGTCGACGAGGCGATGGCCGGGCACGCCGACACCATCGACGTCACGATCCTCGCCGACGGCGGGGTGCGCGTCGTCGACAACGGCCGCGGTATCCCGGTCGGCATCGTGCCGTCGGAGAACAAGCCGGCCGTCGAGGTCGTCATGACGGTGCTGCACGCCGGCGGCAAGTTCGGCGGCGGCGGGTACGCGGTCTCCGGTGGTCTGCACGGCGTGGGTGTCTCCGTCGTGAACGCGCTGTCCACGCGGGTGGCGGTCGAGGTCCGCACGGACGGCCACCGCTGGACCCAGGAGTACAAGCTCGGCGTGCCGACCGCCCCGCTGGCGCGGAACGAGGCGACCGAGGAGACGGGCACCTCCGTCACTTTCTGGGCCGACGGCGACATCTTCGAGACCACGGTCTACAGCTTCGAGACGCTCTCGCGCCGCTTCCAGGAGATGGCGTTCCTCAACAAGGGCCTCTCGATCTCGCTGACCGACGAGCGCCCCGACCACGTGGACGAGGAGGGCAAGCCGCTCTCCGTCCGCTACCACTACGAGGGCGGCATCGTCGACTTCGTGAAGTACCTGAACTCCCGCAAGGGGGAGCTGGTGCATCCGACGGTCATCGACGTCGAGGCCGAGGACAAGGAGCGGCTCCTCTCGGCGGAGATCGCGATGCAGTGGAACACCCAGTACAGCGAGGGTGTCTACAGCTTCGCCAACACCATCCACACCCACGAGGGCGGCACCCACGAGGAGGGCTTCCGCGCGGCGCTGACGGGTCTGATCAACCGTTACGCCCGTGACAAGAAGCTGCTGCGCGAGAAGGACGACAACCTCACGGGTGAGGACATCCGCGAGGGTCTGACCGCGATCATCTCCGTCAAGCTCGGCGAGCCGCAGTTCGAGGGCCAGACGAAGACGAAGCTCGGCAACACCGAGGCGAAGACCTTCGTCCAGAAGGTCGTCCACGAGCACCTGACGGACTGGCTGGACCGCAACCCCAACGAGGCCGCGGACATCATCCGCAAGGGCATCCAGGCCGCCACCGCCCGTGTCGCGGCCCGTAAGGCGCGCGATCTGACCCGCCGCAAGGGGCTGCTGGAGACGGCGTCGCTGCCGGGCAAGCTGAGCGACTGCCAGTCCAACGACCCGACCAAGTGCGAGATCTTCATCGTCGAGGGTGACTCCGCCGGCGGCTCGGCCAAGTCCGGCCGTAACCCGGAGTACCAGGCGATCCTCCCGATCCGCGGCAAGATCCTCAACGTCGAGAAGGCCCGGGTCGACAAGATCCTCCAGAACAACGAGGTCCAGGCGCTGATCTCGGCGTTCGGCACCGGTGTCCACGAGGACTTCGACATCGAGAAGCTCCGCTACCACAAGATCATCTTGATGGCGGACGCCGACGTCGACGGTCAGCACATCAACACCCTGCTCCTCACCTTCCTCTTCCGCTTCATGCGGCCGCTGGTCGAGGCGGGTCACGTCTACCTCTCCCGCCCCCCGCTGTACAAGATCAAGTGGGGTCGGGACGACTTCGAGTACGCCTACTCCGACCCCGAGCGCGATGTGCTGATCGAGCGCGGCAAGCAGGCCGGCAAGCGCATCAAGGACGACTCCGTCCAGCGCTTCAAGGGTCTGGGTGAGATGAACGCCGAGGAGCTGCGGGTCACCACCATGGACGCCGACCACCGCGTGCTCGGCCAGGTCTCCCTGGACGACGCCGCCCGCGCCGACGACCTGTTCTCGGTGCTGATGGGCGAGGACGTCGAGGCGCGTCGCTCGTTCATCCAGCGCAACGCCAAGGACGTCCGCTTCCTCGACATCTGAGTCTGTCGGCCCCTCAACAGCCGCAGCGCGAAAGGACTTTGATCAACCATGGCCGACGAGACTCCCCCCGTGACCCCGGACGGCACCACCGTCGAGGGCGCACCCGCCACCATCGAGGGCGTGGGTATGCGCGTAGAGCCGGTCGGGCTCGAAACGGAGATGCAGCGCTCCTACCTCGACTACGCGATGTCCGTCATCGTCTCGCGTGCGCTGCCCGACGTCCGCGACGGTCTCAAGCCGGTGCACCGCCGGGTGCTCTACGCGATGTACGACGGCGGGTACCGCCCCGAGAAGGGCTTCTACAAGTGCGCCCGCGTCGTCGGTGACGTCATGGGTACGTACCACCCGCACGGCGACTCCTCGATCTACGACGCGCTGGTCCGCCTGGCGCAGCCGTGGTCGATGCGGATGCCGCTGGTCGACTCCAACGGCAACTTCGGCTCCCCGGGCAACGACCCGGCGGCGGCCATGCGGTACACCGAGTGCAAGATGAAGCAGCTCTCCATGGAGATGCTGCGGGACATCGACGAGGAGACCGTCGATTTCCAGGACAACTACGACGGCCGTAACCAGGAGCCGACGGTCCTGCCGTCGCGCTTCCCGAACCTGCTGATCAACGGCTCGGCCGGTATCGCGGTCGGTATGGCCACCAACATCCCGCCGCACAACCTCCGCGAGGTCGCCGCCGGTGCCCAGTGGGCGCTGGAGAACCCGGAGGCGACGTCGGAGGAGCTGCTGGAGGCGCTCATCGAGCGCATCAAGGGCCCCGACTTCCCGACCGGCGCGCTGGTGGTGGGCCGCAAGGGCATCGAGGAGGCGTACCGCACCGGCCGTGGCTCGATCACGATGCGCGCGGTGGTGGCGGTCGAGGAGATCCAGAACCGCCAGTGCCTGGTCGTCACCGAGCTGCCCTACCAGGTCAACCCGGACAACCTCGCGCAGAAGATCGCCGACCTCGTCAAGGACGGCAAGATCGGCGGCATCGCGGACGTCCGCGACGAGACGTCGTCCCGTACGGGTCAGCGCCTGGTCATCGTCCTCAAGCGGGACGCGGTCGCCAAGGTCGTCCTCAACAACCTCTACAAGCACACCGACCTCCAGACCAACTTCGGCGCCAACATGCTGGCGCTGGTCGACGGGGTGCCGCGCACCCTCTCGCTGGACGCGTTCATCCGCCACTGGGTGACCCACCAGGTCGAGGTCATCGTCCGGCGGACCCGCTTCCGGCTGCGCAAGGCCGAGGAGCGCGCGCACATCCTGCGCGGTCTGCTCAAGGCGCTGGACGCGATCGACGAGGTCATCGCGCTGATCCGGCGCAGCGAGACGGTCGACGTGGCACGCGAGGGCCTGATGGGCCTGCTGTCCATCGACGAGATCCAGGCCAACGCGATCCTGGAGATGCAGCTGCGCCGGCTGGCCGCCCTGGAGCGCCAGAAGATCACCGCCGAGCACGACGAACTCCAGCAGAAGATCAACGAGTACAAGGCGATCCTCGCCTCGCCGGAGAAGCAGCGGCAGATCATCAGCGAGGAACTGGCCGCGCTGGTCGAGAAGTTCGGCGACGACCGCCGCTCCAAGCTGGTGCCCTTCGAGGGCGACATGTCCATCGAGGACCTGATCGCCGAAGAGGACATCGTCGTCACCATCACGCGCGGCGGCTACGTCAAGCGCACCAAGACCGACGACTACCGCTCGCAGAAGCGCGGCGGCAAGGGCGTGCGCGGCACGAAGCTGAAGGAAGACGACATCGTCGACCACTTCTTCGTCTCGACCACCCACCACTGGCTGCTGTTCTTCACCAACAAGGGCCGCGTCTACCGCGCCAAGGCGTACGAACTCCCGGACGCCGGGCGGGACGCGCGCGGCCAGCACGTCGCCAACCTCCTGGCCTTCCAGCCGGACGAGCAGATCGCCCGCATCCTGGCGATCCGCGACTACGAGGCCGCGCCGTACCTGGTCCTCGCCACCAAGGCGGGCCTGGTGAAGAAGACGCCGCTGAAGGACTACGACTCGCCCCGCTCCGGCGGTGTCATCGCGATCAACCTCCGTGAGCTGGACAGCGACGCCGACGGCACGTCCGACGAGCTGATCGGCGCCGAGCTGGTCTCCGGCGAGGACGATCTGCTGCTGATCAGCAAGAAGGCGCAGTCGATCCGGTTCACCGCCACGGACGAGGCGCTGCGCCCGATGGGCCGCGCCACCTCCGGTGTGAAGGGCATGAGCTTCCGCGAGGGCGACGAGCTGCTGTCGATGAACGTGGTGCGCGCGGGGACGTTCGTCTTCACCGCGACGGACGGCGGTTACGCCAAGCGCACCCCGGTCGACGAGTACCGCGTCCAGGGCCGCGGCGGCCTCGGCATCAAGGCGGCCAAGATCGTGGAGGACCGCGGTTCGCTGGTCGGCGCGCTGGTCGTCGAGGAGAGTGACGAGATTCTTGCGATCACCCTCGGCGGAGGCGTCATTCGTACGCGGGTCAACGAGGTCCGGGAGACCGGTCGTGACACGATGGGCGTCCAACTGATCAACCTGGGCAAGCGTGATGCCGTTGTGGGCATCGCACGGAACGCCGAGGCCGGGCGCGAAGCCGAAGAGGTCGACGGGGCCGAGGGGTCCGAGGAGACCGCTGAGGCGGCGGGTGCCGAGCCGGCGGCCGAGGGCGGGCAGCCCGCGGCGGAATAAGCACAAGGAGTAGGTCGTGAGTGGAGCCACGGGCGCTGCGGCGGGCGGACAGGGAGCCGGAAAGGCCACCTCGTCAGGGCCCGCAACCGTGACGGAGGACAGCGCCCGTGGCTCCGGTATGTCCGGCAGCCCGCACCAGGGGGGAAGCATGACCGACGCCCGTCAGCCGTATCCGCAGCACTCGCAGCCGCAGCCCGAGGCACAGCCGCCGCACAAGCCGTACGAGCCGCCGCGGGCGTACCCGGCGGACGGCGGCACCGGTTCGGTCCGGCTGCCGCGCACCGACGCCCGTACGGCGCCGCGTACCCGTAAGGCGCGGCTGCGGGTGGCGCGCACCGATCCGTGGTCGGTGATGAAGGTGAGCTTCCTGCTCTCCCTCGCGCTGGGTATCTGCACGATCGTGGCGGTCTCCGTGCTGTGGATGGTGATGGACGCGATGGGCGTCTTCTCCACGGTCGGCACGGCGATCAGCGAGGCGAGCGGTTCCGCGGACGGCAAGGGCTTCGATCTCCAGTCGTTCCTGTCGCTGCCGCGGGTGCTGCTGTTCACCACCGTCATCGCGGTGATCGACGTGGTGCTGGCGACGGCGCTGGCGACCCTCGGTTCGTTCATCTACAACCTGTCGGCGGGGTTCGTCGGCGGCGTCGAGCTGACGCTCGCGGAGGACGAATGACCCGTCGGGGAGCGGGCCGTGAGGCCGGTCCGCTCCCCGATTTTGGGAACGCCTCTGAAGTGCGCTAATCTTCTGGTGCAGCGAACGAGCGGCTATAGCTCAGACGGTTAGAGCGCTTCCCTGATAAGGAAGAGGTCCCAGGTTCAAGTCCTGGTAGCCGCACCGCCCATCGGCCCGGCCGGAGATTTCTCCGGCCGGGCCGATGTCGTTGTGCGAGTGCGTCAGTTGGCCCGGCGCGCGGGGCCGTGGACCGGTCGTCGCCCGGCGCGGAGGAGATAACCGATCGGTATCGGCCGGTGTGTATCATCGGCCCACATAGGTCCCCTACGTCAACGAAAGACGAGGTCGCGCGGTGAAGAAGCTTCTCCTGGTCGCACTGGCCGCCATCGGCGGGCTCCTCGTGTACCGCCAGATCCAGGCGGATCGCGCCGAGCAGGATCTGTGGACGGAGGCGACCGACTCCGTGCCCGCAGGTTCGGGTGTGTGAGACCAAACGCCCAGCACAGTTTGTACGGACCCCGGTTGCCGCTGGCTTCCGGGGTTTCGTGCGTCGGGAGGCGGGTGTGCGCGGCCCTCGGGCGCGGACACCGTGGTGCGGCCGTGTCGCCCCTCCCATGTATTTGCCATAGCACATGATTGAGTTGCACCAGCAAAGTTACGTGGTGGGGTACCCGTACGGCGCGAGGGGGACGAGGGCATGGCACGACGGCACCGACGGTGGCGGGCGACGGCGCTGACCTGCGGACTGCTGCTGGCGGCGGCCGCGGCACCGGCGCACGCCGCCCGTACCGCCGCCCCGCCCGCCGACGGCGGCATGGTGATGGTCCTCGACTCCTCCGGTTCGATGGCGAAGGACGCCGGCTCCGGCACCACCCGGATCGCCGCCGCCCGCAAGGCCGTCGGCGCCGTCGCCGACGCCCTGCCGGACGGCTACCCCACCGGGCTGCGGGTCTCCGGCGCCGACAAGGCCCGGGGGTGCGACGGCAGCCGGCTCGTACGGCCCGTCGCGCCGCTGGACCGCACCGGCCTCAAGCAGGCGGTCGCCGCCGTCGAGCCCCAGGGGGACGCCCCGCTCGGCCTGTCACTCCAGGCCGCCGCGGCCGATCTGCGGGCGCACGGCGGGAGTTCCGGCAGCCGGACGATCCTGCTGGTCTCGGACGGCGAGGACAGCTGTCCTACGCCGTCGCCCTGTGCGGTCGCCGCCCAGCTCGGCCGGTCCGCCGGGGATCTGCGGATCGACACCGTCGGCTTCCAGGCCGCAGGGCCCGCCCGGCAGCAGCTGGAGTGCGTCGCCAAGGCCGGGAACGGGCGGTACTACGACGCCCCGGACGCCGGCTCCCTCGCCCGGCAGGTCCAGCGGGCCGGGCAACTCTCCGCCGGCAGCTACCGCTTGAAGGGCGACCAGGTGCGCGGCGAGCCCGCCCGGGAGACCGCGCCGCGGATCACGCCCGGTCAGTACACCGACACCATCGGCCCGAACGAGAAGCGGTACTACGCCGTCGATCTGGACGCCGCCGCCACCGCCGACCTCTCGGCGACCGTGGCGCCCCGGCCCGGCGCCGCCGTCGATGCCTCCGACGCGCTGCACACCGAGATCGCGTACGGCGCGGACGGGGTCTGCGACTCCGCCACGGAGCGGTTCGGCCAGCGCGAGGGCGCCACCCCGCTCGCCTCCGGGCTCAGCCGGGTGCCGTCGGAGAGCGGCTACCGCAGCTGCGACAAGGCCGGCCGGTACTGGTTCGCGGTCGAACGCAAGGCGGCACCGGGTTCGGACGCCGCGCGGTGGCCGCTGGAGCTGACGTTTCACGTGGAACATCCGCTGAAGAAGGGCGTCACGCCCGCGCAGTCGGCACCGGAGTACGGCACCGGTGGCAAGGACGCGACGCTGCCCGCGAGTGCCCCGCAGGACGTCCGCGGCGGCACCGGCTTCAACGACGCCCGGACGCTGAAGCAGGGTGTCTGGCGCGACCGGCTGCTGCCCGCGCAGACCCTCTGGTACAAGGTGCCGGTCGGCTGGGGCCAGCAGCTCCGCTACGACGTGCAGTTCGCCAACGAGCCGACGGTGAACGACCGCGGCGTCCACTACTCCTACGCCGCCACCCAGGTCTACACCCCGGACCGGGTGCCGGTGGGCACCGGCACCGGCGAGTTCACCCCGCGCAAGCTGTACGCCGGGAAGCCGACGTCGTTGCAGATGGGGACGGTGCCGGTGGCCTGGAGCAACCGCTACGAGTCCGGTACCCATGTCGTACCGGTCCACCGCGCGGGCAGTTTCTACCTCGCGGTGACGCTGGGCGCCGAGGCGGCCGAGATCGCCCGGAACCCGGAGGTCGGAGTGGTGCTGCGGGTCGCCGTACTGGGCACCGCGAAGTCCGGCCCGGGGGCGGACGCGGGCCGCGCCACGCACACCGCGTCCGGCGACGCCGCGCCCGAGGAGCACAACGCCGCGGTGCCCGGGGGCGGTTGGAAGCCGGGCCCGGTGGTGGCCGGATGCTCCCTCGGGGTGGGTGTCCTGCTGCTGACCTGGCTCGCGGCGGCCTACCTCCGCGCGCGCCGGGTCCCCGTGGCGGACGGCGCCGGGCCGGTGCGCCCGCGGACCTCGGGTCAGCCGTTGCCGCCGGCGATTCCGGGGCAGGAGCAGCAGGCGCAGCGGCATCAGGGGAACGCGGCGAAGGGGGAGCCATGGTGACGGGGGGTTCGGTACGGAGGGCGCTGCGCGAGAGCACAGCGGCGCTGGCGGCGCTCTCGGCGGTGACCTGGGCGCCGGGCGCGGTGGGCACGGCGTCCGCCGCCGACGGCGCCGCGGACCTCACGAAGGTGCCCCGCTACACCACGGCGCCGGACGCCACCCCGGTCAAGGGCCGGGCCAGTGCGGCCGACGCCCCGGAGATCGGCAGGGGGACGTACACCGACGCCATCGAACGCGGTGAGCAGAAGTACTACACCGTCCCCCTCGACGCCCGGTCCACCGCGTACTTCTCCGTGGTCGCCGCCCCGCCGCCGGGCACCAAGGTGGAGGACCACGCCGACCGGCTCAAGATCAGCGTCCAGGACGTGGACGGCACCCGCTGCGACCGGGAGGCCGATCCGGCGTTCCGCGGGGACGGCACCGCCTACCCCATCGCCGACTCCGCGACCCGCGGCGTCGACGGCGCCAACTCCCCGTGCCGGAACGCCGGGGCGTACTACCTCGTCGTCACCCGGGAGGGCCCGGCGACGTCCGGGCCGCAGGCGTGGCCCATCGAGATCACCCATCTCTCCGAACCGGGCCTCAAGGGCACCGCACCGACCACCCCCGCCGACGGCGGCCCGTCCGCCACACCCCCGCCGCCCGCCTCCGGTGCCAAGCGCACGGCCCGTGGCGGCTCCGGTTTCCACACCGCGGGCGCCGTGGGCACGGGCCTGTGGAAGGACCGCATCCGGCCCGGCGAGTCCCGCTTCTACCGGGTGCCGGTCGACTGGGGCCAGCGCCTCAACCTCAGCGCGGAGCTGCCCAACGCGGCCACCGGCACCGCCGAGGGCATCGCCAAGGCGCTCGGGGTCACCGCGTACAACCCGGCGCGCGGTGTGATCGACGACGACACCTTCGTCTTCTACGACGGGCGGCCCGCCGCTTCCAAGCTCTTCACCGCGCCCGTGGCGTACGGCAACCGCTTCGCCGTCTCCGACGACGTCCGCGCCATGCGGGTGGCCGGCTGGTACTACCTGGAGGTCACCCTCCACCCCGCCGCCGCGCGGTACTTCCCGCGGGGCGCGGACCTCATGCTGCGGGTGGACGTCCGCGGCCCGGCCCGGCCCGGGCCGGGGTACGCCGGGCCCGCCGGGGACTTCTCGGTGACGCCCGGCGACCACGAGACGGCCGGGAACGGGCTGTCCGGGGAGCAGGCGGGCGGCGGGAACCTGCGGACGCTGGGCTACGCCGGGATCGCCACCGGCGCGGTCCTGCTGGCCGTCCTCGGGGGCTGGACGCTGCTGGCCCGCCGGACGGCCGCCCCCGCCGTCGGCCCCGCGCTGTCGCCGCAGGCGCACGCCGCGGAGCCCACCCGCTCCGGGCCGCGCGCCCCGGGCGCTCCGCACGGACGGCCGGAGCGCCGGTAGCGGTCAGGAGACGGTGAGCGCCCAGATGCCGAACGCGATGCAGAGCAGCGCGACGACGAGGACCGGGACCGCCACCTTGGCCGGTGGGCCGGGACGCCGCGCCGCCACCGGCGCGGTCCGCTCCGGGGCGCCGGACGGCACCGGCGGCGCGGCGGCGGGCGGCTGCGGCGAGGTGTAGGGCCGGGTCGCCGGCGGCTGCTGCCAGGAGCCCGCGGTCGGCCGGTACGTGCCCGAGGGCGGTGTGCCCGGCGGCGTCGCGGGGGCCGGGACGTGTGGGGCGGCCACCGGTACCGGCGGGGTGGCGGGCGGCTGCGGGAGGGGCTGCGGCAGCGACTGCCCCGGCGGGGCGAGGACGAAGCTTCCGGTGCCGGACGGGGGCAGCGGCGCCCCGCCGCCCGGCGCCCCGGCCGCGCCGCCGGTGCGCGGTGCGGTGAGCGGCCCGTCCGGCCCGAACCCCTCGGGGAGCGGGCCTATGTGGTCGAAGACCTCGACCGCCTCGTCGTCGAGCCCCGCCTCGGGCAGCAGCTCCACGGCGGCCAGCAGCGCCTTCCGCGCCCCGGTGCCGGTACGGAACCGGGACTCCGGGTCGGGGTGCAGCAGCGTCGCCAGCACCTGCCACAGCGGCTCCGGGACACCTTCGGGCGCGTGCGGGACGCCGTGCTCGGTGAAGTGCCGCACCAGGGCGTCGGCGTCCGGTTTGGTGCCGGTGATCAGATACAGCGCGACCAGGCCGACCGCGAACAGGTCCGCGGGGAAGTCCGGTTCGGCGCCGAGCATCTGCTCGGGCGCGAAGTATCCGGGCGTGCCCACCACGTAGTTGGTCTCGGTGAGCCGCGGCTCGCCCTTGCGCATGGCGATGCCGAAGTCGGAGAGGCGCAGATGCGGACGGCCGGTGCCGGTCGCCTCCAGCAGGATGTTCGCCGGTTTGATGTCGCGGTGCACCACGCCCTCGTCGTGCACCGCGGTCAGTCCGGCGAGCAGCTGGTCGAGCAGGGTGCAGACGTACCGCGGGGGCAGCGGGCCGTAGTCGCCGATGAGGTGGGCGAGCGAGCCGCCGTGCACCAGGTCCATGGTGAACAGGACCTTGGCGTCGTCGGCGGCCCAGCTCGCCGGGGCGAGGACGTGCGGGTGGTCGATCCGCAGTGCCTGCTCGCGGACGAAGCGGAGCAGGGTGTGCGCATCGCTCTGCTGGAGCACCTTGGCGGCGACGTAGCGGCGCCGCCGGTGGTCCCAGGCGCGCCAGACGGCACCCACACCTCCGCGCCCGACCGGGTCGACCAGCTCGTACCGCCCGGCGAAGATCTCACCCATGGTGCCCCGTCGCTTTCTGACCTGTGCGTACCCCGCGGTGACCGGCCCGCTGTACGGCTAGCTCTGGTGCGCCTCGTAGTGCGCGACCGCGTCCCCGGTGCGGCCGGCACCGTAGACCCGGAGGAACTCTGCCAGCTCCGGATGGGTGGGGGCGAGGGCGTTCGCCGCCTCGATGATCTCTCCCGCGTCCGAGACCGACCGGAGCAGCGACTGGATCTCGCGCACCACGCGCCGCACCGTGGTCGAGCCGGTCGACGAGACGGTCTGTGCGGTGTTGCTCAGCACCGAACCCCCGGCGGTCTTCTTGATCTCGTCCATCCGGTCGGTGGCCTCGGCGGCGCTGACGCTGCCGTCGGCGACCTGGCCGGCCAACTCCTGGAGCGCCTGGACCCGTTGGACCACGGCGGGGTTGCCTATCTTCGCCCGCTGACCGCTCATCAGCTGCGACAGCATCGGCGCCGACAGGCCGAGCACCCCCGCGAGCCGGGCCTGGTTGAGCCCGAGATCGTCGATGAGGCGGCGGAAGAGGGCACCGAGCGGTTCGCCGTACCAATTCCGTTGCAGCTCCCGGGCCCGCGCGGTGGCTTCCTGCTGTGCTGCGTCCATGCCGTCTCCCCATCTCCCCGGTCGCGCTTCGCTGCCGCGAATCTTGCGAAGCATCCTACGGAGAGCGACGGTGCCGGGCGATACCCGGTCGGGAATGCGCTCGCGCACCAGGTACCCTGGTCGGCGACGGGGCCTTAGCTCAGTTGGTAGAGCGCTGTCTTTGCATGGCAGATGTCAGGGGTTCGACTCCCCTAGGCTCCACCCCGTAAACCCCTCCGACCTGCGGAAACGTAGAGCGGAGGGGTTTTCTCATGGGGCTGTGGGGCCCGGCTGCGCACCGGGGGCGCCGGTGGCCGTGCACCGCATCCCGCCGTCTGATCCCCACCGTTCCCCCACGGTTTCTGTACCTCTGGCCCACGCTTCTGGCCGCCTCTCCCCCTGGGTGCCGTCCCTCGCGAACCCCGTACGGGAGGGGCCGGGTTGGCCGAGCAGGGGAGAGCGCCGCGGCCGGGGCGTCCGAGGAGCGCCCACCGGGCCGCCGGGTGACCGCGGCGGCGGTTCGGCGGACGCACCCGTTCCGGCCGCCGCTCAGCCCGCCTCCTCCGGCCTGCTCAGCGCCCGTACGAGGTGGGGCAGGGCGCGGTGGACGAGCGCCGAGGTGTCGCGGTCGCCGGTGTGGGTGACCTCCAGGGCGGTCAGTCCCTCGAAGAAGGCGACGACGAGCCGGGCGAGGGTGAGGGCGGAGACCTCGGAGGCACGGCCGGTGCGCTCCAGGAAGCGGGCGAGGACGTCCGCGATGCCGGTGTTGAGGCGCTCCTCGTGGCCGGCGAGGGCGCGGGCCACCTCCGGGTGCCGGGCCGCGTGCAGGGTGAACTCCATGGAGACCAGGAACCAGGCGCGCTCCTCGTCGTCATGGGCGGTCAGCTGCGTGAACAGCCCCGCCACCGGGTCGGGGGCGTCGCCGATGTCCTCGGCGCGGCGGGCGAGCTCGGCCAGCAGCCGGTCGGTGTGCGCGTCGTAGAGGGAGAGGAACAGCTCTTCCTTGTCGCGGAAGTTGGAGTAGAAGGCGCCCCGGGTGAGGCCGGCCCGGTTCACGATGTCGCTCACGGAGGTGGCGTGGAACCCGCGCTCGGTGAAGAGCGCGAGCGCACTCTCACTGAGTGCGGCGACGGTCACGGGGCGGCGTTTGGTGGGGGATTTGGGCACGTACCGGCTCCTTGCTGGGGGACGGCGTCGAGGGTACGTGCCCGTCGGCGGGGCCGGGCCGATGTCAGCCGGTGGGGCCGTACTCGTAGAAGCCGCGCCCGGTCTTGACGCCGAGGCGGCCCTCGTCGACGTAGCGGTGCAGGAGGGTGCGGGGGCCCTGGGGGAGGTGGGGGTTCTCGGCGGCGTAGTGGTTCTCGATGTCGAGGACGACGTCGAGGCCGACGGCGTCCATCATCCGGAACGGTCCGGCGGCGGTCCCCATGTTCACCTGCCACATGCGGTCGACGTCCTCGGGGGTGGAGACGCCTTCGGCGACGACCGCGAGGGATTCGCGTTTGATCGCGGCCCAGACCCGGTTGAAGATGAAACCGGTGCTCTCCCGGTGGGCCTCGAAGGGCTGGATGCCGTAGTCGGGGAGGGTGCTCAGGAGCAGGTCGAGGACGGCGCGGTCGGTGTGGCCGCAGGACATGAGGTCGACGGCGTTCTGCCGGGGCGGCATGTAGAAGTGGATGTTGAGCAGCCGTTCGGGGCTGCGGACGCTGCCGACGAGACGGCTGGTGGCGTACGACGAGGAGTTGCTGGCGAGGATCGCGTCGGCCGGTGCCTCCCGGTCCAGCTCTTCGAAGATCTTCCGCTTGAGGTCCAGCCGCTCCGGTACGGCCTCGACGACCAGCCAGGCGTCGTCCAGGGCGCGGGCGAGGTCGGTGGTGGTCTCGACGGTGCCGGGGCGGCCGCCCGCGAGGCGCGCGGCGACGGCCGGAAGTTCCTTCTCGATGTAGGCGCGGGCGGCGTCACCGGCCTCGGCGGCGGGGTCGTGGACGCGGACCGGACCGCCGCGGGTGGCGAACATCAGGGCGATCCGGCGGCCGAGGGTGCCGGCGCCGACCACGGTGACGGGGCGGTTCTCCGGTGCGGTGGGGAGGGTGAAGCTCACGATGACTCCTGGTGCGGATCCCGTCGCAAGAGGCGGGGAGGGGAGGCCGGGGCGCAGACGGCGTCACGGTCGACTACGAGATACAGTGTGTATCGGATACAAGGTGTATGCCAAATGTGCGGCGTAGTCCAGCCCTGATCCGCCCCCGCCCCCCGGGGCGGGCGCCGGGCGGGCCGCCCCGTCGAGAAAGCCAGGTCGCACCATGCGCGAAGCCCAGGTCCGTGCGCTGCTCACCACACCGCTGAACGCCCCCGCCTACCCACTGCCGCCGTACCGCTTCACCGATCGCGAGTACCTCAACATCACCTACCGCACCGACCCGGACGCCCTGCGGGCCGTCGTCCCGGAGCCGCTGCGGATACCCGAACCGCTGGTCCGCTTCGAGGTGATGCGGATGCCGGACGTGACGGGGCTCGGGGACTACACCGAGTGCGGGCAGCTCGTCCCCGTGGAACTCGACGGGGAGGCCGGAGAGTTCAGCCTCGCGATGTACGTGGACAGCCTCCCGGCCATCGCCTCCGGCCGGGAGATGAGTGCCTATCCGAAGAAGGCGGGCGCCCCGCGGCTGTACGTCGACTCCGACACCCTCGTCGGCACCCTCGATCACGGCTCCCTCCGCGTCGCCACCGCCACCATGGGCTACAAGCACGCCCCGCTCGCCGCCGAGTCCGCCCGCGCGGAGTTGTCCCTGCCGACGTTCATGCTCAAGACGGCACGCCACTACGACGGACGCCCGCGGATCTGTGAGCTGGTGCGGACGGAGATCTCCGATCTCACGGTGAAGGGCTCCTGGAGTGGCCCGGCCCGCCTCCAGCTCTTCGAGCACGCTCTGGCACCGCTGGCCGACCTCCCGGTCCGCGAGGTGGTGTCCGCCTCGCATCTCGTCACGGATCTCACCCTCGGGGCTGCCGCGGTGGTGCACGACTACCTGGCGGAGTGAGGGGCGTCCGCCCGGGGTGCGGGCCGTCCGCCCGGCGGGGCGCACTGTTCGGGCGCCCGGGGGCCGAGGTGGCGCGGCCGTTTCACGTGAAACCGGCGCGGTCGGAGCGGTGCGGCCGGGGCGTTTCACGTGAAACGTGGTGGCCGCCCCGGGGCGCGAAGCCGATGTTTCCCGTGAAACCAGTGCGGCCCGGTCCGGTTGTTTCCCGTGAAACCAGTGCGGCCCCAGCCGGTCGTGCGCCGCCCGTTCGGCCCGTACGCGACGGGTGCCCGCCACCCACCAGGGGTGACGGGCACCGGTCGGTGTCCGGAGGGCGTGGGGCCGGGGCGGCCGGCCCGGGGCGGTGGGCCGAGCCCGTGCTTGCTCCCCGGCGGAGAGGCCGTGCCGTCGCGTCGGGCCGGGGTCCCGGGTCAGGCCGGGGCGGCCGGTCCGGGTCGGGCGCGGGCTCGCGTCAGGCGGAGGCCCCGCCCGGGCCGTCGCCGGGCCCCTTGTCCTCTTCCTCGCCGTCGGTCCGGGCCGTGGAGCCGCTGCCGTCGACGGAGCTGAGCCGGCCGCGTTCGTGCACCTCCGTGGGGGCGGGCGGCTCCACCAGCCAGTCCGGGTTGGCCTGCTTGTCCCACCATTTCCAGGCGGCGACGGCGCCCCCGGCCAGCAGCCCCACCACCAGCAGCCGCTTGGCGGCTTTCCCGGCCCGGGCCCGGCAGCGGTTCTTCCGCGCCAGCTTCTCGATCTCGGCGGCGGTCACGTCGCCGCGCAGCGCCGCGAGCGCCGCGGTGCCACGGGCGAACGCCTCGTCGCGGACGGGCTCGGCGGCCGCGCGGGCGGAGTGCACGGCGCTCTCCACCCGGGGTGCGGCGTAGTCCGCGGCCTGCCGTGCCGCACAGCGGGTGCGGTGGGCGGCGCGGCACGCCGCCGCATCCACCTTCGGCGGCAGTGCGCCACGGGCGTGCTCGATGCGCGGCACCAGATGGGTGTCGTAGTGGGCGCGGGCCTGCTGCGCGGCCTCCGACACCATGGGGGCCACCCGGGTGCGGGCCTGCTGCGCGGCCTCCGCCATCCTCGGCGCCACGCGCGTCCGCGCCTCCTGGGCGAACTGCATCGCGGTGTCCCTGGCCGTACCGGCGTACGGAGCCACCACCTCAGCGGCGTGCCGCACGCTGTCCCTGGCCGAACCGGTCGCGGCGCGCACGCTGTCCTTGCGGGTCACTGGATCCTCCTCCTCGGTGGCGTGTCCGGGTCCGTGGGGGCTGCTCCCCCAGGTCTGCTGTCTCGCCTGTCCACCCAGTTGACGATCATGCCCGTTCGCGCGCCGTACGGCATGTACGCGCGGGCATCCGGGTCATGGCGGTGCGCCGGCGACGAGGGCGTGTGCCTGCCCGCCGTCGGGGCCGCCCATGCCGGGGCGGGGCGCGGCACGGGCCGCGCCCCACGGCGGTCCGTGCGAGGATCGGATCCCGATCAGCGAAGACTCATGGAAGGCAGATCCGTGGCTGAGCAGCTCTACGCCACCCTGAAGACCAACCAGGGCGACATCACCCTTCGGCTGCTGCCGAACCACGCCCCCAAGACGGTGAAGAACTTCGTCCAGCTCGCCGCGGGCGAGCGGGAGTGGACCAACCCGGCGACCGGCCAGAAGTCCACGGACAAGCTCTACGACGGCACCGTCTTCCACCGGGTGATCAGCGGTTTCATGATCCAGGGCGGCGACCCGCTCGGCAACGGCACCGGCGGCCCGGGGTACGAGTTCGCCGACGAGTTCCACCCCGACCTGGCCTTCACCAAGCCGTACCTGCTCGCCATGGCCAACGCCGGTCCGGGCACCAACGGCTCGCAGTTCTTCATCACCGTCGCGCCGACCGCCTGGCTGACCGGCAAGCACACCATCTTCGGTGAGGTCGCCGACGAGGCCGGCAAGAAGGTCGTGGACACCATCGCCGCCACCCAGACCAACCCGCGCACCGACCGCCCGGTGCAGGACGTCGTCATCGAGTCGGTCGTCATCGAGAACCGCGAGAGCTGACCCGGGCGCCGCCGCGCCCGCCGTTCCCGGGAACCTTGCGCCCCGTCCGGTCGTAGACCAGGCGGGGCGCCCCGCGTGCTGGCCCGGTGGCGGGCGGGTGTGTTGTGATGACGCGTCCAGCCGCAGAGAGGACGACCGAGCGATGGACCAGGTGCCAGGCACCCCGCAGGAGCCGCAGGGCGCGGACGGCGCGAGTGGCCTGCCGGGCTGCTACCGCCATCCCGACCGTGCGACGGGCGTCACCTGCACCCGCTGCGAGCGGCCGATCTGCCCCGAGTGCATGGTCAGCGCCTCGGTCGGCTTCCAGTGCCCGGAGTGCGTACGCACCGGCAGCGGCACGGGCCACTCTGCGCACGCCACCACCCCGCGCACCCTCGCGGGCGGCGCCGTCGCCTCCGACCCCAAGCTGGTCACCAAGATCCTGCTGGGCCTCAACGTCGCCGTCTTCATCGCGGTCTACGCCTCCGGCGGGCTCGTCGGACGGCTCGACATGATCGGCCTGGCCTTCGACCCGCAGCACTACCAGCTCGTCGGGGTCGCCGAGGGCCAGTGGTACCGCCTGATCACCGCGGTCTTCCTGCACCAGGAGATCCCGCACATCGCGTTCAACATGCTGTCCCTGTGGTGGCTGGGCCCGCCCTTGGAAGCCGCGCTCGGCCGGCTGCGCTACACCGTGCTCTATCTGCTCGCCGGGCTGGGCGGCAGCGCCCTGTCGTATCTGCTCGCCGCGCAGAACCAGCCCTCGCTCGGCGCCTCCGGCGCGATCTTCGGTCTGCTGGGCGCCACCGCGGTCCTGCTGCGGCGGCTGAACTACGACATGAAGCCCGTGCTGATCCTGCTGGGCCTCAACCTCGTCTTCACCTTTCTGTGGCCGAATATCGCCTGGCAGGCGCATGTCGGCGGCCTCGTGGTGGGCGCGGCGGTGGCGTACGGCATGGTGCATGCGCCGCGCGAGCGCCGGACGCTGGTGCACACCCTGACGTGTGTCACCGCGCTGTTGGTGATCGTCGCCGTGGTTGTGCTGCGGACGTTCCAGCTGACCGGCTGAGGGCAGCGCGGGCCTGGGGGTAACGGCCGCGTCCGGTCCCGTTCCACGGTGTTGTCCACAGTGCGTGGCGGATCTTGTGCACGCTGTGGGGAACGCCCGTCCCGGATCGTACGAACCTGCGTTTTCCCAGTACGCAAGGGGGAAACGGGGCACCGGAACGGGCGGGGCCGGTCACACCGGCGTCAACATCCCGAGAGGTTATCCACAGATCTTCTGAAGTTTTCCCCGGCTGTGGATAACTGTGTGGATGGCCTTGGGCAGGGCTTGCGTCACTTCCACTGCGTGGAGACGCCGAAGCCCACCGCGATGAAGCCGAACCCGCACACGATGTTCCAGTCACCCATCGCCTTGACCGGCAGATCGGCCTCGGAGACGTAGTACAGCACGATCCAGGCGAGCCCGATCAGGAACATCGCCAGCATCACCGGGGCGACCCAACCACGGCCGGAATTCATCTTCAGGCTGGTGGTCTTCGCCGGCGGCGGCGTGAAGTCGTCCTTCTTGCGGATCCGTGACTTCGGCACGAGGAACTCTCCTGTCGATGCGCTGCTCTCCCGCTCTCGACTCCTCTTGAGCGGGAGGTGCCCCCGTCCGCGCGGGCGTACGGGCGGGAGCCGGACGGATGCGCCGGGGAGCGGTTCGACGCCCCGGGGCGTCCGTTAGCGTAGTGCTTCCGCGGCGTCGTAAGGAGCAAGGGTACGTTGAGCACTTCAGCTGGCTCCTCCGGCCGCCCGGCCCGCCCGCGGCTGCGACCCGTGCGCCTGCTCACACTCGCCGTCTTCGCGCTCGCGGGCCTGATGTTCTGGCTCAGCTTCGACACCGCACGCGGCACCGATCTGCGCTCCGACGACTCCATGCTCCGCCTTTCCGACCTCATCCAGCAACGGAGCCAGAAGAACGGCGCCCACGACGAGCGCAACGCGGCGCTCCGTGCGGACGTCGAAGCCCTCGCCCAGCGCGACAACGGCACCTCCCGGGCGGAGGAGGCCCAGCTCAGAGCGTTGGGGGAGCAGGCCGGCACGGAGAAGCTGAAGGGCGAGGGCCTCTCGGTCACCCTCACCGACGCCCCGCCGAACGCCACCGCCAAGATCCCCGGCGTCCCCGAGCCGCAGCCCAACGACCTCGTCATCCACCAGCAGGACCTCCAGGCCGTGGTGAACGCGCTGTGGCGGGGCGGCGCCAAGGGCATCGAGGTCATGGACCAGCGGCTGATCTCCACCAGCGCGGTGCGCTGCGTCGGCAACACCCTGATCCTCCAGGGCCGCGTCTACTCCCCGCCCTACAAGATCACCGCCGTCGGCGACCGGGGCGCCCTCAACCGCGCGCTGACCGAGGCGCCCGCGATCCAGAACTACCTCCAGTACGTCAACGCCTACGGGCTCGGCTGGAAAGTCGACCAGCGCGAGGCGGTGACTCTGCCCGGCTACTCCGGCACAGTGGAGCTCCACTACGCACAGCCGGTGCAGCCGTAGGGCCCGCGCGCCGGTGACGGCGACGGGAAGGGGCGCGGCCGGTGACGGTGCGGTGGATCGTCCGGACAATCAGCGAGCTGTGCGTCACGACCGGCACGCTCATCGTGCTCTTCGTCTGCTACCTCCTCTTCTGGACCGGCGTACGCGCCGACAACGCCATGGACCAGGAGATCGGCCGCCTCCAGGAACGCTGGTCGGCCGCCGCGCCCGCGGCCGGTGCGGCGCGCACCGACCCGTCCACCGTCCCCGCGCCGTCCGGCAGCCCCCGCCCGTACGGGAGCGGGGCGGCGTTCGCCGTCATGTACATCCCCCGCCTCGGTGCCGAGTGGTCCAAGCCGGTCCTCGAAGGCACCGGCACCGATGTGCTGCGGCGCGGTCTCGGGCACTACGCGGCCACCGCGCGCCTCGGTGAGGTCGGCAACTTCTCCGTCGCGGGGCACCGGCGCACATACGGCGATCCGTTCAAGGACTTCCCGCTGCTGCGGCCCGGCGACGCGGTGGTGGTCTCCGACGGCACCACATGGTTCACCTACCGCATCGACCGGCGGCCCTACCGGACGCTGCCCGACGACATCGGCGTGATCGACCCCGTGCCCCGCGCCTCCGGCTACCGCGGGCCCGGCCGCTATCTGACCCTGACCACCTGTGAGCCGGAGTGGGGACACAGCCACCGGCTCATCACCTGGGCACATCTGGACGCGACGCAGCCGGTGGCGGCGGGAAGGCCCCCGGCTTTGTCCGGCTGACCCACCCGGGACCCTCCCCGCCCCGTAGTCTGGTGGGGCAATCGACACCGTCATCGGCGAGTAGGGACAGCAGCATGTACGGCTGGATCTGGCGGCATTTGCCGGGCAACACAGGGGTGAAGGCGCTGATTTCACTGGTGCTGGTGCTGGCGGTCGTCTTCGTGCTTTTCCAGTACGTCTTTCCGTGGGCGGAGCCGCTGCTCCCCTTCAATGACGTCACGGTCGATCAAGGGATGGCAGCCGTCCGATGAGTGCACGCATTCTCGTCGTCGACAACTACGACAGCTTCGTCTTCAACCTCGTGCAGTACCTCTACCAACTCGGCGCCGAATGCGAGGTGCTGCGCAACGACGAGGTCACCCCCGCCCATGCGCAGGACGGCTTCGACGGGGTGCTGCTCTCGCCCGGTCCGGGCGCGCCGGAAGAGGCCGGGGTCTGCATCGACATGGTCCGGCACTGTGCGGAGACCGGCGTCCCGGTCTTCGGCGTCTGCCTGGGCATGCAGTCCATGGCGGTCGCCTACGGCGGCGTGGTCGGCCGCGCCCCCGAGCTGCTGCACGGCAAGACCTCGCTCGTCTCACACGCTGGCGAGGGTGTCTTCAGCGGCCTGCCCTCGCCGTTCACCGCCACCCGCTACCACTCGCTCGCCGTCCAGGAGGGCACGGTGCCGGACGAGTTGACCGTCACCGCGTGGACCGACAACGGCATCGCGATGGGGCTGCGCCACCGTGAACTGCCCGTGGAGGGCGTCCAGTTCCACCCCGAGTCGGTGCTCACCGAGTGGGGCCACCGGATGCTCGCCAACTGGCTCGTAGCCTGCGGTGACGCGGGAGCGGTGGAGCGCTCGACGGGGCTCGCCCCGGTGGTCGGCAAGGCCGGCGCGTGACCGCCACACGCCCCGAGCGTGACGGCACCCCCCACGATCCGTACGGCGGGGACGCGGCGTTCGAGGCGGCGGTGGGGCAGCTCAACGACCCGCTGATGGATCCGCTGCCGAGCCCGGGTGGTCCGCCCGGCGGGTCCGGCACCTCGCCCGGCGACGAGCCGGGCCCCGCCGGCCCGGCGGCCACCGGAGCCCCCGCACCCGGTGGCCCCGGCACCCGTGCCCGGCTCACCGGCTCACCGGCGCCCGGCCACGGTTCCCCGTGGTTCCGTCCGCGCCCGGCGACGGAGGAGGCACCGGCGGACGTCACACCACCCGGCCCTGCCACCGGTTTCGGGCCCGAGGCGCCCGCGGGCCGTCATGCCGCCGCGGGCCCGGACCAGGTCCCGGCGTTCGGCCCCGCGGCCGCCCGTCCCCCGGCCCGGAGACCGTCCGCACCCTCCGTACCGCCGGCCACCGCCGGACCGGTGGCCGACGACGAGACCATGGCGCTGCGCCAGGCGGAGCGGACGGGGGGCCCGGGCGGCGGCACCTTCGGCAGCGACGCCGTTTCACGTGAAACAGCGCCGGACGCGGCCTCGGTTTCACGTGAAACCGACGAGGATCCCGGCGAGGCCGTTTCACGTGAAACGGCGGACGCCCCGGCTCCCGGCGGTCGTGCCGCCCGCCGTAAGGCGGCCCAGCAGGCGGCGAAGCGCGGCGGTCGCCGTGGCAAGCGCAGTGGCGCCGCGGCTGCGAGCGCCCCGCCGGCACCTCCGCCCGCGCCCACCTCCCGGCTGGAGGCCCGCCGCGCCGCCCGCGCCGCGAAGGAGAGCCTGAGCCTCATCGCCAGCCGCGCCATCGGCGAAGTGTTCATCACGCTCGGCGTGGTGATGCTGCTGTTCGTCACCTACCAGCTGTGGTGGACGAACGTCCTGGCCCAGCAGGAGGCCGGCGGCGCCGCCAACACCCTGCAGCACCAGTGGCAGGAGGGCAGCGGCGAGAAGAAGTCGCTGGTCCCGGGCGAGCGCTTCGCCATCATGTACATCCCGAAGCTGGATGTGAAAGCGCCGATCGCCGAGGGCGTCGACAAACACTCCGTGCTGGACCGGGGCATGGTCGGGCACTACGACAAGAGCAGCGGGATCACCACGGCGATGCCCTGGGACAAGAAGGGCAACTTCGCGGTGGCCGCCCACCGCAACACCCACGGCGAGCCGTTCCGCTACATCAACAAGCTCAGCCCGGGCGACAAGGTCGTCGTGGAGACGCAGAGCGCGTACTACACGTACGAGATGGTGAGCATCCTTCCGCAGACCAGCCCGCAGAACGTCAGCGTCATCCAGCCGGTGCCGCAGGGGTCCGGTTTCAAGGCTCCGGGCCGCTACCTCACGCTCACGACCTGCACCCCGGAATTCACCAGTACCTACCGGATGATCGTCTGGGGCAAGATGGTCGCGGCGCAGCCGCGGAGCAAGGGCGAACCGGATGCGCTCACCGGCTGACCGAAGGTAAGAGGGGTATGACGCGGTGACTGCCACGGGCCATGACGAGGACATCGAACGGTCCGCGCCGCCGAACCGACCACGCCGGATGCGTCGCTCCGTCGCCGCCGTGATCAGCGTGATCGGCGAGCTGCTGATCACCGCCGGGCTGATCCTCGGCCTGTTCGTCGCGTACTCGCTGTGGTGGACGAACGTCCTCGCCGACCGCGCCGCCGACAAGCAGGGCGACGAGGTGCGCCGCCACTGGGCCGCTCCCACGCCGAAGGGGCCGGGGAAGCTGGACACCAAGGACGGCATCGGCTTCCTGCACGTCCCGGCGATGAAGAACGGCGAGGTGCTGGTCAAGAAGGGCACCGGCTCCGAGATCCTCAACGAGGGCGTAGCCGGCTACTACACCAAGCCGATCGCGTCCGGGCTGCCGCAGGACAAGAAGGGCAACTTCACCCTCGCCGCCCACCGCGACGGTCACGGCGCGAAGTTCCACAACATCGACAGGCTCCGCGAGGGCGACCCGATCGTCTTCGAGACCAAGGACACCTGGTACGTCTACAAGGTCTACGCGGTGCTCGACCAGACCTCGAAGTACAACGTCGACGTCCTCGACCGGATCCCCGAGGAGTCCGGCAAGGAGAAGGCCGGCCGCTACATCACGCTGACGACCTGCACCCCGGTCTACACCTCGAACTACCGCTACATCGTCTGGGGCGAGCTGGAACGCACCGAGAAGGTCGACGCGGACCGCACCCCGCCGGAGGAACTGCGCTGACCGGGCGGGCCCGCGCCCGGCCGGGGGAGCCGCCCCGGCCGCCCCGCAAGCCGGCGAACGGCCCCCGCACACGACATGAGCCCCGGCCCCCTTCGAAAGGGGGCCGGGGCTCATGCGTGGACCATCCGCCGGCGGGTCAGCCGAACGGCCAGCCGCCACCATCCCCGTGGTCACCGCCGCCACCGCCGATGGTGGTCAGCGTGACCGTCGTGGAGGCGGGGTCGGACGGGGTGTCGCCTCCCGGGTCCTGCTGCATGACCCGGGCGTTGTCGTCCTGGTTGCTGCCGTCCGCGAACTGGATGTTGGTGAATCCGGCGTCCTGCAGCATCTTCTTCGCGTCCTTGACCTTCTGGCCGACGACATTGGGCACCGGCTTCTGCGCCGCCGCCTTGCCGACGGTCAGCGTGACCATGGTGTTGACGTCGACCTGCGTCTGGCCCGCCGGATCCATGGCGGTGACCTTGCCGACCTGTGCCGGGTCGGACACCTCCTGCTCCTGCTTGGTGACCTGGAGCTGGAGATCCTTCAGCTGCTTCTCCGCCGCGGCGAAGTCGTTGCCGACGACGTCGGGGACCTTCACCTTCGGGTTGGCCTTGGCGATCGTCAGCGTGATCGTGGTGTTCTTCGGCTTGCTGGCGCCCGGCTTCGGGTCCTGGTCGAGGACGGTGCCCGGGTCCTGCTCGGATGCCTTCTGCGTCAGCTGGACATTGGCGAAGCCCTTGGCCTTCAGCTCGGCCCGGGCCTCGCTCTCGCTGAAGCCGCGGACGTTGGGGACCTGCACCTGCTTGGGGCCGGTGCACGTCGTGACGTTGATCGTGCCGCCCTCGTCGATGGCGGCGCCCTCGGCCGGCTCCTGCTTGGTGATCTGGCCCTTGTCGACGTTCTCGCAGGCTTCGCTGCCGCTCTTGGCGATCTTCAGATCGCCGTTGTTCCGGGCGGACTCCTTCGCCTGCGCCAACGTGCTGCCGACGACGTTGGGCGCCGTCACCCCGCCGCCCCCCGCCTTGCCGCTGAACATCGCCTTGCCGATGAAGATCGCACCGACGAGGACGAGGACACCGGCGACGGCCAGCAGGATCGTCGAGGTGTGGTTCTTCTTCGGCGGACCGGAGGCACCGGCGCGACGGCCCGCGGGCCGCTCGTCGTAGCCGTAGCCACCGTCGTCGGGGTTCATCGGCGGCAGCATCGCGGTCTGCGCGCCCGGGTCCTGCGGCCGCAGCATCGTCGTGGGCTGGTCCTGGTCGAAGCCGCCCGCGCCCATCGCCGAGGTGGCCGCGACCGGCTGACCGTCCAGCGCCGCCTCGATGTCGGCGCGCATCTCATCGGCCGACTGATAGCGGTAGTCCGGATCCTTGGTCAGCGCCTTGAGGACGATGGCGTCCATCTCGGGCGTGATCTCGGGATCGAAGTTGCTGGGCTTCTGCGGTTCCTCGCGCACATGCTGGTACGCCACGGCGACCGGCGAGTCACCGATGAACGGCGGTCGGACGGTGAGGAGCTCGTAGAGCAGACAGCCGGTGGAGTAGAGGTCGGAGCGGGCGTCGACCTGCTCGCCCTTGGCCTGTTCCGGGGAGAGGTACTGCGCCGTGCCGATGACCGCGGCGGTCTGCGTCATGGTCATCCCGGCGTCGCCCATCGCGCGGGCGATGCCGAAGTCCATGACCTTGACCTGGCCGGTGCGGTTGAGCATGACGTTCGCGGGCTTGATGTCGCGGTGCACGATGCCGGCGCGGTGCGAGTACTCCAGCGCCTGGAGCACCCCGATGGTCATCTCCAGGGACCGCTCGGGCAGCAGCTTCCGCCCGGAGTGCAGCAGCTCCCGCAGCGTGGAACCGTCGACGTACTCCATGACGATGTACGGGATCGAGACGCCGTCGACGTAGTCCTCGCCGGTGTCGTAGACCGCGACGATGGACGGGTGGTTCAGCGAGGCGGCCGACTGGGCCTCACGGCGGAACCGGGCCTGGAAGGACGGGTCACGGGCGAGGTCCACCCGCAGCGTCTTCACCGCGACGGTGCGGCCCAGGCGGCTGTCGTGGGCGAGGTACACCTCGGCCATGCCACCGCGGCCGAGCACCGAGCCCAGCTCGTACCGGCCGCCGAGGCGACGCGGCTCATCCATAAGCTTCTCCAGCCCTCTCCGTCAGTCCCGACCGCACCCGTGTGTGGTCCGGCGGTGTGCTGTCCGGGCATACGGTACCCGGCGCTTTGCACCGGGCCGGGCCGTAACCGCAACCTGATATCTGACCGGTACGGCCCTGCCCAGGAGTCACTTCTTGTCGCTGAGCACCGCTTCCATCACGCTCTTCGCGATCGGGGCGGCCAGCTTGCCACCCGCGATGTCGCCGCGGAGTGTGTCGGACCCCTCAACGACGACGGCGACGGCGACCGGGGTGCCCTTGTCGGTCTTCGCGTAGGAGATGAACCACGCGTACGGGTTCTCGCTGTTGCCCATACCGTGCTGCGCGGTGCCGGTCTTGCCACCGACCGTCACACCCGGGATCTGCGCGGAGGTACCCGTACCGTTCTTGACGACGGTCTCCATCATGTCCTGGAGCTTCTGGGCGTTCTCCGGCTTGAGCGGCTGGCTCATCTCCTTCGGCGTGTGCTGCTCCACGACGTTGAGGTTGGGCGCGACCAGCTTGTCGACCATGTACGGCTCCATCAGCTTGCCGCCGTTGGCGATCGCTGCGGTGACCATCGCCATCTGCATCGGGGTGGCGCGGTTCGACGCCTGACCGATGCCCGCCTGGGCGTTCTGCGGCCGGTTGTCCTCGGGGTAAACGCTCTCGGCGAGGCGGACCGGGGTGTCGATCTTCTTGTTGTTGAACCCGAACTTCTCCGCCTCGGCCATCATCGTCTTGTTGCCGAGGTCGGCGCTGATCTTGCCGAAGACGGTGTTGCACGACCAGCGCAGCGCCTCGCGGAGGCTGGCGTCCTTGCAGGGGATGTTGCCCTCGTTCGGCAGCGGGACGTGGTTGGTGTCCGGCAGGTAGTACGGCAGCGGCGACCGGGTCGGGGCGTCGATGTCGGTGTAGAGACCGTTCTCCAGCGCCGCCGCCGCGGTGACGACCTTGAAGGTCGAGCCGGGCGGGTACGTCTGGCGCAGCGCGCGGTTGAGCGTCGGGTCGTCCGGGTTGTTCTGCTTCAGGAGCGCGTTGTACGCCTTGGAGTCCTTGTCGGTCATACCGGCGAAGGTGGACGGGTCGTACGACGGCGCGGTGGCCAGGGCGAGGATCGCGCCGGTCTCCGGGTTGAGCGCGGCGACCGCGCCCTTCTTGTTGCCCAGCCCCTCGAAGGCGGCCTTCTGGGCCTTGGCGTTCAGGGTGGTGACGACGTCACCGCCCTCCTGCTTGCGGCCGGTCAGCATGTCGACGGTGCGGCTGAAGAACAGCCGGTCGTCGGTGCCGGTGAGGATCTTGTCGTACAGCTTCTCCAGCTGGTTGGCGTCGAACGCCTGCGAGGCGTAGCCCGTGACCGGCGCCCACATCTTGCCGTTCTTGTACGTCCGCTTGTACTTGTAGTCGTCGCTGTCGGTCGTCGTGGAACCGGTGACCGGCTGGTCGCCGACGATGATGTCGCCGCGCGGGATGCTGTACCGCTCGATGGCGACGCGGCGGTTGTTGTCGTCGTTCTTCAACTCGTCGGCCTGGACGAACTGCACCCAGTTGACGCGGACGAGCAGGGCGAGGACGAGCAGGCCGCAGAAGATCGCGACCCGGCGCAGGGGCTTGTTCACGGGCGGACCACCTGGGTCATCTCGGCATCGGGAGAGGGAGCGGGCGCCGGGGCGGGCCGGCGGGCGGTGTCGCTGATCCGCAGCAGGATCCCGACCAGCGTCCAGTTGGCGATGACGGACGAACCACCCTGGGCGAGGAACGGCATCGTCATACCGGTCAGCGGGATCAGCCCCGTCACACCGCCGGCGACGACGAAGACCTGCAGCGCGAAGGCGCCGGACAGGCCGACGGCCAGCAGCTTGCCGAACGGGTCGCGGGCGGCGAGCGCCGTGCGGATGCCCCGCTCGATGAGCAGGCCGTACAGCAGCAGGACGGCCATCAGACCGGCCAGCCCGGTCTCCTCGCCGACGGTGGCGAGGATGTAGTCGCTCTTCGGCGCGATGCCGCCGATCAGCCGGGAGTAGCCCTGGCCGAGTCCGGAGCCGAGGATGCCGCCGGAGCCGAAGGAGTACATCGCCTGGGCGGTTTCGGTGACACCGCCGTCGAGCAGCTCCAGCGGGTTGAGCCAGTTGTGCACACGGACCTGGACGTGTGACTCGAAGGTGGCCACCGCGACGGCGCCGCCGGCGCTCAGCAGCAGACCGAAGACGATCCAGCTGGTCCGCTCGGTCGCGACGTACAGCATGATCACGAAGAGGCCGAAGAAGAGCAGCGAGGTACCCAGGTCGGTCTCGAAGACCAGGATCATCAGGCTCAGCGCCCAGATGACCAGGATCGGGCCGAGGTCACGGCCGCGCGGCAGGTACAGCCCCATGAACCGGCGGCTCGCCAGCGCCAGCGCGTCCCGCTTCACCATCAGGTACCCGGCGAAGAAGATCGCGATGATGATCTTCGCGAACTCACCGGGCTGCAGCGAGCCGACACCGGGGATCGTGATCCAGATGCGCGCGCCGTAGCGCGCCGGGAAGAAGATCGGCGAGATCAGCAGGACCAGCGCCACCACCATCGAGATGTAGGTGTAGCGCTGCAGGACGCGGTGGTCCTTGAGCAGGATCAGCACGCCGAGGAAGAGCGCGACCCCCAGCGTCGACCACATCAGCTGGCCGGGCGCCATCGGGCCGCCCAGCGCCGTAGTGGTGATCTTCGGCTCCTGGTCGAGCCGCCAGATGAAGACCAGCCCGAGACCGTTGAGGAGGGTGGCGATCGGCAGCATCAGCGGGTCGGCGTACGGCGCCCACTTACGGACGACGAGGTGCGCGACGCCCGCCAGCAGCGCCAGCCCGAGGGCGTAGCCGAAGACGCCGGCGGGGATCGCCTGCTCCTTGGCGAGCCCGACGTTGATGTACGCGAAGACCGGGATGATCACCGCGAAGACGAGCAGCGCCAGCTCGGTGTTGCGGCGGCTCGGGGCTCCGATGGTGCCGATCGTGGTGGTGTTGGTGGTACTGCTGCTCATGACGTGTACGGCCCCCTACGCCCTCACTGCTGGGTGCTGCAATTCTTTTCCAGCTTCAACTGCTCCTCGGAGGGGGCCTGGCTGGTGATGTCGGCCGGGGGAGTCGACGGGGCCACGAGCGCACCGGGGGTGCCGGACGTCGCGGACCGGTCGCCGGAGGTCGTGGGAGTGCCGGGAACGCCGGGCTGGTGGCCGGTCGTGCCGTCGGTCCGGCCGTGCTGCTGCGCCTTCTCCCGGTCCTTCTTGGCCTTGGCGTCGGCGCGTTCGGCGGCCTCCCGCTGCTGCTTGCTCAGACAGGCGTGCGCCTGCTTGCCCAGCTCGGTGACCTTGAGGGTCGCCTCGTCGCGGTTGTCGGCCGGGATCGTCTCCTTGACCTGGTTCCGCTGGTACAGCGGTAGGTACTTGAGTTCGATCTCGGGGTGGTCCTGATCGACCTTGTTCAGCGAGATCCACGCGAGGTCCTGGTTGAGGCCCCGGTAGAGCGCGACGTGGTCGTCCTTGGCGCCGACGAAGTACTGGGTCTGCGTCCAGCGGTAGCCCGCGTAGAGCCCGCCGCCGACGACGGCCAGTGCGAGCGCCGAGAACAGCGACCGCTTGATCCAGGTGCCGCGGCGCCGCGGCTTGACGAAGTCCTCGTCGGCGAAGGCGCCGAACGAGCCCTGCGCCTCACCGCCCGCGTCGCCGTCGCCGCTGCCGGGCGGGCCGAAGGCGCCGCCGGGAGCCTGCGCCGGGACATCCCGGCCGCGGCCCAGCTCGGCGGCGCGGGCGGCCGGGGTCTGCAGGGTGCTCGGGTCGCTGAGCTGGTGCTGGTTCTCGGCGACCGCGCCGACGATGACCGGGGTGTCGTTGAGCTGCCCGGCCAGCGCGTCGTTGCCGTCGACGTCGAGGACGTCGGCGACGATGCAGGTGATGTTGTCGGGACCGCCGCCGCGCAGCGCGAGCTGGATCAGTTCCTGGATCGTCTCGTGCGGACCGTGGTAGCTGGCGAGCGTCTCCTCCAGCGTCTGGTGGCTGACGACGCCGGAGAGCCCGTCCGAGCAGATCAGATAGCGGTCACCGGCGCGGACCTCGCGGATCGACAGATCCGGCTCCACGCGGTCACCGCTGCCCAGGGCCCGCATCAGCAGCGAGCGCTGCGGATGCGTGGTGGCCTCCTCCTCGGTGATCCGGCCCTCGTCGACGAGGCGCTGCACCCAGGTGTGGTCCTGCGTGATCTGGGTGAGCTGACCGTCCCGCAGCAGATAGGCGCGGGAGTCGCCGACGTGCACCAGGCCGAGGCGCTGGCCCGTCCACAGCAGCGCGGTCAGGGTGGTACCCATGCCGTCGAGCTGCGGGTCCTCCTCGACCATGACGCGCAGCTGGTCGTTGGCGCGCTGCACGGCGGTGCCGAGGGAGGTGAGGATGTCGGAGCCGGGGACGTCGTCGTCGAGCTGGACGAGCGTGGAGATCACCTCGGACGAGGCGACCTCGCCCGCGGCCTGACCGCCCATGCCGTCGGCGATGGCGAGCAGCCGCGGTCCGGCGTAACCCGAGTCCTCGTTGCCCTCCCGGATCATGCCCTTGTGTGATCCGGCGGCGAAGCGCAGGGAAAGACTCATGCGCACCTCACCTGTCGGTTCGGGGTACAGCCGGTCTCGTCGAGCCACACTGCCCACCCTCCGGTCGGGAGCACGCTCGGGGCCGTCGAGTGGACCGCCGCGGCTCGCTCGCTCCGCTCGCTCATAAGTCGTACTACTTCCGCAGCTCGATGACGGTCTTGCCGATGCGGATCGGGGCCCCGAGCGGGACCGGGGTCGGCGTCGTCAGGCGGTTCCGGTCCAGGTACGTGCCGTTGGTGGAGCCGAGGTCCTCGACGATCCACTGGCCGTCACGGTCCGGGTAGATCCTGGCATGCCGGCTGGACGCGTAGTCGTCGTCCAGGACGATCGTCGAATCGTGCGCCCGGCCCAGCGAGATGGTCTGGCCCTGGAGGGCGACGGTGGTCCCTTGCAAGGTGCCTTCGGAGACGACCAGCTTGGTGGGCGCGCCGCGGCGCTGCCGGTTGTTGCCGCGCCCGCCGTCCTGGCGGCGCTGCTGCGGCGGCGCGGCCTGCTGCCGCTGGCCGCGCGCCTCCTGGCCGCCCCGACGGGCGGCGCCGCGCTGTGTGACACGCGTGCCGAACAGATCGCTGCGGATGACCTGGACGGCCACGATGACGAACAGCCACAGTACGGCGAGGAAACCCAACCGCATGACCGTGAGGGTCAGCTCTGACATTGCCCCCGCTTCACCCTTCGGCTTGCCGGTAAACGATGGTGGTACTGCCCACGACGATCCGCGAGCCGTCGCGGAGACTAGCGCGGGTGGTGTGCTGCCCGTCCACCACGATCCCGTTCGTGGAGCCCAGGTCCTGGACCGTGGGGGGCGTGCCGACGCGGATCTCGCAGTGCCGCCGGGAAACCCCGGGGTCGTCGATCCGGACGTCGGCGTCGGTGCTGCGGCCCAGTACGAGCGAGTTGCGCGAAATCTGGTGACGCGTGCCGTTGATCTCGATCCAGCGCCGGGTCTGTGCCTGCGGCTGCGGACCCGCGCCGGGCGGTGCCGTACGGGGCGGGGCGCCGGGCGGCGGGGACGAGGGCATGGGGGGCGGGCCCACATGACCACCGCCTGTGTGACCGCCCCGGGGCGCCGACGGACCGCGCCCGGCGGGCGCCTGTCCTCCCGGCTGCTCCTGGGACGTGCTGGAGGCGAGGGTGCGGCTGCGCACGCGGTAGAGGCCGGTGTCGAGATCGTCGGCCTTCTCCAGGTGCACCTTGATGTTGCCCATGAAGGTGTAGCGCTGCTGCTTGGCGTAGTCGCGGACCATCCCGGACAGTTCGTCACCGAGCTGTCCGCTGTACGGGCTGAGCCGCTCGTAGTCGGGTGTGCTCAGCTCGACGATGAAGTCGTTGGGGACGACTGTGCGATCGCGGTTCCAGATGGTCGCGTTGTTGTCGCACTCGCGCTGCAGCGCGCCGGCGATCTCGACCGGCTGCACCTCGGACTTGAACACCTTGGCGAAGGTGCCGTTGACGAGACCTTCGAGACGCTGCTCGAAGCGCTTCAGTACTCCCACGGGGCACCTCCTTCCTCAGTCTTCGACAGGGTCGTCCTGATACTGCTTACCGATCGTATCCACGCGCCGGGAAATCAGCTGGTTCCCCTTTCCCGCCCGGAGTGACGAGTGTCCCCCCTCACAGGGTTGCCTGTTGGGGCGTTGTGCCGTGCCCGTCGTCCGTGCACTGCGATGGTAGAGGTGCCCCGCCGACAGTGTCCCGCAACCGTTCACCTCGCTCCGTGCGGGGCCGGGTCCCGACGCCGGGTGGCCGGGACCGAGGGGGTGTGGGCTGCGGCGGAGTGTTCCGGGGGCGGTCGGACGGCCGGGGCCGGGGCCGCGGCCCGCCGTCGGCCGCCGGTGCGCGGTCCGGCCGGGGGCCCGGGAAAGGGCAGGTGAAACCACCCGCCGCGCCGTGCTAATGTTCTGCATGTCGCAAGGCGCTCCCCCCGAAACGGGAAAGAAAAACCCGGATCGCGTGAGAGAATCCAAACGACAACACCCATGCGCGGGTGGCGGAATAGGCAGACGCGCTGGATTCAGGTTCCAGTGCCCGAAAGGGCGTGGGGGTTCAACTCCCCCCTCGCGCACAGATGAGACCCCCGGTCTCCGGAGAAATCCGGAGACCGGGGGTCTTTTGTTGTGCTTCTCACTTCCCCCGCCCCGGGCGCGGGAGGCCGCGCCTCCGTCCGGGACATCGGCCCCGCTCCGGCCCCGGGGTGACACGGGGTGGCCGGTCGTCCCCGGGGCGTGCGGAAGCGGGAGGTGTCAGGCGGCGACGCGGGCCGCGGTCTCCCGGCCCTTCGCTGCGGCCTCGGCGAGGGTCTTCTCGCGGGACGCCTCGTACAGCGGGATCAGGTCGCTCATCGCGGGGTTGGAGGGGGCCATGGTCAGCTCGGGGACGATGAAGTCGACATCCAGCCCGAAGCCGTCGCCGAGCAGGACCTGCAGGAGGTTCTGCACGTAGTCGAAGCCCTCGCGGGGGGTGCCCGGGCCGTACGCGCCGCCGCGGCTGGCGACGACGGTGACGGGGGTGCCCTTGGCGGAGGGCTCGGCGCCGCCGGTGCGGCCCATGAGGAGGGTCTGGTCGATCCACGCCTTGAGCGTCGAGGGGATCGTGAAGTTGTACATGGGGGCGCCTATGACGACGGCGTCGGCCTGTTCCAGTTCCTCGGCGAGGCGGGTGCGCAGGGCGAAGGCGGCCTGCTGCTCCGGGGTGTGGGTGGCCGGGTCGGAGAAGCCGGCCGCGGCGGCGGTGCCGTCGAGGTGGGGCAGCGGGTCGGCGGCGAGGTCGCGGTAGATGACCGTGCCCTCCGGGTGCTCCGCCTCCCAGGCGGCGCGGAAGGCGGCGGTCACCGCGCGGGACGCGGAGCCGTCCGCGGGGAAGACGGAGGAGTCGAGGTGGAGGAGTGTGGCCATGGTGATCGGTCCTTCGGTCGCGGCCGGACGCGGTACGGCTAAGTGGTTGAACTTTGTACGTGACTATTCATAACACAGCTACTTACTTTTCCGCAGTACCCAACGGGAAGGCGGTAGGCTGGAGCCATGGCGGACCACGGCGAGGCGGCGTGCAGGCAGGTCGACGGCAGGATGACGCGCGTCTTCGAGCTGTTCGGGAAGCGCTGGACCGGCCTGATCGTGGCCACGCTGATGCCCGGGCCGGTGCACTTCGCCGATCTGCGGCGGGCGATCCCCGGTATCAGTGAGCGGATGCTCTCCGACCGGCTCGCGGAGCTGACCGCGACCGGTCTGGTGGTGCGCGAGGTGGACGCCGGGCCCCCGCTGCGCGTCGCCTACCGGCTCACCGAGGCCGGTCTCGCCATGGAGTCCGCGCTCAAGGAGCTGGGGCGGTGGGCCGAGACGTATCTGGGCGAGGGCGGACAGTGTCCGGAGCGCTTCCGCAAGTAGGCGCCGGAAGCGCTCCGCGGGCGGCCGCGGGCGGTCAGCCCTTCAGTTCCTGTGCGGCGTTGTAGCGCAGCAGGTAGGAGGCGAAGCGGTCGAGATCGGCCTCATCCCAGTCGGCGAGCCGCTCGTGGAACGCCTGGCGGCGGCTGGTCATGGCGTTCGACAGCACCGCGGCGCCCGCCGGTGTGGGATGCAGCACCTGCACGCGCTGGTCCTCCGGGTCCACCCGGCGCTCCACGAACCCCAGCTTCTCCAGCGCGGCGATCTGCCGGCTGACGGTGGACTTGTCCAGGAGGTAGTGGGCCGCAAGGTCCGTCGCCCGGCATCCCTGCTGGTCATCGAGGTGCGCCAGCAGGGTGTACGAGACCAGGGACAGCTCGGGATGGATGCGGGCGGCGGTGGCGCGGGCGCGCCGGGCGAAGGCGGTGAGCTGCCGCTGGATGATCTCGACGGACGCGTCGCGCTGGGTCATGGATTGCCTTTCCGGGGTGTAGTTGTATAGTACAACGTGAATCGAGTTGCATAAGCCAACCAATTCGCCGTGAGAGTTGCATAAGTCAACCTTCGGCCCCAGCTGAGCCGCCCAACGTGAGAAGGCATGCCCCATGAGTCCGGTCCGCTCCGACCACCACCCCGATCACGGACGTGAGCACCGCCGCAACCCGCACGCCGCCGGGCTGCGCCACGTACTGACGCACCTGATCACCCCGCTGCTGATGTGCATCGGAATGGGCCTGGCCTACCTCGGCGCGTTCGCCAACCCGGCCCCGCACGACCTGCCGGTCGCCGTCGTCGGCTCCGGACCGAGCGCCCAGCTGCTGGCCCAGTCGATCAACGACAAGGCCGCCGGAGAGCTCCAGGTACGGACCGTCGCACACCGCGCGGACGCCCTGGAACAACTCCGCCACCAGGACATCTTCGGCGCCTACGTCCCCAAGGGCGCCGCCCGCGGCGGGCAGCGGCAGGCACCCGAACTCCTCGTGGCCACCGCCGGATCGGACACCAGCGCCACCGTCGTCCAGAAGATCTTCACCCCCCTCGCCGCCGCACAGGGACAGCCCCTGAAGGTCACCGACACCGCGCCCACCGCGAAGGACGACCCCACAGGACAGGGCATCTTCTTCCTGCTCGTGGCGATCAGCATCGGCTCGTACGCCTCGGTCGCGGTGATCGGCGGCGCCGGGGCGGTCCTCCCGATGCGGCTGCGGGCCGCGCTGGTGGCCGGCACGTCCTTCGTGGTGAGCATCCTCGGCGTGCTCTTCGCCGGACCCGTCTTCCACCTCGTCGACCATGGACTCTGGGGACTGTGGGGCATGGCCTGGCTGTACTCGGCGGGCATCCTGCTGATCGGCGTCGGGCTGCACACCTTCCTCAAGCGCTGGACCACGCTCGGCGTGATGGCCCTCTTCGTGATGCTCAACTTCACCTCGTCCGGCGGCATCTTCCGGCCCGAGATGCAGAACGGATTCTTCGCCGCCCTGCACTCCTTCTGGAACGGCGCAGGCTTCGTCGAAGGCACCCGCAGCCACGTCTACTTCGGCGGCCACGGACTGGCCGGACACGTCTGGACCCTGGTCGCCTGGCTGCTCGTCGGCGCCGCCGTGATCACCGTCGCGGGCCTGGCGGAACGGCGCCGCAAGACCGCCGAGGACGAGGCCGCCGCCCGCGCCACAGCGGTCGCGGCAGCGGCCGTGGCGGCCACCGTGACCGACAGCGCACCCCGGACGACCGCCGCGCGCGGCACGAACCGTCCGACCGCCGAACAGGCCGCGGAGGAAGAGGAGATGGAGGAGGCGGTGGGGGTGTGAACCGGAACCCCACCGGACGCGCGTCGCGCTGACGGTGGCTGAGGACGGCTACCGAGGGCCGGAGGCGGCGGGACGCCTCCGGCCCTCAGCCGTGCCCGACGCGGCGCCTGGTGAACCGTGGTGGCGTGCGCAGACATTGCCTGTGGACAGCGGCGAGGAACACCGCGGACCCGCAGCTCAGGACGGGTACGGGGCGAGCCTGCCGGGGACCGGAGCGGCGGCGCTCCGGAAGCCTGCGACCGGACTTTTCCACAGGCCCGCCACGCGAACTCCGCGATGGGTAGCGTCCTCTGCGACAGACCGGACCGGGCACCACGCCCCACGGCCGGGCACCCGCCCGGCACCGGCTCGGCAGAGCGACCGAAGAGGAGGTGACCACGGTGGTGCGAGTGCCGTACGTACCGGGTTTCGCACGGGCGGACACCAGGAAACAGGCCGCGAAAGCCGCCGGACGGGCACTGCGGGAACACCTGCCGCGCTCCGCGCAGGCACTGCTCCCACCCCCACCGACCGACCGGCCGGACATGGTCACCGCGGTGGAAACGACCAACGCCGGACGGCTGCCCGACCTCACCCCGATCCGCGTGGGACGCATGGTCGCCGGCCCCTTCGCCTTCCTCCGCGGCTCCGCCGGACTGATGGCACACGACCTGGTGCCGGCGCCCGTGACCGGCATCGGCGCCCAGATATGCGGCGACGCCCACGCCGCCAACTTCGGGATCTACGGCGACGCCCGCGGCGGCCTCGTCATCGACCTCAACGACTTCGACGAAACCCTGCACGGCCCCTGGGAATGGGACCTCAAACGGCTGGCGACCTCACTCGTCCTCGCCGGACGGGAAGCAGGCGCGGCGGAGGACGCCTGCCACACCGCGGCACGGGACGCGGCCGGCGCCTACCGCCGCACCCTGCGACTACTGGCGAAACTGCCCGCCACCGAGGCATGGAACGCCATCGCCGACGAACACCTCGTCTCCCACGCCGACGCCCACGACCTCCTGGGCACGCTGGAACGAGTGGCCGCCAAGGCCCGGCGCAACACCAGCGCGCGGTTCGCCGCCAGATCGACCGAGCGGACACCGGACGGCGGACGGCGGTTCGTGGACGCACCCCCGGTGCTCAGGCGCACACCGGACGCGGAAGCCGCAGCCGTCATCTCCTCCCTCGGCGGCTACCTGGGGACGCTCCCCGCGGACCGGCTGCCGCTGCTGGCCCGCTACGCACCGCACGACGTGGCGTTCCGCGTCGTCGGCACCGGAAGCGTCGGACTCCGCTCGTACGTGGTGCTCCTCCTCGACCACCGGGGCGAGCCGCTCGTCCTCCAGGTCAAGGAAGCCCGCAGCTCCGTGGTCGCACCCCATGTGGCGAAAGCCGGATTCGAGGTGCCCGCGGTACACCACGAAGGACGCCGGGTGGTGCTCGGCCAACGCAGCATGCAGGTGGTGAGCGACCCGCTGCTGGGCTGGACCACCGCCCGCATACCGGCCCCCGGAACCGCCGGAGACGCCCGCGGCACGGACACGGCATTCCAGGTACGGCAGTTCCGCAACCGCAAAGGCAGCGTGGACCCGGCCGCGCTCACCGGCGGGCAGCTCGACGACTACGCCCGGATGACCGGCGCCCTGCTGGCCCGCGCCCACGCCCACACCGCCGACCCACGCGTCCTCGCCGGGTACTGCGGAAAGTCGGAGGTGTTGGACGACGCCCTGGCCGCCTTCGCGACGGCCTACGCCGACCGCACGGAAGCCGATCACGCGGAACTCTCCGCAGCCGTGGCGAGCGGACGGATAGCGGCCGAGACGGGGGTGTGAGGGGGCGGGGGCTGGGTGGGGTGTGGGCGGTGTGGGCGGGTGAGGGGCGGAGGGGAGGGAGGGGAGGGAGGGGGAGGGGGGAGGCCCCGCCCCCCAGATCCCCGAAGCCCGGCCGTCCCCACCAGCCCCCCGCTCACCGCCCCCCGCTCACCCCCAGCACCACCCCACCCCCAGGGCCGTACGCTGGCCGGGTGACGAACTCGTACGCGGAGAACGCGCAGGACGGCCGGCACGGAGCCGACGCCACGGGAGCGGCGGATGCCGCCGACTCGAGGGGGGCGGCGGATGCGACGGATGTGCCGGGGGCGTCCGGTGCGGCCGAGGCGGCGGCGACCGCGCGGCTGGCGGCGGCGGTGCGCGCCGCGGAGCAGGCGTTGATCGAGTTCGAGATCGCGGTGGAGACGTTCCGGGTGGAGGTGGAGAACTTCTCCCGCCTGCACCATCAGCGACTCGGGCCGATGTACACCCGGCTCGACGAGCTGGACGCGCAGATCGCGGAGGCGGTCGCCGCGCGGACCGGTGACCCCGAGGACGTCCGTAAGGCCCAGGAGGCGCGGGCGGCGGTGTTGCCGATGCCTGAGGTGGAGGAGTTGTTCCACGGCTGGATGGGGTCGGACGGGCTGTTCCCGGAGGCGCAGGCGATGCTCACCGAGCAGCCGGTGCAGCCGCCGCAGAAGGTGCGGCCGAGTGAGGAGGCGCGCCGGGCGTACCGCGATCTGGTGCGCAAAGCGCATCCGGATCTGGCGCGGGACGATGCGGAGCGGCGGCGCCGGGACGAGTTCATCGCGCGGGTCAACGCCGCGTATGCCGCGGGGGACGAGGCGACGCTGGGTGCGTTGACGCGGGAGTGGGAGGCCGGTCCGGTGCCCGCCGAGGAGCGGCTGAGCGCGAGCGAGGAGTTGTACGCGCGGCTGGAGTGGCTGGCGGAGCGCAAGGAGATGCTGGCGGCAGCCGCGTCCGAGCTGGAGGAGAGCGCGATCGGCGCGATGATCAAGATGGCGCCGCAGGATCCGGACCGGTTGCTGGACGAGATCGCCGAGAAGCTGCTCGCCGATGTCGCCGAGCGGGAGGCATACCTCTCCCAGCTGGTCGGGTAGCGTCGGGGGCATGCACACAGGTTCTCTGCCCACGGTTGGTGTCGACGCGCTCACGTCCGAGGATTTCCTGCTGGACGTCCGTGAGGACGACGAGTGGGCGGCGGGGCACGCCGAGGGCGCCCTGCACCTTCCGATGAGCGATTTCGTGGCCCGTTACGGCGAGTTGACCGAGGCGGCGCCGGCCGACGGCAAGGTCTATGTGATCTGCCGCTCCGGTGGGCGGTCCGCGCAGGTCGCGCAGTATCTGATCCAGCAGGGCATCGACGCGGTGAACGTCGTCGGTGGGATGCAGGCGTGGGAGTCCGCCGGTCGTCCGGTCTCGGACGGCAAGGGCGGCACCGGCGCCGTCATCTGACGCCCGGGCGGGCCGGGCACAGCGCTCGGCCCGATTTCCGGCCGTTTTCCGGTCGCGGCGGCTGCTTCTCGCGTCAGTTGCCCTCCCGTAGCGGATGGGCGGCGAGGAGGTCGCCGAGGGTTTCCTCGTGGGCGGCCGCGGGGCCGAGGGCGAGTTCCAGCTGTTTGGCCCAGGCGTGGTAGCGGTGCAGTGCGTAGTCGGTGTCCGCGCCGAAGCCGCCGTGCAGATGCTGGGCGGTCTGCACGGTGCGGCGGATGCCGTCCGACGCCCAGATCTTGGCGACCGCCACGTCGCCTTCCGGTGGCAGTGCGCCCGCCGCGCCCGTACCGATGCGCCAGGCGGCCTGCCAGAGGGTGGCCGCCATCGCCCGGAGGTCGATGAACCGGTCGGCGGTCTGCACCGCGACCGCCTGGAACGTGGCGAGGGGGAAGCCGAACTGTTCGCGTTTCCCGGTGTAGTCGGCGGTCATCGCGAGCACCGCCTCGCCCAGCCCCAGGGCGAGGGCGCAGGTTCCGCAGGTCAGCAGCTGCCGTAGCTCCTCGGCGGCGCCGGGGGCGGTCAGCACGTCCGGGGTGGTCAGCCGTACCGAGGTGAGCCGCAGCTCGGCGTGGCGTTCGCCGGTGGTGGAGATCTGCTCGTGGCGGGTGAGTCCGGGGGCGGCGAGCGGGGTGAGGGCGAGGACCGTCCGGCCGTCGGGGGTGTGCGCGGGCAGCAGTACCCGGTCGGCGTCGTAGGCCCAGGGGACGGCGGTCTGGACGCCGTCGAGCCGCCAGCCGTCGCCGTCCTGGTGCGCGGTGACGGCCAGGTGCGCCGCGTCGTGGCCGGTGCGGCCGGCGGAGGCGGTGGTGACCACGAGGTCGCCGCGGCCGATACGGGGCAGCAGTTCGGCGCGTACCGCTTCCGGCGCATGGTGTTGCAGCAGGTGGGAGGCGGCGGCGCACTCCAGGAGCGGGATGCGGGCCAGGACGCGGCCGGCTTCGCGGAGCACCAGGCAGAGGGCGATGGGGTCGAGTCCGGCGCCGCCGTACTCGGGTGCGGTCAGCAGGCTCAGCAGGTCGGCGTGGGCGAGGGTGCGCCACAGGTCGCGGTCGAAGTCGTCGGCGACGGCGCCCGCGGTGAGCGCCGGGCTGGGCACCGCGTCGGGCGCCACGTGCGCGAAGACGGCCTTCGCCGCCTCGGCGGCGGCCTGCTGCTCGTCGGTGAAGGTGAAATCCACTGGTTGTCCTTCCGCGGGCGGCTGACCTGACGGAGCGTCAAGGTAGAACAGGTTGCAGGAATTGGGAATGCGTACGGCTGCGGGGGCGCGCGGTTCCCGCCCGGTGGGCGTGCGGGCGCGTACCGCCCGGGCCCGGTAGGTGTGCCGCGGGTCCGGCTCCGGGCGGCGGTCCCGGGCGTCCGGCCCTGCGTCCAGGCCGATGGTGACCGGGTGAAGCTGTGCCCGGTCGGAGTCTCTGGGTACGGTTCCGGGGCGTAGTGGACCGATCGGGAATCCGGGAACGGGGCGGGAATGCAGTCAATCGGGGACGAGCCGCGGCCGGTGGCCGCGCTCTCGCTGCCTTCGCGGATCGTCATATGCCTGGCGGTCAGCGCCGTGGCCGTGGCCGTGGCGATCCATCTGGCCATGATGTTTCTGCACGTCGCGCCGGAGAACACGCTCACCAAGGCGCAGGGTTCGGCGATCGGCGAGTACGTCTATCCCGAGTACGAGCAGAACTGGAAGCTGTTCGCCCCCAACCCGATGCAGCAGAACGTCGCCGTTCAGGTGCGCGCGGAGCTGCGGGCCGGCGACGGCGGGCTGCGGACCACCGGCTGGACCGATCTCACCGCGCGTGACAGCCGCGCGATCCACCACAATCCGGCCCCCAGCCATACGCAGCAGAACCAACTGCGGCGCGCCTGGGAGTACTTCGGCAGCACGCACAACGCGCAGAACGTCCCGATCGGGGTGCGTGGTGACCTCTCCGAGCAGTACATCCGGCGGATCATGGTGCGGCGGATGGGGGCGGAGTGGTCGCGGCTGGGCCGTCTCGAACGGCTGCAGGTCCGCTCGGTGACGACGCCGGTCGCCCCGCCGCACTGGAGCAGCGAGAAGATCAGCGACAAGCCCGCGTTCCGTGTGCTGCCCTGGTGGCCAGTCACCACGGCCGACCTGCCCGAGGGGACGAAGACCAAGTGACCGCAGCACCGGACGCACCACGGGATCAGCAGGACCGGCGGGATCAGGAGCCTCAGGCGACTCAGGGCGACCAGGACCGGCGGGGTCAGGAGTCTCGGGAGAGTGATCAGGACCGGCGGGTCCCGCAGGCGCGGGGGGAGGCCGGGCCGGCTTCTGCGGCGGCTGCGGCCTCCGCCGCCTCCGTGGTAGCGCCGGTCGCGTCGGCGGCGCCCGCCGCACCCGTCGCTCCGTCCTCCGAAACCCGTGTCGAACGCCTCGTAGGGCGTGGATTCCGGCTGGTCACCGGGCGGGCGATGGCGCCGTACCAGACGGCGGTGGTCCGGATCGGGTTCGCGGCGACCTGGCTGCTGTTCCTGCTCCGGGAGTGGCCGCACCGGGCGGAGCTCTACGGGCCGGACAGCGCGTTCAGCCTGGACATGGCGCGGCGGCTGCTCGACGGCAACCATGCCTTCTCGGTGCTGCCGTGGTCGGACGGGCGTGGCTGGTTCGAGGTGGTCTATCTCCTCGCGCTCGTCTCCGCCGCGCTGCTGATGCTGGGCTGGCGCACCCGCACCATGTCGGTGCTGTTCATGCTCGGTGTGCTGTCGCTGCAGAACCGCAGCATCCTCATCGGCGACGGCGGCGACAACATCATCCATCTGATGTCGATGTACCTGGTGCTGACCCGGTGCGGTCAGGTGTGGTCGCTGGACGCCCGCCGTTCCCGGCGCGCGGCCGAGCGGGGTGAGGACGCCGGGCGCGATCTGCCCGGTGTCGTGCTGTGGACCGTCCTGGGCCTGGCACTCGCCGTCGCCCAGGCGCTCGGCTGCTCCGGTCTGAGCTGGTTCGGGCACGGCCCGTTCCCGTACGTCGGCTGGGGGCTGGCGCTGTGGCTGCTGTGGGCCGGGCACGGGCTGCGCTGGGCGGTGGACCGCCGTGCTCCGGGCGAGCCGCGGGTCGTGCTCGATGTGCTGGGCGCGGTGCTGCACAACGGTGCGCTGCTGGTGATCATGGCTCAGGTCTGTCTGGTCTACGCGACCGCCGGCTGGCTCAAGATCCAGGGCTCGCGCTGGCAGGACGGCACCGCGGTCTACTACCCGATGCATCTGGACTACTTCTCGCCGTGGCCGGAGCTTTCCGTGCTGCTCGGCACCAGTGGGCTGCTGGTTCTGCTGATCACCTACGGCACGGTGATCGTGCAGGTCGCCTTCCCGTTCACCGTCTTCAACCGGCGGCTGAAGAACGTCCTGCTGGTCGTGATGGTCTGCGAGCATCTGTCGATCGCGTTCCTGCTGGGGCTGCCGTTCTTCTCCCTGGCGATGGTCGCCGCCGACCTGGTGTTCTTGCCGACGCCCTTCCTGACCTGGGTCGGCGGCCGGATCTCGGCGCTCCGCACCCGGCTCATCGGGCGGGACGGTCCGGTGGAGCCTTCCCTCTCCCCTCGATGAGGAGGGGGCGGCAGGTGCGGATGCGCCTGCCGGCCGCGTGGGGAGGTGCGGTCCGGCCACCGCTGAGGCGGACGGGGCTGCCGCTCTCCGCGGCTTCCGGTCCTACCGGCGGCAGGGCCGTCAGGCGTGCCTGCCGGGTCCCCCGGCGGGAGAGCACCGGCAGGATCCGGCGTCGGCGCGGCGCGCGGCGGGCCGGAGTGGTTCCGGGCGAAGCCCCTGGTGGTGGCTGTGAGCCGTAGTCTGAAGTGGTGAGCGAGGACGAGATCACAAGAGCCGTACGGCAGTGGCGGGACGCCGCGCCCGACCTGGTGCTGCTGGACGGGTTCCACGCCGTGAAGCACGCGCTTCGCTTCGGGGCGGACGTCCGTGTGGCGATCTCCGGTGACAAGGGGGCCACGCTGGCACTGGCGGACGAGTTGGCCGGCGACCTCACGGACCGGATCGGCGATCTGGTGGTCGAGGTGCCGGCCGCGACGTACCGGGATCTGGTGCCCAGGGTGCACCCCACACACGTGGCCGGTCTGGCTGTCCGTCCCGCTCCCCGCCGCAATCTGGCGGATCTGTCGCGGGCCCCGCGGACGGCTCCGGTCGTCGTCCTGGAGAACCCCCGCAATCTGGGGAATGTCGGTGCCGTGGTCCGGCTCGCCGCCGGTTTCGGTGCCACCGGTGTGGTCACCACCGGCGATATGGATCCGTGGCACCCCAACGTGGTGCGCGCGGCAGCGGGTCTTCATTACGCGACCGCGGTGGAGAGCCTTCCGCTCGACGGTCTGCCGCCGGGGCCGGTGTACGCGCTGGACCCGGAGGGAGACGACATCCGCTCTCTGGTCCTGCCGGATGACGCGCTGCTGGCGTTCGGTTCCGAGCGGCACGGGATATCGCCGGAGCTCCGGAAGCGGGCCACCCGGCTCGTGTCCCTCCCGATGAGGCCCCAGGTGTCCAGCTACAACCTGGCGACGAGCGTCGCGATGACCCTCTTCCACTGGGGAGGCCCGCCCACGGCGTCGTGAGCGGCCGTGAGGGCGGGCTGCGCGGGCCGTGCCGAGGGGTTGCCGATCACCGGGATCGGCAACCCCTCGGCACGGTGCCCCCGGCGGCCACCGCGCTGCGGCGTTCGCAGCGTGCTGCTCTCCGGCCGGGAGGGGCGAGACGTCGGTGTCCGGGCCACGGACGGGCAGCCCGGAACGGCGCGACGTTTCACGTGAAACGTGACCGGTGGACCACCCCGGCCGCCGGGTTTCACGCCGGTCGCCGTACCTCCACCGTCCGGAAGCGGTTGGCGACGAATGCGCCGTCGCACAGGGCCGCATTGGCGGACGGGTTGCCGCCGGAACCGTGGAAGTCGGAGAACGCCGCGGTCTGGTTCACATAGACCCCGCCGGTCAGGTTGAGGGAGAGCTGGGCGCACTCGTCCAGGCAGACGTCCTGCACCTGGCGCTCCACCTCGGGCGAGGTGGTGTACGCGCCGACCGTCATGGCGCCCTGCTCGCGGACGGTGTCCCGCAGCAGCGCCACCGCGTGGTCCGCCGAGTCGACGGCGACCGCGAAGGAGACGGGGCCGAAGCACTCCGTCCGGCAGACCGCCTCGGACTCCGGCTTCGCACCGTCCAGCTTGATGATCGCCGGGGTGCGCACCGTCGCCCCGGGGAACTCCGGATGCGCCACCGTCCGGGGGGCCAGCGCCACCTCACCCAGCTCACCGGCGCCGTCCAGACGCGCCTTGACCTGCGGGTTCACCAGTGCGCCGAGCAGGGCGTTGGCGCGGGCGTCGTCCCCGAGCAGCCCGCTGACCGCGCCCGCCAGATCCGTGACCACCTCGTCGTACGACTTGGGTCCGGCGTCCGTGGTGATGCCGCCCCGGGGGATGAGGAGGTTCTGCGGGGTGGTGCACATCTGGCCGCTGTAGAGGGAGAGGGAGAAGGCGAGGTTGCCGAGCATGCCCTTGTAGTCGTCGGTCGACTCGATGACGACGGTGTTGACCCCGGCCTTCTCGGTGTACACCTGTGCCTGGCGGGCGTGGGTCTCCAGCCAGTCGCCGAAGGCGGTCGAGCCGGTGTAGTCGATGATCCGGATCTCCGGCCGGACGGCCAGCGTCTTGGCCAGGCCCTCGCCGGGGCGGTCCACCGCCAGGCACACCAGGTCGGCGGGGAACCCGGCCTCGGTGAGCACCTCGCGGGCCACCCGCACCGTGAGGGCCAGCGGCAGCACGGCCCGGGGGTGCGGCTTGACCAGGACCGGGTTGCCGGTCGCCAGGGAGGCGAAGAGGCCCGGGTAGCCGTTCCAGGTGGGGAAGGTGTTGCAGCCGATCATCAGGGCCACACCGCGCGGTACGGCGGTGAACGCCTTGGTCAGCTCCAGCGGATCGCGCTTGCCCTGCGGCTTCGACCAGGGCGCCTGCTCCGGGACGCGCGTCTGCTCGGCGTACGCGTACGCCACCGCCTCCATGCCGCGGTCCTGGGCGTGCGGCCCGCCGGCCTGGAACGCCATCATGAACGCCTGTCCGCTGGTGTGCATCACGGCCTGGGCGAACTCATGGGTGCGGGCGCTGATCCGGGCCAGGATCTCCAGGCAGACGGCCGCCCGCGTCTCGGGGCCCGCGTCCCGCCAGGCCGGCAGCGCCGCGCGCATCGCGGGCAGCAGCACCTCGGGGTCGGGGTGCGGGTAGGTGATGCCCAACTCCGGGCCGTACGGGGATACTTCCTCGCCGACCCAGTCGTCGGTGCCGGGCTGGTCGAGGTCGAAGCGGGTGCCGCGCAGCGCCTCGAAGGCGGCGAGGCCGTCCGGCGCCGCGGTCTCGCCGTACGCCTTGGGGTGCTCGGGGTGGGGCGACCAGTAGGCGCGGGTGCGGATGGTCTCCAGCGCCTTGTCGAGCGTCGGGCGGTGCTTCTCGATCAACTGCGCGGGGGTCATGTCGGCGGCCATCGAAGACCAACTCCTCGTCGAACCGGGCGGAGGGGGAACAGGGATGCGGAGCGCAAAGGCTGGGCGGATGGAGTAACGGAGTTAGAGTAACCGAACGATCGGTCGGGGCAAGGGGGTCCGGTGAGCCTGTGGAGAACTCGGCCGGGAAGCGCCGGGAGGCGGACGGTGCGCGGTCTCTGTACGTACGGGGAAAGCGCCGGTCAGGCGGGTGCTGTGCGCGCCCGTGAGGCCGGTCCCGGGGGTCCGGCGGAAATTCCGCACGCCGTCGGCCGTCTGCGTAAACGGCTGATTGCTGCCGTCCGGTTTCCGAGGCGCCGTGCGCGGGCGGCGGAAGGGGTGCTGTAATCATGACCATGGCCAAGCGCGACACCTACACGCCCGATTCGCTGCTCGCGGTCGCCGTCGAGGTGTTCATCGAGCGCGGGTACGACGGCACGTCCATGGAGCACCTCTCCCGGGCGGCCGGCATCTCCAAGTCCTCGATCTACCACCACGTCCGCAGCAAGGAAGAGCTGCTGCGGCGGGCCATAAGCCGTGCGCTGGACGGGCTCTTCGGCGTCCTGGAGGAGCCGGGTGCGACCGGGGGCCGGGCGATCGAGCGCCTGGAGTACGTCACCCGCCGCGTGGCCGAGGTCCTGCTGGACGAGCTGCCCTATGTGACGCTGCTGCTGCGGGTGCGGGGCAACACCGACACCGAGCGGTGGGCGATGGAGCGCCGCCGTGAGTTCGACCACCGGGTCGCCGGGCTGCTGAAGGAGGCCGCCGCCGACGGCGACCTCCGCCCGGACGTCGACATCCCGCTGGCGACCCGGCTGCTCTTCGGCATGATCAACTCGATCGTCGAGTGGTACCGCCCGGGACGCGGCGCCGGCCGGGACGAGGTCGCCGAAGCCGTCGTCCGTACCGCCTTCGCGGGGCTGCGTACCTCCTGACGGGGCCGTTCACCGGGACTGCGGGCCCAGCCCCGTCTCCTCGAAGACCAGCAGGGTGCGGGTGCTCAGCACCTCCGGCATCGCCTGGATCCGGGTCAGCACCAGCTCCCGCAGCTCACGGTTGTCCTTGGTGTGCACCAGTAGCAGTACATCGAAATCGCCGCTGACCAGCGCGATGTGCGAGGCGCCGGGGAGCGCGGTGAGCTGCTCGCGCACGGTGCGCCAGGAGTTCTGGACGATCTTCAGCGTGATGTAGGCGGACGCGCCCTGGCCCGCCCGTTCCTGGTCGACGCGGGCGCTGAAGCCGCGGATCACGCCGTCGTCGATCAGCCTGTTGATGCGCGCGTACGCATTGGCGCGCGAGACGTGGACGCGCTCGGCGACCGACCGTATCGAGGCGCGTCCGTCGGTCTGCAGCATGTGCAGGATCGACCGGTCGATGGTGTCCAGCGGGCGGGCCGGCGGGGCCTGCGGCGGGGGTGGCGGCGGCGGTCCCGTCGCTCCCGACGGCGCTGCGCCGGGATGGGCCATCTGTTCGTCCGGCATATGGTCCCGCCTCCCCTTCATGGACGCCCTGCCTTCATCTGAAGCTGTGGAGAACCGTTTGTCCACAGGCTGGGCCCGCCTGTAGCCAAAATGCATCGACGACCGAACAATCGGTAGGGAAGGGCTGCGCGCCCCGACCCGTTTCATCCTGCCCATCCGTCGCCCGCCCCCATCCCACGAGGCGCTCCGCGCCACCCCTTCGATTCGAGGAGGTGCTCGTCATGACGGTCCTTGAGCAGCCCGGCAGCAGCAGGCGCAAGGGCGACCTGCCCGGCCCGCCGCCCGCCTGGCACCCCCGCGTCGCCCCGGCGCCGCTCCTGCCCGACGCGGAACCCCACCGGGTGCTCGGCACGGACGCCGCCCGGAAGCTCGACGCCGCGCTCCTGAAGCGGCTCTACGTCCAGCTCGTGCGCGGCCGCCGGTACAACACCCAGGCCACCGCCCTCACCCGCCAGGGGCGCCTCGCGGTCTACCCGTCGTCCACCGGCCAGGAGGCGTGCCAGGTCGCCGCGGCGCTCGCCCTCCAGGAGCGGGACTGGCTCTTCCCCAGCTACCGCGACACCCTCGCCGCCGTCGCCCGCGGTCTCGACCCGGTCGAGGCGCTGACCCTGCTGCGCGGCGACTGGCACACCGGCTACGACCCGCGCGCCTGCCGCATCGCCCCCCTGTGCACCCCCCTCGCCACCCAGCTCCCGCACGCCGTCGGGCTGGCCCACGCCGCCCGCCTGAAGGGGGACGACGTGGTCGCGCTCGCCCTGGTCGGCGACGGCGGCACCAGCGAGGGCGACTTCCACGAGGCGCTGAACTTCGCCGCCGTGTGGCAGGCACCGGTCGTCTTCCTGGTGCAGAACAACGGCTTCGCGATCTCCGTCCCGCTCGCCAAGCAGACCGCCGCGCCGTCCCTGGCCCACAAGGCCGTCGGATACGGCATGCCCGGCCGCCTGGTGGACGGCAACGACGCCCCGGCGGTCCACGGCGTGCTCACCGAGGCCGTCCGCCGGGCCCGGGAAGGCGGCGGCCCGACCCTCGTCGAAGCCATCACCTACCGCATCGACGCCCACACCAACGCCGACGACGCCACCCGCTACCGCGCCGCCGACGAGGTCGAGACCTGGCAGGGGCACGACCCGATAGCCCTGATGGAGCGCGAGCTGACCGCCCGGGGCCTGCTCACCGACGAGTTCGCCGCCGAGGTGCGGGACGGCGCCGAGGAGATGGCGGCCGACCTGCGCCGGCGGATGCACCAGGACCCGGCGCTCGACCCGGACGACCTGTTCGCCCACGTCTACGCCGAGCGGACCAGCCAACTCCGCCACCAGTCCGACCAGCTGCGCGCCGAACTGGCCGCCGAAGCCGCCACCGACGAGCCCGCCCAGGAGGCCCGGCCATGACCCCGACCGCCGCCGCCACCGCGCGCAAGCCCGCCACCATGGCGCAGGCACTCACCCGCGCGCTACGCGACGCCCTGGCCGAGGACCCGACCGTCCATGTGATGGGTGAGGACGTCGGCACCCTGGGCGGTGTCTTCCGCGTCACCGACGGATTGACCGCAGAGTTCGGCGAGGACCGCTGTACGGACACCCCGCTCGCCGAGGCGGGCATCCTCGGCACGGCGGTCGGCATGGCCATGTACGGCCTGCGGCCGGTGGTCGAGATGCAGTTCGACGCCTTCGCCTACCCGGCGTTCGAGCAGCTGGTCAGCCATGTCGCCAAGATGCGCAACCGCACCCGCGGCGCCCTCCCGATGCCGCTGACGATCCGCGTCCCCTACGGCGGCGGCATCGGCGGCGTCGAGCACCACAGCGACGCCTCCGAGGCGTACTACCTGGCGACTCCGGGGCTCCAGGTCGTCACGCCCGCCACGGTCGAGGACGCGTACGGGCTGCTGCGCGCCGCCATCGCCTCGGACGACCCGGTCGTCTTCCTCGAACCGAAGCGCCTCTACTGGTCCAAGGCCGACTGGTCTCCCGAGGCGCCCGGCGAGGTGCCGCCCCTGGGCCGCGCCGCGGTGCGCCGCCGGGGCGCGGACGCCACGCTGATCACCTACGGGCCGTCGCTGCCGGTCTGCCTGGAGGCGGCGGAGGCGGCGCGCGCCGAGGGATGGGATCTGGAGGTCGTCGACCTGCGGTCGCTGATGCCGTTCGACGACGAAACGGTCTGCGCGTCGGTGCGGCGCACCGGGCGGGCGGTCGTCGTCCACGAGTCCAGCGGGTTCGGCGGCCCGGGCGGCGAGATCGCGGCGCGGGTCACGGAGCGCTGTTTCCACCACCTGGAGGCGCCGGTCCTGCGGGTGGCGGGATTCGACATTCCCTATCCGCCGCCGATGCTGGAGAGGCATCATCTCCCTGGAGTGGACCGCATTCTCGACACCGTCGCCCGCCTCCAGTGGGAGTCGGACTGGACCGAAGGGAGGGGTGCGTGATGGCTGTGGTCCGTGAATTCACCCTGCCCGACCTGGGGGAGGGCCTCACCGAGGCCACCATCGTGCAGTGGATGGTCGAGGTCGGCGAGGTCGTCTCGGTCGATCAGCCGGTCGTCGAGGTCGAGACGGCCAAGGCGATGGTCGAGGTGCCCTGCCCGTACGGCGGTGTGGTCACCGCGCGCTTCGGGGACGAGGGCACCGACCTCCCGGTCGGCGCACCGCTGATCACCGTCGCGGTCGGCGCGTCCACCTCCGTGGAGGAGCCCGCGGATCTGTCCCCGGACACGGCGTCGGAGGAAGCCCCCGCTCCGGAGGAGGCCGTTCCGGCGGAGTCCGGTGAGGGCTCGGGGAACGTCCTGGTCGGCTACGGCACGAGCGCGGCGGCCGCCCGCCGGCGACGGGTCCGGCCCGGCGGTGGCAGCGCTCCCGGGAGCGGTGGCGCGACGGACGGTTCCGGCGCCGCCCGGCCGGAGACCGCCGCCCCCGAGGAGTCCGACGCCGGCCGTACGGTGGCGGTCATCTCCCCGCTGGTCCGCCGGATGGCCCGGGAGCACGGTCTGGATCTGGCCACACTGCGCGGCACCGGGCGGCACGGGCTGATCCTGCGGACGGACGTCGAGCGCGCGGTCCGGGAGCAGCAGGCACCCGCCGCCGCTCCCGCCGCTCCCGTCGTCGCGGCCGCCGGGCGGTCCCGGGCCGAGGGCGAGCGGATACCGCTGCGGGGCATGCGCGGGGCTGCGGCCGAGAAGTTCAGCCGCAGCCGCCGGGAGATCCCGGACGCCACCTGCTGGGTCGACGCCGACGCCACCGAACTCCTCGCCGCCCGGCGGGCGATGAACGCCCCGGGTGCCCCCAAGGTGTCGCTGCTGGCACTGCTCGCCCGTATCTGCACGGCGGCGCTCGCGCGCTTCCCGGAGCTGAACGCCACGATCGACACCGAGACCCAGGAGATCGTCCGGCTGCCCGAGGTCCATCTGGGCTTCGCCGCGCAGACCGACCGCGGCCTGGTGGTGCCGGTGGTGCGCGATGCCCACACCCGTACGGTCGAGGGCCTGTCCGCGGAGATCACCCGGCTCACCGAGAGCGCCCGTGCCGGCGGACTCTCCCTCGCCGACCTGACCCGCGGCACCTTCACCCTCAACAACTACGGCGTCTTCGGCGTGGACGGCTCCACCCCGATCATCAACCACCCCGAGGCCGCGATGCTCGGAGTGGGCCGGATATCCCCCAAGCCCTGGGTGTACAACGGCGAGTTGGCGGTACGTCAGGTCGTCCAGCTGTCCTTCACCTTCGACCACCGGGTGTGTGACGGCGGGACGTCCGGCGGGTTCCTGCGCTACGTCGCGGACTGCGTGGAGCAGCCGGCGGTGCTGCTGCGGGGGCTGTGAGCCGACGCCCCGGGAGCCGGGCGGAGGCGGCTCCCGGAGCGCTGAGCCCGGGGCGTGCCGGGTGCCGCCGTTTCCGGCCGTCTCCCGGTGGCCGGGGTGGTCCGCGGAGCGCGGTCGGGGCGTGCCGGGTGCCGTTCCCGGTGGCGTCCGCCGGTGTGGCAGGGCGGTGCGTGTGCGGCCCGCGGCGGCGGGCGGTGTGAGCGCCGTGGACCTGGCGATACTCAAGGGGTGAGCGAGACGCGACGGCCGCCCGCGGGCCACACCGGGGCACCCGAGGCCCTCCCCTTCCATGACGCCCTCGTCCTGGCCGGGGGCGCGGCCCGTCGGCTCGGCGGGGCGGACAAGCCCGCGCTCTCCGTCGGTGGCCGCCCGCTGCTCGACCGGGTCCTGGCCGCCTGTCCCGGCGCGGCGACCACCGTCGTCGTCGGCCCGGTGCGCCCCACCATCCGCACCGTGGTGCACGCACGCGAGGACCCGCCGGGGGGCGGCCCGCTGGCCGCACTCGACGCTGGCCTGCGGTACACGACCGCCCCGACGGTGCTGGTCCTCGCCGCCGACCTGCCCTTTCTGACCCCGGCCACGGTGCGCAGGCTGCTGGCGGCGGTGGCCGGTGCGCCCGTGGACGGCGCCGCCCGCGTGGACGGCGCGCTGCTGCGGGACGCCGGGGGCCGCGATCAGCCGCTGGTGGCGGCGTACCGACGTACGGCGCTGCAGCGGGAGTTGACGGCGCTGCGCGCGTCACACGGCACGCTGTCCGGTCTGCCGCTGCGCGCGATGACGGCCGCCCTGGCGCTGGAACGTGTCGCGGATGTACCGGCCGAGGCGTCCTTCGACTGCGACACCTGGGAGGACGTCGGCGCGGCCCGCGCCCGGATCAGGGAGCATGGAGGCGTGTTGGACGAATGGATCACCGCAGTCAAGGCCGAATTGGGCATCGAGCTGGATGTCGACACCAAGGCGCTGTTGGACCTCGCCCGTGACGCGGCGCACGGCGTGGCCCGCCCGGCCGCGCCCCTGACGACGTTTCTGATCGGGTACTCGGCGGGCCGCGAGGGGAGCGGCGGTGATGTCGCGGACGCGTCCCGGCGGATCGCCGCGCTCGCCGAACGCTGGGCGGCGGAGCACACTTCCGGCGACGGTGCCTCCGGCGGCGCCGCCTCCGGTGATACGGGGCGGCCCGAGCCGAAGTCCGCTCCATGACCGAGGGCGATTTCGACGACGCCTTCGCCGACGCTCTGGCCGTCGCCAACGGCGACCGGTACGCGCCGGCGGGATCCGGGCCGACCGGTGCGACGGGCTCCGGCGAGGGCGCCGGTTCGGACGGTGACCTCGGGGGTTCCGGCTCTTCGGGGGCGGACGGCCCTTCGGACGGCGGCGGTTCTGCGGGAGCCGGCGGGTCTCGGGCGGCTGCGGCGGACGCGTCGCCTGTGGCGGCGGGCGGCGATGAGGCAGGCCCTGCTCCGGCGGATGCTCCGGCCCCTCCTCCTGCTCCGGCTCCGAAGCGTTTCCGGTCCACGGGCTCGAAGCGGGTACGGGCCGCGGATGCGTCCCCGGCGCCTGCCCCGGAAGCGACCGGGGCTCCGAGCCCTGACCTGGACCCGATCCTCTCTCCGGCCTCCGCCCCGGCCATGCCCCCGGCTCACGATCCGGTCCCGGACCTGGATCTGGATCTCCTCGTCCGGCTGGTGGGCGAGGCGGGCACGGCGCGGCGGACGGCGGTGGAGCGGGAGGCGGCCCGGGTAGCCGGCCCCGTGGATTCCGCTCCGGTGGAGTGCGGCGTCGCCGCTTCCCCCGCACCCTCCGGTGGGCCGATCGCCGCGACCGCCAGGCAGAGCGGCGCCGGCCCGTTGGACTCCTGGGTGCCGGTCCTCGGGCCGATGGCACTCGGCCCGGCGCGGCCCGGCCGGGCGGGGAGCGGTGGCTCCGGTGCGTCCGGCGCCACCGGGCCGGTGACGGCAGACGGTTCCGGTACGGGCGGTCCGGAGCCGGTGGGGAGCAGTGGCTCCGGCATGTCCGGATCCGGGCCCACGGGCACCGGCGGTTCCGGCGCGCGGCCCGGCGATGCGGCCCCGGGCGGCGTCTCCTCTCCGGCGGCTGACGGACCGGTCTCCGGCCGCGCCGCCGACGCACTCACCGGCCGTGCCGACAGGGATGCGGCTTCCGCCGGGCACGCACACACCGGGAGCGACGGGGACGGCCCCCCGCCGCCCGCGGACCGCGGTGTCTCCGGCAACCCTTCCGCCCCTGACGACCACCGCGCTCCCGACGCCCTCCCGACCTCGGGCGACCGCCCCACGCCCGGCACCCGGCGCCGCGCTGCCGCCCCCGTTGCCTGGCCGCTCGCCCGGGAGCGGGCCGCGCGGGCGGCCGACGGCCCCCGGGCCCCGGAATCCTGTGCGCCGGAGGACGCGCTCGGGCGGACGCTGGCGGAGCCGCTCACCGCGCTGACCGACCTGCCGCCGTTCGACACCTCGGCCATGGACGGCTGGGCCGTCTCCGGGCCCGGCCCCTGGGACCTCGACCGTGCGGCTGATGGCGACGGTGTCGACCAGGGGATCCTCGCCGGTCACGCCGCCACGACGCTGGCCGACGGGCACGCCGTCGCCATCGCCACCGGGGCGCGGGTCCCGGACGGTGCCACCGCGGTGCTGCGCAGTGAGCACGGCGAGGTGCACGACCGCGGCGACGGGCGGGGCCGGCTCGCCGCGGCGCGTGCCGTGCCGCTCGGCCAGGACATCCGGCCCCGCGGCCAGGAGTGCGGCCACGGCGAACCGCTGCTGCCGGCCGGAGTACCGGTGACGCCCGCCGTGCTCGGGCTGGCCGCGGCCGCCGGATACGACCGGCTGACCGTCCATCCCCGGCCCCGCGTCGAGGTCCTGGTCCTGGGCGACGAACTGCTCGGGAGCGGGCTGCCCCGGGAGGGCCGGATCCGGGACGCCCTCGGGCCGATGCTCGGGCCCTGGCTGCGGGCGCTGGGCGCCGAAGCCCTCGCGCCCCGGTCGCTCGGCGACGACGCCGACGCCCTCCACGCGGCGATCACCGGCTCCACCGCCGATGTTGTCCTCACCACCGGCGGCACCGCTTCCGGGCCCGTCGACCACGTCCATCCGGCGCTGCGCCGTATCGGCGCCGAGGTGCTGGTCGACGGGGTGGCGGTGCGCCCGGGACACCCGATGCTGCTGGCCAGGATCGCCCCGGGCCGGCACCTCGTGGGACTGCCGGGCAACCCGCTCGCCGCGGTCTCCGGCCTGCTGACCCTGGCCGAACCGCTGCTGCGGACCCTCGCCGCACGCCCGCCCGCGACGCCGCTCCGTGCCCCCCTGAGCGCGAGGGTGGACGGGCATCCGCACGACACCCGGCTCGTCCCGGTCGCCTACGGCGACGACCCCCGCCACGGCCGTACCGCGGCACCGCTGCCGTTCCACGGACCCGCCATGCTGCGCGGCGTCGCCGTCGCCGATGCGCTGGCCGTCGTCCCGCCCGGCGGCGCCGACCGCGGCGACCTGGTCGACGTGCTGGAACTGCCCTGGCCGACGGGGAACGCGGCATACGGCCCGGAGGACGCCGGGCCGTCGTACGGACCCGGCGCGCACCCGGGCGGCGGCCGTCCCGTACGCTCCACCTTTTCCGCACCCCCGACCGGAGGCGCCGCGTGAAGCTCCCCTCCCACGACGCCGCGGCGCGCGAGGTCCCCGAGGACAACTCCCACCGGGTCCTGCTGCCGCGCCGGACACCCGTGGAGCCGCTCCGTCAGGTCGCCAGACGGCTCCTGATGGCTCTGCTCGTCCTCGTCGCGACGGTCTTCATCGTCTGGATAGACCGCGACGAGTACCACGACAGCGCCGACAACACGGTCGATTTCCTCGACTGCGTCTACTACGCCACCGTCACGCTCTCCACCACCGGTTACGGCGACATCGTCCCGTACGGCGACACGGCACGGCTGCTGAACATCGTGCTGATCACGCCGCTGCGGGTGCTCTTTCTGATCATCCTGGTCGGCACCACACTGGAGGTGCTGACGGAACGCACCCGTGAGCAGTGGCAACTGAAACGCTGGAGAAAAACCTTGCGTGACCACACCGTCGTCGTCGGATTCGGCACCAAGGGCCGGTCCGCCGTCCAGACCCTCTGTGCCACCGGACTGACCCGCGAGCGCATCGTCATCGTCGATCCGAGTCCGAAGGTGATCGACTCCGCCGTAGCCGAGGGTTTCGTGGGTGTGGTCGGTGACGCCACCCGCAGTGATGTCCTCGTCCGGGCGGAGATCCAGCGTGCGCTTCAGGTGGTCATCGCCACCCAGCGCGACGACACCGCCGTACTCGTCGCGCTGACCGCCCGGCAGCTGAACAAAAAGGCCAACATCGTCGCCGCGGTACGGGAGGAGGAGAACGCCCCGCTGCTGCGGCAGTCCGGCGCCGACTCCGTGATCACCTCTGCCAGCGCCGCCGGCCGGCTGCTGGGCCTCTCCGTCCACAGCCCCAGCGCCGGAACGGTTATGGAAGACCTCATCCAGCAGGGCAGCGGTCTCGACCTGGTCGAGCGCCCGGTCGTGAAGTCCGAGGTCGGCAAGTCGGTGCGGGAGACCGACGACCTGGTCGTCTCCGTGCTGCGCGGCCACCGGCTCCTCGGTTACGACGACCCGGCGGCCAGTCCGTTGCAGGCCGCCGACCGGCTGATCACGATCGTCCGCGCAGCTGCCACGGAGGACGCCGATGTGCCGGGCAAGCCGGGTGCGCCCAAGGCGCCGCTGCCGGGCTCCGGCGTCTCCCCGATGCGTCGCGCCGACGACTGACCGCCGGCCCCGGCCGGACTCCCCTCCCGCGATCCGGCTCGTTTCACGTGAAACGAGCCGTTTCACGTGAAACACGGTGGGTCGGAGGGGGCATCAACTCCCTTGCCGCTCGGCCTGTTTCACGTGAAACAGGCCGAGCGGTTCGTCATATGGCGTCCCTTCGGGGGCCGTACGGGCGTCGACGGTGCGTGCGCTGTCGCCGCGAGCACCCCCGGCGAGTAGCCTCGCGGCCATGCGAGCGATCACCATTCCCGAACCCGGTGGCCCCGAGGCCCTCATCTGGGCCGAGGTGCCCGATCCGCAGCCCGCCGAGGGCGAGATCCTGATCGATGTCGCGGCGAGCGCCGTCAACCGCGCCGATCTGCTGCAACGTCAGGGCTTCTACGACCCGCCGCCCGGCTCCTCCCCGTATCCCGGGCTGGAGTGCGCGGGCCGGGTCGCGGCCCTCGGCCCGGGGGTGCACGGCTGGGCGGTCGGCGACGAGGTCTGTGCGCTGCTGGCCGGTGGCGGTTACGCGGAGAAGGTGGCGGTCCCGGCGGGGCAGGTGCTGCCGCTGCCGGACGGCATCGACCTGGTGACCGCTGCCGCGCTGCCCGAGGTTGCCTGCACCGTGTGGTCCAACGTCTTCATGATCGCCCACCTGCGCCCCGGTGAGACGCTGCTGGTCCACGGCGGGTCCAGCGGTATCGGCACCATGGCGATCCAGCTCGCCAAGGCGGTCGGCGCCCGCGTCGTGGTCACCGCGGGCAGCGCCGAAAAGCTGGCACGTTGTGCGGAGTTGGGTGCCGATGTGCTCATCGACTACCACCAGCAGGACTTCGTGACGGAGGTGCGCGAGGCCACCGGCGGCAAGGGCGCCGATGTCATCCTCGACATCGTCGGCGCGAAGTACCTGGAGCGGAATGTGAAGGCGCTGGCGGTCAACGGTCGCCTCGCCATCATCGGCATGCAGGGCGGGGTGAAGGCGGAACTGAACATCGGCGCCCTGCTGGCCAAGCGTGCCGCGATCACCGCGGCCGGACTCCGTGCCCGCCCGTTGCAGGAGAAGGCCGCGATCGTGGCAGCGGTCCGTGAACATGTCTGGCCGCTGATCGGCAATGGCCAGGTCCGCCCGGTCGTCGACCGCACCCTCCCGATGGCGGACGCCGCCGAGGCCCACCGCGTGGTCGACGCGAGTGGCCACATCGGCAAGGTCGTCCTGACGGTCTGAGCGGCGGCTACCGCAGCGATACGGGGCGGGTGGCGGAGGCGGACGGTTCCTGAATCAGGCGCCCGTGCCGAACGTGACGCCGGGCGCACCGGCGTCACGGCTCCGGCCTGACGCGTGAACCCAGCCCGCCCGCTGCCACCCGACCAGCTCTCCCCTCCCCCCATCGGACCGCCCGAGATGCCGGATTTGTGGCGTCATGTGACGCTGAGTAGGTCACATGGCGGCTCGGCACGGGAGGGGCACATCCGTGGCTCGAATCCCTACGCGTATCCCCGGCGGCCTGCTGGTGGTCACGGTGGCCTTGCCCTTCTCCCTGGCGCTCGGCACGGTGACGGCTCATGCGGCCGCGTCCCCGGGGCAGGGAGCGCTGCGCACGTCCCGGGCCCTCGCGCCCGGGACGCCGGAGGTCAGGGACCCCCAGCTCGCCGAGCGCCGCCACCGCCTGGGTGAGAGGACCGGCCTGTTCGGCCTCTCCGGCGCCTTCGGGGTCGCCGGTGTCGGAGACCTGGTGCCGGACTTCACCGGGCTGCCCGGCGGCGCCGCGCTGCCCGGTGGGCAGCCAAGGCCGCACCTCCCCGCGGAGGCCACAGCAGGCCCGCCGCGGCCGCCCGCACCGACGCACAAGCCGCACCGGCCACCTGCTCCTACGCCGCCCACGCCCCCCGCGCCGGGCTCCGCCGCCCCACGCCCTCCGGCCCCGCCCACCCGTGCACCCGCACCACAGCGCACCCCGGACGACCACCCGGCCAAGACCGCCACCCCGCACCGCGAGGCCCGCCCGTCGCGCCACCACTCCGCCCACCACCGCACCGTTGCCCCGCCGCACCACCCGAAGCGTGTGCCCACCGCCGTACCGCATACGGTCCCCGCGGAGGAGACTCCCGCGCCGAGCGCCCGGACGGCCCGGGAGGCGGACGATCACCAGGCGCCGGACACCCAGGCCGAGCCGCCGTCCGACGGCAGGTCGTACCCCTTCGTCGGGACGGGCTCCCACGCCGAGCGGGTGCTCCCGATGGGCGCGGGCATGGCCCTCACCGGCCTGGGGCTGGCCTTTCTCGCGCTCCGGCTGCGGCGCGGCTGACCCGGCGGCCCGGACCGGTGCGCCGTTTCACGTGAAACACGACCGACGGACCGCCTCGACCGACCGCTCACCCCCGGAAGCCGCTGTCCCCCGACCACCGGCCCGCGCTCACCACCGCTCCCGCAGCCCCGGCCCGCAGCCCCGGCCGGCCGTTGCGGCGTGGTGGGGTCACCGCCTCCGGCGTACCCGTGTACGAGAGAATGGCGGTATGGATATGCCGATGAACGAACGGTCGCAGGAGAACCAGCACGTCCTGGTAGTCGGCCCGGACGGCATGGCGCTGGGCAGCGCCGCCGCCGGAGGCGGCGAGGGTGACGGGGAGTCCCGGGAGACACCGGTGACGGACATGGTCGAGCAGCCCGCCAAGGTCATGCGGATCGGCAGCATGATCAAGCAGCTGCTGGAAGAGGTGAAGGCCGCGCCGCTCGACGAGGCCAGCCGGGTCCGCCTCAAGGAGATCCACGCCAGTTCGGTGAAGGAGCTGGAGGACGGGCTCGCGCCCGAGCTGGTCGAGGAGCTGGAGCGGCTGTCCCTGCCGTTCACCGACGAGTCGGTGCCCACCGAATCGGAACTCCGCATCGCCCAGGCCCAGCTGGTCGGCTGGCTGGAGGGGCTGTTCCACGGCATCCAGACCGCGCTGTTCGCCCAGCAGATGGCCGCCCGTGCCCAGCTGGAGACGATGCGCCGCGCGCTGCCGCCCGGCGTCGCCCCCGCCGACGAGAGCGAGCAGTCCGGCCACGGCGGCGCCCGCTCCGGCCCCTACCTCTGAGCGGCGGCGCAGACCGCCGGGGAACCACGAAGGGCCGGGCACACACTCCGTGTGCCCGGCCCTCGGCGTCTGCGCGACCGGTGGATCAGTCCATGTGGCCCGAGGAGACCGTGAGCTCCAGCGGGTCGCCGCTCTCCGGGTCCCAGTAGCTGAAGCCGGACGGCGACTGCTTGGTGACGGTGTTCTTCCCCCAGAGCGCGTCGTTCTTCTCCTTGACGGTGTACTTCCAGCCCGCCGCGTCCATGCACTCCTTCACCGATTCCAGGTTCTTGAACAGGAAGGAGGGGACATAGATCTTCTGCTTCTCGCCGTAGGGGTGCGAGGGGTTGGTGCACTGGGTGGACTGGATCGTCAGGGACTTGTCCTCGGGCCGGGTGCTGACCGTCGACGAGGGCTCGGGGGCGGAGTACGTCGAGGTCGACGCGGAGTCCGCGCGGTTCTTGCTGTTGTCGTTACCGGCGTTCAGCCCGATGCCGATCGCGATGGCGGTCACCACCACCACACCCACGATCGTCGCGACGACGACCACCGGGGTGTTGTTCTTGCGGGGCCGCGGTCCGCCGTTCGCCGGCGGCATCGTCGGCGCCACCGGCGGCTGCGCGAACGGCGCCGGGGCCGGCGTCGGGTACCCGCCCGCGTTGAACGGCGCGGGGCCGGGGGCCGGGGTCGGGAAGGCGTTGTTCACCGGCGGCGGCGTCGACGGGCCGTACCCGGGTGTCGGCATCGGCTGGTACGGCTGCTGCACGTTCGGCGGCGCGGGGGTGGGCGGGGTGCCGGTGGCCGTCGGGAAGACCGCCGAGGAGACGGACGCGCCGCTGGTGCGCGCCCGCGGACCCTCGCTGATGATCAGCGGCGAACCGCCGGACTGCGCGGAACCGGCGATCCGCCGGCACTCCTCCTGCATCGCCTCGGCATTGGGGAACCGCTCGTTGGGGTTCTTCTTGAGCGCCCGGGCGACCAGCGCGTCCACCGCCGGGGGGACCGACTGGTTGATGCTCGACGGGAGCGGCGGCTCCTCCTGCACATGCGCGTAGGCGATGGCGAGCGGGGAGTCCGCGTCGAACGGCAGCTGCCCGGTGAGCAGCTCGAAGAGCATGATGCCGACGGAGTAGAGGTCCGAGCGGGCGTCCACGCCGCGGCCCAGCGCCTGCTCCGGCGAGAGGTACTGCGGGGTGCCGACGACCATGCCGGTCTGTGTCATCGATGTCACACCGGACTGCATGGCGCGGGCGATGCCGAAGTCCATGACCTTGACGACGTTGCGCTTGGTCAGCATGACGTTGCCCGGCTTGATGTCCCGGTGGACCAGGCCCATCTCATGGCTCGCCTCCAGCGCGGCGAGCACATCGGCGGTGATCTTCAGCGCCTTCTGCGTCGGCATCGCGCCGTGCTGGGCGATGTCGCCGTCCAGCTCCGAGCGGAGCGGCTGACCGGAGACGTACTCCATGACGATGTACGGCACCATGGCGCCGTCGAGCTCGTCCTCACCGGAGTCGAAGACCGAGACGATGTTGGTGTGCGTCAGCTTGGCGACGGACTGTGCCTCGCGCCGGAAACGCTCACGAAATGCCTGCTCACGGCCGAGTTCGCTGTGCAGGGTCTTGATCGCGACCTCGCGGTCGAGGACGCTGTCGTAGGCGAGGTGGACGGCGGCCATACCGCCTTCGCCGAGAAGCGCACGGAGCTGGTAACGTCCTCCGCCGACCGAACGGCCCTCGTATGGGCCCTGAGCGCCGTCCTGGCTCATCGTTCCGCTTCCCCCTAGGCGCAGTGCCCGCACGTGTGGCGATCAAATCCGGTGATTGCGCAGCCAAGTCTGCCCCAGGGCAGTGACACGTCAAGCTGTGTGCCCGTTCCGTGACAGTTACGCCCGATGCCGATGGGGCGTCCTGAGGCGGTCCGCCGATGGTCAACTTGCGACGTGGGGCGGCCGGAAGGTTTGATGGCCGGTCCGCTCGGACCGGCGGGCGTTCCCGAGCCTGTAGCGTGCTCCGGAGGGGCGGTGCGATCAGCGCGTCCGCCCCGGCGAGGACCGAGACCTTACCGCTCAGGCGGATCGATTTCGACGGCGAGGACCGATGGCACCGACGCAGGGCCCCCAGGGCCCGTCCGACCCTGACGCCACCGGCTCCCACACCTCCGACGCACCGGAGACGTGGGGCAACGGCGGACTGGTCGGCGACGGCCGCTACCGACTCACCCGCCGCCTGGGCCGCGGCGGCATGGCGGAGGTGTTCGCCGCCGAGGACGTACGGCTGGGCCGCACGGTCGCAGTGAAGCTGCTCCGCGCCGACCTCGCCGAGGACCCGGTGTCGAAGGCCCGCTTCACGCGTGAGGCACAGTCCGTCGCCGGGCTGAACCACCACGCCGTCGTCGCCGTGTACGACTCCGGCGAGGACTACGTCGGCGGCAACACCGTGCCGTACATCGTGATGGAGCTGGTCGAGGGCCGTACCATCCGTGACCTGCTGCTCAACGCCGATGCGCCGCCGCCGGACCAGGCGCTGATCATCGTCTCGGGTGTGCTGGAGGCGCTGGCCTACAGCCATCAGCACGGCATCGTGCACCGCGACATCAAGCCCGCGAACGTGATCATCACCAACAGCGGCGCCGTCAAGGTCATGGACTTCGGCATCGCCCGTGCGCTGCACGGCGCGCAGTCGACGATGACCCAGACCGGCATGGTCATGGGCACTCCGCAGTACCTCTCCCCGGAGCAGGCGCTCGGCAAGACCGTCGACACCCGTTCCGACCTGTACGCCACCGGCTGTCTGCTCTACGAACTGCTGGCGCTGCGGCCGCCGTTCACCGGTGAGACGCCGCTGTCGGTGGTCTACCAGCACGTCCAGGACATGCCGGTGCCGCCGTCGCAGGTCGCCGACGTGCCGCCGGAGCTGGACGGCCTCGTCATGCGCTCCCTGGCCAAGGACCCGGACGACCGGTTCCAGAGCGCCGAGGAGATGCGCGGTCTGGTGCAGTACTCGCTGCAGATGCTGCACGAGCAGGGCGGCCACACCGGCACCTGGAGCACCGGCCCGGTCGCCGCGCACGAGGGCGGCACCTCCGCGATGGGCGTCGCCGCGACCACCGCGATGCCGCACGCGGACGCCGGGCAGACCGCGGCCAACCCGATCCTGCCGCCCGGTATGCACGCCGACGACGGGGGCTTCGAAGGCGGTCACCGGCCGGCACGGCGCAGCCGCGGCAAGATCTGGCTGATCGCCGTGCTCGCGCTGATCGCCATCGCGGTGGGCGTGGCCTTCGCGGTGCGCAACAGCGACAGCGGCGGCGGCTCCGCGCCCGAGACGACCAAGTCGCCCACGTCCTCGTCCAGCACCAAGGACGAGCAGACCGAAGAGCCCAGCGACGAGCCGACGGACGAGACCACCGAGCCCGGTGGCATCGGCGGCTACACCCCGCCGACCGAGGACACCTCGCCGCCGACCCGGGAGCCCACCACGCAGTACCCGACCACCCCGACCCAGGCCCCGCAGACGCCCCCGCCGACCTCGACGCACGGCGGCGGCAGCAACAACGGCGGCAGCGCCAGCGGCGGTACGGCCACGGGCGGTACGGACGCCGGTGGCACCGACGCCGGTGGCACGGACGCCGGTGGCACGGACGCCGGTGGCACGGACGCCGGTGGCACCGACACGGGCGGTACGGACGCGGGCACGGCGGCCGGCACCACCCCCTGACCGCACGGGAGGCCCGTACCTCCCCGCACGGCTGCACGGCCCCGGACGGCGATCGCCCGTCCGGGGCCGTCGTTCATCCCGTGAACGCGTCCCGGACCGCCTGGTACTCGCGGGTCCACCACACCGCCAGCGCGGACGCGGCGGGGAACTGCGGGTCGGTGCGCCGGTCGCCGAGGCGGTAGCGCCAGGTCAGCATCCAGAAGTCGTTCAGCCGCTCCCACCACACCCGGTGGACGGCCGCGGCCAGCTCCCCGGCGTCCGCGCCGCGTGCGCCGCGGTAGGCGCCCGCGTACGCCGCCACCTTCGCCAGGTCCAGCGTGCCGCAGGGCCGGACGAAGAAGATCGCGGCGGCGCGGACCGCCTCCTCGGCGCGCGGCTGGACGCCCAGCCGGTCCCAGTCGACGATCGCGGCGGGCGCGGCCCCCCGGTAGAGGACGTTGAGCGGGTGGAAGTCGCCGTGCACCCAGCCGACGGCCGCGGCGCCCGGGTCGGCGGGGCGGCGGTGGGCGTGGCGCTCCAGGAGCGCCCGGCGCTCGCGCAGCCGGTGCTCGGCCAGCTCCTCGAAGCTGGTACGCGGGCGGGTCACCCGGGCCAGCGCCAGCAGCTCGTCGATGACGTCGAAGGTCTGCGCGGGCTCGGCGCTGGGCTGGGCGCGCGGGACGGGGCCCGGCCGCCGCTGGGCCGGCATGACCCGTTCCAGCGCGGTGTGGACGAGGCCGAGCAGCGCGCCGAGGCGGCGGGACTGGGCGAGGGTGAGCGCGGTGCCGCCGAGGTGTTCGCCGTCGACCCAGGGGTGGAGGGCGTAGCAGCGGCCGTCGAGCACGGTGACGGTGCGGCCGTCGGCGCGGGCGAGGGGCGGGGCGAGCGGCAGTCCGAGCGCGGCGAGCCGGAGGGTGGCGCGGTGCTGGCGGGAGATGGAGCCGCGGTCTCCGTCGAGGTGGTGCTTGAGGAAGTATCTGCCGTCCGTGGTGACCAGCGTGTATCCGCGGTTGAGCAGGCCCTCGGCGACGGGCTCGCAGGAGAGCGGTTCCCCGGCGTCGGCGTAGTGGGCGAGTAAGGAGCCGAGCGTGCGGCCGTCGGGGGCGGCCGCCGTCCGGACTACAGATGAGCGCAGCACGCGCCAGATGTTAGATCACTGGCCAGGGCTCCAAGGGACGGTTCTGAAATCCGGTACATCGGTCAGGTGGTGCAAGGCGATGAATTCTGGCTCAATCCGCAGGAAAACCGGGTCGAACGGAACGCCGTCCGCCAGTCGTGGCGTCCGGCCGAAACGCTGGTGTTCGGCGTCGGTCGGCTCGGTGAGCCGCGCGGTTCCGGTCAGATGCACCGACCAGGCGTCCTCGGCCCCGCTGTGGAGGGTGTCCGCCTCGTACGCGACGACCGCGCCGTCCATGGCGCGGTGGTATCCGTAGCCGCTGTGCAGGCGCACGATCAGCCGGTCGCCGGTGACCAGGTGCCGGGAGACCGCGGTGAAGGGCAGTGCGCGCAGGCTCGACGAGATCCGTCCGTAGGGGGTGCGGTCGAGCAGTTCCGTGGCGCGGGGGTCGTCGCAGGGCATGGTTCCCAGCCTGCCGCCGGGCGGGCCGCCGCCGACAGGGGCAGCGGCCCTCACCTGGCCGGGACGTTGGTCCCGCCGGGTCGGTGCGGCGGCGTTCCTCAGCGGCGCTCGGCCTGGCGCCGGGCGACATAGGCGGCGGCCTGGGAACGGCGCTCCATGCCGAGCTTGGACAGCAGGCTGGAGACGTAGTTCTTGATGGTCTTCTCGGCGAGGTGGAGGCGTTCGCCGATGGCGCGGTTGGTCAGGCCCTCGCCGATGAGGTCGAGGATCCGGCGCTCCTGGTCGGTGAGGGAGGCCAGCTTGTCGTCGCTCTTGGTGCCGCCGCCCCGCAGCCGCTCCAGGACCTGCGCGGTGGCCACCGGGTCGAGGAGGGACTTGCCGGCGGCGACGTCGCGTACGGCGGCGAGGAGTTCGTTGCCCCGGATGGCCTTGAGGACATAACCGGCCGCACCGGCCATGATCGCGTCGAAAAGGGCCTCGTCGTCCGCGAACGACGTCAGCATCAGGCAGTTGATCTCGTCGTTCTGCGAGCGGATCTCGCGGCAGACCTCGACGCCGCTGCCGTCCGGTAGCCGGACATCCAGCACCGCGACGTCCGGTCGGGTGGCCGGGATCCTGACCAGGGCGTCCGCGGCGGTTCCGGCCTCGCCGATGACCTCGATGTCCGGTTCACCCGCCAGCATTTCGTGGACGCCGCGCCGTACCACTTCATGATCATCGAGCAGGAATACCCTGATTTTTCCATCCGCGTGCACGGCCCCAGTCTCACACACCGACCCTTCCCGTGCTCCAGGTCACCGATATAACGTGCCGGTGTCCCGGCGGCCTGCAACGCTGTGACCAGGAGTTGTTCCCAGCTTTCGCGACTTTACTTGGAAATCCAAGCAAAATCGCAGGTCAGGGCCGTTTCCGCTTAGGCTTTGACAATGGGTAACGTGCGATGAGCAGGCCACCTTCCGGGACGCTTTGTTCCACCCGGATCCGGCCGCGTTCGCACCCACCCCGTGCGCCGTATCGGATACCGGGTGAGCCGCAATACGGCCACCGGCGGACCCCGGGGGCCGGACAGACGGAGGAGCAGCACGTGACCGTGGAAGGCACTGCCCAGCGGAAAACCACCCGCGGCGGCAGCAAGCGCACCACCGCCAAGAAGGCGTCACCGGCCAGGAACAAGGCCACGCGCCCGGCGGAGCAGGACGAGCTCGTACAACTGCTGACCCCCGAGGGGAAGCGGGTCGAGCACCCGGATTACGCGATCGAGCTGTCGCCCGAGGAACTGCGCGGTCTCTACCGCGACATGGTGCTGACGCGGAAGTTCGACGCCGAGGCCACCACGCTGCAGCGCCAGGGCGAACTGGGTCTGTGGGCCTCGCTGCTCGGCCAGGAGGCGGCCCAGATCGGCTCCGGGCGGGCCCTGCGCGACGACGACTACGTCTTCCCGACCTACCGCGAGCACGGCGTCGCCTGGTGCCGCGGGGTCGACCCGACGAACCTGCTCGGCATGTTCCGCGGCGTGAACCACGGCGGCTGGGACCCGAACAGCAACAACTTTCACCTCTACACCATCGTCATCGGTTCGCAGACGCTGCACGCGACCGGATATGCGATGGGGGTGCAGAAGGACGGCGCGGATTCCGCGGTGCTCGCCTATTTCGGTGACGGCGCCTCCAGCCAGGGAGATGTCGCCGAGTCGTTCACCTTCTCCGCGGTCTACAACGCCCCCGTGGTCTTCTTCTGCCAGAACAATCAATGGGCGATTTCCGAGCCGACGGAGCGCCAGACCCGGGTGCCGCTCTATCAGCGCGCCCGCGGTTTCGGATTCCCCGGCGTCCGCGTCGACGGCAACGACGTGCTGGCCTGCCTGGCCGTGACCCGGGCGGCGCTGGAGCGCGCCCGCACCGGCGAGGGCCCGATGCTGGTCGAGGCGTTCACCTACCGGATGGGCGCCCACACCACCTCCGACGACCCGACGAAGTACCGCGCCGACGAGGAGACCCGCGCCTGGGAGGCGAAGGACCCGATCCTGCGGCTGCGCCGGTACCTGGAGGCCGAGGGGTTCGTCGACGACGCCTACCTCGCCGCCGTCGAGGAGGAGAGCGAGGCGCTGGGCAAGCGGGTGCGGGACGCCGTCCGGGCGATGCCCGACCCCGACACCATGGCGATCTTCGAGAACGTCTATGCGGACGGGCATGCGCTCGTCGACGAGGAGCGCGCGCAGTTCGCCGCGTACCAGGCGTCGTTCGCCGACGCCGATGCCGCCGCGGAGGAGAACTGACCATGGCCGTCCACGAGAAGATCACCATCGCCAAGGCGATCAACGCCTCGCTGCGCGCCTCCATGGAGGCCGACCCCAAGGTCCTCGTGATGGGTGAGGACGTCGGCAAACTCGGCGGCGTCTTCCGCGTCACCGACGGCCTCCAGAAGGACTTCGGCGAGGACCGGGTGATCGACACCCCGCTCGCCGAGTCCGGCATCGTCGGTACCGCCATCGGCCTGGCGCTGCGTGGTTACCGCCCGGTCGTGGAGATCCAGTTCGACGGGTTCGTCTTCCCCGCCTACGACCAGATCGTCACCCAGCTCGCGAAGATGCACGCCCGGGCGCTGGGCAAGGTCAAGGTGCCCGTCGTCATCCGCATCCCGTACGCGGGCGGCATTGGTGCGGTCGAGCACCACTCGGAGTCCCCGGAGGCGCTGTTCGCGCACGTCGCGGGCCTCAAGTGCGTGACGCCGTCGAACGCCTCGGACGCCTACTGGATGCTCCAGCAGGCCATCGCCGGGGACGACCCGGTCATCTACTTCGAGCCCAAGCGCCGCTACCACGACAAGTCGCGCCTGGACACCGAGGCGATCCCGGACCCGCTGCACACCGCCCGGATCGCCCGCAGCGGCTCGGACCTCACGCTCGCCGCGTACGGTCCGATGGTGAAGGTCTGCCAGGACGTCGCCAACGTCGCGGCGGAGGAGGGCAAGTCGATCGAGGTCGTCGACCTGCGGTCGCTCTCCCCCATCGACTTCGACACCGTCCAGGCGTCGGTCGAGCGGACCCGCCGGCTGGTCCTGGTGCACGAGGCGCCGGTCTTCCTCGGGGTGGGCGCCGAGATCGCCGCCCGGATCACCGAGCGCTGCTTCTACCACCTGGAGGCACCGGTGCTGCGGGTCGGCGGGTTCCACGCGCCGTACCCGCCGTCCCGTCTGGAGGACGAGTACCTGCCGGGCCTGGACCGGGTGCTCGACGCCGTCGACCGCGCGCTGGCGTACTGAGGGGGAGAGGAGAGCCGTGACCATGACTGCAACCACCGCCTCGGGGCAGCGTTTCCGCGAGTTCAAGATGCCCGACGTGGGCGAGGGCCTCACCGAGGCCGAGATCCTCAAGTGGTACGTCCAGCCCGGTGACACCGTCACCGACGGCCAGGTCGTCTGCGAGGTCGAGACCGCGAAGGCCGCCGTCGAACTGCCCATCCCCTACGACGGGGTGGTGCACACGCTCAACTTCGACGAGGGCACCACCGTCGACGTCGGCACCGTCATCATCTCCGTGGACACCGACCCGGGCGCCGGCCCCGCGCCGTCGGCCGGAATTGCGCCGGCCGCCGTGCCGGAGCCCGCCGAGGCCGAGGAACCGCAGGGCCGCCAGGCGGTGCTCGTCGGCTACGGCGCCGCCCCGGCGTCGACGAAGCGGCGGCCGCGCAAGGCGCAGCAGCAGTCCGCGGCGCAGCCGGCGACCGCGGGGCTCCAGGCCGAGCTGAACGGGCGGGCCGCCGTGCCCGCCCCGGCCGCCCCGGCCCCGGCACCGGCCGCGCCCGCGGTGGCCGCACCGGCCGTTCCCGGCGCGCCCCGGCCGCTGGCCAAGCCGCCGGTACGCAAGCTCGCCAAGGACCTCGGCGTCGATCTGGCCACGGTGGTGCCGACCGGCGCCGACGGGGTCGTCACCCGCGAGGATGTGCACGCCGCCGCGGCCGCCGCGGCGCCTGTTTCACGTGAAACGGTGCCGGTGTCCGCCGCGCTGCCGGAGGCGGTCGCCGTGCCGTCGGCCGGGGAGACCCGGATCCCGGTCAAGGGCATCCGTAAGGCCACCGCGCAGGCGATGGTCGCCTCGGCCTTCACCGCGCCGCACGTCACGGAGTTCGTCACCGTCGATGTGACGCGCACGATGAAGCTGGTCCAGGAGCTGAAGCAGGACCCGGACATGGCGGGTCTGCGCGTCAACCCGCTGCTCTTCGTCGCGAAGGCGTTCCTGGTCGCCCTCAAGCGGCACCCGGAGGTCAACGCGGTCTGGGACGAGGCGAACCAGGAGATCGTGCTGAAGCACGAGGTGAACCTCGGTATCGCCGCGGCCACCCCGCGCGGGCTGATCGTGCCGAACATCAAGGACGCGGGCGCCAAGACGCTGCCGCAGCTCGCCGAGGCGCTGGGCGAACTGGTGGCGACCGCCCGCGAGGGCAAGACCTCCCCGGCGGCCATGTCCGGTGGGACCGTCACCATCACCAACGTCGGCGTCTTCGGGGTCGACACCGGTACGCCGATCCTCAACCCGGGGGAGTCGGCGATCCTCGCCTTCGGCGCGGTCAAGCTCCAGCCGTGGGTCCACAAGGGGAAGGTCAAGCCCCGTCAGGTCACCACGCTGGCGCTCTCGTTCGACCACCGGCTGATCGACGGCGAGCTGGGCTCGAAGCTCCTCGCCGACATCGCGGGCGTCCTGGAGAAGCCGAAGCGGCTGATCACCTGGGGCTGACCCGGTAGCGCACGCAGCACGGCCGGCCTCCGCATCCGCGAAGGCCGGCCGTTGTGCTGCGTGCGCCGTGACCCGGTGGTCGTCCGGTGGCGCGGATCAGCCGCGGATGAGCTCGACGGCGTTCCGGAGATGGGCGACCGGGCCGGTCGGCGCGGAGGTGTCCGCGTGCGAGGAGTTGCGGACCACCGTGGTGCCTGCCCAGACGGCGGCGGCGATCAGCACCACCACGGCGGTGGTCCGGACACGGCGGGTGGTGTTCGTACTGCTCTGCATGGTCTCTCCCCCTCGGGTGCCGGAACCTTCCCGGCGTCAGGCCTCCATTCACCCATGGATTCCGGGCCCGCCCGTACGCGTCAGGTACGGATTCGGCTACGACTTAAGAGGGACCCCGTACCGCACCTCCGGAGGATCGACGGCGCACGGGCACCCCGGTGGGAGCGGCCCTCCGGAGCGGTCCGGAAAGGACTTGCCGCAGGCCAGGGCGGTGTTTAGCTTCGGTGCCATGAGCAGCAGCGAATTGATCATCCGGCGTTACCGGCAGGACGACGAGAGCGTCGTCGTCGACCTGTGGTCCCGCGCCGTCCGCCAGGCCCACCCCTTCCTCCCCGGTGAGGGCGGCGGGGAGCGGGCCCGCATGCTCCGGGAGGTGTACCTCGTCCAGGCGGACAACTGGGTCGCCGAGCGGGACGGCGCCGTCGTCGGGCTGCTGGGGCTCATGGGCGCGGAGATCGGCGGGCTCTTCGTCGATCCCGAGGCGCAGGGACGTGGCGCCGGCCGCGCACTGATCGAGCACGCCGCGACGCTGCACGGCGCGCTGACCCTGGAGGTCTACGAGCGCAACGACCGCGCCCGTCGCTTCTACGACCACGTCGGCTTCACCGAGCGCTCCCGCCGGTCCGAGGAGGAGACGGGCGAGACCCTCATCGCCCTGGACCGCGTCGCGCCGCTGCGGTCGGTGTCCTGGCTACATGTGCGCGAGGGGCGGCTGCTCAGCGTGCGGACGCGCGGCAACGACACGTTCTACCTGCCCGGCGGCAAGTACGAGGATGGCGAGACCGCACCGGAGGCGCTCTCGCGCGAGCTGGCGGAGGAGCTGGGCCTGACGGTTCCGGCGGCTGAGCTGACCGAGGCGTTCGTCATCCATGACGTGGCCCACGGGCAGGGCGGCCGCCGGCTGCACATGACCTGCTTCACCGGCGGCCCGCAGGACATCACGCCGCGCCCCGGCCGGGAGATCGCCGAGTACGCCTGGTTCGGCCGCGCGGAGGCGCGGGAGCGCTGCGCCCCGGCCCACGGTCAGGTCGTCGACCGGCTGGTCGCCCAGGGGCTGATGGCGGACTGACCGGGCGGGCCCGGCCCCGGCCGCCGGCCTGGGGCCGGGCCCGGTGCCCGCCTCTGACCTGCGCCTTCGGTACCGCGCCCCGGGCACTCCCTGTCCGCATTCTGGAAGCCCCGACGCACGCATACCTGTTGTATCTATCCTGTGTGCATGCCATCTGCCTCCGCACCCGTCGCTCCCGGCCGGCAGTCCGCCGGGACCCCGCACGCCAAACAGCCACCCGCCGCCGAACGCGTCTACACGCATGTGAAGGACGCCGTGCTCCAGCGCCGCTACGAGGGCGGCATGCTGCTCACCGAGGGCGAGCTGGCCGAGGCGGTCGGGGTCTCGCGGACGCCGGTGCGCGAGGCGCTGCTCCGGCTGGAGGTCGAGGGGCTGCTCAAGCTCTATCCGAAGAAGGGCGCGATGGTGCTGCCGGTCTCCGCACAGGAGATCGCCGACGTCGTCGAGACCCGGCTGCTGGTGGAGCAGTACGCCGCGGCCCGAGCCGTTCCGGCGTCCGAGGCGCTCCTCGACGAGCTGGACGGGCATCTGCGGACCATGCAGGAGCGGTCCGCGGCAGGCGATCTCGCGGCGGTCTCCGTCGCCGACCGCTGCTTCCACGCGGCCCTGGTGCGCAACACCGGCAACCAGATCCTCAACCGCCTCTACGAGCAGCTGCGCGACCGTCAGCTGCGGATGGGCGTCGCGGTGATGCACGCCCATCCGGACCGCATCGCCAAGAACGTCGCCGAGCACGCCGAGATCCTGGAGGCGCTGCGCACAGGTGACTCCGAGGCGGCCACCGCCGCCGTGCACCGCCACGTCAGCTGGGTCCGCAACCTCGCGCAGGGAGACGTCCGATGAGCGCCGATTCCGGCACCACCACGGCACGGTCCCTGCCCGGCGATCCACCCGGCGGCGCCCGTGCCGTGGCCGTCTGGGGCATCGGCGTCGCCGTCTACTTCGTCGCCGTCACCTACCGCACCAGCCTGGGCGTCGCCGGTCTGGACGCCGCCGACCGCTTCCACATCAACGCCTCGGCGCTGTCGACCTTCTCGATCCTCCAGCTGCTGGTCTATGCGGGCATGCAGATACCCGTCGGCCTGCTCGTGGACCGGCTCGGCACCAAGAAGGTGCTGGCCATGGGCGTCGTCCTCTACACCGTCGGCCAGTTCGGGTTCGCGTTCTCCGAGTCGTACGCGATGGCGCTCGGGTCGCGGGCGCTGCTCGGCTGCGGTGACGCGATGACCTTCATCAGCGTGCTCCGGCTGGGGTCCCGCTGGTTCCCGGCCCGGCGCGGGCCACTGGTCGCGCAGATCGCCGCGCTCGTCGGCATGGCGGGCAACCTCATCTCCACGCTGCTCCTCGCCCGGCTGCTGCACTCCGCGGGCTGGACGGTGACCTTCGCGGGGAGCGCGGCGGGCGGTGTGGTCGTCCTCGTCCTGCTGCTGCTCTTCCTCAAGGACCACCCCGAGGGCTTCGCCCCGGCGCCCGCGCCCGCCACCCACACCGGCGCCGCCTTCATCCGCCGGCAGATCGCGGACGCCTGGCGCGAGCCCGGCACCCGCCTGGGCATGTGGATCCACTTCACCACGCAGTTCCCCGCGATGTTCTTCCTGCTGCTGTGGGGGCTGCCGTTCCTCGTCGAGGCGCAGGGCCTGTCCCGGGCCACCGCGGGCACCCTGCTGACCCTGATCGTTCTCTCCAACATGGTGGTCGGCCTGGTCTACGGCCAGATCATCGCCCGTCACCACGCGGCCCGGCTGCCGCTGGCACTGGGCACCGTCGGCGTCACCGCCGCACTGTGGGCCATCACTCTCTTCTGGCCCGGCACGCATGCGCCGATGGCGCTGCTGATCGTGCTCTGCGTGGTGCTCGGCGCCTGCGGTCCCGCCTCGATGATCGGCTTCGACTTCGCCCGTCCGGCCAACCCGCCGGAGCGCCAGGGCACCGCCTCCGGCATCGTCAACATGGGCGGCTTCATGGCCTCGATGTCGACGCTGCTCGCGGTCGGCGTGCTGCTGGATGCGACCGGCGACGACTACAGCACCGCGTTCTCGTCGGTCTTCGTGCTGGAGGCGCTCGGCGTCTCGCAGATCCTGCGGCTGCGCCGCCGCGCGGTGCTCCGGGAGCGCGAGCGGCAGGGCGTCAGCCGTGTCGAGGCGGTCCATGTCCCCGCCTGACCCCGCCGTCCGTCGGATCGCCAACGTCCCTGCGGGAACGGCCGGTTGATCGCCTGCGGTGTTCACGTGAAACGCGCGCCGCGTTTCACGTGAAACACCGTGGCGGCGGTCCTGCCGACCGGCCGCCGGGTCACGGCGTGATGGCGAACCGCTCCAGGATCGTCGCGGCCAGCTCCTGGTCACCGTCGATCTTGACCTGGTCCGCCACCGCCTGCGGGCGGGTCCGGCCGCAGGCCAGCCGGGCGAAGACGTCCCAGTCCAGCGCGAAGGTCACGGTCGGTCCGAGCGACACGCTGCCGTCGACGGTGCCGCGGCCCTCGGCGTCCACCCGGACCGTCCGCATGAACTCCAGCGGACCGGTGACATCGAAGACCACCGCCGAACCGGCGGGCGCCTGCGCCTTCTTGGCGACGACGATCGGCAGCGTCTTCACCAGGATGTCCCGGGCCACCTGTGCGCCGGGGGAGTCGAGATTGCCCGGCTGCCCGAGCGCCCGCCGCAGGTCCTGCTCGTGCACCCAGACGTCGAACGCCCGCAGCCGGAGCACGAAGTCCAGTGTGCGGTCCTCGTCGAACGGGCTGCGCACCAGCGCGTCCGGCTGCCGGGTCTCGTTGCGCAGCTGCCGCGAGCGCCGGATGACGGTGTACTCCAGTTCGGAGACCATCTCCAGGGCGGTGTGGTGACGGCGGACGTCGACCTGCACCTCCATGCGCCGGGCCGACTCGCTCTGCACGTGGTAGAGATCGCGCGGCAGCGAGTGGATCGGCCGCGGGTCGCCGAGCATCTCGCACTCCAGGCCGATGATGTGCGAGACCACATCGCGGACCGACCATCCCGGCAGGTCCGTCGCCCTGCTCCACTCACCCTCGGCGAGCGGTGTCACCAGCTCGGTTATCGCTTCTATGGAGTGGGTCCAGGCATCGATGGAGGATTGAAGGCTGGGATGGACGGTCACGTGACCCCTCGGACGATTCGTACGCGGGCTGCTGTCTGGCAGTTAAGTTACGCTGCGCACGGGCACCCCGGCAGTGCTTTCGGATGACCATCGTAGGCACTTTTCCGGCAGCAGCCAGGTCTTCCCGCAGCTGTGGTGGTACTGTGCCCCGCCCTCGTCACGCCCGTGTCGCGGCGGGCCGTCAGCCGTCCTCCCGCTCTCGCTCCGCCATGCGGATCACGCAGACCGTGACCCCGATCAGCAGCGTCGGATCGGCGTCCTCGCGGACGACCTTGAGGCCGTAGGTGTCGCGCAGCGTCAGCCAGCGCCGGGAGATCTCGGCGAGCAGTTCGCCCTCGTACTCGATGGCGAACTCGCGGTCCAGGATCTTGCCGCTGACGTCCAGTTCGGTGCCGTCGACCAGCTCCACGCGGTAGTGATTGCGCAGCAGTGACAGCCGCTTGCGGCGGATGGTGGCGAGCGGCTGGTCGTCCCGCTCGATGGTCATCGCGTCGCGGAGGCTCAGCATCTTCTTGCGCAGGGTGATCAGCACCCGGCCGTCGGTGTCCTTCAGCTCGAAGGTCTCCCGCAGCCGCAGTGCCTTGCCGTCGACGAGGAAGGCGTGGTGGCCGTGTTCGTCGTCGATCCAGTAGTCGTCGCCGATGCCGAAGATCCGGTCGCGGACGCGGTAGGTGCGGGAGGGCGGGGCGTGGCCCCCGGAGAATGGCTGCATTGCTGACGTGTTCCCCGCCGCCCCGCCGGAATGCGTGGTCAGGTGGGTGACGTTGAATGGGGTCATGGCTTCACGTGCGCGCGTCAGGGCCCCCGAGCTGATCGGCGAGGGCGGCTGGCTGAACACTGGCGACAAGGATCTGACCCTCGCCGATCTGCGGGGACGCATCGTCGTCCTCGACTTCTGGACCTTCTGCTGTGTGAACTGTCTGCACGTCCTCGACGAGCTGCGGGAGCTGGAGGAACGCCACCGCGACACCGTCGTGATCGTCGGCGTGCACTCCCCCAAGTTCGTGCACGAGGCCGATCATCAGGCGGTCGTCGACGCGGTCGAGCGGTACGGCGTCGAGCACCCGGTCCTGGACGACCCGGAGCTGGCCACCTGGAAGCAGTACGCGGTCCGCGCCTGGCCCACCCTCGTCGTCATCGACCCCGAGGGGTACGTCGTCGCCCAGCACGCCGGCGAGGGCCACGCCCACGCCCTCGCGACGCTGGTCGAGGAGCTGATCGCGGAGCACACCGCCAAGGGCACGCTGCGCCGCGGCGACGGCCCGTACGTCCCGCCGGAGCCGGTCGCCACCGATCTGCGCTTCCCCGGCAAGGCGGTGGTGCTGCCGTCCGGGAACCTCCTCGTCTCGGACACCACCCGCCATCAGCTGGTGGAGCTGGCGCCCGACGGTGAGCAGGTGGTCCGCCGGATCGGCAGCGGTGAGCGCGGCTTCGGCCCCGACGCCTTCAACGAACCGCAGGGCCTGGCGCTGCTGCCCGACGGCACGGTCGCCGTCGCCGACACCGTCAACCACGCCCTGCGCGTCTTCGACCCGGAGACCGGCACGGTGACGACCGTCGCCGGCACCGGCCGCCAGTGGTGGCAGGGCTCGCCGGTCTCCGGCCCGGCGCGCGAGATCGACCTCTCCTCGCCGTGGGACCTCGCCTGGTGGCAGGAGCGCCTCTGGATCGCGATGGCCGGTGTCCACCAGCTGTGGGCGTACGACCCGGCCACCGGCACCGTCGAGGCGGTCGCGGGTACCACCAACGAGGGGCTGGTCGACGGGCCCGCCGCGGAGGCGTGGTTCGCGCAGCCGTCCGGGCTCGCGGCCGGCGGCGACCGGCTGTGGATCGCCGACTCGGAGACCAGCGCGGTGCGCTGGGTGGAGCGCACGGACGGCGGCTACGTGGTGCGGACGGCCGTCGGCACCGGACTCTTCGACTTCGGACACCGGGACGGCCCGGCGGAGCAGGCGCTGCTCCAGCACCCGCTGGGCGTCACCGCGCTGCCGGACGGGTCGGTCGCCGTCGCCGACACGTACAACCACGCGCTGCGCCGCTTCGACCCGGAGAGCGGTGAGGTGACGACGCTCGCGACGGATCTGCGGGAGCCGTCCGGCGCGGTGCTCGTCGGCGGCGACATCGTGGTGGTGGAGTCGGCGCGGCACCGGCTGACCCGGCTGCGGCTGCCCGAGGAGGCGGTCCGGGTCGCGGCGGTCGCGCACCGTACGCAGCGCGCGGCGACGGAGGTGGCGCCCGGTGCGCTCCGCCTCGACATCGTCTTCCAGGCACCGGCCGGGCAGAAGCTGGACACCCGCTACGGACCCTCGACCCGGCTGCTGGTCAGCGCCACCCCGCCGGAACTGCTGGCCGGAGGCGCGGGTCCGGGCACCGACCTGGCCCGGGAGCTGACGCTCGCCGACGGCGTCACCGAGGGCGTGCTGCACGTCTCGGCGATGGCCGCGTCCTGCGACGACGACCCGGCGATCGAGTACCCGGCCTGCCATGTGCACCAGCAGGACTGGGGCGTGCCGGTGCGGGTCACCGACGGCGGCCGGGCCCGGCTGGGTCTGGTGCTCGCGGGGCTCGACGCGGAGGGCTGACGGAGGGCCGGTGACCGGGGGCGCGGAGCCGTCCGGTCACCGGCCGCGGTTCACCGGGAGACGCCCGCCTTGATCCGGGCCTCGGGGAGGCTGGAGTACCAGTGGCCGACCTTCGCCTGCTGGGTGGCGTACCGCGGCTGGTACTGCGAGAAGGAGAGGTACGCCCCGCCGCCCCGCTTCACCCCGCGGCTGTCCGTGAGGCTGATCGTCAGCTTGTTGAGGGGCCTGGTGCCCTTCGTGGCCGGTGTGGTGGTGGGGATCAGCGCGTATGCGTCGGAGCGCGGCCGGACGGTGACCTGACGGCCGATGAAGTCGTCCTTGGGGTCGCCCTCCAGGAAGCCCAGCGGGGTGGTGGAGTCGTTGACGAACACCTGCGGGGCGCCGTGCAGGATGCAGGGGCGGCCGAGCGGGTTGTGATACGTGATCACCAGCACGGACGGGTTGGTCTCGGACATCGCCTTGAGCTTGCTGGGCCCCGCCACGCACTGGGTGGGCCGGGCCCGGTGGGCCGCCGCGCCCGCGCCGGCGCCCGCCGCCCCCGCGCCGATGAAGCGGTGCTTCTTCTTGTTCTTCTTGTCCTTGTGGACAGAGGAGGACGAAGAGGACGAAGAGTGCCTCCGAGACTTCGAGGACTTGGAGTGGCTGCAGCCCGTCAGCGCGAGCGTGCCGCAGAGCGCTGCGGCCAGCGTCGCGGTGGCGACAGTACGGCGGCGTGCGGTCATGAGTGGTTCCCCCAGTGGTTCGCTGCGCACAGCGAGCTGTCTGTCATGGCACCGCCACGATATCGATTCGCGCCCACCGCGCCAGGGTCTTCGGAGACCGGCCCGGGTCAGTGGTGGCACACCGGAAGTTCGATGTTCTGGAGCTGTTCCGGGCGGATGCGGATGCCCGGCATCCACGCCTGCCCGCCGGCGTGGTCGACGCGCAGCCAGATGCTGCTGTGTCCGCCGGCCTCGTCGGTGACGGAGACCCCGTCGGCGATCCGGCACCGGGCGTGCAGGGCGTCGCCGTGCCAGACATGACCGGCGACGTTGGGGCGGCGGTAGAACTCGTACGGGTCGTGGGCCAGCCCCAGCGCACAGTTCGTACCGCGGTCGTCGCGGCAGCCGCGCTCGACGTTGAACACATTGACCGTGGCACCCGGGCCGGACGGGGCTCGCGCCCCGTCGTTCCGCGCCGCGGTGTCGGTCGCGTCCGTCGTCCCGGAGGCGGTTCCGGAGTCCCGGCCGGCGCCGCTGAGCGCGAGAACGGTGAGCGCGGCGGCGACGGCGACGGCGGCGCCGAGGCCGATGAGCAGGGAACGGGGCCATCCCGTGCGGACGGCGGCGGGCGCGGCGTACGCGGCCGGTGCGGGCACCGGGACCGGCGGGGCCGGCCGGGGGCCGGGGACGGCGACGGCCCCGGGCGGCTGCGGGACGGCGACGGCGGGCCCGGGCGTGGCGGGCCCGGGCGCGGCGGCCTCGGCCTCGGCGGGCGTGGCCTCGGCCGGCGCCGGGGAATCCACCGGCGCCGCGGCAGCGGCACCCCCGGCCGGGGTGCCCTCCTCCGGCCCACCCGCCGACTCCTGCGCCGCGCAGGCCGCGTGGAGCAGGGCGACGAGGGCGGGCAGCCGGTCCTCCCCGGTGAAGGAGAGCTTGCACCACTCCACCAGCAGCCGTTCGTCCGGCAGGCTCTGGCCGCGCAGATACCGGGAGAGCGAGGAGCGGCTGGCCGGCAGCCGGGATTCCATCTCCTTGAGGCTGTAGCCCAGTTCGCCGTGCATCCGCCGGAGGGCCGTGACGAAGTCCCGTACGGGCCCGGTGAGTTCGGTGGGCAGTGGCGCGAGCGGCTTGCGGCGGACGTTCGCGGCGCGGTTCTGGTGGCCAGGCACGCCCTGCATTCCAGCACAGCGGTCCCCCGCATGCGAGGGGCACTTCCGCTCCCCTGCGGCGGAAGTGCCCCTCGTGACCCGGTTCGGACCGGAACCTGACCGGCCGTGATCCCCGCGCGTCCGTCGCCCGTACGGGCGCGTCCCGCGGATCAGTCGCCGAAGGCCACCGGGCGGTAGGGCTTGAACTCGGAGCCGTCACTCAGCCCGTACGTCAGGCTGCGGTGGTCGGTGCCGTGGCCGCCGCGCTGCTCGTACGCGGTGTACGAGCTGTGCGCGGCGTCGTTCCACTTCTCGAAGATCACGACATGGCGGGTGTTGCTGTCGCCGTCCGCGTCGATCAGCAGGTCACCCGGGGTCAGTTCGCCGAGGGAGATCGGGCGGGTCAGCGAGCGGTCGTTCGCCAGCCCGACCGTGTTGGTGCCCGGCGTCGGCAGGCCGAGCGTCATCGACACATAGCCCGAGCAGTCCTGCCGGTAGCCGTCCTTCCAGTACGTGGTCTGGCTGTACGGGACCTGCGCGCCGTCGTTCGCGGTGAGCCAGGTCTCCGCGCGCCGCAGCATCTCCGCCCGGGAGGCGCTCGGCTCCTGCGGCGCCGGGCCGTCCTTGACCGGCACGCCCGGCAGCCGGTTCTCGGGTATCGCCACCGCGACGACGCTGAGGAAGCCCTCGACGGGCCCGGTCACATGCGCCATGTAGGTGGAGCAGGCGTCGCCCTCGCAGACCTTGCGGCCGGTGTCGACCTGGTAGTCGGCGGTGATCCGGTCCTGCCCGGCGGTGGTCTTGTTGATCATGCCGACGGCGGGGGAACCGGCGTCGGCGGAGGAGTGCACCACCCAGCGGGTGCCCCAGGTAGGGAAGGACGCCTCGGCCGCCTGCTGTGCCTGTGCGGCGGCGGGCCGGGCGGAGACGGTCTGACCGTGGGCCGCGCCGGCGAGGGCGGTGACGCCGAGACCGGCGGCGGCGAGCGCGGGCAGCACCCGCCGCAGCATCCGCCGTCCGGCCTGCCGGGTGTCCGTTGCCGTGGAGCCGTCCGCCGGGCCTCCGCCGTTGCCCGCGAGGGTGGTGCCGTACGCCGTTTCCGTGGTGCTGTGGCCGCGCATCCGATGGTCCCCTTCTGTGCCGTACGTTCCGTGTGCAGCGCCGCCGCGGGCGTCCGGCCCGTCGGGGCGGGGCACCGGGAGCGCGGCGGCGGAGCAATCGTGGAGCGCTCCGGCGGGCGGGTGGGGCCGCGGCTGTCCCGCGGGACGTCCGGCCACCGTCCCACCCGGGTGACCTGCGGGGACGCGGGCCGCAGCGGGGGTGGAACGGGACGTGGGGCGCGGCGTCCGGGACATGACGGGACGACGGCACGCGCCGCCCGGGACGGTCCGGACAACAGGCAGGGCGCCCGCTGGGGGAATGCGGGCGCCCTGGTTCTCGGGGGGCGGATGCCCCGGGGTGGCCTACCGGTTGGCGGCGGAGGCCATGTCCGACTGCCAGTACGTGACCCATGCGCTGTCGTCGAGGTACGTGGCGCCGCCGGGCAGCGTGACCGGCATCTCTCCGCTGCCGCCCTGCCCGTCGCGGTCGGCCAGGCTGACGCCCAGCGATGTCCGCTGGTGGCCGTTGGTCCCGCTGCCGTCGGGGGACGAGGTCATGATGGCGGCGTAGCCGGACTCGCCGGGGGCCAGGGTGACCACCGCCTGCGGCTTGCTGTCCTCCAGCGGGGCGACCGGTGACTGCGCCTCGTCGAACCGGAGGATCGGGTAGGCGTACAGGTTGCAGGTGGCGCCGGAGGTGTTCTTGACCCTCAGGAGAAGGTGGTTGGCGGGCCGGGGCAGCTGTGTGGCGAGGATGTTGAGGTGCGCCGGGTCGCAGGCATTGTCGCCGCCGGTGTCCCCCTGGGACGGCGCCGTGCCGCCGGTGCCGGGGGCGTCGCCGGAGTCGGTCCGCCCGCCGCCGGAGCCGCCGGTGCCGGACGTGGTGGACTTGGCCTCCTCGCCGGCGCCGCTCGGCCGGCCGCCGTCCGTGTGGACCCCGCCGTTCTTGCCGGGTGTGCCGGTGTCGAGGCTGTCCTGCGGCGCCGCGTCGAAGGGCCGCCCGTCGCTGGTCTTGAGCCGGTCCTCCGACTGGCCGCAGGCGGTGAGGGAGAACCCGGCGACGGCGACGAGACCTGCCGCCGCGATACGCATCCCGATCCGCCGGGTGCGCGGTGCCGACTGCGGCTGCGACGTACGTGTCATGGCGGTCTCCCCCGGTGGGCTGGTCTCTTGCGAGCTGTCCACCACCTTGCCGACCGCCGCTGCCGCAACGCTAACGGACGCCTAACGCGACCGGCCGGCGCTCCGGAGCCCGGGCCGTGGCCCTGTCGCAGCCGGGGCGGCCGGCCGTCCCACCGGGGCCGGTCACCGCCGGCACCGGGGCCGTACGCCCCGGGAAGCAGTTACCGGAGTGGGCCGGTACGCCACGGGGAACCGCAGCCGGGAAGCCGTCGGGCCGGGCCCCGCCGGGCCTCGCCCGACCGGCCCCGACCCGCGGCGCGGCCCGCTCAGGCCCCCGGCCCGTCCTTCTCCCCCCGCTCGTCGCGGGCGAACAGCTGGGTGAGCGTGCTGATCGTGTAGACGTCGGTGGACTCCTCGTCCACCAGATGCATCTCCGCCAGCCGGTCCAGCGCGTCCTGCGTACGCTCCTGGTCGTACCCGGCGAGGGCCGCCGCCACCGACGAGTTCAAATGCCCGTCGGCGCTGGTGGCCAGCGCGCTGAGCAGCTGGGCGTCGTCGGCCGACAGCCGGGCCACGGACATCCGCAGCGCCGCCGCAATGCCGGTGTCCTCGGCGGACAGCAGCGCCAGCCGCCGCCGCTCGTCGCGCAGCGCAGCGGCCAGCCGGGCCAGCCGCCAGCGCGGCCGGGCCGTCAGCTGCGCGGCGGCGGCCCGCAGCGCCAGCGGCAGCCCGTCGCAGAGCGCGACCAGCTCCTGCGCCGCCGCCGGGTCCTCGGCCACCCGCTCGGCGCCGAGCATCGCGCCCAGCAGCGCCGCGCCCTCCTCGTGGCCCATCGCCTGCAGCCCGACGGGCCGGGCCCAGTCGGTGGCGACCAGCCCGTCGAGACGGCTGCGGCTGGTGACGACGGTGGCGCAGTGCGGGCCGCCGGGCAGCAGCGGCCGTACCTGTGCCGAACCACGCGCGTTGTCGAGGACGACCAGCAGCCGCCGCTCCGCCACCAGCGACCGGAACAGCGCGGACGCCGCCTCGGCGGAGGACGGCACCCGCTCCGGCGGGGTGCCCAGCGCCAGCAGGAAGTCACGGAGGATCTCGGCCGGTGCCGCCTCGTCGCCCTCCCCGAACCCGCGCAGATCGGCGAAGAGCTGACCGTCCGGGAACGCCGCGGCGTGCTGATGTGCCCACTGCACGGCACACGCCGTCTTGCCGACCCCGGCCGGACCGGCGACCACCGCGAGCGGACTCTCCTGCGGCGTACGGGACGTCAGGATCGCGGTGAGCGCCGCGAGCTGGTGTTCCCGTCCCAGGAAGCGGGCCGGTGGCCGGGGCAGCAGCCGCGGCGCCGCGCCGCTCCGCCCGGAACCGCTCGCGCCGCCGGACGCGTGACCGCCCTGCGCGGGCACCCGGGCGTCGGCCTGCGCCCCGGCGCCTGTTTCACGTGAAACAGCGGACGGTTTCGCGGCCGGGCGGGCCTTCTCCGCCCGCAGGATCTCCTCGTACGCCCCACGCAGCCGCTCGCCCGGATCGACGCCCAGCTCCTCGTTGAGCAGCCGTCGGGTGCGGTGGAACCACTCCAGCGCGTCGGACTGACGGCCCGTACGGAACAGCGCCTGCATCAGACCGGCGATCAGGCCCTCGCGCAGCGGGTGGTTGACGGCGGCGTTGTAGAGCACCGCCGCGGCCTGTTCGTGGGCACCGAGCGCGCCGTGGGCGCGGCCCAGCGCCTCGACGGCGGTCAGCCGCCGCTCCTCCAGCGCATGCGCGGCCGCGGCGAACGGCGGGCTGGTGACCGTGCCCGTCAGCGCCGGACCGCGCCACAGCCCCAGCGCCTCCCGCAGCAGCGGCACCGCGTCGGCAGGCGCCTCCTCCGGCCGGGCCAGCGCGACGAGTTCACCGAAGCGGTGGGCGTCGATCAGCTCCTCTGGCAGCCGCAGCAGATAGGCCGAGCCATGGGTGGTCAGCTCGATGCCGAACGCGTCGGCGCCGCCCTGGGCCAGCGTGGCGCGCAGCCGCGAGACATGTCCCTGGACGACGGTACGGGCGTGTTCGGGCGGCTCGTCCTCCCAGAGCGAGTCGATCAACTGCTCCAGGGGGACGGTGGTGTTGGGCTGCAGCAACAGCAGCGCCAGCACACTGCGCCGTTTCGCCGGCCCGAGCGACAGCTCCCCGGAGCCGGTGGTGACGGCGATCGGGCCCAGCAATGAGAAGTCCAACTCAGCCCTCCAGGAAGGCCGTCAGGGCGTTCGCGAGCAGGTACGGGTCCTCGGCGCCGCACAGCTCACGTGCCGAGTGCATGGAGAGGATGGCGACGCCGACATCGACGGTGGTGATGCCGTGCCGCGCGGCGGTGATCGGTCCGATCGTGGTGCCGCACGGCATCGCGTTGTTCGAGACGAACGACTGCCAGGGCACCTCGGCGCGCTCACAGGCGGCGGCGAAGATCGCGCGCCCGTCGCCGTCCGTGGCGTACCGCTGGTTGACGTTCACCTTCAGGATCGGGCCGCCGTTGGGCATCGGGTGGTGCCCCGGCTCGTGCCGCTCACCGTAGTTGGGGTGGACGGCGTGGCCCGTGTCGGAGGAGAGGCAGATCGTTCCGGCGAAGGCGCGGGCGCGGTCCTCGTAAGCACCGCCGCGGGCGAAGACCGAACGCTCCAGCACCGAGCCGAGCAGCGGGCCGTCGGCGCCGGTGTCGGACTGGCTGCCGTTCTCCTCGTGGTCGAAGGCGGCCAGCACCGGGATGGTGGTCAGCTCGCCGCTCTCGGCGGCGGCGATCAGGGCGGCGGTGCCGGCGTGCACGGACAGCAGGTTGTCCATCCGCGGCCCGGCGAGCAGTTCGCGGTCGCGGCCCAGGTAGGCGGGCGGCTCGATGCTGTGGGCCATCAGGTCCCAGCCGCGGATCTCCCCCGCGGGCAGCTGCGCCTCCTGTTCGACGAAGGCGATCAGATCGCCCTCGGTGACCTCGCCCAGGCCCCAGATCGGCGTCATGTGGCGCTGCTTGTCGAGCTTGAGGCCGTCGGTGTTGACCGAGCGGTCGAGGTGGATGGCGAGTTGCGGCACCCGTAGCAGCGCGCGGTCGATGTGGACGAGGCGGTGGCTGCCGTCCCGCAGCGTGACCCGGCCGGAGAGGCCGAGGTCCCGGTCGAGCCAGGTGTTGAGCAGCGCGCCGCCGTAGATCTCCACGGCGACCTGCCGCCAGCCGTGCGCGCCGGTGTCCGGCAGCGGTTTGACCCGGAGGTTGGGGGAGTCGGTGTGGGCGCCCAGGATGCGGAACGGGGTGGCGGGGTCGGCGCCTTCCGGGACGTACCAGGCGATGAGCGCTCCGCCCCGCAGGACGTACGTGCCGCCGTGCGTACCGTCCCAGGCGTCGGTCTCCGCGACCTGCCGGAAACCCGCCTCGTCCAGCCGCGCCGCCGCGTTCGCCACCGCGTGGTACGGCGACGGGCTCGCGGCGAGGAAGGACATCAGATCGTCGGTGTGGCCGCGGTCGAAGCGGGCGGAGTTGGTCATGGCTCCAGCATAAGGAGGAGGGCACCCGGTGGTCCGCGCCGATGCAGGCGGACCGTGTTCCGCTCCGTCCTCTTCCGGCCAGGATGCGGGTGTTCGCCGGGGTTGCACCGCGGGACGCGACGGCCCTGCGTACAGCGGTGCCCGCCGCCCCGTGGGAGGGGGAGGCGGGCACCACCGGTGGGAGGCGGGTCCGGGTGCGGCCGGGTCCGCCGGGGTCGGAACGATCAGAACGCCGACTCGTCCAGCTCCATCAGGGACTGGTCGATGCCCTCGGCGAGCGAGCGCTGCACGGAGATGGCCGGCAGGACGTTGTGCGCGAAGAACTTCGCCGCGGCGATCTTGCCGGTGTAGAACGGCTTGTCCTTGGCGGAGGCGCCGTCCAGCTTCGCGGCGGCGACGGCCGCACCCTTGAGCAGCAGGTAGCCGATGACGACGTCACCGGAGGCCAGCAGCAGGCGGGTGGTGTTGAGGCCGACCTTGTAGATGGACTTGACGTCCTTCTCGGTGGCGGCGAGGTCGGTCAGCATCGCGCCGACGATCGCCTCCAGGTCGGCGGCGGCCTTGGCCAGCTCGCCGCGGGCGGCGGCCAGCTCCTCGCCGCCGGTCTCCTGGCCCAGGAACTCCTTGATCTCGTTGGAGAGCGCGGTCAGCGCCTGGCCCTGGTCGCGGACGATCTTCCGGAAGAAGAAGTCCTGGCCCTGGATGGCGGTGGTGCCCTCGTAGAGGGTGTCGATCTTGGAGTCCCGGATGTACTGCTCGATCGGGTACTCCTGGAGGTACCCGGAGCCGCCGAAGGTCTGCAGCGACTGCGCCAGCTGCTCGTAGGACTTCTCCGAGCCGTAGCCCTTGACGATCGGCAGCAGCAGGTCGTTGAGGCGGTTGGCGGCGCTCGCGTCCTCGCCCGCGGCCTCCTTGGCGATGATCTCGTCCTGGACGCTCGCGGTGTAGAGCACCAGGGCGCGCATGCCCTCGGCGTACGCCTTCTGCGTCATCAGGGAGCGGCGCACGTCGGGGTGGTGCGTGATGGTGACGCGCGGCGCGGTCTTGTCGGTGAAGGCCGCGAGGTCGGGGCCCTGCACGCGCTCCTTGGCGTACTCCAGCGCGTTGAGGTAGCCGGTGGAGAGGGTGGCGATGGCCTTCGTGCCGACCATCATCCGCGCGAACTCGATGATCTTGAACATCTGGCGGATGCCGTCGTGCTTCTCGCCGAGCAGCCAGCCCTTGGCGGGGTGGTTGGCGCCGAACGTCATCTCGCAGGTGTTGGACGCCTTGAGGCCCATCTTGTGCTCGACGTTGGTGGCGTAGGCGCCGTTGCGCTCGCCCAGCTCGCCGGTCTCCGGGTCGAAGTCGTACTTCGGCACGATGAAGAGCGACAGACCCTTGGTGCCCGGACCGGCACCCTCGGGGCGGGCGAGGACGAAGTGCACGATGTTCTCGGACATGTCGTGCTCACCGGAGGTGATGAAGCGCTTCACGCCCTCGATGTGCCAGCTGCCGTCCTCCTGCTGGACGGCCTTGGTGCGGCCGGCGCCGACGTCCGAACCGGCGTCCGGCTCGGTCAGCACCATGGTGGAGCCCCACTGCTTGTCCACCATCAGCTGCGCGATGCGGTGCTGCTCCTCGGTGCCCTCGTCGTACAGCACACCCGCGAAGGCGGGGCCGGAGGCGTACATCCAGATCGCCGGGTTGGCGCCCAGGATCGTCTCGGCGAAGGCCCACAGCAGCGAGCGGGGCGCGGTGGTGCCGCCGATCTCCTCCGGGATGCCCAGCCGCCACCACTCGGCGTCCATGTACGCCTGGTAGCTCTTCTTGAAGGTGTCCGGGATCGGCGCGGTGTTGGTCTCCGGGTCGAAGACCGGCGGGTTGCGGTCGGCGTCGGTGAAGGAATCGGCCAGCTCGTTCTCCGAGAGCCGGGCGATCTCCGACAGCACGCTCCTGGCGGTGTCGACATCCATCTCCGCGAACGGACCGGTGCCGTAAACGCTGTCACGGCCGAGCACCTCGAAGAGGTTGAACTCGATGTCGCGGAGATTCGACTTGTAGTGCCCCATGGGTACGGCTCCGTATCAGTTCAGCAAGAGAGTGGCGCGTGGCGCCTCGTCGCGAGGTCCTGTGCGGTGGAGGGCCCCGTCACGCAATTACCAGCAGGTAGCTCCGATGATGCTACCCATCGGTAATAAGAAGCAACCCCTATCCGGCCATCTGTGACGAGCGTCCCCTCCCGACTCAGTACGCTGTGCCGCATGTACGGCTACGACCAGAGTGCGGGTGCAGGGCAGCAGTACGGTGCGCCGCCCCCGCCGCAGCAACCTCCCTCCGGGGGCTACGGCGAGCAGCCGCTGTATCCGGAGCCGTCCCCGCCCTCACTCGCGGACGCGGTGCGGGCCTTCACGACGGGCTCGATGTCCGCCGAGGATTTCCAGGGGATCTTCTCCACCTCGAAGGTCTACTGCCCGCGCGGCGACAACCCCGGCTTCCTGGCGCTGCACAACACCCAGCAGCCGGTGATCCCGATGTTCACCTCGCTCAAGGAGCTGCGGCGGTACGCGGGCAAGGAGTCCAAGTACTTCGTCATCACCGGCGCCGAGGTGCTCGACCTGCTGCCCACCGGCTACGGCTTCGTCCTCGACATGGAGGGCGACCACCGGATGGTCTTCGACGCGAAGGCCGTGGAGCAGATGGTCGACTTCGCGATGCGCCGGATGTACGGCTGAGCCGCCCCCACTGACCGGACCGAAGGGCCGGCCCGCATGCCGCGGGCCGGCCCTTCGGTATGCCGTGGCGCCGAAAAATCCCGCACCGACCTGCGGTGACGCACCGGGGAATGTCAGACGCCTTGCAGGTTGTTCAGCATTCAACTAAGTTGAAATCCGAACGACCGAGGAGGCCGTCATGCCCGCAGTGACCGTTGAGAATCCGTTGAGCCTGCCGCGTGTGGCGGCACCCGCCGAGGCACGTCCCCGCCCCGTACTGGCCGTCGCGACCGCGCCGAGCGGCTTCGAGGGCGAGGGCTTCCCGGTGCGCCGGGCGTTCGCCGGCATCAAGTACGAGCACCTCGACCCGTTCATCATGATGGATCAGATGGGTGAGGTGGAGTACGCGCCCGGAGAGCCCAAGGGCACACCCTGGCACCCACACCGTGGCTTCGAGACCGTCACGTATCTGATCGACGGCACCTTCGTGCACCGTGACTCGCACGGCGGCGGCGGGACCATCAACGGCGGCGACACCCAGTGGATGACCGCCGGGTCCGGGCTGCTGCACATCGAGGCGCCGCCGGAGTCGCTCGTCATGTCCGGCGGGCTCTTCCACGGCCTCCAGCTGTGGGTGAACCTCCCCAAGCGCGACAAGATGATGGCGCCGCGCTACCAGGACATCGGCGGCGGCCAGGTCAAGCTGCTCACCTCCGCCGACGGCGGCGCGCTGCTGCGGCTGATCGCCGGCGACCTCGACGGCAACAAGGGTCCCGGCATCACCCACACGCCGATCACCATGCTCCATGTCTCGGTCAACCCGGGCGCGGAGGTGACGCTGCCGTGGCGGGCCGACTTCAACGCCCTCGCGTACGCGCTGGCCGGGCGCGGCACGGCGGGCGCGGAAGGCCGTCCGTTCCGGACCGGACAGGCGGTCGTCTTCGGCTCCGGTGACTCGCTCACCATCCGGGCGGACGAGAGCCAGGAGTCCCGCAGCCCGAACTTCGAGGTCGTGCTGCTGGGCGGGGAGCCGATCCGGGAGCCGATGCGGCACTACGGCCCGTTCGTCATGAACACCCACGCCGAACTGGCCCAGGCCTTCGAGGACTTCCAGGCGGGGCGGCTGGGGACCGTACCCGCAGAGGAGAGCTGAGCGCGGGTCCCGCAAGAGCAGCAGGCGCGGCCGTGCGGCGTTTCACGTGAAACACCGCACGGCCGCGCCACGTTTCACGTGAAACGCGGAGCGTGCCCGGGCGGCCGGTGCACATGGTGGACTGTTCGGGTGCAAAACGACCTGAAACGAGACCGGCCCCGCGGCGAGGCGCCGCTGCTTCCGATCGCCGCCCGCCGGACCGCCGCCTGGTGTGCGGTGGCGCTGCTGGTGGCAGGCGTGATCGCGGTCGGCGTCTGGCTCAGTGTGGAGCTGAGCGCCGCCGTCACGCCCGTACTGCTGGCCCTGCTCGGCAGCGCACTGCTCGGGCCGCTGTACCGGCGGATGGTGGCGATGAAGCTGAACCGCTCCCTGGCCGCCGGGCTGACCTGCGCGGTGCTGGTGATCGTGGTCGGCGGCGCCGGGTACATCGTGGTCAGCGCGCTGGTCGACACCGGCGACCAGATCATCGCCTCGCTCAAGGAGGCGGCCAAGCAGCTCTCCCGGCACTTCGGCACCGCCGGGACCTCCCTCGACGACCTCGCCACCAACGCCAAGACGCTGCTCGGCAAGTTCGGCACCACCGCCGCCTCGGGGCTGCTGGCGGGTGTGAGTGTCGTCGGCCAGTTCATCGCGGCTGCGGTCCTCGCCCTGCTGCTGACCTTCTTCTTCCTCCGTGACTCGGGCAAGGCGCTGAGCGCGCTGCGCGACTGGGCGCCCGGCGATTCGGCGCCGCAGCTGGAGGGCATGGCGCGCCGGGGCTTCCAGGCGATCGAGGGATTCATGCGCGGCACCACCCTCATCGCGCTGATCGACGCCACCTGCATCACCGTGGGGCTGCTGATCCTGGGCGTCCCCAACGCCTTCGGGCTGGGCGCGCTGGTCTTCGTCGGCGCCTACATCCCCTACCTCGGCGCCTTCATCTCGGGTGCCGTCGCGGTTCTGGTGGCGCTTGCCGAGGGCGGCTTCGTCAAGGCGCTGTGGGCGCTCGGCGTGGTTCTCGCGGTGCAGGTGCTGGAGGGGCATGTCCTCCAGCCGATGATCCAGAGCCGGACCGTCCAGATGCACCCGGCGATCGTCATGCTGGCGATCACCGCGGGAGCCGGCGTCGCGGGCATCCTCGGCATGCTGCTGGCCGTGCCGCTGACCGCCGCCGCCTTCGGCGCGCTGCACGAACTGCGCCGCCACTACGTCAGCTCGGCCACCGACTCACCGGACGCCACGGAACCGGAGCCGCCCGGCTCCGCACCCGCGTAGGGCGCCTCGGCGTCCGGCTCCGCCGGGGAGCCGGCGCCCGCGTCCTCGTAGATCTCGAACCAGGTCGACTTGCCGTCCCCGCGCGGCTCCACGCCCCACGCCCCCGCCAGCAGCTCCATCAGCACCAGCCCGCGGCCCGAGGACGCCAGCTCGCCGGGGCTGCGGCGGTGCGGCAGCTCATCGCTGGCATCGGTCACATCGACCCGCATCCGGCGGTGCCCGGCCGGGCCCGACAACTCGACGACCAGCAGCGCGTCCCCGTCGGTGTGCATCAGCACATTGGTGACGACCTCCGAGACCAGCAGCACCGCGGCGTCCACCTGCTCCGGGTCGGCCCAGTCGTGCAGCACGTCGCGGATCTGCGCCCGGGCCTCGGCGATCCGCTCCGGTTCGGCCTGGGCGACGGTCAGCACCGTGCGCCGCACCGGCCGCATCGCCTCCGGGCCGCCCGCACCCACCCGGCACGCGGCGGCGTCCCGGGAGAGCAGCAGCATCGCGATGTCGTCCTCCCGCCGGTCCACCAGCGGCCCGGTCATGTGGTGCGAGGGCGGGCCGTGGACGGCCTGCACCAACGCGTCCGCCAGCCGTTCCAGGCCGCCGTCGGCCACCCCGTCCGGATGCGACTCGACGACGCCGCGCAGCCGGGCCCAGCCGGTCTCCAGGTCGTGCCCGCCGGTCTCGATCAGCCCGTCCGTGCAGACCAGCATCGTCTCGCCGGGCTCCAGGACCAGCCGGGTGGTCGGGTAGTCGGTGTCCGGTGTGATGCCCAGCGGCAGCCCGCCCGCGGTGGCGCGGACCAGCATGGTGCCGTCGGCGGTCCGGATCGCCGGCTCCGGATGTCCGGCCCGGGCGATGTCCAGCAGCCCGGTCGCCGGATCGACCTCGATGTAGAGGCAGGTGGCGAAGCGCGGATCGGCGCCCTCGGTGTCGTTGATGCCGGAGAGGAAACGGGAGGCGCGGGAGAGCACCCCGTCCGGGTGGTGGCCCTCCGCCGCGTAGGCGCGCAGCGCGATCCGCAGCTGCCCCATCAGCCCCGCGGCCTGCACGTCATGGCCCTGGACGTCGCCGATGACCAGCGCGGTCCGGCCGGACGGCAGCGGGATCATGTCGTACCAGTCGCCGCCGACCTCCAGCCCGCCGCCGGTCGGCACGTACCGCGCGGCGACCGTCATCCCGGGGATGTCCGGCCGGACCGTCGGCATCATGGTGCGTTGCAGCCCGACGGAGAGTTCGTGCTGTGACTCCTGGGTCCCGGCGCGGGCCAGCGCCTGGGCGAGCATCCGCGCGACGGTGGTGAGCACCGCCCGCTCGTCGGGCGTGAAGGTCACCGGGTGACTGAACCCGGCCATGCAGGCACCGATCGTGCGTCCCGCGTTGACCAGCGGCAGGAACGCCCACGAGGTGCGCGCGAAGCGGGCGGCGAGCGGCCAGGCGGTGGGGTAGCGCGTGCGGTACGCCTCGGGCGTCGGCAGATAGATGGCCTGCCCGGTCCGGACGACCTCGGCCGCCGGGTAGTCGGTGTCCGTCGTCATGTCGGTGAACGGCCGCTCGTCGCCGCCCGGCTGCCCGTGGTGGCCGATGACGGTGAGGCGGCCGCCGACGACGCCGAAGACGGCGAGGCCATCGGGTATGAACCCCGGCATCGACAGCCCGGCCGCCACCCGCAGCACCTCCGCGGTGGACCGTGCCTCCGCCAGCGCCCGCCCGGCGTCCAGCAGGAACGCCTCGCGCGAGCGCCGCCAGTCGCCGGTGACCGGGGTGCGTACGGCGGTGGCGTCGGGCTGCGGGTCGGGCACTTCCTGGAGCGTGCCGAGCAGGGTGAAGGTGCCGTCGCGGCGCAGCGGGCAGAACCGGGAGCGGACGGTGCGCAGCACCCGGCCGTCGGCGTCGACGATGCGCAGCCGGGACTCGGCGAGGCTCCGCTCGGCGACGGCGAGCTGCACCACACCGTTGATCTCGGCGAAGTCGACCGGGTGGAAACGGGACCGCACGGTTGCCCGGGAGAGTTCCACGGCCCGCGCCGGGAGCCCGAGCAGCCGGGCGGCCTCGGCGTCGAGCCGGACCCGTCCCGAGGCGTCGTCCCAGCGCCACAGGCCGGTCGCGAGGGCGGCCAGGAGATCCTTCGTGCGCATTGCCTCACTTTAAGTTGATTCCTCCGACGGTCTCCAACGCGGTGCGCCGCCACGGTGCGGCCCACCGGCCGGGGCGGCGGCGGAGCCGGCGGAAGCCGCGGGCCCGCGGACGGTGGAAGCGCCCGGCCCGCGCCGGGCCCGCGCCCGGCCCCCGCCCCGTACCGTCCGCCCCGCGCCCGGTGTCACGTATATGCCAATCCAGCCGTCGGCCCCGGGACGGTAACCTGGAGCGGTTATCACATACCCGGGGCGGTCCTCCACGGACGGCAGCGGTTCGGCCACGGACGGACAGCGTCCGTGTGCGGCCTCCCCACCTCGACTCGCGACGACTTGGATGAGCGATGCATCGGTACCGGTCCCACACCTGCGGCGAGCTTCGGGCCGCGGACGTCGACACGGACGTCCGCCTCAGCGGCTGGCTGCACAATCGACGTGACCTGGGCGGCATCCTCTTCATCGATCTGCGCGACCACTACGGTCTGGTGCAGCTCGTCGCCCGTCCCGGCACCCCCGCCAACGAGGCGCTCTCCTCGCTGACCAAGGAGACCGTCGTCCGTATCGACGGCAAGGTCTCCGCCCGCGGCGCGGACAACGTCAACCCCGACCTGCCGACCGGCGAGATCGAGATCGAGGTCTCCGAGGTCGAGGTGCTGGGCGCCGCCGAGCAGATCCCGTTCACCATCAACGCCGAGGACGGCGTCAACGAGGAGAAGCGCCTGGAGTACCGCTTCCTCGACCTGCGCCGCGAGCGGATGCACCGCAACATCCTGCTGCGCACCGCCGTCATCTCCGCCATCCGGCACAAGATGACCGCGCTCGGCTTCAACGAGATGGCCACCCCGATCCTGTCGGCCACCTCCCCCGAGGGCGCCCGCGACTTCCTGGTCCCCTCGCGGCTGCATGCCGGCAAGTTCTACGCGCTGCCGCAGGCGCCGCAGCAGTTCAAGCAGCTGCTGATGATCGCCGGGTTCGACCGCTACTTCCAGATCGCGCCCTGCTTCCGCGACGAGGACGCCCGCGCCGACCGCTCGCCGGGCGAGTTCTACCAGCTCGACGTCGAGATGAGCTTCGTCGAGCAGGAGGACGTCTTCCAGCCGATCGAGAAGCTCATGACCGAGCTGTTCACCGAGTTCGGCAACGGCCGCACGGTCACCTCGCCGTTCCCGCGCATCCCGTTCCGCGAGTCGATGCTGAAGTACGGCTCCGACAAGCCCGACCTCCGCGCCGAGCTGGAGCTGGTGGACGTCTCGGACGTCTTCGCCGGTTCCGGTTTCAAGGCGTTCGCCGGTAAGCACGTCCGCGCGCTGGCCGTGCCGGACACCGCGGGCCAGTCCCGGAAGTTCTTCGACCAGATGGGCGACTTCGCCGTCCAGCAGGGCGCGAAGGGCCTCGCCTGGATCCGCGTCGGCGAGAACAACGAGCTGACCGGCCCGATCGCCAAGTTCCTCACCGACGAGGACACCAAGGCGCTCGTGGACGCGCTGAGCCTGGCCCCGGGCCACGCCGTCTTCTTCGGCGCCGGCGAGTTCGACGAGGTCTCCAAGATCATGGGCGCGGTCCGCGTCGAGGCGGCCAAGCGCACCGGCCACTTCGTCGAGGACGAGTTCCGCTTCTGCTGGATCGTCGACTTCCCGATGTTCGAGAAGGACGAGGACACCGGCAAGATCGAGTTCTCCCACAACCCGTTCTCCATGCCCCAGGGCGGCCTGGAGGCGCTGGAGACCAAGGACCCGCTGGACATCCTCGCCTGGCAGTACGACATCGTCTGCAACGGCACCGAGCTGTCCTCCGGCGCGATCCGTAACCACGAGCCGGACGTCATGTACAAGGCGTTCGCCATCGCCGGTTACGACAAGGAGACCGTCGAGGCGGAGTTCGGCGGCATGCTCCGCGCCTTCAAGTTCGGCGCCCCGCCGCACGGCGGCATCGCCCCGGGCGTCGACCGCATCGTGATGCTGCTGGCCGACGAGCCCAACATCCGCGAGACCATCGCCTTCCCGCTCAACGGCAACGCCCAGGACCTGCTCATGGGCGCGCCCAGCGAGGTCGAGGAGGCGCGCCTCAAGGAGCTGCACCTCCACATCCGCAAGCCGCAGGTGAAGACCCAGGGCTGACGCGCACCGCACACGGCGAAGCCCCCGCGACCTTCCGGAAGGCCGCGGGGGCTTCGCCGTGTGCGGCGGACGGGATCAGGCGTCGTCACCGCCGCCGAAGCGGGTGCGGTACGCCTCCAGGTCGTCCTCGGTGATCTTCGCGAAGAGGACCGGCGGCACCGTGAACGCCGTACCGGCCGGGACGAAGGCCAGCGCCGCGGCTTCCTCGGCGGTCACCCAGGCCGCGGTGTCGTCGGCCAGCGCGAACGCGCTGCGCATGGCCTTCGCGGACGCCGGGATGAACGGCTCGGAGATCACCGCGTAGAGGTGGATGAGGTTCATCGCGGTGCGCAGGGTCAGCGCCGCGGCGTCCTTGTCGGTCTTGATCTCCAGCCAGGGGGCCTTCTCCTCCAGGTAGGAGTTGCCCGCGCTCCACAGGGCGCGCAGCGACGCCGCGGCCTTGCGGAACTGCAGCGCCTCCATGTGGCCCTCGTACTCGGCGAGCAGCCGCGCGATCTCCTCGCCCAGCTTCTGCTCGGCCTCGCCCGCCTCGGCGCCGGCCGGGACCTCGTCACCGAACCGCTTGCGGGAGAACGACAGCACGCGGTTGACGAAGTTGCCGAGGGTGTCGGCGAGGTCCTTGTTGACGGAGGAGGAGAACAGCTCCCAGGTGAAGGAGGTGTCGTCGGACTCCGGCGCGTGCGCCATCAGGAAGTAGCGCCAGTAGTCGGCGGGCAGCAGCTCCAGCGCCGCGTCGGTGAAGATGCCGCGCTGCTGGGAGGTGGAGAACTTCCCGCCGTAGTAGTTGAGCCAGTTGAACGCCTTGAGGAAGTCGACCTTCTTCCAGGGCTCACGGGTGCCGAGCTGGGTCGCCGGGAACATCACGGAGTGGAACGGGACGTTGTCCTTGGCCATGAACTCCGTGTAGCGCACGTCGTCCGCCTCGTACCACCACGACTTCCAGTCGCGGCTCTCCGGAGCTGTGTCTCGCGCAGCGTCTGCCCACTCCTTGGTGGAGCCGATGTACTCGATCGGCGCGTCGAACCAGACGTAGAAGACCTTGCCCTCGGCGGCCAGCTCCGGCCAGACGTCGGCGGGGACGGGGACGCCCCAGTCGAGGTCACGGGTGATGGCGCGGTCCTGGAGGCCCTCGGTCAGCCACTTGTGGGCGATGGAGGAGGCGAGCGTCGGCCACTCCTTGCTGCCGTTGCCCTCCAGCCAGCCCTCGACCTCGTGCTGGAGCTTGGACTGGAGGAGGAAGAGGTGCTTGGTCTCGCGGACCTCCAGGTCACCGCTGCCGCTGATCGCCGAGCGGGCGTCGATCAGGTCCGTCGGGTCGAGCACCCGGGTGCAGTTCTCGCACTGGTCGCCGCGGGCCTTGTCGTAGCCGCAGTGCGGGCAGGTGCCGACGATGTAGCGGTCGGGCAGGAACCGCTCGTCGGCGTTGGAGTACACCTGGCGGATCGCCCGCTCCTCGATGAAGCCGTTCTCGTGGAGCTTGCGCGCGAAGTGCTGCGTCAGCTCCACGTTCTGCTGCGAGGAGCTGCGGCCGAAGTGGTCGAATTCCAGCCCGAAGCCCTCGTAGATCGCCTTCTGCTTGTCGTGCTGCTCGGCACAGAACGCGGCCACCGACTGGCCCGCGGCCTTCGCGGCCAGCTCCGCCGGGGTGCCGTGCTCGTCCGTCGCACAGATGTAGAGGACGTCGTGCCCGCGCTTGCGCATATACCGCGCGTACACATCGGCCGGGAGCATGGACCCCACCATGTTGCCCAGGTGCTTGATCCCGTTGATGTACGGAAGGGCGCTGGTGATGAGGTGTCGAGCCATTGCCGGCTGCTCCCAAGTCGCTACGGTGAGTGAGGAATTGCTTTACGGAACGTCAATATCGTACTGGACTTGCCCAGACTGGATTGCAGGCGTTTTCGCCGGCATTTCCGCAGGCAATGCCGCGGGCGCGAGGGCGTGCGGTACTGCTGTCCCGGTCAGCGGGCGGTGTCCGGGGCGGGCGCGGTGGAGCGGTCCGGGGCCGGGCCGTGGCGCGGGGCCCGGGCGGTGATCAGCAGGCCCGCGACGCAGGCTGCCAGCAGCATGATCGCCGCGGAGACGCCGATCGCGACGGTGAAACCGTGCACCACCCCCTCCTTGACGAGGGCGGCGCGCACCGCGGGTGACAGCCGCCCGGCCCGCTCCGCGGCCGCCAGCCGGGCCGCGAGGTACGCCGCCCCGGTCGAGGTCGCGACGGTGTTGAGCAGCGCCGTTCCGATCGAACCGCCCACCTGCTGCGCCGTGTTGACGGTCGCCGAGGTGACCCCGGCGTCCCGCGGCGCGACCCCGGCGGTGGCGGTCGCCGTCACCGGCATGAAGGTCAGTCCCATGCCCAGGCCGACGAGGAGTTCGGCGGGCAGCACCCGCGGGGCGTACGCGGACCGTGCGGTCAGGAACGTCAGCAGATACAGCCCGCCGGCCGCCAGCAGCGCCCCGGGCACCATCAGCAGCCGCGGCGGGAGATGGTGCAGCAGCCGCGCCGATATCTGCGTCGAACCGGTGACGATGGCGGCGGTCATCGGCAGAAACGCCAATCCGGCTTTCACCGGTGAATAGCCGAGCACGATCTGGAAGTAATAGGTCAGGAAAAGGAACATCCCGAACAGCGCGAGGGTGGCCAGCGCCATCGTCAGGAACGCACCGCCGCGATTGCGGTCCCGCACGAGGTGCAGCGGCAGCAGCGGATGACGGGCCCGTGCCTGCCACAGCACGAACGCCGCGAGCAGCGCCACGCCCCCGCACAGCAACCCCAGTACCAGCGCATCGCCCCAGCCCCGCGGCCGCGCCTCGCCGCACCCGTACACGATCGCGACGAGCCCGCCGCAGCCCAGCGCCGCCCCGAGGACGTCGAGGCGGGCGCCGCCCCGATCCGGGCGGTCACGCAGGAACACCGCGGCGCCGAGGAATGCCAGCGCCGCGATCGGCACGTTCACATACAGACACCAGCGCCAGTCCAGGTACTCGGTCAGCAGCCCGCCCACGATCAGCCCGATCGCCGCCCCGCCGCCCGCGATGGCCCCGTAGATCCCGAATGCCTTGCCGCGCTCCTTTCCGCCCCGGAACGTCGTCGTCAGCAACGACAGCGCGGACGGCGCCAGCACCGCCCCGAACGCCCCCTGCAACGCCCGCGCCCCGAACAGCAACCCCGGCCCACCCGCCGCACCCCCGAGCCCCGACGCCACCGCGAACCCCACGAGCCCCACCATGAACGTCGTCTTCCGCCCGACGAGATCCGCGATCCGCCCGCCCAGCAGCAACAACCCACCGAACGCGAGCGTGTACGCGGTGATCACCCACTGCCGGTCCGCATCCGAAATGCCCAGCTCCCGCTGCGCGGACGGCAGGGCGATGTTCACGATCGTGGCGTCGAGGACGACCATGAGCTGGGCCAGAGCGATGGTGACGAGGGCCCACCAGCGGCGGGGGGCGGGGTGGCAGCCCCCCGGCCCGGGCCGGGGCGGGGCTTTCCGCGGCTGTTCCCCGCCGGTCCTCGTATCCCCCTGGCCGTCTCCACCCATCGCCCGACCTGCTTCCGCCGGCCGCCGCCCCGGCTCTGCCACCCGTACGGACAGGTCGGGGCAACTGGATCAGTTCACCCACTCAGGGTAGGAGGGATGGGGTGGGAGTGCCCGGTGTGGGGCGAGGGCTCCGGCCTCGTTGGATCATGCGAGGGCTAAGTTTCCTTGGTTGATTTACTGGAAATTAAATTCGGATGGCCTTGCGAAAGAGTGCGGCGCGAAGCTCTTCTTTCTCCAATATGTTCGAATTCCTAGGGTGTGGCCTCTGGCTACGCGATGCTGTCGAGCCAGTCTCGGTAGTGCGATTCCTGCTCTTCAGGAGTTCCAATTTTTGCCCCGTCCGCCTCTCCGAAAATATCGACCATAGATCGTGCGGAAGGAGGCTTCCCTTTTTCGAGGACAAGGACCTTTTGGGCTTTCCCCATCTCTCGGGACATTCGCGACGGATAACAGTCGAGGCGTGCCCCGTTGCAGCAGAGCAGCAGGTCCCGCGCTGCGAGGTCCCTTCGAAGGTCAATCAGGCTCTCGAAGAGGTCGGGCGCTGAAGACGATACGTTGTGTCCGTCGTAAAGCGTGACTGAAATGTGCGCAACATCTTCGACGCTCCACTCAATGAGAGCCTCTGGCCCTGGAGTTCCATTCGATATACGGATGGTCTTGACGCGTTCACTGCCATTCATGGGTACACCAAGCATTCGTCGTCGAGTTCCCAGAATTCATCCAATTCCCAAGCCTTTTTGATGTATTCTGCGGGAATTCCGCCCTTGAAGGCGATTTCCTGTTCGTAGGGTGTTGGATTGAGTTTTCCGAGCTCCTTGTTGACGTCGATACCTCCCGGCATTTCTATCTCGTAGACGTATCCTCCGGGTTTGGAGAACATGCTGGTTGCTATGTCGCTGGACTGTGAAGTGGAGACGTAATCGCTATCTATGTTCTTTTTTACGTAATCCAGCAACGAAGTGTCGGAGCCTGGGGCCTTCGGCATGAAGCCGCCGGCACGTGCGATCTCTTCAGGGGCCCTGGTGTCTCCCCTGTATACGGGCTTGATGTTCTCGCACGGCGATAGACCCAGAGGGTCGGTTGCCGCATGGGGGTTCCGAACGTAGGAGACGGGGTTTGGTCCTGCTGCCAGCCCGAGCGGGTCGGGCGAGATGTAGGCGCCTAGATCTGGATCGTAATACCGTTGGAAATTGTAGTGAAGGTGGGTTTCCTGGTCAAAGTACTGCCCTGGGAATCGAAGTGGCGTGTGCGCTGTGGCGTCAAGTCTCCATGCGGTTTTCCCCCAAAGGGACTTCCTGGGGGTCCAGCATTTTTCACCCCCTTGGGTGAGTAGTTCAATGGGTGCCCCGAGATGGTCGGATTGAACAACGAAAAATCTTTTTTCGATCTTCGCCGCAAGGGGTCCTTTGGGGTGGGTTATTTTCCGTTCGGTCTGGGTTATAGGGGTCAGGGAGTGGAAGTCCCATGTGATGGATATGCTTTTCGTTGCATTTTTGGCGCCGCTGACTTCCTCGGCGAGGTTAGGGCCATCCCATGAAAATTCTCTCAGTTCGGCGACCGAGTCGTTCTCGTGCTTCCGAATTTTTGCAACCCGCCGCCCGAACGGGTCGTACAGATACCGCCAGACCTCGCCGTCAGGCGTGGTGACCGACGTCAGCCGGTCCTCCGTGTTCCACGTGAAACGCCAGGTGTCCGGTTTGTGGGAGAGGCGGGTTTTCTGGCGGAGGGTGACGCGGCCGAGGGCGTCGTGTTCGTAGCGGTAGGCGCCGGCCCTGGTGATGCGGGTGCCGGTGTAGGTGCGGTCGCCGCGGGCCGTGGGGTTGGGGTGTTGGTCGGGCCAGGTGGCGTGGGTCTGGTTGCCGGCCTCGTCGTAGGCGTAGGTCTCGGTCCAGTTGGTGGCGTGGACGGCGGTGACGCGGCCCGCGCGGTCGAGGTCGAAGGTGCGGGGGCCGGAGTAGGAGTCGTCGAGGGCGATGAGGTGGCCGTCGGCGCGGTAGGTGTAGGAGCGGCGGTGGAGGAGAGTCGCCGCGGAGCCGTGCGCCGTGCCGGATGCTTCTCCGGTGCCGGATACACCGTCCAGGCCGGATACACCGTCCAGGCCGGGTACACCGTCCAGGCTAGGTACACCGTTCAGGCCGGGTATGCCGTCCGGAGCCGCGGCGCCCGCCGGATTGCCGGGCGTCCCGGCCCCTGATGCTCCGGCACCCGGGCCATGCACCCCGTCAGGCCCGCCCGGATCGAACGGACTGCCCGCATCGAACGGACTGCCCGCATCCAACGGACTGCTCGGATCGAACGGGCTGCGCGGAAGCCCGGCCCCCGGCGCACCGCCAGGCACCCCAGCACCGGGAAGCCCGGCCCCCGGCGAACCGCCAGGCACTCCGGCGCCGTGTGAACCGCCAGGCACCGGGCTCCCGGGAACTCCCGTCCCCGGCCCCGCCACCTCATCCACCCGCAGCAGCGACTGCCCCGTCAGCCGTCCCGTCGCGTCCCACGTCGAGTCCAGGCGCAGGTGGTCCCCGATGGTGCGGGTGCGTTCGTTGCCGGCCAGGTCGTGGGTGAAGGTGAGGAGGTTGCCGCCGGTGTTGAGGGTGGTGCGGTTGCCGGCGGCGTCGTAGGCGTAGGTGCTGGTGTGGCCGGAGGGGGTGGTGCGGGAGGTGCGGCGGCCCAGGGCGTCGTAGGTGAACGTCATGGTGCGGCCGTTGACCGTTTCGGCGGTGACGCGGCCGAGGGTGTCGCGGGTGTAGCTGACCGTGGCGTCGGGGTTGGCGGCCGTCAGGAGGGCGCCGGACGGGGAGTGGGCGTAGGTGGTGACGAGTCCGGCGGCGTCCTTGGTGGTGATGCGGCCCATGGTGTCGCGGGTGTAGGTCGTCACCTCCCCCAATGCGTTGGTGCGGGTGGCGAGTTGACCGGCCGCGTCGTGGGTGTAGGTCAGGACGCGGTCGTCGAAGTCCGTCTCGGAGATCAGCCGGCCGGCCGCGTCGTAGGCGTAGTCCCAGGTCAGGCCCTGGGGGTTGGTGACCTGGGTGAGGCGCAGCTCGGTGTCGTGGGTGAACTCGTGGCGGACGCCGTCGGGGTCGGTGCGGGCCACCAGCAGGTCGAAGTGGCCGTACTCGAAGCGGGTGGTGCGGCCGACCGCGTCCGTGTGCGAGGTGCGGTTGCCCTCGCCGTCGTAGGTCCAGGTCTCGGTGGCGCCGGTGGGGTCGGTGCGGGTGGCGAGTTTGCCCTCGACGGTCCAGGTCAGGCGGGTGGTGGCGCCGAGCGGGTCGGTGACGGAGACGACCCGGCCGAAGGCGTCGCGGACGTAGTGGGTGCTCGCGCCGAGCGGGTCGGTGACGCGGAGCGGGAGGCCCGCCGGGTCGCAGTCGAGGCGGGTGGTGTTGCCGAGGGCGTCGGTGACCGCGGTGAGGTGGCCCCTGCCGTCGTGGGTGTAGGTGGTGGTGGCGCCGGTGGGGTCGGTGGAGGAGGTGCGGTTGCCGGCGTCGTCGTAGGTGTGGGTCCAGGTGGTGCCGTCCGGGCCGGTGGTGCGGATCGGGTGGCTGTCGCCGTCGAACTCGGTGGTGGAGCCGGTGCCGTCGGGGAGGGTGAGGCGGGTGGGGCGGCCCTCGTCGTCGTACTCGATGCGGGTGGTGCGGCCGAGCGGGTCGGTGACGGCGAGGACGCGGTGGTGGGCGTCGCGGACCGTGCGGGTGGTGGCGCCGGTCGGGTCGGTCTCCGCGACGATCTGGTGCCGGTCGTTGACCTGGTACGTCGTGACCTGGTCGTGGGAGTTGCGGAGGGTGTTGGTCCGCAGGCTGGTGGCCGGGTCCGCGTCGCCCCAGGTGAAGTGGGCGTGCAGATGGCCGTCGACGCCGCTCTGCCAGGTGCACCGGTCCTGCTCGTCGTAGCGGTAGGAGTAGCTGCTGCCGTTGGTGTCCGTCCAGGACGTGATGCGGCCCGCGTCGTCGTAGCCGAAGCGGAGCGGGAGCCCGGAGGAGCGGGTGACGGTGGTGAGGTTCCCGGCGCCGTCGTAGCCGTAGCGGACGAGGAGCTGGTCGCCGCCGTCGGGGGCGCCGCCGGCCAGGTGGAGGGCGGTGATCCGCTCGCCCTCGGTGGTGAAGAGGAGCCGGTACCCGGCGCTGTGGGTGAGGGCGGTCGGGGTGCCTTCCTCGTCGTGGTCGAAGGTGTGGTGGTGGCCCCGGCGGTCGGATATCTCGTCGAGGACGGCGAGATCCTCGGTGTACGAGGTGAAGTACCAGCGCATGCCGGTGGACGGCTCGGTGAGGACGTAGTCGCCGTCCGGGGTGCGTTCCAGGGGGCGCTGCGGGCCGTCGGTGGGGAGGGTGGGGACGCCGACGGCCGGATGCGGGTAGGTGGCGAGGTTTCCCTCCTCGCCGATGAGGATCACGCCCTCCGCGTCGATCTCCAGCCGCTGGTCGAGCGTGCTCATCCAGGTGGGACCGAACCACCGGCCGGTGCGGTACGACGATTCGAAGGTGCGGGTGAAGGCGAGGGGGTGGCTGCCGGGCAGCTGGATGTCGGTCTGCGGCAGGACCATCCGGCCGGTGGCCATGTCGATCGGGTCGTTGCCGAAGGTCTTGCACCAGGCGATGCGGGCGCGGTCGCGGAGGGTGAGTTTGCCGGCGTCCCGGGCGGCGGTGCGTGCGGCGGTGCGGGCCGCGTCCCGCGCGCCCGCCCGCACCAGCCCCTTGCCGACGGCGCCGACGCCCTTGCCGCCGACGAGATTGCCGAGGAAGGCGCCGCCCGCCTCGTAGGGGTCGCTGCCCCAGCCCTCGCCGAGCATCCCCTTGGCCAGCCGCCCGGGGTGGGCGGCGCTGCTCGTCAAGCCCATCAGGACGGTGGTCGTGTTGTTCATGAACCGGATGGGGTTGCTGACGTTGTACGGGTCGAGCGGATTGAACGTCCGGGCGAGGTTCACGGTCTCGGCCCCGGCTTTGACGAGCCCGCCGCCGACATGCATCAGGTTCATCGCGCCGCCGGCGACCCCGTCGGCGGCGTCGAGCACGGTCCGCTCGGTGAACTTCGGGGCCTTCGGGGCGTGCTCCAGCGCGGCGGTGAGGGCGTGGTGGGCGCGCTCGGCCGCTTCGTCGCGCTGGCGCCGGGCCTCCGTGAGCAGGTGCCGGGCGGATGTGCGGCCCTCCTCGCCCGGGTCGGTGAACTTGCCCGGTTTCTCCGGCTTGTCGGCGCTTGCCGAGCCGCCCGCGTTGTACGCCTCGACCTTCCGGTTGTACGCGTCGACCTTGTGGTTGTACGCCTCGGACGCCTTCTCGGTGGCGTCCTGGGCGTGGCGGTGGCGGGCGATGGCCGTCCGGGCCTGGCCCTGGGCCCAGGTGACGGTATCGGCGTACGCGTCCAGGGCCTTGCCGGCCGCCTCGCAGGCGTCCGCGGCGTGCAGCCACGACTTCGGGTGGGTGTCGAACTCCTCCCGGAAACGGTCCGCGGCCTTGCCCTTCCAGGCGCTCGCGTCGAGTTTCCGCATGCCCTGGCCGACGCGCTCGAAGGCGGCGAAGAAGTCCTTGAGGTGCGAGACGGTCTCGTTGATCTTGGCGGGGTCGCCGTGGATCAGTTCCCTCGGGTCGTCGGTCTCGCCGAGCTGCCGCTCCGCCACCTGGGCGCCGAGGGTGTCGGCGACGTCGTCCCCAGCCGAACGGACGGCGCGCGCGGCGCCGTCCGCGCCGACGGCGTGGAGCGCGCCGGCGGTCTTGTCCGTCGCGTATTCGACGGTCTCGCCGGCCGCCTCCTTCACCTCGTCGATGGCTTCTCCGGCCTTGTCGGCTGCGGAGTCGATGCCGTGCTTGATCGCGCCGAGGGCGTCGCCGATACCCATCAGTGCTGCTCCCCGCCTGCTCCGGCGTCGTCCGGGTCGGCCGGTTCGTCTCCGGCGGGGTCGGGCAGCAGGTGCCGCAACTTGCTGGACCGGAGGTCGTCGGCGGTGCGGCTGAGTGCCTCGCGCCCCTTCATGAGCTCCTGCATGGACGCGGCGGAGCTGGGGTCCCAGTTGGCGTGCTGGAACTGGGTGTAGGGGTTCTCTTCCAGCACCCCGTCCCAGGATGTGTCGTGGAGCTGTTCGGCGGTCTTGGTCGGGTCGCCCATGGCCGCATTGACGCCGATCTTCAATGTCGTCGAAACGTACTGTTCCTGTTCGTGGTAGAGACCGGCGGAGAGGTCGAGGCGGCGGGCGAATTCATTGGCCTCGTGGATGAGGCCGCGTATGCCCCAGCCCCAGCGTTCGCAGAAGGTGTCGAATGGCGCGGCCACGTCGGGATGCCCGCATTCCAGGCCGGAGAGCGCCAATTTGTCGAATCCGTGGCCGAGTTGGGCGTCGGTGTCGAAGCCCAATTCCTTCAGCTCGGATATCGCGCCGTTGAGGCCCTTGGTGATCTGCCGGAGGGCGGCCGGGTCGACCTCGTAGCCGTCGGCGGGGCTCATGCGGCACCGCCGGTGGTGCCGGCGCGGTCGACGGCGACGGCGTCCGGGACGATGCCGGTCACCGGCGGGAAGAGCATGCCCAGCTCGCTCCCGGCGTTCAGCGCCACGCCCGCCGGGCTGCCGAGGGCGGGGATGACGACGTCCAGCAGGCGGGCGCCGACGGCCGTCACATGGTCCGGGGCGTCATCGGCGGCGATGCCGCGGTGGGCGAGGAACCGTGTGAGGGCGTCCTCGTCGGAGAAGGCGAAGATCCAGCGGATGCCGTCGGACTCCGCCGACATCAGGTTGTCGCCGCCGCTGAGCGGGATCAATACCGGAGTGCGCCGGAATTCCCCGACGAGAGCCGCCGGATTGCCCTGGCCGTCGCGTATGCGTGAAATCTCCGAAAGCAAGGACATGCCGCCCCCCATTGCGTCTTTCCTTCCCCTTTTGCCATGGGCGCCCCCCCGGGTCGCCGAAGACACCTTGTCACAGGGGGTGGGTCGTGTGTTCGAGGATCTGGTGGGCGGCTGAAAGACGTGGGTATTTCCCCGCAATAACCGGCCCACAGGTCGGTTATTGCGGTGGGGAATACCGGGGACGGAAACGCCGGCCGGCCGCGGTGCCAGGCCCGTGGTGGGCCCGGCGCCGCGGCCGGCCGGAAGGAGTGTGCAGGTGGTGTGCGGGCGTCAGTTGTCCTTGAGCACGCCCGCGGTACGGGCTTCGGTGAGCCATTCGGGGAACTCGACCATCAGCTGCTGGTAGAGCTCGTCGGCGGAGAGGGCGCGGGGGTCGCGTCCGGCGTGGAAGAAACCGGCGTTGTCGACGACGCGCTTTTCCGGTACGGCCAGGTCGTCGAGCTTGCGGAGGAAGTCGAAGCCCTTGGCCTCGGGGTCGCCGAAGCCGACGAACTGCCAGAAAATGGGGAGCCCGGCAGCCTCGCAGAGCGCCTTTTCGGCGGCCGGCTTGGAGGTCGGGGCGCCGTCGGTCTGGAAGATGACGAAGGCCGGGGCGGTGCTGCCGGACTTCTTGTAGTGCTGGACGACCGCGTCGATGGCCCAGTGGTAATTCGTCCGCCCCATGTGGCCGAGTCCGGCGTGGAGTTCGGCGATCCGGCCCTCGTAACGGGTGAGGTCGAGTTCGGCGGTGCCGTCGACGTCGGTGGAGAAGAAGACGACGGGGACGACGCCGTCGTCGTCGAGGTTCGCGGAGAGGCCGAGGGCCTGTTCGGCGAGGTGCTGGACGGTGCCGTCCTTGTAGTAGTTGCGCATCGAGCCGGAGCGGTCGAGCACCAGGTACACGGCGGCGCGCTGGGTGCCGAGGCCGTGCTTGTCGAGGGTCGCGGCGGCGGACTTGACGAGGCTGACGAGGGCGGGCGCGGCCGCCTCGGCCTTGCGGAGGGCGGAGCTGCCGGGGGTCGCCGCGGCGGACCGGTCGCCCGCGGGGGCCTCCTCGACAGCCTCGATTGCCTGGACAGCCTCGGCCGCCTCGACGGGCTCGGTCGCTTCGACAGCTTCAGTCGCTTCAGTCGCTTCGGTTACCTCGGTTGTCTTGGGCTCCGTGGGCGCCGTGTCAGTTTCCGCGGCCTCCGGGGCCTCTGTGACCTTCGCGTTCTCCGCGGTCGTCTCCGTGGCCTCTGCGTCCTTCGCGTCCTTCGCGCCCTCCGTGTCCTCCGTGACCTCTGCGTCCTTCGCGCTCTCCGTGGCCTCATCCGGCGTCGCCGCGGCCTCCGGGGCCGACTGCGGCTCCGGCTCCGGAGCCGACTGCTCGACGCGGTCGTCCACGTGGCCCGCCTGGGCCGGGACGGTCGGGGTTTCCGGTTCGGTGGTGGATTCCTGGGGGGCCGTCCGGGCGGCGGGGACCTCGGCCACCGGGCGTTCCGGCGCGGGCTGTTCGGCGGCGGGGGCCTCGGTGGCGGGCGCTTCGGGCGCGGGCTCCTCGGTCGCGGGGGCCTCGGCGGCGGGCCGGTCGGCGGGGGTGCCGGGGGCGGACTCCTCGCGGGCCTCGGGGATGGTGGTGGCGGGGGTGGCCGGTTCCGGCGTTTCCGTGCCGCTCGGTGTGGTGCCGGACTCCTCCCGGGTCGCCTTGGAGCGACCGAAAGCGTTGCGCAGCAGACTCCGAATGCCCATCGGCGGACCTCTCTGGGGTGTGGTGGGTGCGGCGTATGTCCGTGAAGCTGCGGACATGTCCCTGACCAGGACGGATACGTAAGGGTAGCGGCCCGCCCCGGCGTCACAGTGGGATCTCGGGCGCCGCGTTGCCCGTACGAGGGGGCGCTCCCGGGGGTGGTGCGGTGTCCGGTGGGAGCCGGACGCAAGGAGTTCCCCTCTCCGGCGGCACGCTCTCACATGCCCCTCTTTCCGGTCTCTTTCCGGCCGACCGGATTCCTTTTCGTTATGCGGGTTCCCGTATGATCACCGCGCCTCCCTGGTGTGTGAATGCGGCCGCGCGGGGGTGGGTTCTTATCACGGTGCGGACACAGGTCGGCAAGGTGCGGGTAAGGAATGGGCCCGGACTGGTATCCGATGTCCGGTCGGTCCCCTCTTATCCGGTGACCATCGGTCCGAGCCGCCCGTTGTTGGTCAAGGCGGTCGCAAGCCGGGAGCCGGGCGAGAGCCCTTGCGAGGGTGACGGGAGATGTGGGGCGCATGGGGCTGACCAGTCGGTCGCTCGAAATCGCGGTGGTGGCGCTGGCGGTGGTGCTCGTCGCGTTGACGGTGTGGCAGTGGCCGCGGCTGTCGGGACGCGGCGTAGGAGTTCTCTTCGGCAGGCTCGGCGCCATCGTGCTCACCCAGGTGACACTGGTGTGCGCGCTGGCCCTCGCGGTCAACAACAGCTTCGAGTTCTACGGCAGTTGGGACGATCTGCTCGGCAACGAGGACAAGGCGCCGGTCGCGGTCAGCGACAACGGCGGCCAGTACGCCTCCGTCGGCACCGCGAAGGGCGCGCTGATCCAGCCCGCCGGGCCGCAGGGCCTCGACCGGGTGACGGGCCTGCCGCAGGGCCCCGCCGACAAGGTCGGGAAGATGGAGTCGGTACGGATCGTGGGTCGCCGCAGCGGCGCGATCAACCCGGCGTTCGTCTATCTGCCGCCGCAGTACTTCCAGCCGCAGTTCCGCCGGCAGCGGTTCCCCGTGATGGTCGTGATCAGCGGCTACCCCGGCGGCATCATGAACCTCGCGCAGCACCTCCAGATCCCGCAGAACGCCGGGCGGCTGATCGCCAAGGGCACCATGCAGCCGACGGTGATGGTGATGGTGCGGCCGACGATCGCGCCGCCGCGGGACACCGAGTGCGTGGACGTGCCGGGCGGCCCGCAGGCCGAGACGTTCTTCACCAAGGACCTGCCGGACGCGATGCGGTCCGCGTACCGGGTCGGCCACGATGCCAGTGCGTGGGGCGCGTTCGGGTACTCGTCGGGCGGCACCTGCTCGCTCCAGCTGGCGATGCGCAACCCGAAGATCTACACCTCCGCCGTCTCGCTCTCCGGCGACTACGCGATCAAGGACGACCTGACGACCGGCAGCCTCTTCGGCACCGGTCCGGAGGGCGCGAAGCGCGAGCGGGAGCACGACCTGATCTGGCGGATGAAGCACCTGCCCGTCCCGCAGATCTCCGCGCTGGTGGCCAGCAGCCGCCAGGGTGAGCCGGACTACGGCGCGACCATGGACTTCATCCACGCGGCGAAGGCGCCGATGACGGTCGACTCGATCATCCTGCCCCGCGGCAGCCACCAGTTCGCCACCTGGCGGCGTGAGGTGGTTCCGGCGCTGGAGTGGCAGAGCCGTCAGCTGACGTTCCCGCAGGACGTCATCGCGGCGCCGCACAAGCCCACGGCTCCGAAGGGGGCGCAGGCGCCGCACGAGGACAAGCCGGGCGAGCACCACACGGGGCAGCAGGCCCCGGCGCAGGCGGAGCGCCGCCGGGACGCGGTGGCGCCCGACGCGCAGGACTGACGGCGTACGCGAACGGGCCGGGCACGGGGTGAGCGGTCACCCGGTGTCCGGCCCGTTCGTGTGTCCGGGGCCCGCGCCGCCGTGCTCAGGGGTGGTACACCATCCCCGGCTCCGGCTTCGCGGGCGAGAGCAGCTGGGAGACGGTGACGAGCGTGAAGCCGCGGTGCTTCAGCTCCTTGAGGATGCCGGGGACGGCGGGGACGGTGCCCGGGTAGATGTCGTGGAGCAGGATGATGCCGTCCTGCTCCGTCTGGTCGAGCACCCGCTTGGTGATCAGTTTCGAGTCGTTGGTCTGGTAGTCCTTCGCCGTCACGCTCCACAGGACCTCGGCGAGCCCCAGCTCCTTGCTGACCTTGGCGACCTTCTCGTCGGTGCGGCCCTGGGGCGGGCGCATCAGTGTCGGGGTCTTGCCGGTGAGGTCGTGGACCGCCTTCTGCACGCGGGAGAGCTGGCTCTTGATCTCCGCCGGGGTGGCGTCGGTGAGGATCTGGTGCGACCAGGTGTGGTTGGCCAGCTCGTGGCCCTCGCGGTCGATCCGCTTCACCTCGGCGGGGCGCTCGGCGATGTGGTTCTTGCCGAGCATGAAGAAGGTCGCGTGGGCCTTCTCCTTCTTGAGGATGTCCAGCAGGTGGTTGGTGTTCTCGCTGGGGCCCGCGTCGAAGGTGAGTGCCACGCACTTGACCTCGCGGCAGTCGACGTCCGTGCCGTCCTTGCTGTTCTTGCCGTCCCCCGCGAGCTGGGCGTCGCGGGCCTTGACGTCGGCCGCCGGGGCGTCGTCCCGGGCGTCGACGGGCGCGATCTGGTTGGCGGGGGTGCAGCCGCCGAGCACCAGGGAGGTGGCGGCCAGCAGCCCGGCTATGAGGGGGCGTCGGGCGGTCTTCGGCATGGAACTCTCCGGGCGGCGCGGGGGTACGGCGGTGGCCGGCCGGATGGGTGTCCGCCGGCTGCCGGGAACTATACATAGCGTGTAGAGATGCGGTGTCTACACGGTATGTCTACGTGCTGTGCGGAGGTGGGGCGGTGCGGGCCGGGGGCCTCGGCTCCCTGCTGGGAGGCGGGCCCGTTCGGACGCGTCCCGCGCGACAGCGGGCCCCGCCCCGCGGTGGACTCGTACCGTGACCGCACCGCCGGACGACTGCCTGGCCCGCAACGACTGGATCTGCGGCGACTACCTCAGCAGCCGCCGGCACATCCTGCTCGGCGCGGTGGCCGAGCATGTGCAGCTGACGGCGGTCTCGGTCGCCCTGGGGCTGGTCGTCGCGGTGCCGCTGGCGCTGCTGGCCCGCCGGTACCGGTGGACGGCGGGGCCCGTGCTGGGGCTCACGACGGTGCTGTACACGATCCCGTCGCTGGCGATGTTCTCCCTGCTGCTGCCGGTCTACGGCCTCTCGTCCGCCCTGGTCGTCGTCGGGCTCGCGCTGTACTCGCTGACCTTGCTGGTGCGGAATCTGCTGGCCGGGCTCGACGGTGTACCGGACGGGGCGAAGGACGCCGCGCGTGGCATGGGGTACGGGCCGACCCGGCAACTCCTCACCGTGGAGCTGCCGTTGGCGCTGCCCGCGGCGATGGCGGGGGTGCGGATCGCCACCGTCTCCGCCGTCGCGCTCACCACCGTCGGCGCGATCGTCGGACACGGCGGGCTCGGCAACCTCATCTACGCCGGGATGAACTCCTACTTCAAGGCGCAGGTGCTGACCGCCTCGGTGCTCTGTGTGCTGCTCGCCGTCGCCTTCGACCTGCTGCTCCTGGGCGCGGAGCGGCTGCTGACCCCGTGGCGGCGCGGGGCGCGCACCGCCCGGCGGGGGCGTGTGCGGACGGCCGCGCGCCGTCCGGTCGTGGCCGGGCGGCAGCCGTGAACGCGGTCTCCGGCGCCGTCGCCTGGCTGACCACCGCCGCCCACTGGTCCGGCGAGAACGGCATCGGGCACCGGCTCGCCGAGCATGCCGCGCTCACCATCGGCTGCCTGCTGCTGAGCTGTCTGCTCGCGCTGCCGGTCGCGGTGGTCCTCGGGCATCTGGGGCGCGGCGGGGCGCTCGCCGTGAACCTCGCCAACGTCGGCCGCGCGGTCCCCACCTTCGCCGTGCTGGTCCTGCTGCTGCTCACGCCCCTGGGACGGCACGGCGCCTGGCCGACCGTCATCGCCCTGGTGCTGTTCGCCGTGCCGCCGCTGCTGACCAACGCGTACGTGGGGATGCGCGAGGCCGACCGGGACGTGGTGCGGGCCGCGCGCGGCATGGGGATGACCGGCGGTCAGCTGGTGTGGCGGGTCGAACTGCCGCTGGCGCTGCCGCTGCTGCTCACCGGCGTACGGATCGCCGCCGTCCAGCTCGTCGCGACCGCCACCCTCGCCGCACTGGTGGGCGGCGGTGGCCTCGGCCGGATCATCACCGCCGGGTTCAACCTGGCCTCCACCCCGCAGGTCGTCGCCGGAGCGGTCGTCGTCGCGGTGTTCGCGCTGCTCATGGAGGCGGCGTTCGAGATCGGGACGCGCTGCGGGCCCAGGTGGTCACGGAAACGGGCCGCCCGGTGAGGGGGCGCGGGCGGGCGACGGTACCGGAGGCGGCGGGGCGCGTCCGGGAGCCCGGCCCGGCGTGCGGCCGGGCGCCGCGCGCCGGGGACGTCCGCCGTCCGCCGGGGGCGCCCGCAGCGGCGCCGCGCGCCGGGGGCGCCCCGCCGCCGCCCGGGGCGCGGGCCACCGCCGCGCGCGCTCCCCGAGCCGTCCGCCGTGTCTGCGCCCTCGTCCTCGCCGCCGGACTCCTCACCTCCTGCGGGGGCGGCCCCTCCCTGGAGGACCGGGGTGCCGTCACCGCCGCGCCGGGGGACCGGCACCACCTGACCGTCGGCTCGGCCGGGTTCACCGAGAGCGAGCTGCTTGCGCAGATGTACGCGGCGCTGCTGCGGCACGCCGGATACCGGGCCGACCTCGTCACCGTCGGCAATCGCGAGCTGTACGAACCGGCCCTGGAGAGTGGCCGGATCGATGTCGTCCCCGAGTACGCCGCGACCTTCGCGGACTGGCTCCAGGCCAGAACGCACGGCGCGGGCGCCCGCCCGGTGGCCTCCCCCGACCTCAAGGCCACCATGGGCGCGCTGCGCGCCCTCGCCGCCCCGCGCGGGCTGACGGTGCTCGCCCCGGGGCGCGCCGTCGACCGCAACGCCTTCGCCGTCAGCGCCTCCTACGCCGCCCGCCACCGGCTGCGCACCCTCAGCGACCTGGGCCGGGCGAAGCTGCCGGTGCGGCTCGCCGCGGGCGACGAGTGCGTCCGCCGGCCGTTCTGCGCGCCGGGGCTGCGGAAGACGTACGGCATCGACATCACGGCCGTCGACCCCAAGGGCGTCGGCACCACCCCGGCCAAACAGGCGGTGCAGAACGGGCAGGACCAGATGGTGCTGACCACGACCACCGACGCCACTCTGGACCAGTTCGGGCTGGTGGTCCTCGCCGACGACCGCAAGCTCCAGAACGCCGACTACGTCGTGCCCCTAGTCAACCGCTCCCGGGCCGGGGGCGGCCGCGCCGCCGCCGCGCTGGGCCGCCTCAACACCGTCCTGACCACCGCGGACCTGGGGCGCCTCGGCGAACGCGTCGACAGCTGGCGCCGCCTCCCCGAGGACGTCGCCCACGCCTATCTGACGGAGAAGGGGCTGCTGCCCGAGAGGCACTGATCCCCCCTCACCCCGTGGGCGGCGACCCGCCTCACCCCAGGGGTACCGACTCCACCTCCCCCAGCCCCCGCCGCTCCCCGCGCTCCCCCGGGACGATGGTGCGGCGCAGCGCCTCGTGGAGCCGGGCCGGGGTCAGGACGCCGAGGAAGCGGTCGCCGTCCAGGACCGCGACCCAGCCCGCGTCGTGCTGGAGCATCTCGCCGAACGCCCGCTTGAGGGTGGCGCCGACCGGGACCCACGCCTCCATCCGGCGGGCGTGCCCGGACACCGGCCCCGCCGCGTCCGCCAGCTCCGCGGCGCCGACCCAGCCGTGCAGCGCGCCGGAGTCGTCCAGGACCACCGCCCACCGGGCGCCGTGGGCCCGCAGCCGGGCCGCCGCCTCGGTGGCCGGTTCGCCGAGCCGGGCGAGCGGCGGGCGTTCCAGGTCGGCCCGGTCGATCCCGGTGACCGACAGCTGCTTGAGCGCCCGGTCGCTGCCGACGAATTCGGCGACGTAGGGGGTGGCGGGTGTGCCGAGGACGGCTGCGGGGGTGTCGAACTGCTCGATGCGGCCCTGTCCGTAGACGGCGA
>NZ_JBIBYO010000005.1:154936-505600 GCF_043083385.1 Streptomyces sp. NPDC014733 | reverse complement strand
GTCGACGTGCTCTGGGCGATGCTGCGTGACAAGAGGCTGTTCACCTCCGCCCCGCCAGTCACGCAGGCGGCTTGACACGATCATTGAGATTCCTTTCGGGTGCGGGATTCCTCAACTCACTCATGTGGCAGGTGAGTTGGGGTCAGTGCATGGTGAAGCCGCCGTTGACCGCGATGACCTGGCCGGTCAGGTAGCGGGACTCCTCGCGGAGGAGGAAGGCCACCAGGCCGATGAGGTCGTCGGGGCGTTGCGGGCGGGAGACGGCGCGGCCCAGCCGGTAGAGCTCATGGCGTTCGGCGGGGACGTTCTCGGTCGCCTCGCAGGTGGTGAGGCCGGGGGCGACGGCGTTCACGGTGACGCCCCGGTCGCCCAGTTCGCGGGCCATCGCCCGGGTGAGGGCGATGACGGCGCCCTTGGAGGCGATGTAGTGGGCGAGGCGCGGGGAGCCGTAGAGGGCGGCGTCGGAGGCGAGGTTGACGATGCGTCCGGTGCCGTTCGCCAGGAGTTGCGGGAGCAGGGCGCGGGCGACGAGCCAGGGGCCGCGGGCGTTGACCGTCATCAGGCGGTCCCACTCCTCGACGGTGATCTCCTGGAACTCCTTGCCGCCGACGCCGTTGGCCAGCCCGGCGTTGTTGACCAGGCCGTACAGCGGGCCGAGGGTGGCGGTGGCCTCGGCGAGGGCGGTGACCGAGGCGGGGTCGGCGACGTCGCAGCGGACGAAGTGGGCGTCGAGGCCGTCGGCGCGGAGCGCGGCGGTGGTGGCGGTGCCGCGCGCGGTGTCGAGTTCGGCGACGACGACGCGGTGCCCGTCCTCGGCGGCCCGGCGGGCCATGGCCTCCCCCAGGCCACGGCCGGCGCCGGTGACGACGACGGTGCCGGTTGCGGGGGCGGCCATCAGTCGCGGGTGACGCCGTGCATCGGCGAGTGCGCGGGGTAGGTGGGGACCTGCGGCTTCCGCGTGCCGATGACGACGCAGAACAGCGCGTCGGTGTCGCCCTCGTTCTTGAGGCTGCGGGCCACGCCGGCGGGCACGACGATCATGTCGCGGTAGCCGAGGGTGCGGTACTCGGCCTCCCCTTCGCCGCGGTGGATGCCGACGCGGACCTCGCCCTCCAGGACGAAGAACGCCTCCTCGACGTCGTGGTGGGTGTGCTCGGGGCCCTCGGCGCCGGGCGGCAGCAGCATGTTGGAGAAGGTGAAGCCGCCGGACGGCAGGATGCGGTTGTCGCCCTCGTGGTTGCCGGTGGCGCCGGAGCCGACGTAGCGGATCTGGGCGCGGCGGTACTGGTCACCGGCCTTGGTCTGGAAGGCGAGGGTGTCCCAGTCGGGCTCGCGGGAGTCCTTGGTGGCGATCAGGGAGTCGGTGTACGCGGCGAGGTCGCCGCCGTTGTCGTAGGCGTCGGTGGTGAGGGGCATGGCGTGACTGCCTTTCGTGGTGCGGGAGGGACGATCAGTCGCCGAGGCCGGCGGTGATCCGGAGGTGGGAGAGGACCCAGGCGTCGAACGCCTCGGGCCGCTCCTGGTTGGCGAGGTGACCGGCGTCCTTGACGATCACGTACGCCGAGCGGGGCAGCGCACCGGCGAGGAGCTGGCTCGCCCCGGGGCCGGTGACGCGGTCGAGGTCGCCGCTCAGGACGAGGGCGGGCGCGGTGATGCCGGGCAGTTCCCCGCGCAGGTCGGTGGCGGCCATCGCCTCGGCGGCGTATCCGTAGCCCGGCAGCCGGACGGCGCGGGCCATGGTGTCGGTGACCCGGCGCACCAGGGCGTCGGGCGCCGCGTCGGAGACCAGCCGGGGGCCGCGGCGGGCGGCGAAGGCGTGCGGGCCGAGGTCGGCGAGTTCGGTGACGCGGGCGCGCATGCCGGCGGCCTTCTCCGGGTCGGTGCCGGAGCCCGCGCTGGACGAGGCGACGATCAGCGAGGCGGCGAGGCCGGGGTGGCGGGCGGCGAGGCGGAGGGCGATGACGCCGCCCCAGGAGACGCCGAGGACATGGACCGGGCCGCCGCGTCCGCGGATCAGGGCGGCGGCGGTGTCGGCGTAGCCGTCCAGGTCGAGCGGGCCTTCGGGGTCGGCGGAGGCGCCGTAGCCGGGGGCGTCCCAGGCGAGGAGGCGCAGCCGGTCGCCGAGGGTCGCGAACTGCGGGGCGAAGGCGGCGGAGGAGGAGCCGATGCCGTGCAGACACAGCAGCGTCGGCCCGTCGGTGCCGGTCTCCGCGACGTGCAGCCCCGCGAGGTCGTAGGGCGCGGTCACAGGATCATCCCGGGGCGTCCGGCGAGCGCGGCGAGGGAGCGCAGCACCGCGTACGGCACGACCTGGCTGGTGGCCGGGTTGGCCTCGTCGGGCAGGTGGCGGACCTCGAAGCGGTAGCTGCCGTGGCCGCCGGACGCCTCGACGACATGGCGGGTGTGGCGGGCCGCGGGGTCGGCGACGACGCTGACCCGCACCGCGTCCGGGTCGCCGACGGCGAGGGCGACGGAGGCGGCGACGTTGGTGGAGCGCGGGAACTTCGCGGGGATCTCGCGGGCGGAGCCGCGCAGTACCTCGACGGGGCCGGTGGCGGTCCGCATCCGGTGCAGCAACTCCTCGTCCATCCACGGCTGTTCGAGGGTGGCGGGGAGCTTGGTGGTGGTGAGGGTGACCTCGGTGAGCGGGCCGAGGGCGCGGGCCGCCTGGAGGAGGTCGAGGCCGCCGACGGCGCCGCCGGTGAAGTAGACGCGGCCGGGTCCGGCGGCGCGCAGCCGGGCGGTGAGGGCGTCGTCGGTGAGCGCGCCGGTGGAGGCGATCAGCAGGTCGGCACCGGCGGTGAGGATCTCCTCGCCGTGGGCGCGGACGACGCCCTGGCCCGCGGCCTCGACGATCAGGTCGCAGCGGGTCAGCGCCTCGTCCAGGGAGAGCTGCGGGGCGGGGGCGGTGTCGCCGAGCGGACGGTTGTCGGTGACGCAGGCCAGTTCGGCGCCGGGGATCTCACCGGCGGCCAGCGCGGTGCCGACCACGCGGCCGATGGCGCCCCAGCCGATGAGGCCGACCCGGCGCGGGGCGCGGGTGGCGGGCGGCGTGGCGGGGGCGGCGGAGACGGCGGTCATGCGGTTCCTTCCGGGGCGGCGAGCGGGCCGGGGTCGGGGGCGCCGGCCATGTGGCGGCGGATGGCGGGGGACGGCGGCCCGGCGGTGCCCCACAGGTCGGAGAGTTCGGGGGTGCGGCGCCAGACCCGGGCGATCCAGGCGTCCTCGAGGATCTGCGCGACCTCGGAGGTGTACTCGCAGACCAGGCCGGACGGGTCGGTGAAGTAGGCGAAGGTGTTGTCGCCGGGCCCGTGGCGGCCGGGCCCCCACTGCGGGGTGATGCCGTGGTGGCGCAGCCGTCCGAGGCCGCGCATGAAGTGGTCGACCGAGGTCATCTCGTACGCGACGTGGTTGAGGGACGCCCACTCGGCCTTGTTGAAGGCGAGGCAGTGGTGGTCGGCGTTGCAGCGCAGGAAGGCCATCTGGTGCTCGGACCAGTCGGAGACCCGCAGGCCGAGGACGTCGGTGTAGAAGGCGACGGCGGCGTCGATGTCGGTGGTGTTGAGGACGGTGTGGGTGACGCCGACGGGGACGGCGGCGTCCCGGCCGCGCGGGGCGACGGCCTCGACGTGGGCGCTCAGCTCCAGCAGCCGTCCCTCGGGGTCGGTGAAGCGCAGGCCGTAGCCACCGCCGAGCTGGTCGAGCGGTCCGGGGCCGTGGACGGGCACGATGCCGCGGGCTTCGAGGCGGCGGGCGGCGGCGTCGACCTCGGCGGGGGTGGCGAGGGCGAAGCTGATCTTCCCGAGGGCGGGCCGGTCGGCGTGGGTGAGGGCGAGGACGTGGTGTTCGGGTCCGGTGCCGCGCAGCCAGGCGGCGCCGGGCTCGGCATCGACGGTCTCCAGGCCCCACACCTCGCGGTAGAAGTCGGTGGCCTCGGTGACGGCGGGGGTGCGGAGTTCGACGGCGCGCAGCGCGCGGAGCCGGGCTATGGGCTCGTGGGGCATCGGTTCGGCATCCTTCGGACGGGGGCGGGCGGAAGCGGACGGGCGGTGGGGGCGCGGCGTACGGCCGGAGGTCAGGAGGCGGCCCAGGGCAGCGGGCCGCCGGTGCCCCAGTAGAGGCTCTGCTGCCGCTGGTAGGCGCGGATGCCGTCGCGGCCCTTCTCCCGGCCCAGCCCGCTCTCCTTCATCCCGCCGAACGGGGTGGCCGCGCTGAACTGCTTGTACGTGTTGATCCACACGGTGGCGGCGTCGATCCGGCCGGCGACCCGCCAGGCGGTGGCCGCGTCGCGGGTCCACAGTCCGCAGGCGAGGCCGTAGACCGTGTCGTTGGCCTGCGCGACGAGGTCGTCCTCGTCGTCGAAGGGCAGCGCGACGAGGACCGGACCGAAGATCTCCTCCCGGCAGACCCGGGCGGTGGGCGGCAGCCCGTCGAGGACGGTGGGGAGGTAGTAGGCGCCGTCGCGGTAGCGCTCCCCCTCGGGTGCGGCGCCACCGCAGCGGACCCGGGCGCCCTCCTGGCGGGCCAGGTCGACGTAGGCGGCGACGTGGTCGCGGTGGCGGTGGTGGACGAGCGGGCCGACCTGGGTGGCGGGGTCGGTGCCGGGGCCGACGCGCAGCGCCCGGGCCCGTGCGGTCAGCTCGTCGAGGAAGGCGTCGTAGCGGGAGCGGTGGACGAAGAGGCGGGAGCCGGCGATGCAGCTCTGGCCGCTGGAGGAGAAGATCCCGAACAACACGCCGGCCAGGGCGGTTTCGGTGTCCGCGTCCGCGAAGACGACCGTCGGCGACTTGCCGCCCAGCTCCAGCGAGACCGGCATGATCTTGTCGGCGGCGATCCGCCCGATGGCGCGTCCGGTGCGGGTGCCGCCGGTGAACGCGACCTTCCCGACGGCCGGATGGCGCACGATCGCGTCGCCGGTGACGGTGCCCGGTCCGGGCAGCACGGCGAGGAGCCCGGTGGGCAGCCCCTCCTCGGTGAGGGCGCGGTGCACGATCCGGCCGAGGGCCAGGGCGACGAGCGGGGTCCACTCGGCGGGCTTGAGCAGGACGGCGTTCCCGGCGGCGAGGGCGGGCGCGAGTTTCTGGGCGTCGCTGGCTATCGGGGAGTTCCACGGGGTGATGGCGCCGACGACGCCGATCGGTTCATGGCGGCTGAGGGTGACGTAGTCACCGCGGGAGGGCGTGACGGCGTCCTCGGCGGTCTCCACGGCGGCGGCGACGTACCGGAAGGTGGCGGCGGCGCTGCGCACCAGGGCGAGGGTCTCGGCGCGGGTCTTGCCGGTGTCGGCGGTCTGGAGGGCGGAGAGCGCGTCGGCGTGGGTGTCGACGAGGGTGGCGATGCGGTGCAGCAGCCGGGCGCGCAGATGCGGCGGCAGCCGGCGCCAGGCCGGGTCGGCGGCGGCGCGGGCGGCGGCGGTGGCCGCGGCGTCGACGTCGGCGGTGCCCGCGCCGGTCACGGTGGCCAGGGTGCGGCCGGTCGCCGGGTCGACGGTGGTGATCGGGGCGCCGGTGCCGCGCCGCCACTCGCCCGCGACCAGGACCTCGTCCGGGGTGGCGCCCGGCGTGGGCACCAGGTCGTTCACCGGTGCGTCGACGGTCATCCGGGGCCTCCTGAACGGGAGTTGGGCGGGGGTGTGCCGAGCGGATTGCTTCAGCGCCAGAAATCTAAGCACTTAACTATTTCCTGGCAACCCCCACCGGCCGGAAAACTTTCCCTGTCCGACCCCTTGACGACCCCGCCCCCATGGTCGGTAGAACTTAAGCGCTTAGAAGCTTTGCGCTTACGGACGGGACATCGTGCGGCCTCCCCCCGACCGCCGCCCCGCCGCGCCTCGCCCTCCCCCTGCCCTGCCCCTCTCCCGCCCCGCCGCGGGCCTGGAGGAATCCCCGGATGAGCCTTGCCGCCTCCCCGGACCGCGAGACCGGCGCCGCCCGCGCCGCGCTCGCCGCCCGGTTCGAACGACTCCCGCTGTCCCGCTGGCACGTCACCGTCCGCGTCGTCATCGGCGTCGTGACCTTCTTCGAAGCCTTCGACCAACTGCTGATCGCCTACGCGATGCCCGAACTCCGCCAGGAATGGGCACTGTCCACCGGCGGCGCCACCCTGGTGATGACCGTCGGCTCGGTCGGCATGCTCCTCGGCGCGCTGCTCTCCGGCCGCCTCGCCGACCGCTACGGCCGGGTCACCGTCATCGCCGCCTGCATCGGCCTGTCGGGGCTGGCCTCCGCCGCCCTCGCGGCCACGGACGGGCCCCCCTCCTTCATGGCGCTCCGCTTCGTCCAGGGCCTGGCGATCGGCGGTGAGGTGCCGGTCGCCGCCACCTTCATCAGCGAGATCACCCGCAGCCTGGGCCGCGGCCGCTTCGTCCTCCTCTACGAACTGGTCTTCCCCGCCGGGCTCACCGTCGGCGCGCTCTGCGCCGCCTGGATCGTCCCGGCCCTCGGCTGGCGCTGGATGTACCTGCTCGCCGCGCTCCCCGGACTGCTGGCGCTGCTGGTACGCCGCACCGTCCCCGAGTCCCCGCGCTGGCTCGCCGACCGCGGACGGATGCGGGAGGCGGAGGAGACCATGGCGCTGATCGAGCGGAAGGTCGAGGCGGCGACGGGCCGCCCGCTGCCACCGGTCACCGGCCCTGCCCCGGCGTCCGCCGGTGACGGCCCGGTCGTGCCCGCCACCCCCGCCGAACGCGCCGCCACCGGTGTCCGGGGCCTGTTCACCGGCCGCTACCGCCGCCGCACCCTCGTCCTCGCCGCCCTCTGGTTCACCGGGTACTTCGTCAACTACGGCATCACGTCCTGGCTGCCGAGCATCTACGGCAGCCGCTTCCACCTCTCGCTCGGGGACGCGCTGCTCGCCTCGACGGTCACCTCCGTCGCCGGGCTGGCGGGCTGCCTGGTCGCCGCGCTCACCGTGGACCGGATCGGCCGCCGCCGGATCTTCCCGCTCTTCCTCGGCGGCACCGCGGCCACCCTCCTCGTCCTCGCCCTGACGGGTACCGGCTCCACCGGCGGCGTCCTGCTGTGGACCTCACTCGCCGCGGTCTGCTTCTTCGGCTCCAACATCTGCCTGTACCTCTACACCCCGGAGCTGTACCCGACCCGGATGCGGGCGCTGGGCTGCGCCACGGGCGGTGCGGTCAACCGGCTGGGGGTGATCGGCGGGCCCGTCGTCGTCGGCGCGGTGTACGCCGCGTCCGGACTGCCCGCGGTGTTCGCGGTACTCGCCGCGGTCGCCGCCGCCGGTGCGCTGGCCGCCGCCTTCTTCGCCGAGGAGACCCGCGACCGGCCGCTGGAGGAGGTCTCCCCCTGACCGCAGCACCGGCGGATCGTCCGGGTCGGGCACCGTGTCGGACCAGCCGCCCGGCACGGTGCGCCCCTGCCGCTCGCGGAAGCGGACCGGGGGCGTGCCGACCCGGCGGGTGAACAGCCGGCTGAAGTACGCCGGATCGTCGTAGCCGACCCGGCGGGCCACGGCGGCGACGGGCAGCTCCGTCGCCGCCAGCAGCTCCTTGGCCCGGCCCAGCCGGATGCCCAGCAGATAGTCCTTGGGCGTGCACCCGGCGGCCCGGCGCACCGCGGCACGCAGCGCGGCGGGCGTCAGTCCGTTACGGGCCGCGTGCCCGGCCACCGTCAGCGGCGCGAAGGCGTCCCGGGCCAGCGCCCGCAGCACCGGATCGCCGTCCGTCCCGGTCCCGGCGCGGGCCCGGCGCAGCGCCACGAGGAGTTCGTGGACGGCGGCGGAGGTCTCCACCTCCAGGAGCGGGTTGTCACGGCGCGCGGCGCGGGCGATCCGGCCGACGGCGGCGCGCGGGGCGACGGTGTCGGTGAGCGGCACCAGGCAGCGGTCCGCCTCGATGTACCCCAGCTCCCGGTAGGTGGCGGCGGCCGGTCCCGTGAAGTCGACGAAGCTCTCGTCCCAGCCGCTGTCCGGGTCCGCGCCGTAGTGGTGGACGACGCCCGGCAGCAGCCACAGCAGGGCGGGCGCGGTGATCTCCCGGATGCGGCCGTCGGTCCCCGCGTACCAGCCGCGCCCGGCGCTGATCACCAGCGCGACATGGTGGTCGAGGATGCGCGGCCCGACCGGCGGCAGCGTGCCGTGCTGGAGGCCGACGCCCAGACAGACCAGCCCGAGGCGGTGGTGGGCCGGTGTGGGCGTGAAGTAGCGCATCCAGGTGTGGTACATCTCCGGCCTCCCCGGTGCGTCCGCCGCCGTCCGCCGCTCCGTCCAAACAGCGCCGATCTTTGTCCATGGACCGCCGCCCCGCCAGGGGGCGAGGGTGAGCGGCACGGACGGCGACGGCGGAGGGCGGGCACCACGGTGACAGGCGAGGCGGCCGCGTTCGCGGTGGGCGAGCGGGATTTCCTGCTGGACGGGCGGCCGCTGCGGCTGCTGTCCGGGGCGCTGCACCACTTCCGCGTCCACGAGGCGCAGTGGGACCACCGGCTGGCGATGCTGCGCGCCCTGGGCCTCAACTGCGTGGAGACGTACGTCCCGTGGAACCTCCACGAACCCCGCCCCGGTGAGCTGCGGGACGTCGCCGCGGTGGGCCGGTTCCTGGACGCGGCCGGGCGCGCCGGGCTGCGGGCGATCGTGCGGCCCGGTCCGTACATCTGCGCCGAGTGGGAGAACGGCGGGCTGCCGCACTGGCTGACCGGGCCGCTGGGCGGCCGGGTACGGACCACCGACCCGGCGTATCTGGCGGCGGTGGAGCGGTGGTTCACGGCGCTGCTGCCGCAGCTCGTCCCCCGCCAGTGCACCGCCGGCGGCCCGGTGGTGCTGGTCCAGGTGGAGAACGAGTACGGCTCCTACGGGTCGGACACCGGGTACCTGGCGTGGCTGGCGGAGCTGCTGCGCGACCGGGGCGTGACGGTGCCGCTGTTCACCTCCGACGGGCCGGAGGACCACATGCTGACCGGCGGTTCGCTCCCGGGCGTGCTCGCCGCGGTGAACTTCGGCTCGGGCGCCCCGGAGGCGTTCGCCGCGCTCCGCCGCCACCGGCCGTCCGGCCCGCTGTTCTGCGCGGAGCTGTGGTGCGGCTGGTTCGCGCACTGGGGCGAGGCGCCCGCACCGGACGGGGCGGAGCGGGCGGCGCGGGAGCTGCGCGCCACCCTGGAGTGCGGGGCATCCGTCAACCTCTACATGGCGCACGGCGGCACCAGCTTCGGCGGCCACGCGGGCGCCAACCGCGCCGGTGCGCTGCACGACGGCCCGCTCCAGCCGACCGTCACCTCCTACGACTACGCCGCCCCGGTCGACGAACGCGGCCGCCCCACCGCCAAGTTCGCCCTCTTCCGCGAGATCCTGGCCCCGTACACGGAGACCCCGCCGCCCCCGCCGCCCGCCCCCTGGCCGGTGCTGGCCGCCCCGGTGGACGTCCGCCTCGACCGGTGGGCGGCGCCCGGCGCGGTGCTGGACACGCTGGGCGGCCCGGAGGTGACGACGCCCGTCCCGGCGACCTTCGAGGAACTGGACGTGGACCGCGGGCTGGTCCGCTACCGGCTGCGGGTCCCGGGCCCCCGCCGGCCGTATCCGCTGCGGCTGCGGGGGCTGCGGGACCGCGCGGTGACGTTCGTGGACGGCGTGCCGGGCCCGGAGCTGGACACCGAGGACGCGGTGCTCGGCGACGTACCGGGCCCGGCGGAGGTGGAGCTGTGGGTGGAGTCCCTGGGCCGGGTCAACTACGGTCCCCGCCTCGGCGAGTCCAAGGGCCTCACGGGCGGGGCGCTGCACGAGCGCCAGTATCTGCACGGCGTACGGGCGCAGGGCCTGCGGCTGGACGCGGTGGAGGACACGGCGGCGGTGGCCCGGCTGCCGTTCGGCCCGGCCCGGCCCGGGGCGCGGGGGCTGCACCGCGGCACGGTCACCGTCCCGCCCGGCGCCGCCGGCGACGCCCGGCTCGAACTCCCCGGCTGGAACCGGGGTTTCGCCTGGCTGGGCGGCTTCCCCCTCGGCCGCTACTGGTCGCGGGGCCCGCAGCGGACCCTGTACGTCCCGGGCCCGGTGCTGCGCGAGGGCCCCCACGAGGTGCTGCTGCTGGAGCTGGGCGGAGCGCAGGAGGCAGGCGCGGTGCGGCTGGTGCCGTGAGCGGCCCCGGAACCGCGCCTGAGACGGGCGGTTCCGGGGCCGTCCTCACACCTCCCGCACCTCGAACCCGTCCAGCACGAACTCCGCCTTGTCGTCGTCACCGGTCTTCCGCAGCCCCACCCAGGTCTCACCGTCGTCCGGTGCGGTGAACTCGTACGTGAACGTGGCCGGTGCGGTCGCCGCGGGCAGCGGGCGGCGGTCCAGTTCGCGGGGTGCGGGCTCGTCGACGGCGGTGAGCCAGGCGTACTGCCCGGCCTTCTCGTTGACGTAGGAGAAGGAGACGCGGTAGCGGTGGCCGGGGCGGAAGCGGACGGTGTGCGCCACCGTGCGGTACACCACGCCCGGGTTCTCGCCGCGGGACTTCAGCGAGGCGGCGCCGTCGAGGACGTCGTCGACCGCCTTCCCGTTCCAGCCCCGGCGGGTGTACGGCGCATGGCGCTCGCTGAGGTGGGTGCGGGGGTCGGTGGCGCCGCCCGCGTCGCCCTTGACGAAGACGCCCCAGCCCTGCGGGACGTGCGCGAAATCCTCGTACACCAGCGTCCCGGGCCGGGCGCTGCGTCCGGCGCGCACCACCCGGACGTTGTCGAACCGCACCCGCGGCGTACCGGCCGCCACGGTCAGCGCCAGGGTGACCGGACCACCGCCCTCCGGCACGGTGAAGCGGGTGGTCAGCCGCTGGAAGCGGGTGCCGTGCTTGCGGTCGGCGGCGACGTGGTTCACGGCCGTTGACGTCTCCGTCCAGTTGGCGGCGCGAGTGCCGTCGGCGGTCCGTACCTCCAGGGTGGCGCGGCGCCGCTGCCCGGCCCGCTCCCCCACCTCGACCTGCACGGACGCCGCGTAGTCGCCAGGCGGCAGCCGGTCCGGCCGCTGGGAGACGGTGGCCGCCGCGCCCGCCCCGACGACGAGTTCCGGGTCGCCGAGCGCACTGGTGACGACGGAGACCGGGCCCTCGGTGTGCCAGTGGACGGTGCCGCCGTGGAAGCCGGGGTCGGCGACGGCGGTGCCCTCGCCCCAGCGCGGGTCACGGACCGCGGGCGCCTTCCGCCGGTACACCACGTACGCGGTCCCCGGCTCCGCGTCGAGGGTGAGCCGGCCGTCGCGCACCGGCAGCCGCCGCTCCTCGGCGCGGCCCCGGTCGGTGAGCCGGTACGCGTACACGGCGGTGGCGTCCGCCCAGCCGCGCGGCAGCCGCCAGCTGGAGGCGCCGCCGTCCTGGTGGTAGTGGTAGAGCTTCGCCGGGTCGGTGGCGCGGCGCGGCTCCCAGGGCAGCAGATAGCGGCCGCCGTCGAGGACCAGCCGCCCGTCGGTGGTGATCCGGCGGACGCCGCCCTCGTCGGAGACGGTGGTGCGGCCCGGACCCTCGAAGGTGATCTCGTGCGCGCCCCAGGTGCGGATCGGATACGCCTGGAGGTACTTGGCCGGCAGCGCGTCGCGCCAGACGATGTCGAGGAACGCGTACCAGTCGGTCTTGCCGGTCCAGCCCTCGAAGTTGCCCATCCGGGGCGCGCCCAGCAGCGTCGGCCACTTGTCGGCGAAGACGTCCTTCTGGTGGTTACGGACGAAGCGGATCAGCCGGGAGTTGATGCCGCGGGAGGTGTCGGGCCCGTAGTCGGTCTCGTTGGCCCAGTGCGACCAGAGCGAGGAGCGTTCCAGGCCGTGGCTCCATTCGGAGGCGACCTGCCAGCCCTGGTCGCGCAGATGGCGCTGGAGGCGGTCGGAGTTCCAGCCCGATTCGCGGAAGACGTCGAAGTAGAGGGTGGTCAGGCCCGGGTCGGTCTCGGCGCGCAGCCTCGCCAGCCGGGCCGCGATGTCCCCCGAGAGCAAATCGCGGCGGGCGTCGATGCGGTACGACTGGTCGAGCCAGTCCCACTGCGGGTCGGCGGTGTCCACCAGCTCCTCGGAGAAGGCGTGCGCCTCCGGGTACGACTCGGTGGCGTTGACGTGCACCGCGAAGTCGCTGCCCCAGCTCTTCCCGGCGCGCAGCAGCGCGTTGAGGTCGGCGAGACCGCCGGCGCGGACGTTGTAGTTCCCGGCGTAGTCGGGGTGCGCGGAGTCGTGGCCCTCGGACTGATAGCCCTTGAGCAGGGTGAACTGCCGCAGCCCGTCGGTGGCCAGCGCGATCCGCTTGACGTCGTCGAGGGTGGCGAGGAACGGATTGGTGGCCTGGCTGGCGAAGTTGAACGGGATGTGCGGGACGACCCGCAGATGCTGGGCGTCGGCGCCGGCCGGTTCGGTCATGATGTCGCGCAGCGCGGCGGCCCCGTCCTGCCAGTCGGCCACGCCGTCGCCGTTGCGGTCGCCGGTGACGACGACGGTCGCGTACGGCAGCGGTTCGGTGGCGTCGCGGGGTGCGCCCTTCGCCCGGTGGGTCCACTGCCCGGGCCCCACCTGCGCCGCGACGACGCCGTCGTCACGGACGGTCTGCCGCCACAGCCGGCCGTTCTCCCAGGTCGTCGCGGCGGTCGGGAGGTCCTGGACGGTGTTGGTCTCGACGGCGGCGGCCAGTTGCCCGGTGGCGACGACCGCGTAGGCGCAGCCGACCGGTTCCGGGTCCGGCGCGGTGTCCGGCCGGGGCGTGACCAGGGTGTCGCCGCTGCGGGACTTGTCGAGGTCGATCCGGGCGGCGAGCAACTGCGCGCCCGGCTGGTCGCTGCGCACGCTCAGCAGCGCGAGCCCCGGTATCTCCAGCGTGCCGACGGGCAGCGCCGCGGTGTCCTCGATGCCGGTGACCCGCCAGGTGACGGTCGGTCCGGCCATCGCGATCTCCACGCCGATCCGGGTGCCGGAGCCGAGGTCGAGGGTGTACGTGGCGCGGTCGGCGGCGAGGCGGTGGGTGACGTCGGGCGTGTGGGCCCGCCCGTCGATCAGTACCTCGCGCACCGCGTCCCGCCGCCCGTGCAGCACGGCGCCGGTGGCCCGGTCGGTGTACGCGACGATCTGCGGGAACCCGGTGGCGACCCGGACCTCCAGCGCCGCCGAGCGCAGCACCGCCTCGCCGCCGCGGGCACCGGGCGCGGCGAGGGCGGTGCCCGCGCCGAGGGGCAGCGCGGTGGCTGCCGAGGCGAGGGCGGTGGCGGCGACGACCGTCCGCCTGCGGGGTCCGCCCGGGTCCGTTCTCTCTTCGTTCACGCGCACTGTCCTCCCTGACGCCGGGCCCTCGGGCTGTTGCCGGACAGCGTGCGGCCGGTGGGGCGGACGCGCCTATGGACAAAGGAGGGAGAGCAGTTGGACTAACGGAGGCGGGAGGGCGGCGGAGGCGCCGGGAGGTGCGGGGCCGCCCGGGCCGCGCCGCCACGCACACCGCCCCGGTACCGGCGGGGCGGGCCGGTACCGGGGCGGTCGGGGTGCGGCGGCGGGCCCGGGGGAAGTCCGCCGCCGCGCGGTGGGGACGTGCCCCGGCGGGTCAGGCGCCCAGCTCGCCCGCGGCCTTCGCGATGTCCGCGGCGAAGGTGCTCACCTCGGAGTAGACACCGGGCTTGCCGGGACGGGCGCAGCCCTCACCCCAGGAGACGATGCCGACCTGGATGAACTCGCCCGCGTCGTCCTTGCGGAACATCGGGCCGCCGGAGTCGCCCTGGCAGGTGTCGACGCCGCCGGTGTCGAGCTTGCCGGCGCATATCTCGTCGCCCGGGGTCAGGTCGTCGCCGTACGCCTTCTGGCAGGTGGCGTCGTCGATGAACGGCACCGTCGCCTTCAGGAGGTAGCGCTGCTGGTCGCCGCCCTCCTTGTCGGCGCCCCAACCGGCGATGGTGAAGTCACCGTTGTTGAACTTGTCGTCCTGGGCGATCTTCAGGGTGGGCTGGTCGATCGGCTTCTCCAGCTTGATCAGCGCCCAGTCCTTGCCCTTGCCGTTGTAGCCGGGGGCCTGGAGGACCTCGGTGGACTTGACCTTGACGGCGGCCGAGTCCTCCAGGTCGACGACGCCACCGGTGACGGTGATGTCGGTGTTGGCACCGCTGCCGTCGACGCAGTGCGCCGCGGTCAGCACGATGTCCTTGGCGTACAGCGCGCCGCCGCAGCCCATCGACAGCCGGACCATGAAGGGGAATTCACCCTGGTCGGCCTTGGTGCCGCCGACGACCTTGGTGCTCACCGAGCCGGACGCGTCGGGGGCGGGCGCCGCGAAGGCGGTGCCGGGCAGAAGGCTGAAGGCGGCCAGGGCGACGGCGCCGGCGGCGGTGGTTCTCTTGAGGTGCTTCAGGGAGCTGCGCAACGGGCTTCCTTTCGTGGGGGGGTTGCACGTCGACGACGGACGCGTGCCCCACCGGAGCCGGTGCGCGACACGGCTAGAAAAGGGCAGCCTGCCGTGCGGCCTGCGGACCCAGTGGGGGATGAGTCCGTAAAGCGCTCTGTGATTATGTGAGCGGACGCTCAGCGTGACAAGGGTGCCAGGACCGCCAACTCCCCCTGCCCCCACCGCCCCAGACGTCACCTCACCGCCAGTCGCGCTCCGGCGTGGCGGCGGCCAGCGAGGCGCGCGCCCTCCACCAGGGGTTCTCCGTGCGGGACACAGACCGTCTCGACATCGTCGAGCGCGGCGAGCCGGCGGAACGACGCCTCGGCCTGCTCCCGCGCGACGTTGAACGGACCGAGCACCACCCGGCCGCCGACCGTACCGATGAGGTCGCCGGGGAACAGCACCCGCGAGCGCGGCAGATGCAGCGCGATGCCGCCCGGGGTGTGCCCGGGCACATGCAGCACCCGCACCGGCTCGCCCCAGCCGTCGAGCGTGTCCCCCTCGTGCAGCGCGACGTCCACCGCGACGGGCTCCCGCTCCGGCAGCGCCCCGCCGGGCAGCCCCGCGTCGATCTGCGCCCGGAGCGCCGCCTCCGCCGGGGTGTGCGGCGCCTGCGGTTCGGGGCGGGCGCCGGTGATGTACGGGATGTCGTCGGCGCCCGCCAGCACGGTGGCGCCGGTGGCGGCGACCAGCGCGGCGGCCGCGCCGACATGGTCGATGTGGGAGTGGGTCAGCACGATCTGGCGCAGCGCGCCGGGCCCGGCGCCGAGCTGTCCGAGCGCCTCCAGGATCGCGGGGGCGGAGCCGGGCATACCGGTGTCGACGGCGGCGAAGCCGTCGCCGGGCAGCGCGACGAGGTGGACGTGCCCGAGGGCGAACGGCAGCTGCCGGACGGTGCCGGTGAGCCGGCGGAGTTCCGTACGAGGAGGGGTCATACCGGCGACGCTACGGATCGGGGCGGGCCCGCGAAACGCCTTCTGCCGTGGGCAGATCGCCCGGCCGGCGAAAGAAGCGGAACCCGATCGGCCCCGGCTCCGTCCCATGCGTGACCCGAGGAGGCAGACATGTGGACCACCACAGCACAGCGGACCACCCGCACCCCCGCCGGGAAGAGCCGTACCGCGCGGCGCACCCTGGCCGCCCTGATCGCCCTGACCGCCGCCGGTACGGCGCTGGCCGGGTGCGGCGGGGCCGAGCAGAAGGTCGGGGCCGCACCGCCCGGCAAGCAGGACGCGTTCGAGCAGCGTGCCGACACCATCGTGCGGGACTGGCCGAAGGTCGAGCCGGTGTCCGGACACAAGGAGGCGCTGCTGCCGCTGGCCGGGGCGGACCGGCCGGGCGTCTCGGCGCGGAAGGTGACGGTGACCGTCGGCCACGGCGCCTGCGACGCGAAGTACGGCGCGCACGTGCGGGAGTCGGAGAAGCTGGTCGTGGTCTCCGGCTGGAGCCGTAAGAAGGACGACAAGAAGATGTGCACCGCCCAACTGGCCACCGACAAGGTGACGTTGGACCTCAAGAAGCCGCTGGGGCACCGCACCCTCGTCGACGCGGCCACCGGCAAGCCGCTGGCCTCGCACCGCTGAAACCCCCGACCGTCCGCACGGCGGCGCGCCACTCCCCGCGGCGCCGCGGCGGACGCCGGGCCGGGGCGGGGCGGTAGGGGCACCGCGGCGTGTGGGGCGCCGCGGTACCCCCACCGGCCCGCCCCGGCCCCTTTTTCCGGGGGCGACGGGGTCCGGCACCGGACGCCACGGCCTGCTCCACGCGGATCGGGAGGACACCCCCTAGGCTCGCGCCATGAGCCCCTCCATCGCCCGTAACACCCGAGTCGAACTGCCCGAGCTGCTGGAGTTCGTCCGCCCCCGGCACCGCGCGATCCTGCTGACCCGCCGCTCCGACGGCACTCCGCAGGGCTCGCCGCTGACCTGCGGGGTGGACGACGACGGACGGCTGGTCATGTCGACGTATCCCGAGCGCGCCAAGGTGCGCAACGCCCGCCGGGCGCCGTCGGTCAGCGTGATCGTGCTGTCCGACGAGTGGAACGGTCCGTGGGTGCAGATCGACGGCGAGGCCGAGGTGCTCGACGTACCGGAGTCCATCGAGCCGCTGGTCGAGTACTACCGCAACATCGCCGGTGAGCACCCGGACTGGGACGAGTACCGCCAGGCAATGCGTGACCAGGGCAAATCCCTGATCCGGGTGGTCCCGCGGCGCTGGGGCCCGGTCGCCACCGGCGGCTTCCCCGCCCGGCTGGCCGCCGGGGACGGTGAGTCCGGGCAGTGAGTACGGGCGGCCCGCCCCGCGCCGGGGCGGGCCGCCCGCCAAGAGACGCGCGACGCCCGCCTGCCGGTCGGGGAATCAGGCAGGCGTCGCGGTATGGGCCCCGGTATCGCTCCCGGGACCCATGCCGCCGTACGCCGTTGTACGGGACAGGAAGGGACGTACCGTCACACGGCGAGTGCGCGGTCCGTCGGCTTGATGGGCGCCGGCAGGGCGCTGGCGCCGGTGAGGAAGCGGTCCACCCCGCGGGCGGCCGAGCGGCCCTCGGCGATGGCCCACACGATGAGCGACTGGCCGCGCCCCGCGTCACCGGCGACGAACACGCCGGGGACGTTGGTGGCGAACTCCGCGTCGCGGGCGATGTTCCCGCGGGCGTCCAGCTCCAGGCCGAACTGCTCGACCAGCCCGTTCTCCCGGTCGGTGCCGGTGAAGCCCATCGCGAGGGTGACCAGCTGCGCCGGGATCTTCCGCTCGGTCCCGGGCTTCTGCGCCGGCTTGCCGTCGGTGAACTCCACCTCGGTCAGGTGCAGCCACTGGACGTTGCCGTCCTCGTCGCCCTCGAAGTGGGTCGTCGAGACCGAGTAGAGGCGCTCGCCGCCCTCCTCGTGCGCGGAGGTGACCTTGTACAGCATCGGGAACGTCGGCCAGGGCTGGCCCGCGGAACGCTCCTCGCCCGGTCGCGGCATGATCTCCAGCTGGGTGACGGACGCCGCGCCCTGCCGGTGGGCGGTGCCGACACAGTCCGCGCCGGTGTCGCCGCCGCCGATGACGACGACGTGCTTGCCCGCGGCGGTGATCGGGGCGACGGTCAGGTCGCCCTCCTGCACCTTGTTGGCGAGCGGCAGGTACTCCATCGCGAAGTGGATGCCGTTCAGCTCCCGGCCGGGCACCGGCAGGTCCCGGGAGGTGGTGGCGCCCGCGGCGATGACGACGGCGTCGTACCGCTTGCGCAGCTTCTTCGCGTCGATGTCGCGGCCGATCTCCGTCTCGGTACGGAACTTGGTGCCCTCCGCCCGCATCTGCTCGATCCGGCGGTTGATGTGCCGCTTCTCCATCTTGAACTCGGGGATGCCGTACCGCAGCAGCCCGCCGATGCGGTCGGCCCGCTCGTAGACGGCGACGGTGTGCCCGGCGCGGGTCAGCTGCTGGGCGGCGGCGAGGCCCGCCGGGCCCGAGCCGATGACGGCGACGGTCTTGCCGGAGAGCCGCTCGGGCGGCTGCGGGGTGACGTCGCCGCTGTCCCAGGCCTTGTCGATGATCGTGACCTCGACGTTCTTGATGGTCACCGGCTGCTGGTTGATGCCGAGCACGCACGCCGCCTCACAGGGCGCCGGGCACAGGCGCCCGGTGAACTCCGGGAAGTTGTTGGTGGCGTGCAGCCGCTCGGATGCGGCGCTCCAGTCGTCGCGCCAGGCGTAGTCGTTCCACTCGGGGATGAGGTTCCCCAGCGGGCAGCCGTTGTGGCAGAACGGGATGCCGCAGTCCATGCAGCGCGACGCCTGCTCGCTGATGATCGGCAGCAGGGCGCCGGGCCGGTAGACCTCGTTCCAGTCCTGGACGCGCTCGCCGACGGGGCGGGCCGTGGCGACCTCGCGGTCGTGGTTGAGGAAGCCCTTCGGGTCAGCCATGGGTCGCCGCCTCCATCATCTTCTCGTGGGTCTCGGACTCGGAGAGTCCGGCCTGCTCGGCGGCTTCCTTGGCGGCGAGCACTGCCTGGTAGGTGGGCGGGACGACCTTGCTGAAGCGGGCAGCGGCGGCGTCCCAGTCGGCGAGGAGGGTGGCGGCGACGGTCGAGCCGGTCTCCTCCTGATGGCGGCGCACCACCGTGTGCAGCCACTCCTTGTCGGCGTCGTCCAGCGGACGCACCGCCCCGGCCAGCTCCTTGTTGACGTGGGTGGGGTCGAGGTCGACGACGTAGGCGGACCCGCCCGACATCCCGGCGGCGAAGTTGCGGCCGGTCTCGCCGAGGACGACCGCGCTGCCGCCGGTCATGTACTCGCAGCCGTGGTCGCCGACGCCCTCGGAGACCACCGTGGCGCCGGAGTTGCGGACGCAGAACCGCTCGCCGACCCGGCCACGGAGGTACAGCTCACCGCCGGTGGCGCCGTAGGCGAGGGTGTTGCCGGCGATGGTGGAGTCCTCCGCGAGATGGTCGGCGCCGCGGTCCGGGCGGACCACGACGCGGCCGCCGGAGAGGCCCTTGCCGACGTAGTCGTTGGCGTCGCCCTCCAGGCGCAGCGTGATGCCGCGCGGCAGGAACGCGCCGAAGGACTGGCCCGCGGAGCCGGTAAAGGTGAGGTCGATGGTGTCGTCGGGCAGTCCGGCGCCGCCGAACTTCCTGGTGACCTCGTGGCCGAGCATGGTGCCGACGGTGCGGTTGATGTTGCGGATCGCGAGCTGGGCCCGGACCGGCTGCGCCTCCTCGGCGGTCTCCGCGGACAGCGCGTCGGCGGCGAGCCGGATCAGCTCGTTGTCCAGCGCCTTCGCCAGTCCGTGGTCCTGGGTGGTGGCCTGGTGGCGCACCGCGCCCTCGGGCAGCTCGGGGACGTGCAGCAGCGGCGCGAGGTCGAGGCCCTGGGCCTTCCAGTGGTCCACCGCCCGTGTGGTGTCGAGGAGTTCGGCGTGGCCGATCGCCTCGTCGAGGGTGCGGAAGCCCAGCTCGGCGAGGAGTTCACGGACCTCCTCGGCGATGAACTCGAAGAAGTTGACGATGTACTCGGCCTTGCCGCTGAACCGCTCGCGCAGCACCGGGTTCTGGGTGGCGATGCCGACCGGGCAGGTGTCGAGGTGGCAGACGCGCATCATGACGCAGCCGGAGACGACCAGCGGCGCGGTCGCGAAACCGAACTCCTCGGCGCCCAGCAGCGCCGCGATGATCACGTCCCGGCCGGTCTTCAGCTGCCCGTCGGTCTGTACCACGATCCGGTCGCGCAACCCGTTGAGCAGCAGCGTCTGCTGCGCCTCGGCGAGACCCAGCTCCCAGGGGCCACCGGCGTGCTTGAGGGAGGTGAGCGGGGAGGCGCCCGTACCGCCGTCGTGGCCGGAGATGAGGACGACGTCCGCGTGCGCCTTGGAGACGCCCGCGGCGACGGTGCCGACGCCGACCTCGGAGACCAGCTTCACGTGGATCCGCGCCGCCGGGTTGGCGTTCTTGAGGTCGTGGATCAGCTGCGCGAGGTCCTCGATGGAGTAGATGTCGTGGTGCGGCGGCGGGGAGATCAGGCCGACGCCGGGCGTCGAGTGCCGGGTCTTCGCCACCCACGGGTAGACCTTGTGGCCGGGCAGCTGACCGCCCTCGCCGGGCTTGGCGCCCTGGGCCATCTTGATCTGGATGTCGTCGGCGTTGACGAGGTATTCGCTGGTCACACCGAAGCGGCCGGAGGCGACCTGCTTGATGGCCGAGCGGCGCGCCGGGTCGTACAGCCGCTCCGGGTCCTCGCCGCCCTCACCGGTGTTGGACTTGCCGCCCAGCCGGTTCATCGCGACGGCCAGCGTCTCGTGCGCCTCCTGCGAGATGGAGCCGTACGACATGGCACCGGTGGAGAACCGCTTGACCAGCGCGGAGGCCGGTTCGACCTCCTCGATCGGCACCGCCGGGCGGTCCGCCTTGATGCCGAAGAGGCCGCGCAGCGTCATCAGCCGCTCGGACTGCTCGTTCACCCGGTCCGTGTACTGCTTGAAGATGTCGTAGCGGCGGGCGCGGGTGGAGTGCTGGAGCCGGAAGACGGTGTCCGGGTCGAAGAGGTGCGGTTCGCCCTCGCGGCGCCACTGGTACTCGCCGCCGATCTCCAGCGCGCGGTGGCTGGCGGCGATGCCGGACGCCGGGTACGCCTTGGCGTGCCTCGCTGCGACCTCCTCGGCGACGATGTCCAGGCCCGCGCCGCCGATCTTGGTGGTGGTGCCGTGGAAGTAGGTGTCGACGAACGCGTCGTCCAGGCCGACCGCCTCGAAGACCTGCGCGCCTCGGTAGGAGGCGACGGTCGAGATGCCCATCTTGGACATCACCTTCAGGACGCCCTTGCCGAGCGCCTTGATGAGGTTGCGGATGGCGTCCTCGGGGTCGGTGCCCGCGGGCAGGAAGGTCCCGGCGCGGACCAGGTCCTCGACGGACTCCATCGCCAGGTACGGGTTGACCGCGGCGGCGCCGTAGCCGATCAGCAGCGCGACATGGTGCACCTCGCGGACGTCCCCGGCCTCGACCAGCAGCCCCACCTGGGTGCGCTGCTTGGTGCGGATGAGGTGGTGGTGGACGGCCGAGGTGAGCAGCAGCGACGGGATCGGGGCGTGCTCGGCGTCGGAGTGCCGGTCGGAGAGGACGATCAGCCGGGCGCCGGCCTCGATGGCGGCGGCGGCCTCCGCGCAGATCTCCGCCAGCCGTGCGGCGAGCGCCTCACCGCCGCCCCCGACGCGGTAGAGGCCGGAGAGCGTCACGGCCTTCATGCCGGGCATGTCGCCGTCGGCGTTGATGTGGATGAGCTTGGCCAGCTCGTCGTTGTCGATCACCGGGAACGGCAGGGTGACGCTGCGGCAGGAGTCCGCGGTCGGCTCCAGCAGGTTGCCCTGCGGGCCGAGCGAGGAGATCAGCGAGGTGACCAGCTCCTCGCGGATGGCGTCCAGCGGCGGGTTGGTGACCTGCGCGAACAGCTGGGTGAAGTAGTCGAAGAGCAGCCGCGGACGGGCCGAGAGCGCGGCGATCGGCGAGTCCGTACCCATCGAACCGATCGGCTCGGCGCCGGACTTCGCCATCGGCGCGAGCAGGACCCGCAGCTCCTCCTCGGTGTAGCCGAAGGTCTGCTGACGGCGGGTGACCGAGGCGTGGGTGTGCACGATGTGCTCGCGCTCGGGCAGGTCGGCGAGGTCGATCAGCCCCTCGTCCAGCCACTGCTGGTACGGGTGGGCGCCGGCCAGCTCCGCCTTGATCTCGTCGTCCTCGATGATGCGGTGCTCGGCGGTGTCGACGAGGAACATCCGGCCCGGCTGGAGGCGGCCCTTGCGGACGACCTTGGCGGGGTCGATGTCGAGGACGCCGACCTCGGAGGAGAGCACGACCAGGCCGTCGTCGGTGACCCAGTAGCGGCCGGGGCGCAGCCCGTTGCGGTCGAGGACCGCGCCGACCTGCGTGCCGTCGGTGAAGGTGACGCACGCCGGGCCGTCCCAGGGCTCCATCATCGTGGAGTGGTAGCGGTAGAACGCGCGCCGGGCCGGGTCCATCGACGGGGAGTTCTCCCACGCCTCGGGGACCATCATCAGTACCGCGTGCGGCAGCGACCGGCCGCCCAGGTGCAGCAGCTCCAGGACCTCGTCGAAGGAGGCGGAGTCGGAGGCGTCCGGCGTACAGACCGGGAAGAGCCGGTCCGTGTCCAGGTCGCCGAAGAGCTTGGAGGCAAGCTGCGACTCACGCGCCCGCATCCAGTTGCGGTTGCCCTTGACGGTGTTGATCTCACCGTTGTGCGCGACGAAGCGGTACGGGTGGGCCAGCGGCCAGCTCGGGAAGGTGTTGGTGGAGAACCGCGAGTGGACCAGCGCGATGGCCGACGCGAAACGGCGGTCGGAGAGGTCCGGGAAGAACGGCTCCAGCTGCCCGGTGGTGAGCATGCCCTTGTAGACGAGGGTGCGGGCGGAGAGCGAGGGGAAGTAGACGCCCGCCTCGCGCTCGGCGCGCTTGCGCAGCGCGAACGCCTTGCGGTCCAGCGCCAGGCCGGTGCTCTCGCCGTCCGAGACGAACAGTTGGGAGAAGGCCGGCATGGTGGCGCGGGCGCCGTTGCCGAGGAGCGCCGGGGCGACGGGGACGACGCGCCAGCCGAGGACCGTCAGGCCCTCCTCGTCGGCGATCGTCTCGATCTGCGAGACGGCAGCGGCCGCCTGCTGGGCCTCGGCGGGCAGGAAGGCGATGCCGACGGCGTATCCGCCGGCCTCGGGGAGATCGAAGGTGACCTCCTCGCGCAGGAACGCGTCCGGCACCTGGAGGAGGATGCCCGCACCGTCGCCCGAATCGGGCTCGGAGCCGGTGGCACCGCGGTGCTCCAGGTTGGTCAGCACCGTGAGCGCCTGCTCGACCAGCGCGTGACCGGGCTCGCCGGTGAGGGTGGCCACGAAGCCGACGCCGCAGGCGTCGTGCTCGTTGCGCGGGTCGTACATCCCCTGCGGGGCGGGGCGCCCGTCCGTGGGCGACCAGGCGGCGCGGGTGGCGCCGGCGATGGCCGCGGAGTGCGTGGACGCGGAACGCATCGGCTCTCCCAACGTCGTCGTGGCATAGGAACTGCCGAGGGACGACGTTGGCCCTCCGCGAAATTTCGTGCAGGTTACAGGATGGCTCGCTTCTCGGGAAGCGGATAGAGCCTTCCAACATGCGGACACCGCGAGTGCGGTGTGCGAGGTCGCGGACGGACAACCCGGTCCGGAAACGGGGCGCCCACCGAGCGACATTGCCCGTGTGGCGCCCCGGCCTTATGCCCGGCGGTCAGCTATACGAAACCGCCGGGTAACTCAATAATTATGCGAGCCCCCGCATGGGAGCGTCACCCTACGACGGTTCCGAACACCGTTCCCAGGATGTACGTCACACCCGCGGCCGCGCCACCGAGGAGCAGCTGCCGCACCCCGCTGAACCACCACGAACGGGCCGTCACCCGCGCCACGACGGCGCCGCACGCGAAGAGTCCGAGCAGCGCCAGCACCACCGCGGGCCAGAGCACGGAGGCGCCCAACAGGTAAGGAAGTACGGGCAGCAGCGCGCCCAGCGCAAAGGATCCGAAGGAGGAAACGGCCGCCACGGTGGGCGACGGAAGGTCGGACGGATCGATGCCCAGCTCCTCACGGGCATGGATCTCCAGCGCCTGCTCGGGGTCGCGGGAGAGCTGTTCGGCGACCTTCCGGGCCAGCTCCGGCTCCACCCCGCGCGAGACGTAGAGGGCCGCCAGCTCGTCCCGTTCGTCCTTCGGATGCTTGCGCAGCTCGGTGCGTTCGATGTCCAGCTCGGCGAGGACCAGCTCCCGCTGGGAGGCGACCGAGGTGTACTCACCGGCGGCCATCGAGAAGGCGCCGGCGGCCAGCCCGGCAAGCCCGGTGATGATGATCGTCTGCTGGGAGACCGCGCCGCCGGCGACGCCGGTCATCAGCGCGAGGTTCGAGACGAGACCGTCCATGGCGCCGAAGACGGCGGGACGCAGCCAGCCGCCGTTGACATCGCGGTGGGTGTGGTTGTCCCGGTGGGCGACGTGGGTCGGCGCCGAGGCATCCATGACATCGGTGACGGACATAGGGACCTACTCCCTTCGACGAGGTGTGGGCCGCTGTTCGGCACTTTCCCCTCCAACGCCTCGAAACTATGTGTGACGCCCCCTCCACCGCTAGCAAGGAAGGCCGAACTTACCTATCTGACCTGCGGTTTTGTCCGGACGGCGGTCATGAGATCCCGCTCACAGGCCGCTACGGGCGCACCGTTGCGACGCCCCGCGCGACGCTGTTCGGGTGGCGTGAGCGGCGGCAGCACCGAGTGCGGGCGGGCGCCGGGCGCGGGCGGCGCGCACCGCCGTGGGCGCACACGACACCGCGCCGGGCGGAACCTGTCACGGTTCCGCCCGGCGCGGTGGAGGGGTACGGCCGCCGCCCGGGGCGACGGCGCGGTCTCAGCTCTTCTTGCCGCCGCTCCCGGCGGTCTTCGCCCCGCCCTCGGCGCCGGACGTCGCGTCCTCCCCCTCGGCCTCGGCGTCCTTGCCTGCGGTATCGGGCTCCTTCTCCACGGAGCCGTCCGCCGCCTCCTTCGCGCCCTCCGGCGCACCGTCGGCGTCCGCGCCGGCCAGGGCTTCCTGGGCGCCCGGCTCGACGACCTCCTCGCGGCCCGGGACCCGCCGGGACGAAATGATCATGTAGAGGACGGCGAGGACCAGGCCGATCAGCGCGGTCCAGACGTTGAGCCGCAGGCCCAGGATGTGGTGCGCCTCGTCGACCCGCATCTCCTCGATCCAGGCCCGTCCCGCGCAGTACGCCGCGACATACAGCGCGAAGGCGCGGCCGTGGCCGAGGCGGAAGCGCTTGTCGGCCCAGATCACCAGCGCGGCGACGCCCAGGCACCACAGGCACTCGTAGAGGAACGTCGGGTGGTAGGTGCCGCCGATGCGGCCGATCGCCGGGTCGTCGCTGATCTTCAGCGCCCACGGCACATCGGTCGGACGGCCGTACAGCTCCTGGTTGAACCAGTTGCCCCAGCGGCCGATGGCCTGGCCGATGGCGAGGCCGGGGGCGAGCGCGTCGCAGTAGGCGGGCAGCGGGATACCGCGGCGGCGGCAGCCGATCCAGGCGCCGACCGCGCCGAGCGCCACCGCGCCCCAGATGCCGAGACCGCCCTCCCACACCTTGAAGGCGTCGAGCGGGTGGCCGCCCTTGCCGAAGTACGGCTCGTACGTCGTGATGACGTGGTAGAGCCGTCCGCCGACGAGGCCGAAGGGCACCGCCCAGACGGCGATGTCCGCCACCGTGCCGGACCGGCCGCCGCGCTGCACCCAGCGCTTGTTGCCGAGCCAGACGCCCAGGAAGACACCGATGATGATGCAGAACGCGTAGCCCCGGAGCGGGATCGGGCCGAGGTGCACGACGCCGACCGACGGGCTGGGAATGAATGCGAGGTCCATGGCAGTCACGACGCTACCCCGCCGGACGGGGTCGGCGGCAACCCGCCCGGCAACGGCTGCGTAACGACCGTCACACCTTTGCGACCGACCCGGGCGGGCCCCGGCGCCGCGCGGTCAGTGCACCGGCGTGGCGGGCTTCGCCGGCTGCTTGCCCTTGTTGGCGTCGAGCACCATCTTCTTGAAGTCCGCGGGCGTGAACTGGCCGTTCTTCTCCTTTGCCAGATCCTTGCCGTTGAGCAGCACGGTCGGGGTGCCGCGGAACCCGGTCTTGGTGAACGCGTCGTTGGACCGCTTGACGAAGTCGTTGTACGTACCGGACTCGACGCACCGCGTGAACGCGTCGCCGGCCAGCCCCGGAACCTTGTCCGCGAGCTGGATCAGCTTCTTCTTGTCGGCGAACGCGTCCTGCTGCTCCGGCGGCTGGTTGCTGTAGAGGACGTCGTGGTACGCGCGGAAGTGACCGGCGTGCTGGGCGCAGAGCGCGGCGTTGGCGGCGTTGAGGGAGCCGGTGCCGCCTCCGTTGCCGTCGATGATCGTGACGAGGTGGTACTCGCTCTTCAGCTGCCCGGTGTCCTCCAGTTCGTGGATGACCGGGCGGAAGCCGGTCTCGAACTGCTGGCAGGCGGGGCAGCGGAAGTCCTCCCAGACCGTCAGCGTGGAGGGGGCACCGGCCGAGCCGACCGGCACCGCCGGCCTGTCGCCGCCGCGCGCGCCCTTCGGCACCGCCAGCGGCTTGGCGCTCTCCTCGTCCCCGCCGGAGTTGGACACCCAGGCGGCGATGCCGCCGGCCACCGCGAGGACCAGTACCACCGCTCCGCCGACGATCGCCTGGCGGTTGCGCCGGGCCCGGGCCTTCTCCTTCTCACGCTGTGCCTTCAGCCGCTCACGGGCGTTGCTCTTACCGTCATCGTTCTTCTGGCTCACCCCAGGAAAACGAAGCGGAGGGGCGCTGCCGCACCCCTCCGCACCGATGTTCGCCCTATCGGGGGACGGAACCCGCCGCGCCGCACACACGTGCCCGCGGCCCGCCCCGGCCGACGGCGGCCTCAGGAGCGCTTGCGTACCCCGGCGGCCAGCTCCCCGGCCAGCGTCCGGACCCCGGCGAGCCCGGCCTCCAGATCGTGCTCGTCGGCCAGCATCCGCTGCACGAACGCCGAGCCGACGATGACGCCGTCGGCGAACTGTGCGACCTCCGCGGCCTGTTCGGGGTTGGAGACCCCGAGGCCGACGCAGACCGGCAGGTCGGTGGTGGCGCGGGTGCGGCGGACCAGCTCCTGCGCCTCGTGGCCGACCGACTCACGGGTGCCGGTGACGCCCATCAGCGACGCCGCGTAGACGAAGCCGCTGCCCGCCGCGGTGATCTCGGCGAGGCGGGCGTCACGGGTGCTGGGCGCGACGACGAAGACGGTCGCCAGACCGTGCTTCTCCGCCGCCGCACACCACTCGGCGGCCTCCTGGACCGGCAGGTCCGGCAGGATGCACCCGGCGCCGCCCGCGGCGGCCATCTCGGCGGCGAACCGCTCGACGCCGTAGCGGTAGACCGGGTTCCAGTACGTCATGCAGAGCACCGGCGCGCCGGTGGCCGCGTGTGCCTCGCCGACCGTGCGGATCACATCGGGGATCCGCACGCCGCCGCGGAGCGCGATGTCGTCCGCGGTCTGGATGACCGGCCCGTCGAGGACCGGGTCGCTGTGCGGCAGGCCCACCTCGACGATGTCGCAGCCGCCCTCCAGCATCGCGGTCGCCGCCCGGATGCCGCCGTCCACGGTCGGGAAACCGGCGGGGAGGTAGCCGACCAGCGCGGCACGGTTCTCCGCGCGCGCCGTCGCCAGCACCGAGTCCAGCAGGGCGATGTTGCCCGTCGTGCCCGTCATCACTTCTCCCCCTCGCCGGTGCCGGCGTGGCCGCCCGCGTTGTCGTACAGCCCGAAGTAGCGGGCCGCGGTGTCCATGTCCTTGTCGCCCCGGCCCGAGAGGTTGACCAGCAGCAGGCCGTCGGGGCCCAGCTCACGGCCCAGCTCCAGCGCGCCGGCCAGCGCGTGGGCGCTCTCGATGGCCGGGATGATGCCCTCGGTGCGCGAGAGCAGCCGCAGCGCCTGCATCGCCGCGTCGTCGGTGACCGCGCGGTACTCGGCCCGCCCGCTGTCCTTGAGGTACGAGTGCTCCGGGCCGATGCCCGGGTAGTCGAGACCGGCGGAGATCGAGTAGGGCTCGGTGATCTGCCCGTCCTCGTCCTGGAGGACGTACGAGCGCGAGCCGTGCAGGATGCCCGGGCTGCCCTCGGTGAGGGTCGCGGCGTGCTCGCCGGTGGCGATGCCGTGGCCGCCGGGCTCGCAGCCGACCAGCCGCACGCTCTCGTCGGGCAGGAAGGCGTGGAAGAGGCCGATGGCGTTGGAGCCGCCGCCGACGCAGGCGACCGCGGCGTCCGGCAGCCGCCCGGCGCGCTCGACGATCTGCCGCCGCGCCTCGACGCCGATGACGCGGTGGAAGTCGCGGACGAGCGCGGGGAAGGGGTGCGGGCCCGCGACCGTGCCGAAGAGGTAGTGGGTGCGGTCGACGTTGGCGACCCAGTCGCGGAACGCCTCGTTGATGGCGTCCTTCAGGGTGCGGCTGCCGGAGGTCACGGCGATGACCTCGGCGCCGAGCATCCGCATCCGGGCGACGTTCAGCGCCTGCCGCTCGGTGTCGATCTCGCCCATGTAGATGGTGCAGTCGAGGCCGAAGAGGGCGCAGGCGGTGGCGGTGGCGACGCCGTGCTGACCGGCGCCGGTCTCCGCGATGACGCGGGTCTTGCCCATGCGCTTGGTGAGCAGCGCCTGCCCCAGCACGTTGTTGATCTTGTGCGAGCCGGTGTGGTTGAGGTCCTCGCGCTTGAGGAACACCCGGGCGCCACCGGCGTGTTCGGCGAACCGCGACACCTCGGTGAGGGCGCTGGGCCGGCCCGTGTAGTTGACCATCAGCTCGTCCAGCTCGGCGGCGAACGCCGGGTCGGCCTTGGCCTTCTCGTACTCGGCGGCCACCTCGTCGACCGCGGCGACCAGCGCCTCGGGGATGAACTTGCCGCCGAAGGCGCCGAAGTAACCCGAGGGGCCGGGAACCAGCCCCTCCGGGTCGGGCACGAAGAAATCGGAGGACATCTGACGCACTCCTCTGCCGGGGCCTCGCCCCGGACTGGGTCTGTCGGAAAGGTGAGAAAGGGATGGGAAGGGTGGGAGGGGTGTGGAGAAGCAAGGGGGGCGTGCGCCGCCCGCGCGGGCGTTGCGCGGGGCGCGCGGTACGCCGGCGGATCCGGCCGCCGGAGACTCCGGTCGCCGTACGGCCGTTGACCATCCGCCGGGCCGTGGGAGCGCCGCGCCCTGCCTAACGAGCAACCGGCCCGCGAGGGCACCGGTTGAGGGCCGCCGACCTGATGATCGTTACGGCCGCCCGCCGGACGGTGTCCCGGCAGGCCGGAGCGGCACACCGCCGCACCGTCCGCCGGGGCGCGCACGCATCAGCGCACGGGCCCCCGGCGCCATCGCATGCCGTTGGTCTGACCGGGCTCGGAGCCGATGTGGTACCTGACCCGGCGGCCGCGCACCCGGCGGGCGGGGGCCCGGCAGCCGCGGTGCCAGGGCGGCAGCGCGCAGCGGACCGCCGCGCGGCGCGGGGCACGGCGGGCCCGGGACGTCAGGGCGGCGGGGCCGTGGCCGGGCAGGTCGTCCGGCCCGGCGGGCGCACCGGCGGGCACGCCGGACGCGCCCGGGAACGGGTCCCGGGCGGTGCGGTGGCTGCCGGTGGCGGTCATGGGGGCGCGTCCGTCCTCAGGCCCGGCCGTGCCGGATGGCGGGGTGCGAGCCGGCCGCGACCAGATCGGCGACGGCGGTGCGCGGGTCCTTGCCGGTGACCAGGGACTCGCCGACGAGGACGGCGTCCGCGCCGTCGTTGGCATACGCGATCAGGTCGTGCGGGCCGCGGACGCCCGACTCGGCGATCTTGACGATGTGGTCGGGGATCTCGGGGGCGATCCGGGCGAAGTTGCCGCGGTCGACCTCCAGGGTCTTGAGGTTGCGCGCGTTCACGCCGATGATCTTGGCGCCGGCGTCGACCGCGCGGGCGACCTCCTCCTCGTCGTGCGCCTCGACCAGCGGCGTCAGGCCGATCGACTCGGCCCGCTCGATGAGCGAGACCAGCGCCTCCTGCTCCAGCGCGGCGACGATCAGCAGCGCGAGGTCGGCACCGTACGCACGGGCCTCCCACAGCTGATAGGCGGTGACGATGAAGTCCTTGCGCAGCACCGGGATGTCGACCCGGGCGCGGACCGCTTCGAGGTCGGCGAGCGAGCCGCCGAACTTGCGCTGCTCGGTGAGGACGGAGATGACCGCGGCGCCACCGGCCTCGTAGTCGGCGGCGAGGCCCGCCGGGTCGGCGATGGCGGCGAGTGCGCCCTTGGACGGGCTGGAGCGCTTGACCTCGCAGATGACCGTCACGCTCTCGCCCTTGAGGGCGGCGACGCCGTCCTTGGCCGGGCGGGCGGCGCGGGCGCGCTCCTTCAGCTCGTCGAGGCTGACGCGCGCCTGTCGCTCGGCGAGGTCGGCGCGGACTCCGTCGATGATCTCGTCGAGCACACTCACGCGAGCGGCCTCCTTCTGAAGCGGTGGAGGGGACGGGCGCCGGGCGGTGAGCGCTGCTCACCGTTGGCACTCCCGATGGTATCCGGCCGGGGCCCGAGGTCCCGCACCCGGCCGCCGTCGGTCCCATCAGCTGGACAGCGGCCGCCCAGGTCAGGGGTGCAGGAAGGCGCCGAAGGGGAGGTTGCGGACGAGGGTGAAGAGGGTGAGGAGGGCGGTGAGCGCCCACCGGTGGACGGGGCGCGGGCACGGCCCGGCGGTCGGCAGCCCGCGCGCCGCGCGGACCGTCCAGACCACCCAGAACACCGCACAGGCGGCGTACCCGAGGACGGCCACGGCGTTGGCGCCGAGCGCGGCGGACAGCTCGCCGTGGGCCACCGCGTGGGCGCTGCGCAGACCGCCGCAGGCCGGGCAGAAGATGCCGGTCAGATGCAGCAGCGGACAGACCGGGTAGTGGCCGGGGTGGTTCGGGTCGACCGCGCCGACGTAGCCGAAGGCGGCGACCGCCGCGGCGGCCGTGCCCAGCGGGGCGGCGAGCCGGCGCAGCGGTCGCCGCCCCCGGCCACGGCCGGCGGGCGGCGCCGGGGGGCGCGGGGCGGCGGGCCGGGGCGCGGCCACGGGTGCGTTCACCCCGCCGATTGTCCCGGGGGATACGCGAAGGCGCCGCTTCCCGGGCTCCGTACGGGGTACGGACGGCGACCGGGAGGCGGCGCCTTCGGAGTTGCGGGGGTGGCGCCGGGAGCCGGCGCCACGGGGTCAGCCCTCCTGAGGCTGGGCCACGGCGGCCGGGGCGGCCGAGCGCTTGGGCTCCGAGCCGAGACCGGCGAGACGCATCACACCGCCGACGACCGCACCGAGACCGGTGAGGACGATGCCGGCCCAGAAGCCGGGCACGTTCCCCAGCACCATGAAGGCCCCCGCGACGCAGAAGCCGATGAACGAGATGATGACGCCGGTCCAGGCGGCGGGGGTGTGTCCGTGGCCACTGCTCGACATGAGTGCTCCTCGTAGCTCTGTCGCGCCGGATCGGGGCGCGGTGATACCTCGCCGTCCATTGTCACCGATGCCGGGGGAAACACCGTTACCGGGTGGGGTCCTCACCGCGGTCCAGCGACTTCCACAGCTCCTCCGGGCGGTCCGGGTCCACCGGCGCGGCGGCCCGGCGCGGGGTGCGGGCGCCGCCCGGCGTGCGCTCGTAACGGCCCGACATCGCGGGCCAGTGGCGGCCGGAGAACAGCGCGAGGAGGCCGGCGATCAGCAGCAGCACACCGCCCGCGACGGAGACCCACGGCCAGACGCTGTGCGTGACGTGATGCACATCGGTGCCGCTCAGTCCGACGGCGGTGGCGGCCTGCTCGCGCAGCGCGGAGGTGTCGCCGTAACCGGCCGCCGCGGCGAGCGCGGTGCCCGCGCCGCTGAGGGCGAGCAGGGCGGCGACGGCGTACCGCCCGACGCGCCGCACCGCGAAGACCGCGACCAGCGCGGCGAGGCCGACGACGGCCAGCGCGGCGGGGACGCCCGTGACGTCGGAGCCGGTCACCTGGCGCGGCAGATCGCCCTGGGCGAGGGCGGCGGTGCCGCGGGACCAGACGCGGCCGGACGCCAGCAGGGCGAGGGCGGAACCGGCGGCGCCCAGCAGCAGTGCGGCGGCGAGGCTGCGCCGGGCGCTGCGGGGCCGGGCGGACGGCGCGGGCGCGGTGGCGGCGGGGGGCTGGGTTGCGGCACTCACTCCCCCACTATCGCGCACCGCCCGCGGTGGCCGGGCCACGGGGTGGCCGGTCGCCGCGGGCGGTGCGGAAGGCACCGGGGTCAGCCGCCGAGGTGGTTGGCGGTGTGCACGGCGCGCAGCACGGCGGCGGCCTTGTTGCGGCACTCGGTGTCCTCGGCGACCGGGTCGGAGTCGGCGACGACGCCCGCACCGGCCTGGACGTACGCGGTGCCGTCGCGCAGCAGCGCCGTGCGGATGGCGATGGCGGTGTCGGAGTCGCCGGCGAAGTCCAGATAGCCGACGCAGCCGCCGTACAGCCCGCGGCGGGTCGGCTCCAGCTCCTCGATGATCTGCAGCGCGCGCGGCTTGGGCGCGCCGGAGAGGGTGCCCGCGGGGAAGCAGGCGGTGAGGACGTCGAAGGCGGTGCGGCCCTCGGCGACGGTGCCGGTGACGGTGGAGACCAGGTGCATGACGTGGCTGTAGCGCTCCACCGACATGAAGTCGACGACCTCGACGCTGCCCGGCTCGCAGACCCGGCCCAGGTCGTTGCGGCCCAGGTCGACGAGCATCAGGTGCTCGGCGCGCTCCTTGGGGTCGGCCAGCAGCTCGTCGGCGAGGGCCTGGTCCTCCTGGACACCGGCGCCGCGCGGGCGGGTCCCGGCGATGGGGTGCACCATGGCCCGGCCGTCCTCGACCTTGACCAGCGCCTCGGGGCTGGAGCCGACCACGTCGAAACCGCTGCGCTCACCGTCGCCCGCGAAGCGGAAGAGGTACATGTACGGGCTGGGGTTGGTGGCCCGCAGCACCCGGTAGACGTCCAGGGCGCTCGCGGTGCACGCCGTCTCGAAGCGCTGCGAGGGCACCACCTGGAACGCCTCACCGGCGCGGATGCGCTCCTTGATGTCCTCGACGGCGTCCTGGTACGCGGCGCCGCCCCACTCGGCGGTGAACGGCGGGAGCGCGGACGGCGGCAGCGCCGCGGCGCTCGCGGGCGCCGGGCGGGCGAGGTCGTCGGCCATCGCGTCGAGGCGGGCGACGGCGTCCGCGTACGCCTCGTCGACGCCGGTGTCGAGGTCGTTGTGGTTGATCGCGTTGGCGATCAGCAGGACGGTGCCGTTCCAGTGGTCGAGGACGGCGAGGTCGGAGGTGAGGAGCATGGTCAGCTCCGGCAGCCCGAGATCGTCCTCGGTCCGCTCGGTGATCTTCTCCAGGCGGCGGACGACGTCGTAGCCGAGGTAGCCGACCATGCCGCCGGTGAACGGCGGCAGACCGGCGTCCTCCAGCAGGTCACGCGGGGTGTGCAGCGCCTCGACGGTGGCGCGGAGCGCGGCCAGCGGGTCGCCGCCGGTGGGCATGCCGACCGGTGGGGTGCCCAGCCAGTGCGCCTGACCGTCGCGGACGGTGAGGGTGGCGGCGCTGCGCACGCCGATGAACGAGTACCGCGACCACGTACGGCCGTTCTCCGCGGACTCCAGGAGGAAGGTGCCGCGCCGCTCACCGGCGAGTTTGCGGTAGAGCCCCACCGGGGTGTCGCCGTCGGCCAGCAGGCGCCGGGTGACGGGGACGACCCGGCGGTCCTTGGCGAGGGTGCGGAAGCTGTCGAGGTCCGGTGTGGCGGTTCCGGTGGTTCCCGTGGTCATGGCAGCGGAGCCTACTGGTCGCCGTCCGTGAGCAGTACGTCGGCGTCGAAGCAGGTGCGGGCCCCGGTGTGGCAGGCGGCGCCGGTCTGTTCGACGGTGACCAGGATGGTGTCGGCGTCGCAGTCCAGGGCCACCGAACGGACGCGCTGGACGTGGCCGGAGGTGTCGCCCTTGACCCAGTACTCACGGCGGCTGCGCGACCAGTAGGTGCAGCGGCCGGTGGTGAGGGTGCGGTGCAGCGCCTCGTCGTCCATCCAGCCCAGCATGAGGACCTCGCCGGTGCCGTACTGCTGGGCGATGGCCGGGACGAGACCGTCGGCGTCGCGCTTGAGGCGGGCGGCGACGGCGGGGTCGAGGGCGGTGCTGCCGGGGGCGGCGGGGCCGTCCGGCGCGAGGGCTGTGGTGTCGGTGGCGCGGCTGGTCATGGGGCCATTGTGCCGTGCGGGGGACGGGAGGCGGGGCGCCGCGGCCCCGGGGAGGCCGGGAAACCGCCCCGGAGGGCGGGCCGCGGCGTGGCAGGGCGGCGGGGCCGGCCGTAGGCTGGCCGCATGTCGACCCATGCGAAGCGTGAACGGCTCCTGCTCGCCGACCTGTTGGAGAGCGTCGGCCCCGATGCGCCGACGCTCTGCGAGGGCTGGCGCACCCGCGATCTGGCCGCCCATGTGGTGGTGCGCGAGCGCCGGGCGGACGCGGCGGGCGGCCTGCTGTTCAAGCCGCTGGCGGCCCGCCTGGAGCGGGTCCAGGCGGAGTTCACCGCGAAGCCGTACGAGGAGCTGCTGGGGCTGATCCGCAGCGGTCCGCCGCGGATGTCGCCGTTCTCCCTGAAGCAGATCGACGAGGCGTCGAACACCGTCGAGTTCTACGTCCACACCGAGGACGTGCGGCGGGCGCAGCCGGACTGGTCGGCGCGGGAGCTGGACCCGGTCTTCGCGGACGCGCTGTGGTCCCGGCTGGAGAAGATGGCGAAGCTGCTGGGCCGGAAGTCGCCGGTGGGCCTGGTGCTGCGACGCCCGGACGGCCGCACCGCGGTCGCCCAGCGCGGCGCACCGGTGGTGACGGTCGTCGGCGAGCCCGGTGAGCTGACCCTCTTCGCCTACGGCCGCCAGCAGAACGCGGACGTGGAGCTGGAGGGCGACCCGGAGGCGGTGGCGGGGGCCCGGCAGGCGGCGCTGGGGATCTGAGGCACGGGCCGCGCGAGGGCCGGACCGCGGGTCCCGCCCTCGCGCCCCTCGTCAGCGAACGGGGTGCCCGGCCTCCCGCAACGCCCCCTTGACCTCGCCGATGCGCAGGTCACCGAAGTGGAAGACGGAGGCGGCGAGCACCGCATCGGCGCCCGCGGCGACCGCGGGCGCGAAGTCGGCGAGCCGGCCGGCGCCGCCGGAGGCGATGACCGGTACGGAGACATGCCTGCGGACCGCCTCGATCATCTCCGTGTCGTAGCCGTCCTTGGTGCCGTCGGCGTCCATGGAGTTCAGCAGGATCTCCCCGGCACCCAGCTCGGCGGCGCGGTGCGCCCACTCGACGGCGTCGACCCCGGCGGAGCGGCGCCCGCCGTGCGTGGTCACCTCGAAGGAGGTGGTGCCGTCGGCCGCGACCACCCGGCGGGCGTCCACGGAGAGCACCAGCACCTGGCTGCCGAACCGCTCGGCGATCTCCCGGATCAGCTCGGGCCGGGCCAGCGCCGCGGTGTTCACCCCGACCTTGTCCGCACCGGCCCGCAGCAGCTTGTCGACGTCCTCGGCGCTGCGCACGCCGCCGCCGACGGTCAGCGGGATGAAGACCTGCTCGGCGGTGCGGCGGACCACGTCGTAGGTGGTCTCGCGGTTGCCGGAGGAGGCGGTGATGTCGAGGAAGGTCAGCTCGTCGGCGCCCTCCTCGCCGTAGATCCGGGCCATCTCGACGGGGTCGCCCGCATCGCGCAGGTTCTGGAAGTTCACGCCCTTGACGACCCGGCCGTTGTCGACGTCCAGGCAGGGGATGACACGGACCGCCAGGGTCATGGCGTCAGGCTCCTTCGGAGGGTTGCTTGAAGGCTTCTAGTTCTACTTCGACCAGCACGCGGGGGTCGACGAAGCCGGAGACCACGACCAGCGTCGCGGCCGGCGGCGCGGCGCCGAAGATCTCCCGGTGGGCGCGGGCCACCGCGTCCACGTCCCGCACATGGGTCAGATACATCCGGGTGCGCAGGACGGCGGAGGCGTCCAGGCCGAACGGCTCCAGGGCCGCCAGGGCGTTCCCGAAGGCCGCCGCGGCCTGTTCGTAGGGGTCGCCCTCGCCCTGGAGCACACCGTCGTCGGTGAAGGGCAGCGTGCCGGCGACCAGCACCCGGTCACCAACGGCCACCGCGCGGGCGAAGCCGATCGTCTCCTCCCAGGGACTTCTGGTCCGTACCCGCTCGATGGTCATCACGCCGCCTTTCGGTCGTCCGGTCAGGCCACTGCTGCCAGTGCCTCTTCCAGGGTGAACGCCTTCGCGTAGAGCGCCTTGCCGACGATCGCACCTTCCACGCCCTCGGGCACCAGCGACGCGAGCGTCCGCAGGTCGTCGAGGGAGGAGACGCCGCCGGAGGCGACGACCGGGCGGTCGGTGGCCGCGCAGACGTTCTTCAGCAGCTCGACGTTGGGGCCCTGGAGCGTGCCGTCCTTGTTGATGTCGGTGACGACGTAGCGGGCGCAGCCCTCGGAGTCGAGGCGGGCCAGCGTCTCGTAGAGGTCGCCGCCGTCGCGGGTCCAGCCGCGGCCGCGGAGCGTGGTGCCGCGGACGTCCAGACCCACCGCGATCTTGTCACCGTGTTCGGCGATGACCTTGGCGACCCACTCGGGGGACTCCAGCGCGGCGGTGCCGAGGTTGACGCGGCGGCAGCCGGTGGCGAGCGCCGCGGCGAGCGAGGCGTCGTCGCGGATGCCGCCGGACAGCTCGACCTTGATGTCCATGGCGCGGGCGACCTCGGCGATCTGCGCGCGGTTGTCGCCGGTGCCGAACGCCGCGTCGAGGTCGACGAGGTGCAGCCACTCGGCACCGGCCTGCTGCCAGGCCAGCGCCGCCTGGAGCGGGTCGCCGTAGGCGGTCTCGGAGCCGGACTCGCCGTGCACCAGACGGACGGCCTGGCCGTCGCGGACGTCGACGGCGGGGAGGAGTTCGAGCTTCGGGTGGGCCATCACAGGGTCTCGATCCAATTGCTCAGCAGCTGGGCTCCGGCGTCGCCGGACTTCTCGGGGTGGAACTGCGTGGCCCACAGCGGGCCGTTCTCGACCGCGGCCACGAAGGGCGCACCGTGAGTGGCCCAGCTGACCTTGGGGGCGGCGATGTGCGGGTTGCCGATCTCCAGCTCCCAGTCGTGCGCCGCGTACGAGTGGACGAAGTAGTAGCGGGCGTCCGCGTCCAGACCGGCGAAGAGGCGGGAGCCCTCGGCCGCCGCCACGGTGTTCCAGCCCATGTGCGGGACGACGTCGGCCTTGAGCGGACCGACCGTGCCGGGCCACTCGTCCAGGCCCTCGGTCTCCACACCGTGCTCGATGCCGCGGGCGAAGAGGATCTGCATCCCGACGCAGATGCCCATCACCGGTCGGCCGCCGGAGAGCCGGCGGCCGACGATCCAGTCGCCGCGGGCGTCGCGCAGCCCCCGCATACAGGCGGCGAACGCGCCGACGCCGGGGACCAGCAGCCCGTCGGCGTTCATCGCGCGGTCGTAGTCGCCGGTGATCTCCACCTCGGCCCCGGTGCGGGCCAGCGCGCGTTCGGCGGAGCGGACGTTACCGAAGCCGTAGTCGAAGACCACGACCTTCTTCGCGGCCGTCAATTCCACACCTCCAGCCGCATCACGCCGGCGACGAGGCACATCGCCGCGCCGATGGACAGCAGCGTGATCAGGCTGCGGGGCATCTTCTGCTTCCAGAAGGAGTAGATGCCGCCGACGAGGAAGAGACCGACCAGGATGAAGGCGGTCGACAGGCCGTTCACAGGGCACCCTTCGTGGACGGGAGAATTCCGGCGGCGCGCGGATCGCGTTCGCTGGCGTACCGCAGCGCCCGCGCCAGCGCCTTGAACTGGCACTCCACGATGTGGTGGGCGTTACGGCCGTACGGGACGTGGATGTGCAGGGCGATCTGCGCCTGGGCGACGAACGAGTCGAAGATGTGGCGGGTCATCGTCGTGTCGTAGGTGCCGATCATCGGCGCCATGTTCTCCGGCTCGGTGTGCACGAGGTACGGGCGGCCGGAGAGGTCGACGGTGACCTGCGCGAGGGACTCGTCGAGCGGGACGGTGCAGTTGCCGAAGCGGTAGATGCCCACCTTGTCGCCGAGCGCCTGCCGGAAGGCGGCACCGAGCGCGAGGGCGGTGTCCTCGATGGTGTGGTGGGTGTCGATGTGCAGATCGCCGTCGGTCTTGACGGTGAGGTCGAAGAGGCCGTGGCGGCCGAGCTGGTCGAGCATGTGGTCGTAGAAACCCACACCCGTCGCGACATCGACCTGGCCGGTGCCGTCGAGGTCGATCTCGACGAGCACCGAGGTTTCCTTGGTGGTGCGCTCGACGCGTCCGACGCGGCTCATGCGCTCTGCTCCTTCATCAGTTCGCGTACCGCTTCGAGGAACGCGTCGTTCTCGTCCCGGGTGCCCGCGGTCACCCGCAGCCAGCCCGGCACGCCGTTGTCCCGGACCAGGACGCCCCGGTCGAGGAGGGCCTGCCACGCGGCGTGCGCACCGCCCGGGCCGTCGAACCGGCCGAACTGCACGAAGTTGGCGTCGGAGTCGACGACCTCGCAGCCCGCCGCGCGCAGCTCCGTCACCAGGCGGTCGCGTTCGGCCTTCAGCTGCTCGACGTACTTCAGCAGGGTGTCGGTGTGCTCCAGGGCGGCCAGCGCCGTCGCCTGGGTCACCGCGGAGAGGTGGTACGGCAGCCGGACCAGCTGGACGGCGCCGACCACGGCCGGGTCGGCGGCGAGGTAGCCCAGGCGCAGCCCGGCGGCGCCGAACGCCTTGGACATCGTCCGCGAGACGACGAGGTTGCGCCGTCCCCCGATCAGCGGCAGCAGCGACGGGCGGTGGCTGAACTCGCCGTACGCCTCGTCGATCACCACCAGCGCGCCGCCGCTCTCCGCCCGCGCGGCCTGCGCGGCGTCGTACAGCGCGAGGACCGTCTCCGCGTCGACGGCGGTGCCGGTCGGGTTGTTCGGCGAGCAGACGAAGACCACATGGGGACGGCGCTCGGCGATCAGCGCCGTCGCCGCCGCGACGTCGACGGTGAAGTCGTCGTTGCGGGGTCCGGAGATCCATTCGGTGCCGGTGCCGCGGGAGATCAGCCCGTGCATGGAGTACGAGGGCTCGAAGCCGAGGGCCGCGCGGCCGGGGCCGCCGAAGGTCTGCAGCAGCTGCTGGAGGACCTCGTTGGAGCCGTTGGCCGCCCAGACCTGCTCCGCGGTGACCGGGTGGCCACCGGTGCGGGTGAGGTAACGGGCCAGCTCCGTGCGGAGCTCGACGGCGTCGCGGTCCGGGTAGCGGTTGAGGTCGCGGGCGGCGTCGGCGACCCGCTCGGCGATCCGCCGGACCAGCTCCTCGGGGAGCGGGTAGGGGTTCTCGTTGGTGTTCAGCCGGACCGGTACGTCCAACTGCGGGGCGCCGTACGGGGTCTTGCCGCGCAGTTCGTCCCGGATGGGGAGCGCGTCCCAGGGGAACGCGTCGGAGCTGTTCGTCACTTGCTCTGCGGGACCTTCCAGTCGAACCGGGCCTTCAGCGCGGCGCCGTGGGCCGGGAGGTCCTCGGCCTCGGCGAGGGTCACCACATGGTGGGCGACCTCGGCCAGCGCGTCGCGGGAGTAGTCCACGACATGGATGCCGCGCAGGAACGACTGCACGGACAGCCCCGAGGAGTGGCAGGCGCAGCCGCCCGTCGGCAGGACGTGGTTGGAGCCGGCGCAGTAGTCGCCCAGGGAGACCGGGGCGTAGGGGCCGACGAAGATCGCTCCGGCGTTGCGGACCCGGGCGGCGACGGCGGAGGCGTCGGCGGTCTGGATCTCCAGGTGCTCGGCGCCGTACGCGTCGACGACCGTCAGGCCCTCGTCGAGACCGTCGACCAGGACGATCGCGGACTGCCGGCCGGCCAGCGCCTCGGTGATCCGCTCGACGTGCCTGGTCGCGGCGGTCTGCGTCTTCAGCTCGGCCTCGACCGCCTCGGCCAGCTCGGCGGAGTCGGTGACGAGGACGGCGGCGGCGAGCGTGTCGTGCTCGGCCTGGCTGATCAGGTCGGCGGCGACGTGGCGGGCGTCGGCGGTGGCGTCGGCGAGCACCGCGATCTCGGTGGGGCCGGCCTCGGCGTCGATGCCGATCCGGCCCTTGAGCAGGCGCTTGGCGGAGGCGACGAAGATGTTGCCGGGGCCGGTGACGAGGTTGACCGGGCGGCACTCGTCGGTGCCGTACGCGAACATCGCGATGGCCTGGGCACCGCCGGCGGCGTAGACCTCGTCGACGCCGAGCAGCGCGCAGGCGGCGAGGATCGTCGGGTGCGGCAGGCCGCCGCCCCACTCACTGTTGAAAGGGGCCTTCTGCGGCGGGGACGTCACCGCGACGCCCTCGACGCCCGCCTCCTGGGCCGGGACGACGTTCATCACGACGGACGACGGGTAGACCGCGAGGCCGCCGGGGACGTACAGCCCGACCCGCTCGACCGGCACCCAGCGCTCGGTGACCGTGCCACCGGGGACGACCTTGGTGGTGGTGTCCGTACGGCGCTGCTCGCGGTGGACGAGGCGGGCGCGGCGGATGGACTCCTCCAGTGCGGCGCGGACCGCCGGGTCCAGCTCGGCCAGGGCGCGCTCCAGCGCCTCGGCGGGGACCCGGACCCGCTCGATCTCGACACCGTCGAACCGCCGCGCGTACTCGATCAGCGCGGCGGTGCCGCGATGGCGCACGTCCTCGCAGATGGGCCGCACCTTCTCCAGGGCGGCTTCCACGTCGAACTCGGCACGGGGCAGCAGGTCGCGCAGGGCGCCACCCTCGGGAAGGGCGGCACCGCGCAGATCGATTCGGGAGATCACCCTCCCAGTGTCTCAGACCCGCCCCCGGGTCCGGCCCGCCGTATCACCCAGTGATACACCGCACAATGCGCTCCGGACGGGCCCGTGAAGTTGACCGGAGTTGGCCCTGACCACGCGTGTTCAACAGGTCACGGGGCGGGCAAAGGCCCGGTGACGGCTTCGGCGTGTCCCGCCGCCCGCCCTCCGGTTCCCGCTCCGCGGACCGGTGTGGCGCGCTCCGCGGACCGGTGTGGCGCGCGGACGGCGGCCGACACGCGGGCGCATCCGGACAGAGACGGAAAGACAGAGACGGAGGGGGGACACGACAGTGATCGAGCCCGGGGACGGGGACGCACCGGCGGACCTGCAGCTGACATCGGCGGAATGGAGCATGTGGCAGGCGTTCCGCAACGGCAGCACCTGCGACCTGCACATCGGAGATCCGGCCCGGGACGATCCGCACGGCCGGTACCTGTGGGGCCCGGAGCGCCGGATACGCGCGCGGGTGCTGGCACTGCTGCTGCTCGACGGGCCGCCGGCGCAGCCCGGGCGGGTCTCGGCGCTGAAGGTCACCGGCGCGTACATCACCGACATCCTCGACGTCGCCGGGGGCGCGATCAAGCCATACGTGGAGCTGCGGGACTGCCGGTTCGAGGGCGAGGTCGTCTTACCCGAGGCGCACTTCACGACGGTGCGGCTGGTGAACTGCGCGCTGCCCCGGCTGGAGGCGGCGCGGCTGACCACCGAGGGCGATCTCCATCTGCCGCGGTGCGTGGTGCTCTCCGGCGTCCGTCTGACCGACGCGCACATCGGCACGGATCTGCTGCTGAGCCAGGCGGTGGTGCACAAGGACCGCCAGGGCCGCTCGATCGTGGCGGACGGACTGACCGTCACCCAGGACCTCCAGGCCGAGATGCTGGAGTCGTACGGCGAGCTGTCGCTGCGCGGGGCGACCATCGGCGGGTCGCTGAGCCTGCGCGGCAGCCGGCTGAGCAACCCCTTCGGCCGCCGCGCGCTGAACGCCCCGCAGCTGACCGTCGAGCGCACCCTGCACCTGACCGCCGCGGGCCTGGCCAACTCCCCGTTCGCCTCCGGCGCCACTCCCCCGTTCGGCACCGTCCACACCCCGGCGTACGGCACGGTCACCACCCCGCCGCGCGGGACGCGGATGCAGCGGTTCGAGTGCGAGGGCGGGATGCGGCTGGACGACGGGCGGTTCGGCGACGCGGTCGATCTGGAGCACGCGCGGTTCGTGATGGAGTCCGACCAGGAGCTGTCGCTGCGCCGCATCCAGACGCCCGAGCTGCGCTTCCTCGGGGAGCGGCCGCAGCGCGGACGGGTGATCGTCTCGGGCGCCCGGGTCGTCAACCTCGTCGACCGCTCCGCCAGCTGGCCCGGCGCCGGCGGCCTCCAGATGGCCGGGTTCACCTACGAGACGCTGATACCCCGGGGGCACTTCCCGCTGGCGGCGCGGTTGCAGTGGGTGGCCGCGGCGACGCCGGAGTACGCGCCGGAGCCGTACGAGATGCTGGCCACGGCGCTGCGCTCCAGCGGCGAGGACGCGGATGCCCGGGTGGTGCTGCTGGCCAAGCAGCGGCGGCGGCGCGAGACGCTGCCGGTGGCCGGGAAGGCGTGGGGCTACCTCCAGGACTGGACGGTGGCGTACGGCTACCGCCCGGGGCGGGCCACGCTGTGGATGGCGATCCTGTGGGCGCTGGGCACGGTCTTCTTCACCTCCTCGCCGCCCCCGCCGCTCAAGGCCGACGAGGCGCCGCCGTGGAATCCGTATCTGTACGTCCTGGATCTGCTGGTCCCGGTGATCGACCTGAACCAGCGCGGGGCGTGGAACCCGCGGGGCGGGGCGCAGTGGGTGGCGGCGGTGCTGGTCATCGCGGGGTGGATCCTGGCGACGACGGTGGCGGCGGGCGCCTCGCGGTTGCTGCGGCGGCAGTAGCGGGGCGGGACGGCGGGCGGGCGGTGCCCGGGCCCCGTGTCACCGGGGGTTTCGCCCCGGTGACACGGGGCCGGGACTTTGCGGACACGCCCCAGCCTCCGGGCGGCACGGCCCAGCCTCTAGGCTTACCGGCTGTGACCTCCGTACGCCTGCCGCTGTTCCCGCTCAACTCGGTGCTCTTCCCCGGACTCGTTCTCCCGCTGAACGTCTTCGAGGCGCGCTACCGGGCGCTGATGCGCGACCTCGGCGAGCGGCCCGAGGACGAGCGCCGGTTCGGGGTGATCGCGATCCGCGACGGCCGTGAGGTCGCGCCGACCGCCCAGGGCATGCCGGACGCCACGCTGCCGGCCGCGGGCGGGCCCGGCGCCGGGTTCGGCGACGACCCGATGGCCGCGTTCCACACCATCGGCTGTGTCGCCGACGCGACGACGATCCGGGCCAAGTCTGACGAGGCGGACTCCGGCTACGAGGTGCTGGCCACCGGCACCACCCGCTTCCGGCTGCTCTCGGTCGACGCCTCCGGGGAGTATCTGACCGCCGAGGTGGAGGAGCTGACGGAGGAGGGCGGCGAGGGCGCCGGGGCGCTCGCCTCCGGTGTGGTCCGGGCGTTCCGCACCTATCAGAAGCGGCTGGCCTGGGCGAACGAGCGGACGCTGGCGGGCGGGCAGGATCTGCCCGGCGATCCGTCGGTGCTGTCGTACCTGGTCGCCGCGGCGGCGGTGCTGGACGTCCCGGCCAAGCAGCGGCTGCTGGCGGCGCCGGACACCGCGGACCGGCTCGCTCAGGAGCTGAAAATGCTGCGCCAGGAGTCGGCGGTGCTCGGTAAGCTCCCGTCGCTGCCGGCCGTGGAGCTGACCCGCGGGCCGACCAGCCCCAACTGACACCGGGCCGCGCGGCCCCGGCACCGGTCCGCCGGCCCGTCCCCCGTTCCCGAGACGCAAGGCGCCGACGAGTTGTCCAAGAAGTCGAAGAAGGCCCAGGGTGCGCAGTCCGCGGCGGGCGGTACCCCGGCGACGGTCGCCCTGACCGCCGCGGGCGTGCCCTTCACCGTGCACGCCTACACCCACGACCCGGCCGCCGCCTCGTACGGCGAGGAGGCCGCCGAGGCGCTCGGGGTCGCGCCCGAGCAGGTGTTCAAGACGCTGCTGGCGGATGTCGACGGTGCGCTGACCGTCGCGGTGGTGCCGGTCTCCGGCTCCCTCGACCTCAAGGCGCTGGCCGCCGCGGTGGGCGGCAAGCGGGCGGCGATGGCCGATCCGGCCGCCGCCGAGCGCTCCACCGGCTACGTCCGCGGCGGCATCTCCCCGCTGGGCCAGCGCAAGCGGCTGCGGACGGTCGTGGACGCCTCGGCCGAGGGCCGCCCCACGATCTGCGTCTCGGCCGGCCGCCGCGGCCTGGAGGTCGAACTGGCCCCGGCGGATCTCGTCACCCTCACCGGCGCCGTGATCGCGCCGATCGGCCGGGACTGAGCGGAGCCGGGCGGGGCTCTACGGGGCCGGGCGCCACGGAACCGGGGCGCCGCGTCCGGCCGCTCCCGGTCGCGCGGCGCCCCGTCCCGGGAGCGGCGGTTTCCGGCCGGTGCTCGCCGGTGCCCGCGCGCGTCAGGCCGTCGGGTCGTCCTTCGTCAGGTCCGGCGCGCCCGGCACCGGTGTGCCCGGCAGCTGCGGCTCCTCGTCGCGCGGCCCGAAGAGGCCGGTCAGCGCCAGCTGGGTCGCCATCGCGGCGATCGGCCAGGCCAGCAGCACGCCCATGGCCTGGAGGCGCAGCGGCCCGTCGAAGACGACGCCGGGGCCGACCTGCGCGGCGTGGGCGGCGAGGTCGTCGGTCGGGCCCAGCACCATGCCGAGCTGCCAGCCCAGGACGGAGCCGAGCAGTCCGCCGACCACCAGCGAGACCACCAGCGGGACGCCGCCGCGGCGGCGCAGCCGGAAGAGCACGGCGGTGGAGACGATGCCGAAACCGGCCGCGAGCAGCAGGAAGACGCCGTCGGCGCCGATCGCCTCCTCGCCCTCGGTGTCCTTGAGATAGACGTTGTGGGCGTCGGCGACCAGCGGGATCCGGGGGGCCAGCCAGAGCCAGAGCAGGCCGAGCAGCGCGCCGACGAGCGCGAGCACGAGCACGGTCAGCGCGGCCTCCCGCAGCTCCTGGCCGAGCGGCGGATCGACCGGCGCCTCGTCGGTCGGCGGATGCGCGGGCGGCTCGGCCGACGAGCCGGCGCCGGAGGCGGTCGGCGGGGTGTGCGGCTCTTCGGACGGTTGGTTGTCGCGTGGCGTCAGCGGTGCGGTCACCCCGTCATCGTGCCAGGTGGGCGGGGTGACTCCGGCGGCAGGACGGTGCGTGGGTGCGCCGACGGCCCGCCGGCCGCCGGTCAGCGGGTCGCCGCGCGGCGGAACGCCCAGGTCGCGGCGGTCAGCGCGAGCAGCCCCACCCCGGCGCAGACGCCCAGGTCGGCGGCGACCGCGAGCCAGTCCGGGTCCGCGTCGAAGGTACGGATCAGCGCCTCCACGCCGTACGTCGACGGCAGCAGGTCACGGGCGAGGTCCAGGAGCGCGGGCAGCCGCTCGGCCGGCAACACGCCGAGCAGCAGCGCCGCCGACATGCCGAGCTGGCCGCAGAGCGTCGCCAGCTCCTGGCGCGGCGCGAGCAGCCCGAGGAACGCGCCGAGCCCGGCGAGCGCCGCACCGGCCAGCGGCAGGACGGCGGCGAGCACCCACAGATGCGCCATCGGCAGCTGGAACAGCAGACAGCCGATGACCGCCGTGACGACCGTGCCGGGGACGGTGAACGACGCGTACGCGGCGGCCGCGCCGAGGACCACCGCGGCGGGCGGCACCGGCAGCGTCGCGTAGTGGTCGAGCCCGCCGCCGGCCCGCAGCTGTCCGAAGTACTGGGCGAGGAGGTTGAGGGCGACGAACGCGACGACCAGCACGCTGGAGCCGGCGACCACGGCGCGCGCCTCGGTGGGCCCGTCGGCCACCCCGCGCATCAGGACCATGATCCCGACGGACTGGAAGGTGGCGACGAAGAGCAGCGGGATGCGGGCGACCCGGGCGCGGGAGAGCTGGGCGCGGTAGACGGCGCCGAGCGCGGGCAGCAGCCGGGCGCGCGGCGCCAGCGGGGCGGGCCACGCCTCCCGGTCGGGCGCGTCCGGGGCGGCGCCGGGCCGGGCCCGCCCGTCCGTCGCTGCCGCCCCGGCCACGGCCTGCGCCGAAACCCCACTCACGCGTTCACTCTGCCTTTCGGTGCGGCGCGGCCCTTCACGCCTTGACCAGTCCCTCGGCGCGGCCGCCGAGTGCGAGGTAGACATCCTCCAGGCTCGGGGTGGCGAGGGTGAAATCGTCCAGCGCCGCGAAGGCCGCGCCGGAGGTGACGTCGGCGACGGCGGCGCGGGCCCGGTCGGCGGGGAGCCGCAGGGTCCAGCGGCGGCCCGCGACGTGGGCGGCGGGCTCCAGCGCCGCGACCTCGGGGACGTCGAGCGGCGGCCGGTCACGCCAGACCAGATCGAGGCGGACCTCGTCGCTGACCCGCTCCTTCAGCCCGGCGGGCGTGTCGCAGGCGATGACCTTGCCGCGGTCGATCACCGCGACGCGGTCCAGGACGGTCTCGGCCTCCAGGACGTTGTGGGTCACCAGCAGCACGGTGGCGCCGCGCTCGGCGCGACGGCGGTCGACGGCGGCCCAGACGGCGCGGCGGGCGACCGGGTCCATGCCGGTGGTCGGCTCGTCCAGGACGAGGAGCGGGCGGTCGCCGGTGAGGACGGCGGCGAAGCAGGCGAGGCGGCGCTGACCGCCGGAGAGCTTCTTCAGCGGGCGGTCGGCGAGCGGGTCGAGGGCGAGTTCGGCGAGGACGGCGTCGCGCTCGGCGCGGGCCTCGCGGGGGCCCAGGCCGCGCAGCCGGCCGGTGGTCTCCACGGCCAGTGCGACGGTCATCTCGTCGAGCGCGGTCGCCTCCTGGCCGAGGTACCCGAGGAGGCGGGCGGCGCGCTCGGGGTGGCGGGCCACGTCGTGGCCGAGGACGTGAACGCTGCCGGAGTCGGGCCGCAGCAGGCCGGTGAGCTGGCGGACCAGGGTGGACTTCCCGGCGCCGTTGGGGCCGAGCAGCCCGAAGATCTCGCCGCGGTGGACGTCGAGGGTGATGCCGTCGTTGGCGCGCAGAGCGGGCGTGCCGGCCGCGCCGCGGCGCCCGCGCACCGCGGGGTACGTCTTGATCAGGTCCCGCACGGCGCAGACCGTTCCGCCGCGCTCCGCCTGTTTCGTGCCCGTGCTCACGAGCTACGAGGGTACGCGCCCGCGGGCCGCGCCCGGCCCGCGGGGCGGCGGCCGGGCGGCATCAGTCGGCGGCGGCGGTGTGTCCGGCGGCGGTGCGCAGGTCCACCTCGCGCCAGAACCCGGCCCGGATCGCGTACCGGTCGTGCTCGTCGATCTGGTCGTCCTTGTGGGCGAGGAGGCCGAAGCGGGCGGCGTAGCGCAGCAGTTCACCGTCGATGCGGTGCGGGATGCGCGGGTACTCGGTGGAGAGCTGCTGGAGGTGGACGGTGTCGGAGAGGCGGTCGGTCCAGCGGCGGGCGAAGACCTGGCCGACCTCGAAGGGGTCGCCGCTGACGGCGGTGATGTCCTCCTCCCGGTCGGCCCAGCGCTGTTCGGCGCTGGTGAGCTGGGCGAGGGTGGGCAGCGAGGCGGTCTCGGAGGGCTCGCCCGCGGGGCCGCCTCGCTCGACCCAGCCGCGGTCGGACGACCAGCGGAGGGTGGCGCTCGCGGTGGGCGGCTGCGGGGCGGACGACGCGGCGGTGCCGTGGGCGCGGCCGAGACCGGCGAGGTCCTTGGGGGTGGGGACGACCTTGGCGGCGCCCGAGCCGTTGGTGTCGGCGGGGGCGGACTCGCGGCCGCCGGACCGGGCGGGTGCGGGCGCCGCCGCGCCGTCGGTGTCGCGGGGCCGGTCGGCGGTGTCGGGGGCGGACGCCGCGGCGGCAGCGGCGGCGACCGCGGACTCGGGCAGCGGCGCGGAGAGGATCGCGGCGATCTCCGGGCGGGGCACCGGCGGCGGGGCGCAGGGGCCGCCCAGCTCCTTGGCGCGGACCGCGCGGGTGATCCAGGCACGGTCCAGGACCCGGCGCTCGTCGGCCTCGGCGACCAGGTCCTCGGACTGGTTGTAGTCGCCGTCGGCGGCCTGGACGGCCCAGAGGTGGACGGCGACGCCGTGTTCCTTGGCGGACATCAGGCCGGGCAGCAGATCGCCGTCGCCGGTGACCAGCACGATGTCGGAGCAGGCGCGGTTGCGGGCGAGTTCGGTCAGCTCGGCGTGCATGGCGGCGTCCACCCCCTTCTGCGCCCAGCGGCCGTCGCTGCGGGTCAGGGCGCCCAGCCGGACGGTGACTCGGGGCATGACCCGCAACCGCCGGTGTTCGGGCTGGGGGACGCGGTCGGGGGCGCCGTCGAACCAGTAGATCCGCAGCAACGGGCGTTCGGTGTCGGCCTCGGCGCGGCGGCGCAGGCCCTGGATGAGGGCCGCGTGGTCCACGGTGATCCGGGACCGGGCCGGCTCTCCGGCAAGCAGGCTGGCGGCGGCGCCGAGCAGGTAACCGGCGTCCACCAGGACGACGCAGCGATCCACGATCCACCCTCTTCCCTGGAGGTGCTGAAGTCCGATCGCCCCCCGGTGCGAGTTTCCTTCGGCTTTCCATCGAGTCTGCCCGACCGTACGGGGGTTAACTGCCGGAACTCGATCTTCGGCGTGGCGGATGGCGCGGAAGCGCGTGCGGAGGGCGCGGGCGTGGGGTGCGGATCCCCTTCTCACTCATGGTAATTGCCGGAAATGCACGCTTTCGTCCCGCGTGTAAGTCTGGTCACGGCCCGATCACAGGATCCCCCTCAGGAGGCACGGTCATGGCCAAGCACAAGAAGGAACGAAGTAAGCAGCAGCGGGGCGGCCCGGCCCAGCAGGGTCGCGAGGACGCGCAGAAGTCGACGATCGAGGCGATCCAGCAGCGGCAGCCGGCTGCGCAGGGCAGCCCGGCGGACGTCGCGCGCAAGCACCAGCGGCGCTTCGGGCACAACTGACCCGGCCGCGGCCGGCGGTGTCTCACGGACGCCGCCGCACGGAAGTTGAGGGGCGCGCCCGCACCGGGCGCGCCCCTCAAGGGGTTCGGCGGGCTCAGCCGGCCAGGCAGGACGGGCCGAGCAGCACCTTCAGGTCGCCGAAGAGCGACGGGTCGGGCGTGACGCGGTGCCGGTCGAGGCGGAGGACCGTGGTCTTGCGGGTGCCCTGGAGCTTGATCCGCACCTCGGTCGAGCCGCGGTGGCTGGTCAGCACCTCGCCGAGCTTCTCCACCAGCGGCGGGGTGACCTTCAGCGTCGGGATGGTGATCGTCACCGGGGCGTTGGCGCCCGCCTCCGAGAGGTCGGGGACCATCATCTCCATGGCGACCAGCCGCGGTACGTCCTCGCGCTTGTCGAGGCGTCCCTTGACGAAGACCACCGCGTCCTCGACGAGCTGGGTGGAGACCAGCTGGTAGGTGGCGGGGAAGAACATGCAGTCCAGCGAGCCCGCGAGATCCTCGACGGTGGCGATGGCCCAGGCGTTGCCCTGCTTGGTCATCTTCCGCTGGAGGCCCGAGATGATGCCGCCGATGGTGACGATCGAACCGTCGGAGTAGTCGCCGCCGGTCAGCTGGGCGATGGCGGCGTCCGCCTTGTCGGAGAGGACGTGCTCCAGACCGAACAGCGGGTGGTCGGAGACGTACAGGCCGAGCATCTCGCGCTCCTGGGCGAGCAGGTACGTCTTGTCCCACTCGATGTCGGAGAACTCGACGTCGAGACCGAAGCCGGGGCCGTCGGAACCCCCGTCGGCGGAGTCCCCCATGCCGCCGAAGAGGTCGAACTGCCCCTCGGCCTCCTTGCGCTTGACCTGGACGACGTTGTCGATCATCGGCTCGTACTGCGCGATGAGGCCCTTACGGGTGTGGCCCATCTCGTCGAACGCGCCCGCCTTGATCAGCGATTCGGTGGTGCGCTTGTTGCAGACGACCGCGTCGACCTTGTCGAGGTAGTCGGGGAACGAGGCGTATTTCCCCTTGGACTTGCGGCAGCGGATGATCGAATCGACGACGTTCTGGCCGACGTTACGGACCGCGGTGAGGCCGAAGAGGATCACGTCGTCGCCCTGGGCGGCGAAGTTGGCCAGCGATTCGTTGACGTTCGGCGGGAGCACCTTGATGCCCATGCGGCGGCACTCGTTCAGATAGACCGCCGACTTGTCCTTGTCGTCGCGGACCGAGGTGAGCAGCGCGGACATGTACTCGGCCGGGTAGTTGGCCTTCAGATAGGCGGTCCAGTAGGTGACCAGGCCGTACGCGGAGGAGTGCGCCTTGTTGAAGGCGTAGCCGGCGAACGGGACCAGGACGTCCCAGAGCGCCTGGATCGCCTGGTCGCTGAAGCCGTTCTTCTTCGCGCCCGCCTGGAAGAGGACGAAGTTCTTCTCCAGCTCCTCGGGCTTCTTCTTGCCCATGACGCGGCGGAGGATGTCGGCCTCGCCGAGCGAGTACCCGGCGACGATCTGGGCGGCCTTCTGCACCTGCTCCTGGTAGACGATGAGGCCGTAGGTCAGGCCCAGGACCTCCTTGAGCGGCTCCTCCAGCTCCGGGTGGATCGGGGTGATCTCCTGGCGGCCGTTCTTGCGCTCGGCGTAGTTGGTGTGGGAGTTCATGCCCATCGGGCCCGGGCGGTACAGGGCCGAGACGGCGGAAATGTCCTCGAAGTTGTCGGGCTGCATCTGGCGCAGCAGCGACCGCATCGGACCGCCGTCGAACTGGAAGACGCCGAGCGTGTCACCGCGGCAGAGGAGTTCGTACGTCTTGGGGTCGTCCAGCGGGATCTCCAGGAGGTCCAGCTTGATGCCCTTGTTGGCCTCCACCATCTTGACGGCGTCGTCCATGATGGTGAGGTTGCGCAGGCCCAGGAAGTCCATCTTCAGCAGGCCGAGCGATTCGCACTGGGGGTAGTCCCACTGCGTGATGGTCACGCCGTCGGTGTGGCGGACCCAGACCGGGGCGTGGTCGACGATCGGCTCGCTGGACATGATCACGCCCGCCGCGTGCACACCCATCTGCCGGACCAGGCCCTCGACGCCCTTGGCGGTGTCGATGACCTTCTTGACGTCCGGCTCGTTCTCGTACATCGAGCGGATCTCGCCCGCCTCGCTGTAGCGGGGGTGCTTGGGGTCGGTGATGCCGGAGAGGTCGATGCCCTTGCCGAGGACGTCGGCGGGCATGGCCTTGGTGAGGCGGTCGCCCATCGCGTACGGGTAGCCGAGGACGCGGGCGGAGTCCTTGATGGCGTTCTTCGCCTTGATCTTGCCGTAGGTGCCGATCATGGCGACCTTGTCGGCGCCGTACTTCTCCGTGACGTACCGGATCACCTCGACGCGCCTGCGCTCGTCGAAGTCGATGTCGACGTCGGGCATGGAAACGCGCTCGGGGTTGAGGAACCGCTCGAAGATCAGCCCGTGCTCGATCGGGTCGAGGTCGGTGATGCCCATGGCGTACGCGACGATCGAACCGGCCGCGGAGCCCCGTCCCGGGCCCACCGCGATGCCGTTGTTCTTCGCCCACATGATGAAGTCGGCGACGACGAGGAAGTACCCCGGGAACCCCATCTGGATGATGATGTCCATCTCGTACTCCGCCTGCTTCTGGCGGTCGTCGGGGACGCCGCCGGGGAAGCGGCGGGCCATGCCGCGCCGGACCTCCTCCTGGAACCAGGTGACCTCGGTGTACCCCTCGGGGATGTCGAACTTCGGCATGAGGTCGCGCTTCTCGAACATGCCGTCGGTGTTGATCTGCTCAGCTACCAGGAGGGTGTTGCGGCACCCCTCCTGCCAGGCGTCCGAGGAGTCGATGGCGTACATCTCGTCGGTGGACTTGAGGTAGTAGCCGGTGCCGTCGAAGCGGAAGCGGTCGGGGTCGGAGAGGTTCTTGCCGGTCTGGATGCACAGCAGCGCGTCGTGGGCGGTGGCCTCGTGCGCGTAGGTGTAGTGCGAGTCGTTGGTGACCAGCGGCGGGATGCCCAGCTCCTTGCCGATCTTGAGGAGGTCCTCGCGGACCCGGCGCTCGATGTCGATGCCGTGGTCCATCAGCTCCAGGAAGTACCGGTCCTTGCCGAAGATGTCCTGGTACTCACCGGCGGCCTTCCTCGCCTCGTCGTACTGGCCCAGCCGCAGGCGGGTCTGGAGCTCGCCGGAGGGGCAGCCGGTGGAGGCGATCAGGCCCTCGGACCACTGGGCGATGGTCTCCTTGTCCATCCGCGGCCACTTCTGGAGCCAGCCCTCGGCGTAGGCGTCCGAGGAGAGGCGGAAGAGGTTGTGCAGACCGGTCTTGTTCGCCGCCCAGATGGTCTTGTGGGTGTAACCACCCGAACCGGAGACGTCGTCGCGCTTCTGGTGCGGCTGGCCCCACTGGATCTTGCGCTTGTGCTTACGGGAGGCCGGGGCGACATACGCCTCGATACCGATGATCGGGGTGACCCCGGCCTTCTGCGCGGAGTGGAAGAAGTCGTACGCGCCGTGGAGGTTGCCGTGGTCGGACATGGCGATGTGCGTCATGCCCATCTCGTTGCACGCGGCGAACATGTCCTTGAGCCGCGCGGCACCGTCCAGCAGCGAGTACTGGGTGTGGACGTGCAGGTGCGTGAAGGGCGGCTTGGCCACGGCGGTAGACCTCCGGAGATGGGCGGCGGACGAGGGCACGGCGAGGGGACGGACGGCGCCCGGGGCGCCGCACCGCGGATGGTGTGGGCAGCTTCGAAGTCTACGACCCGGCGCCGACAACGCGGCTCCGCCGCGACCCGGAGCGAGGCCTTCCGGTGCCGTCCCCGCACCCTCGGGGAACACCCGCGCGGGTTCATGGCAGACTCGCTGGCAATGGACATCTCGGCGGCACACCTGCGGGCGGTGCGTGCGGCGCTCTTCACAGCGCTGTGCGTGGCGCTGTCCGCGGCGTCCCATGTGCTGCTGACCCGGATGCCGCTGCCGCTGACCACCGTCGCCGCCGTCTCGGCCGGGGTCTTCGCCCTCGCCTACGCACTGGCCGGCGGGGAGCGCAGCTTCGGGCGGATCGCCGCGCTGCTGCTGCCGCTGGAACTGGCCGCCGACGCGGTCTTCAGCTACGGCCAGCACGCCTGTTACGGCCGCTCCGGCGGCCCGGTGACCGGTCCGCTGCACACTCTGGGCATCGATCTGCTCTGCGGCGGCGGTGACGTCGGCACCCCGCTGGCCCAGTTCTCCGGCCACGGCGCCGGGCCGCTGCTCGCCTTCCCCGCCGGGTCCGGCTGGCTGCTGCTCGTCGCGCATCTGCTGGTCGGGCTGGTGGCCGCCGCCTGGCTGCGCCGCGGCGAGGCGGCCCTGGCGCAGCTGCTCGGCGCGGTCGCCCACTTCGCGTTCCGGCCGCTGCTGGCCGCCGTCGCGATGGCGGTGCGGGTGCCCGCCCCGGAGCGCCCGGCCGCCCGCCGCGCCGCCGACGGCCCGCCCACGCCCCGTCCGCCGCTGCTGGTGCACTCCGTCGTCCGCCGTGGACCGCCCTGCGTGCTCGCTGCCTGAGCCCCACGGGGCCACAGCACGCGTACCGCCCTCCCCGGGGCGTACGCGCCGGACGCACCGCACCCTTTTCCACGGACTTCCACGGAGACATCTCATGAGCAACCGGAACACCCAGGCCAACAAGCAGGCGGCGCGCGAGCGGCTGCGTGCCGAGCGTGAGCGGCAGGCGAAGAAGGACAAGATGCGGCGGCAGCTGACCGTCGGCGGCGCGATCGTCGCGGTGCTGGCGATCGCCGGCGGCATCGGCGTCATGGTCGCCAAGTCCGGCGGCGACGGCGGCTCCGGCGCCAACGCCACCGTGAAGGACATGGCCGGCAACGACAAGGCGTGGGCCAAGGCGGCCAAGGCCAAGCTGGTCACGCCCGCGAACACCTCCGGCGACAAGGGCACCACGCTCGTGATCGGCAAGGCGGACGCCAAGCACACCCTGGAGCTGTTCGAGGACCCGCGCTGCCCCGGCTGCGCCAACTTCGAGCAGAACGTCGGCGAGACCGTCCAGAAGGACATCAAGGACGGCAAGTACAAGGCCAGGTTCCACCTGGCGACCTTCCTGGACAACAACCTCAGGGGCACCGGCTCCAAGAACGCGCTGAGCGCCCTGGGCTCCGCGCTGAACGTCAGCCCGGACGCGTTCCTGAAGTACAAGGAAGCCCTGTACTCCAAGGAGTTCCACCCGGACGAGACGGGTCCGGACAAGTTCGCCGACGACAACTACCTGATCGAGGTCGCCGACACGGTGCCCGCGCTGAAGGGCAACAAGAACTTCGAGAAGGCCGTGAAGTCGGGCGTCTACGACCGCTGGGCGCTGGAGATGTCCGTCGAGTTCAACTCGCACAAGGACGTCAACAACACCCCGACGCTCAAGCTCGACGGCAAGGAGATCGGCATCCAGAGCGGCCCGAACAAGGTCGCCCCGTCCACCCCGGCCGACTTCAACCGCCTCGTCGACGAGGGCGTGAAGTAACGCGCCGGGCGGCGGGCCCGCGTCCGTAGCCCGATGCCAAATCTTGACCCGGGAGTCTGCCGTGCACATGGCAGACTCCCGGCATGCCCCCCACGCTCTTCCCGATCCGCTGCCTGCCGCACCGCGGCCCACCGCCGTCCGGTGCGTACGCCGTCGACGTAACTGCCAGCCGCAGCACCGAGGGATCGGGACAGAGATGAGCAACGGCACCAGCCAGAAGGCCCCGTCGGCCGCCCGTGAGCGGATCCGCGCCGAGCGGGAGCGGCAGAAGAAGAAGGACCGGATACGCCGCCAGCTGACGGTCGGCGCCGTCGTGGCCGGCGTGCTGGTCGTCGCGGGCGGCGCCGGGTACGCCGTGGTGAAGGCGACCGCGCCGACCGGGTGGGAGGCCGCGAAGGAGGCCAGGTCGGTCGCCCCGGCGCACACCCAGGGCAAGAACGGCACCGAGATCCTGATCGGCGACAAGAACGCCAAGCAGACCCTGGAGGTCTTCGAGGACCTGCGCTGCCCGATGTGCGCGTCGTTCGAGCAGTCCTCCGGCGCCTCCCTGATCAAGGACATCGAGGACGGGCGCTACAAGGTCCGCTTCACGATCTACACCTTCCTCGACGGCGCCCAGGGCGGCGAGGGCTCCAAGAACGCGCTCAGCGCGCTCGGCGCGGCGCTGAACGTCGGCCCGGAGGCGTTCCTCAAGTACAAGTCGGCGCTCTATTCGCTGAAGAACCACCCCGAGGAACAGGACGACGCGTTCGCCAAGGACTCCGTCCTCCTCAAGATCGCGTCCGAGGTGCCGGAGCTGGCGCACAACAAGGGCTTCGAGCAGGCGGTCAAGAAGGGCACCTACGACCGCTGGGCGATGGACATGACCGCGCAGTTCGGCCGCAAGGGCGTCAAGGGCACCCCGACGTTCCTGCACGGCGACAAGAAGCTGGTGCTGCCGCCGGTGCCGCAGCAGCGGATGACGCGGGAGCAGTACGACCAGCTCGCCGACGCCAACTTCAAGAAGATGATCGACAAGGAGTTCGGCCCGGCGGAGGCCGGCCCCGGTGTCGCCAAGGGCGAGAAGGACCCCAGCGGCAAGGACGGCGGCGCCCCCGGCATCGCGAAGGGCGAGAAGGACCCCAGCGGCAAGGACGGCGGCGCCCCCGGCATCGCCAAGGGCGAGAAGGACCCGAACGCGCGCTGAGCAGGCGTGACGGGTGTCCGGCAGGCGGCGGGCGAAAGAATTTCCGACCGTGGCGCGTCCGGAGGCTCCCCGCCGCCCGTACCGGCCAGTAGGGTGAGCGGCCGTGACCGATCATGACCAGCTCTCGCGCCGTACCGCCGTGACGGCCGCGGCCGCCACCGCCGCCCTGCTGCCGCTCGCCGCGGCCGCGCCCGCCTCCGCCGCGTCCCGGGCCCCGTCCGCCGCGCCCGGCAAGGGCGCGGCGGCGGCCCCGCCGGAGTTCCGGCACGGTGTCGCGTCCGGCGACCCGCTGCCCGACGGCATCCTGCTGTGGACCCGGGTCACGCCCGACCCGGACGCGGTCCCCGGCTCGGGCCGGGGCGCGGCCACCGACGTGACGTGGGAGGTGGCCACCGACCGCGGCTTCGCGCGGATCGTGGCGCACGGCACGGTACGGACCGCCGCGGCCACCGACCACACCGTCAAGGCCGACGTCCGCGGACTGCGCCCGGCCACCGCGTACTTCTACCGCTTCACCGCGGGCGGCCGCACCTCCCCGGTCGGCCGCACCCGGACCGCCCCGGCCCCCGACGCGGCCGCCGGCCACGTCCGCTTCGGGGTGGTCTCCTGCGCCAACTGGGAGTCCGGCTACTTCTCGGCCTACCGCCACCTCGCCGCCCGCGCGGACCTGGACGCGGTGCTGCACCTCGGCGACTACCTCTACGAGTACAAGTCCGGCGAGTACCCGGAGTTCAAGGAGGTCGTCCGGCCGCACTCCCCCGCCCACGAACTCCTCACGCTCGCCGACTACCGCGTCCGGCACGGCGTCCACAAGACCGACCCGGACGCCGCGGCGATGCACGCCGCGCACCCGGTGATCGCGATGTGGGACGACCACGAGTTCGCCGACAACGCCTGGAAGGGCGGGGCGGTCAACCACCAGCCGGACTCCGAGGGCCCCTGGGCGCAGCGGATGGCGGCGGCGAAGCAGGCGTACTTCGAGTGGATGCCGGTCCGCCCGTCGACCGCCGGGACCACCTACCGCCGGCTGCGCTTCGGCACCCTCGCCGATCTGCACCTGCTGGATCTGCGGTCGTTCCGCGACGAGCAGGCGAAGCCGGGCAGCGGCGCCGTCGACGACCCGGGCCGCACCCTCACCGGGCGGGCCCAGCTGGACTGGCTCAAGGCGGGGCTGGAGCGCTCGGACACCGCATGGCGGCTGGTCGGCACCTCGGTGATGATCTCCCCGGTGGCGTTCGGCTCCGTGCCCGCGCATCTGCTGGAGCCGCTCGCCGAACTCCTCGGCCTGCCCAAGGAGGGCATCGCCGTCAACACCGACCAGTGGGACGGCTACACCGACGACCGCCGCGAGCTGCTGAGCCACCTCAGCGACCGCGGCATCGGCAACACCGTCTTCCTGACCGGAGACATCCACATGGCGTGGGCCAACGACGTCCCGATGAAGGCGGCGACGTACCCGGCGACCGCCCCGGTGGCGACGGAGTTCGTGGTCACCTCCGTCACCTCGGACAACCTCGACGACATCCTGCACGTCGCCCCGGGGACGCTCTCGCTGCCCGCGGCGGGCGCCGTCCGCGCCGCCAACCGCCATGTGAAGTGGCTGGACATGGACGCGCACGGCTACGGCGTCGTCGACGTCGACGCGGAGCGGACGCAGATGGACTACTTCGCGGTCTCCGACAAGCGCGACCCGGCGGCCACCAGCACACTGGTGCGCTCCTACCGGACGCTGTCGGGCACCCAGCGGGTGGAGCGGAGCGAGACGCCGGTGCGATGAGCCGGGGGCGTGCGGGGCGTGGTGACGCGCCCCGCACGCACGACCGCGCACCCGCCCGAGGCGCGTCGTTTCGGCCTACCTGCTCAGAGCGTCTCCAGGAAGCCGAGCGCTGTCCGCCAGGCGCTCTCCGCCGCCTCCTCGTCGTGGTCGGGCAGGTCCGGGTCGGTGAAGAGGTGGCCGGCGCCCGGGTAGCGGTAGATCTCGACGTCGGCGCCGGCCCGCTGCATCTGGAGGTACCAGGCGGTCAGCCAGTCGTGCGGCTCGAACGGGTCCGGGTCCGCGACGTGCAGCTGAACCGGCAGGTCGTCGGCGGTGGTGTCCTCGGCGATGTCCGAGGTGCCGTGCATCAGCAGCAGCCCGCGGGCCTTCTCGTCGGCGAGCGCCAGATTCTGCGCCACCGCGCCGCCGAAGGAGAAACCGGCGTAGACCAGCCCGCGGTCGGAGTACGGCGCCGCCGCCGTGACCGCGCGCCGCAGCAGCGTCTCCTTGCCGATCTCCTCCTTGATCTCCATGCCGCCACCGACGGAGTCCGCGGTCCGCCCGTCGAACAGATCCGGAACGACGACCTCATGGCCCGCGGCCCGCAGCCGGTCGGCGGCCGCATGCACCGCGGGGCGCAGCCCGCACACCGAGTGGAACAGCACAATCGTCGAGGAACCGCTGGTGGCGGGCTCGGTGGTGGGCGGCACGTACATCACTTCCCTGTCTCGGACGGCAGCCTCCCATCCTGCCAGGCCGGGTCCCGGCCCCCGTCACAGCCGCCCCGCGCCGGGTGCCGTACCGTGCCCTGATGCCGTACGCGGCCCACCCGGGTACGGCTGACGGGCACCCCGAGCCGAGGAGGAATCGCGACGTGTCCTTGGAGGACGTCCTGCGCCCGCTGAGCGTCATCGGCGGTTCGGTCGTCGTCACGGCCGTCCTGGGCTGGCTCGCCGACCGCGTGCTGCGCCGGATCGACGCCGCCCATCCGGAGACCCCGCTGTGGGGCGCGCTGCGGCGCTGCCGGATCCCGTTCCAGGTGCTGCTCTGCGCGGCACTGCTGCGCGGTTCGTACGACGCGACCGGTCTCGACCTGGTGCGCGACCACCGTGTGGGCATCGGCCGGACGCTGACCCTGGTGCTGATCGCGGCATCCGCGTGGCTGACGGTGCGCGCCGCGGCGGCCATCGTCCAGTCGTCGTACTCGCGCTACGCCGCCAATGCGCACGACGCGGCGCGGGTGCGACGCGTGCGGACGCAGATCACGCTGATCCAGCGGGTGGTCAGCGCGATCGTGATCATCGTGGCGGCCGCGGCGATGCTGCTGACCTTCCCGGCGATGCGGGCGGTCGGCACCTCCGTCCTGGCCTCGGCCGGACTGCTGGGCATCGTCGCCGGTGTCGCCGCCCAGTCCACGCTGGGCAATCTCTTCGCCGGGCTGCAGATCGCCTTCGGCGACATGGTGCGCATCGGCGACACGGTCGTGGTCAACGGCGAGATGGGCACGATCGAGGAGATCACCCTCACGTTCCTGACCGTTCGGACCTGGGACGAGCGGCGGATCACCATGCCGGTGTCGTACTTCACCGGCACACCGTTCGAGAACTGGTCGCGCGGCGGCGCCCAGCTGACCGGCACCGTCTTCCTCCATCTCGACCACACCGCGCCGCTGGAGAAGATGCGCGAGCAGCTGCACCAGATCCTCCAGGAGTGCCCGGAGTGGGACGGCCGCGCCTGGAGCCTGCTGGTGACGGACACGACCCCGTCGACACTGGTGGTCCGCGCGCTGGTCACCGCCCGCGACTCGGACGCGCTGTGGCAGGTGCGCTGCCGGGTCCGCGAACGGCTGGTCACCTGGCTCGCGGCCGAACACCCCTACGCGCTGCCGAGGATCACCACCACGGCGGCGGCGCCCGCCGACCACCCGCTGGGGCCGGTCCGGCAGCGCACCCGCGAGGAGGACTGACCGCGCGGGGCCCGGGCCGCTCCCGGACCGGGCCCCGCGGGGATCACTCGTGGACCTCCGGCGTGCTGCGCAGGCTGCGCATGTCGAGCTGGCGCAGCACCCGGTCGACGATCTCCGGGTCGGCGCCCGGCTCGTTGCGGGCGGCGAGCACCTCGTGGCGCGCGGCGGAGAGCATCTCGTTCTGGATGCGCTGCACCTTCTTCATGCGGGTGATGCGCTTCTCGAAGTGTTCCCGCCGGTCCTCGTCGACGATGTCCGGCGAGATCCGCGCCCCGATGTCGTACGCCCGGCGGGCCAGCTGCTCGTTGACCTCCTCGGGCAGCTCCTCGACCTCCAGGATCTCCTTGAGGCGGTGCTTGGACGCCTTGATGACGCGGAGCGCCAGCGCCCGCTCCAGCTCCTCCTCGGCCTCCGTGTCGGCCTTCACCCGCAGCTTGCGCACCAGCCACGGCAGCGTCAGGCCCTGCACGATGAGGGTGGTGAGCACCACCGCGAAGGCGATGAAGAGGATCTCCTCGCGCGCCGGGAAGTCCCCGCCGTCGTCGACGGTGTACGGGATGGCCAGCGCCAGCGCCACCGACGCCACCCCGCGCATCCCCGACCACCACATGATGAGCGTCTCCCGCCACGACATCGGGATGTCCTCGTCGATGTCGCGGCGTCTGTGCATCCGCTTCGCCAGCCAGGCGGCGGGCAGCAGCCACAGCAACCGGACGACGACGACCACGGCGACGACGGCGGCACCGGCCCGCAGCAGTTCGGTCCAGTGGCCGGAGGCGGCGCCGACGACGTTGTGCAGCTCCAGGCCGATCAGGCCGAAGGCGACGCCGGTGACGAGGGTGTCGACGATCTCCCAGAAGGTGTAGCCGGCCAGCCGGCCCATCACGTCGTCGGCGTCGACCGCGTACTCGGCGAGGAAGAGGGCGCAGGTCAGCACGGCCAGCACACCGGAGCCGTGGAACTCCTCGGCGACGACGTAGCCGACGAACGGGACCAGCAGCGTCAGGCCGATCTGCAGCGTCGGGTCGCCCAGTATGCCCATCAGCTTGTTGGCGACCCAGCCGATGACCAGGCCGACGGCGACGGCGACGACGGCGGAGAGGACCAGGGAGCTGACGGCCCCCGGTGCGGAGAAGGTGCCGCTGACGGCCGCGGCGAGGGCGACGTGGTAGAGGACGATCGCGGTGACGTCGTTGAAGAGGCCCTCGCCCTCCAGGATGGAGACCATGCGGCGGGGCAGTCCCAGCTTGCCGGCGACCGCGGTCGCGGCGACCGGGTCGGGCGGGGCGACGAGCGCGCCCAGCACCACGGCGGCGGCCAGCGGCATCCCCGGCACCACGGCCTGGGCGACCGCGGCGACCGCCGCGGTGGTGGCGAAGACCAGCGCGACGGCGAGCAGGAAGATCGGGCGGATGTTCGCCGTGAACTGGCGCCAGGAGGTGCGCTGGACCGCCGCGTAGAGCAGCGGCGGCAGCACCAGCGGAAGGATGTACTCGGGTGGGATGTCGACGTTCGGGACGAACGGCAGGAGCGCGAGGACACCACCGGCCAGGGTCATCAGCACCGGCGAGGGCAGGCCCAGCCGGTCACCGAGGGGGACCGTGACCACCGCCCCCAGGAGAAGCACGAACAGCAGGGCGAGCTGATCCACGGGGTTACGCTCCGGGGTCGAAACCGATCACTTTCCGCCCCAAGCCTGCCATGCCCGGACAGAAAGCGGACGGTCACCTTCCGCTGCTGACCGGGCCCGGCACCCGTCGGACCGTCAGGAACTCTCGTCCCGCACGGTGTCCAGCGCCCGCTGGAGATCCTCGGGATAGGCGCTCTCGAACTCGACCCAGCGGCCGTCCGAAGGGTGCTCGAATCCGAGCCGCATCGCGTGCAGCCACTGCCGGGTCAGCCCCAGCCGCTTGGCCAGCGTCGGGTCCGCGCCATAGGTCAGGTCGCCGACGCAGGGGTGGCGGTGGGCGGACATGTGCACCCGGATCTGGTGGGTGCGGCCGGTCTCCAGCTTGATGTCGAGGAGGCTGGCGGCGCGGTACGCCTCGATGAGGTCGTAGTGGGTGACCGACGGCTTGCCCTCGGCGGTCACCGCCCACTTGTAGTCGTGCTGCGGATGACGGCCGATGGGGGCGTCGATGGTGCCGCTCATCGGGTCCGGGTGGCCCTGCACCAGCGCGTGGTAGCGCTTGTCGACCGTCCGCTCCCGGAACTGCTGCTTGAGCAGGGTGTAGGCGCGCTCGGACTTGGCGACGACCATCAGGCCGGAGGTGCCGACGTCCAGGCGGTGCACGATGCCCTGGCGCTCGGCGGCACCGGAGGTGGAGATGCGGTAGCCGGCGGCGGCCAGCCCGCCGATGACGGTGGTGCCGGTCCAGCCGGGGCTGGGGTGCGCGGCGACGCCGACGGGCTTGACGATCACCACGACGTCGTCGTCGTCATGGACGATCTCCATGCCCTCGACGGGCTCGGCGACGATCTCGACCGGTGCCGCGGCCTGCGGCATCTCGACCTCCAGCCAGGCGCCGCCGTGCACCCGCTCGGACTTCATCACCTCGGAGCCGTCGACCCGGACCTTGCCGGCGGCCGCCAGTTCGGCGGCCTTCGTACGGGAGAAGCCGAACATGCGGGCCAGCGCGGCGTCGACGCGCTCGCCCTCCAGGCCGTCCGGTACGGGCAGGGTGCGGATATCGGGAAGCGTGCTCACCCCACGAGTATGGCAGTCCGACCGGGGTGGCCCGCCCGGCGCCCGGCGGCGGCCGCCGGGGCCCCGCCGCAGAGGCGGTTCAGTCCTTGTGGACCGTGCCGTCCGGGTCCAGCCCCCGGAAGGAGAGGATCACGATCAGGATGCCGCCGCAGACGATCGCGGAGTCGGCGAGGTTGAAGACCGCGAAGTGCGCCGGGGCGATGAAGTCGACCACCGCGCCCTCGAAGACGCCCGGGGAGCGGAAGAGCCGGTCGGTGAGGTTGCCGAAGGCGCCGCCGAGCAGCAGCCCCAGTGCGACGGCCCACGGCAGGCTGTAGAGCTTGCGCGCGATCCGGAAGATCACCACGATCACCGCCACCGCGATGATGGTGAGGAAGATCGTCAGCGCCTCCCCCATGCTGAACGCCGCCCCGCGGTTACGGATCACCTCGAACTGCAGCAGCGTCCCGATCACCTCGACCGGCGCATGGTGCTCCAGCTTCGCGACCACCAGCAGCTTGCTGCCCAGGTCCAGCAGGTACGCGACGAGGGCGATCAGCAGCAGGGCCGGGATGCGCCGCTTGCCGCGGCGCTCCCCCTGCCCCGGCTCCGCCGGACGTCCCCCCTCCGAACCCGCGTCGGACTCCACCCCGGAACCCGATCCGGATTCCGGCGTACCGGTGATGCGTTCCGCCTCTGCCACTGTGTGCGTCCCTCAGCCCGTAACGTCCCCGCCAGGCCACGCCTGGCTGAGGAACGAGGGTACGACACGCACCTGGCGGGGCGCCGGGGCCGGGGGCACCGGGCGACAGGCGTGCGCGGGGCGGGGAGACCGGGGCGGTCCGGGTACGGCGCCCGGCCCCCACGGCCAGGCCCCGGCCCCGCTCCCGGCGTCCGGCGGCCGCCGCTCACGGGGTGTGCGGGACGGCCGCCGAGGGGCGCCGGGTGCCCGCGCCCCTCAGCCCCGCCGCTCCTGTTTCTGCTTGCACTCCACGCAGAGGGTGGCCCGGGGGAACGCCTGCATCCGGGCCTTGCCGATCGGCTTGCCGCAGTTCTCGCAGAGGCCGTACGTTCCCGCGTCCAGACGGCCCAGCGCGCGTTCGGTCTGGAGCAGCATCTCGCGGGCGTTGGAGGCCAGCGCCAGCTCGTGCTCGCGGGTGATGTTCTTGGTGCCGGTGTCCGCCTCGTCGTCGCCCGCGCCGTCCCCGGAGTCGCGCATCAGCCCCGCGATGGCGTCCTCCGAGGCGGCGATCTCGGCCCGCAGCCGCACCGCCTCGCCCTGCAGCCCGGTCCGGGCCTCGTCGACCTCCTCCGGTGTCCAGGGGTCCTCGCCCGGCCGGACGGCCAGGTCGTCGGGGCCGGCGGCCACGAGCGCCGTGGGTACCGCCGGGTCCGTGCCGTGCGCCGCGGCCGCGCTCTTCTTCGCCACCACCGTCTTGGCTCCCGTCTTCCTCGCCGTCGCCTTCGCGGCGGTCGCCTTCTTCGCCGGGGCCTTGGCCGCGGCCGTTCTGCGCGCCGTGCTCTTCGCGGCCGCCGCCTTCCCGGCGGGGGCCTTCTCCGCCGCGGTCTTCTTCACCGCGGCCTTCTTCGCTGCGACCTTCTTCGCCGCGGCCTTCTTCACCGCGGTCTTCTTCGCCGTACTCTTCCCGGCCGCGGCCTTCTTGGCCGGGGCCTGCTTCTCCGGGGTGCCCGGAACGGGCGCACCGGCCTCCTGGGGAGCCGCGGGACGTGCCGTACCGGGCTCCTCGGCGGGTGCCGTGCTCTTCTTCGCGGCGGACTTCTTCGCCACCATGGCCGCGACCCCTTCACATATGTGATTTAGTTCGCGAATCGTGACGGGAACGATAAATCGCCGCACGGGCCGCGGCAATGGGACGCACCGCCCGTACCCCCGCTCCGCCCCGTCCCCGCCCGGCGCACCACGGGACCCGGCCGCCCGCCCGCCCCGGCCGCGTTCGGGTGGCCCCGGCGGCCGGGCCCACCGGAAATCCGGTCGGTCACCGTTCCGGTCGCCCCGTACACTGGGCGCAGCGACAGGCGTCGATGGGACGAGTAGCGTCGTAGGCAGCCAGCAGCGATCCGGGGACGGTGGGAGCCCGGAGGCGTGCGCGACGTGAAGATCACCCCGGAGCCGCCGGAAGAAAGCCCGCGCAGTGCCGTGGGCGAGTAGAACCGGCAGCGCGACCCCAATGAGGGGGCGGTGGCAGGCCCACCGCCAAGGAGGGTGGTACCGCGGGAGCAGCGCTCTCGTCCCTCCGGACGGAGAACGCAGCAGGTGTCCGCCGGAGGAACCCGATGAGTGAGCAGCCGCAGTACCGCCAGGTGCCCGCGCAGGTCGACCTACCCGCCCTTGAGCACGCCGTGCTCGACTTCTGGCAGGAACAGAAGGTCTTCGCCCGCACCCTCCAGCAGTCCGAGGGCCGGCCCGAATGGGTCTTCTACGAGGGCCCGCCGACCGCCAACGGCATGCCCGGCGCCCACCACATCGAGGCCCGCGTCTTCAAGGACGTCTTCCCCCGCTTCCGCACGATGCAGGGCTACCACGTCGACCGCAAGGCCGGCTGGGACTGCCACGGCCTCCCCGTCGAGCTGGCGGTCGAGAAGGAGCTGGGCTTCAACGGCAAGAAGGACATCGAGGCGTACGGCATCGCCGAGTTCAACGCCAGGTGCCGTGAGTCGGTGACCCGGCACACCGACGCCTTCGCCGAGCTGACGACCCGCATGGGGTACTGGACCGACCTCGACGCCCCGTACCGCACCATGGACCCCGACTACATCGAGTCGGTGTGGTGGTCGCTGAAGGAGATCTTCTCCAAGGGCCTGCTGGTCGAGGACCACCGCGTCGCCCCCTGGTGCCCCCGCTGCGGCACCGGCCTGTCCGACCACGAGCTGGCACAGGGCTACGAAACGGTCGTCGACCCGTCCGTCTACGTCCGGCTGCCGCTGACCTCCGGCCCCCTCGCCGGTGAGGCGGCCCTCCTCATCTGGACGACCACGCCCTGGACGCTGGTCTCCAACACCGCGGTCGCCGCCCACCCGGACGTCACCTACGTCGTCGCCACCGACGGCCGGGAGAAGCTGGTCGTCGCCGAGCCGCTGCTGGAGAAGGCGCTCGGCGAGGGCTGGACCGCCACCGGCCGGTCGTTCACCGGCCGCGAGATGGAGCGCTGGGCCTACCGCCGCCCGTTCGACCTCGTCGAGCTGGAGGGCGCCAACTTTGTCGTCAACGCCGAGTACGTCACCACCGAGGACGGCACCGGCCTCGTCCACCAGGCCCCGGCCTTCGGTGAGGACGACCTCAAGGTCTGCAAGAGCTACGGCCTGCCGGTGGTGAACCCGGTCCGCCCCGACGGCACCTTCGCCGAGGAGCTGCCGCTCGTCGGCGGCGAGTTCTTCAAGAAGGCCGACGAGGCGCTCGTCGCCGACCTCGACGCCCGCGGCCTGCTCTTCCGTCACCTCGCCTACGAGCACAGCTACCCGCACTGCTGGCGCTGCCACACCGCGCTGCTCTACTACGCGCAGCCGTCCTGGTACATCCGCACCACCGCCGTCAAGGACGCCCTGCTCCGCGAGAACGAGAACACCAACTGGTTCCCGGACTCCGTCAAGCACGGCCGGTTCGGCGACTGGCTGCAGAACAACATCGACTGGGCGCTGAGCCGCAACCGCTACTGGGGCACCCCGCTGCCCATCTGGCGCTGCGAGGAGGGCCACCTCACCTGCGTCGGCTCGCTCGCCGAGCTGACCGAGCTGACCGGCACCGACCAGTCGGGCCTGGACCCGCACCGCCCGTTCATCGACGCCGTCACCTTCGGCTGCACCCACGAGGGCTGCACGCTGACCGCCACCCGCGTCCCCGAGGTCATCGACGCCTGGTACGACTCGGGCTCGATGCCGTTCGCGCAGTGGGGCTACCCGTACCGCAACAAGGAGCTCTTCGAGAAGCGGTACCCGGCGCAGTTCATCTCCGAGGCCATCGACCAGACCCGCGGCTGGTTCTACACGCTGATGGCCGTCGGCACCCTCGTCTTCGACAAGTCGTCGTACGAGAACGTCGTCTGCCTGGGCCACATCCTCGCCGAGGACGGCCGGAAGATGTCCAAGCACCTGGGCAACATCCTCCAGCCGATCCCGCTGATGGACCAGCACGGCGCCGACGCGGTCCGCTGGTTCATGGCGGCCGGCGGCTCGCCCTGGTCCGCCCGCCGGGTGGGCCACACCACCATCCAGGAAGTCGTCCGCAAGACCCTGCTGACGTACTGGAACACCGTCGCCTTCCAGGCGCTCTACGCCCGCACCTCGAACTGGGCGCCGTCCGCAGCCGACCCGGCGCCGGCCGAGCGCCCGCTGCTCGACCGCTGGCTGCTCGGCGAGCTGAACACCCTCGTCGAGGGCGTCACCGAGGCGCTGGAGGCGTACGACACCCAGCGCGCCGGCAAGCTGCTGTCGTCCTTCGTCGACGACCTCTCCAACTGGTACGTGCGCCGCTCGCGCCGCCGCTTCTGGCAGGGCGACCCGGCCGCGCTGCGCACCCTGCACGAGGTGGTCGAGACGGTGACCCGGCTGATGGCGCCGCTGACGCCGTTCATCACCGAGCGGGTCTGGCAGGACCTCGTCGTCCCGGTCACCCCGCAGGCGCCGGACTCCGTGCACCTGGCGTCGTGGCCACTGGCCGACCCGGGGCTGATCGACCCGGAGCTGTCCACGCAGATGCAGCTGGTGCGCCGGCTGGTCGAGCTGGGCCGGGCCACCCGCGCCGAGTCCGGGGTGAAGACGCGTCAGCCGCTGTCCCGCGCACTGGTCGCGGCGCACGGCTTCGCCGGTCTCTCCGAGGACCTGCGCGCACAGATCGCCGATGAGCTGAACGTCACCTCGCTCGCCGCCCTCTCCGACATGGGCGGTTCGCTGGTCGACACCTCCGCCAAGGCCAACTTCCGGGCGCTGGGCAAGCGGTTCGGCAAGGGCGTCCAGGCGGTCGCCAAGGCGGTCGCCGCCGCCGACGCCGCGGCGCTCTCGCTGGCGCTGCGCGACGGTGAGGCCACGGTCGAGGTGGACGGCGAGACCGTCACCCTCACCCCGGACGAGGTCATCATCACCGAGACCCCGCGCGAGGGCTGGTCGGTGGCGTCCGACGCCGGTGCGACCGTCGCGCTGGACCTGGAGATCACCCCGGAGCTGCGCCGCGCCGGGCTGGCCCGTGACGCGATCCGCCTCATCCAGGAGGCGCGCAAGAACAGCGGTCTGGACGTCTCCGACCGGATCGCCCTGCGCTGGGAGACCGCCGACGCGGAGCTGCGCACGGCCCTGGCCGAGCACGCCACCCTGATCGCCGACGAGGTGCTGGCCACCGCCTTCACCGCCGAGCAGGAAGCGGCCGACGACGCCGCCACCTACGGCGAGCTGTTCACGGACGAGCCCCTGGGCCTCGCCTTCCGCCTCCGCAAGGCGTAACCTCCGGCGGCCCCGCCCGCCGTACCTCCCCGGGCCCCCGGCACACCGCGCGTGTGCCGGGGGCCCGCTGCTCTTCCCCGTACGGCGGAGCGGGCGCGCCCGGTGCGATTTCCCGCCCGGCGGGCCCGGGACCGGTGCGATTTCCCGCCCGGCGTCGCCGCGCCACCCCGGGCCACCGCCCCCCGAAAGAGCGCCGCACGAACGAGGGACGGCAGACGCCCACCGGCTGACGACGCCTCGGCTGAGCCGGATTCAGGGGGCCTCCGGGAAAAGGCGGAACGGGCCCGGGGCCTTTGCGCCCTTTCCGAGGCCACGGGCGCCCGAGGCCGGGCCCTCCCCGTCCGGGCCCGCGCCCGCGCCCGCAAAAGGGCCGGGCCCCGGGGGAACATCTCCCTCGGGGCCCGGCCCTGATTGCCGAACGTGTATGACGCGGTGCGCCGGTCTACGTCAGTTGTCGTCCTCGTCGATGAGGAAGCCACGCATCGGCGACGGGGCCTGCCCCATCGGCTGCGGGCTCTGCGGCCGGACCGGAGCCATCGGCTGCGTCATCGCGGGCGCCATCTGCTGCTGACCGCCGTACGACGGGCCGCCGCCGGAGCTGCCGTTGTGGCTGCCCATCGACTGGCCGCCACCCATGGTGTGGTTGCCACCGCCCATGGAGCCCGCACCGGCCGACGCCATCGAGGGCGACGGCGGCAGCGACGCGGCCGCCGGGGTCCGCGGCGGGGCCAGCGAGTCGTCGGCCTGGTTCTCCAGCTGACGCAGCTGGCTCTCCAGGTAGGACTTCAGGCGGGTGCGGTACTCGCGCTCGAAGCCGCGCAGGTCCTCGACCTTGCGCTCCAGCGTGGCGCGGGCGGACTCCAGGGAGCCCATCGCGACGCGGTGCTTCTCCTGCGCGTCCCGCTCCAGCGCGTCGGCCTTGGCGCGGGCGTCCCGCTCCAGGCCCTCGGCGCGCGAACGCGCCTCGCCGACAATCTTGTTGGCCTCGGAACGGGCCTCCGCGATCGCCTGGTCGGCGGTCTGCTGCGCCAGCGACAGCACGCGCGCCGCGCTGTCACCGCCGGGACCGCCCTGCTGCTGCCCGCCCTGGGGCAGCTGCTGCGGACCGCCGGGGCCGCCCATGGGGCCGCCACCCATCGGGCCGCCGGGGCCCATCGGGCCGGGGCCGTGCGGGCCGGCCTGCGGGCCGTGTCCACCGGGACCTGCGGGCAGCTGAGGTGCACCACCGGGAAGCTGGGGAGGGCCACCCATCCCCGGCTGCTGCGGCGGCACCGGCTGCGGACCCGATATGGCGGCGGGCACCGGTGCCCCTCCGCGCTGCTGCTGCTCCTGCTGCTGGTCGGGTCCCTTCCGGAGACCCTGCTGCTGGTTCTGGGCGGCGGCTCGCGTGGCGGCGGCCAGCTTCGCGCGCAGATCCTCGTTCTCCCGCAGCAGACGGGTCAGTTCGGCTTCCACCTCGTCGAGGAAGGCATCGACCTCGTCCTCGTCATAGCCTTCTCGGAGGCGGACGGTTGTGAACTGCTTGTTCCGCACGTCCTCGGGGGTCAACGGCATCTCTACTTCACCTCAACGTAGTCGTCGGCAATCGGCAAGACCGTATCGTTCACACCAACAACACCGACCTCACGACGGTGATCAGGATGTATACGATGATCATCAATACGAAGAAGGACAGGTCAAGCGCCACGCCCCCGAGACGCAGCGGCGGGATGACCCGCCGCAGAAGCTTGAGTGGCGGATCGGTGATGGTGTAAGCGGCCTCAAGAATGACGACCATTGCCTTGCCTGGCTGCCATGAACGGGCGAACTGGAACACGTAGTCCATCACCAGCCGGAAGATCAACACGATCAGGAAGCAGTACAGCGCGATGTAGATCACCTGCCCAAAGACATTCATCTTCGCGCGTCCCTCTCCCCTGATCCCTCGTGTCGGCCTCGCGGCCTCGGTGTGCCCGGTGTTGCGTCTCAGCTCTGGTTGAAGAACCCACCCTCTGCGATACGGGCCTTGTCCTCCGCCGTGACATCGACGTTAGCAGGCGACAACAGGAACACCTTCTGCGTCACGCGCTCGATGCTGCCGTGCAGACCGAAGACTAGCCCGGCGGCAAAGTCGACAAGTCGCTTCGCGTCGGTGTCGTCCATCTCCGTGAGATTCATGATCACCGGAGTGCCCTCACGGAAGTGTTCCCCGATGGTACGGGCTTCGTTGTAGGTCCGGGGGTGCAGTGTGGTGATGCGGTAAGGCTCCCGCTCGGACACAACTTTGGGCATGATCACCGGTGCGTTCTTCTCCAGATTCGGACGGTCGGGTGTGATGGATGCCACGGGGGCGATTCGGGCGGGTCGTCCGCTTTCCGCGGGCAGCGGAGTGGGCTCACGCTGCGCCGGCGGCTGAACGGACCTGACCGGCTCCTCCCGCTCCGGGCGTGTCTCCGGCTGCACTTGCTGCTGCTGCCGCCGTCCGCGGTCGGGCTCCGGGTCGAGCTCGGGCTCGAACTCGTCATCGGGGTCGAACCCCCGGCCGTCGTACCCATCGTCCTCCACGAGGCCGAGGTAGACCGCCATCTTGCGCATCGCGCCGGCCATTCTCTGCGTCCTCCGCTCTGTGGTGGATCGGCTCCGTCACCGGGCGCCCTGGATCCACTGGGCCTGTCCCTTTTTTTACGGGAATGACCATATTTTGTGCTGTGGTCCGACTTGCTTGGCGACGTTACCCGAGGCGTGGACGGACTCCGAGTACCGCAGTGCCGACGCGCACATGTGTCGCTCCGGCCGCCACGGCGTCCTCCAAGTCCGCACTCATGCCTGCCGACACCATGGTGGCAGCAGGATAAGCGGCGCGCAGGTCGGTTGAGATTTCCATGAGCCGCTCGAACGCGGCCCGTTGGCGCCCGGCGTACGGCCCCGCCAGCGGTGCGACCGTCATCACACCGTCCAGGCGCAGCCCTTGGGCACCGTCGATCGCGGCGGCGAGCGCCGCGACGCCGTCCGGCGCCACCCCGCCGCGGTCGCCCCGCTCCCCCGCCTCGGCGTCCAGCGCCACCTGGATCAGGCACCCCATCTCCCGCTCCGCGCGCACCGCTTCCCTGGAGAGCGCGGTGACCAGACGGGCGCGGTCGACGGACTGGACGAGTCCGGCGTACCCGGCGACCGATCGGACCTTGTTGGTCTGCAATTGACCAACAAAATGCCAAGTCAGGGGCAGATCGGCACATTCGGCGGCTTTGGGTGCCGCGTCCTGATCGCGGTTCTCCGCCACCTGACGCACGCCCAGCTCGGCGAGGAGCCGCACATCGCTCGCCGGGTAGGTCTTGGTGACCACGATCAGCGTGACCTCGTCACGCCGGCGCCCGGCGGCGTCGCAGGCGGCGGCGATGCGCTCCTCGACCCGCGCCAGATTGGCGGCCAGTTCCGTCTTGCGGTCCGTCACAACGCGCCGTCCAGCCATACGTAGCTCGCGAGCCGCCCGGTGGTGCGGTCGCGCCGATAGGAGAAGTGGTCCGCCGATTCCATGGTGCAGATGTGGGAATCTTCACGGACCGGTACGCCGGCGGTGGCGAGTTGGGCCGCGACCCCCGCGGTGACGTCCACCGCCGGGGTGCCCCACGAGGTGGTCGCCCAGGCCTCGGGGACCACGGCCGCGACCTCGTCCCGCATCGCGGCGGGCACTTCGTAGCAGCGACCGCACACCGACGGTCCGGTGTGGGCGACGATCCGGTCGGGCCGAGCGCCCAGTCCGGTCATGGCGCGGACCGTTTCGGGCACCACACCGGCCACCATCCCGGGCCGTCCCGCGTGTGCGGCGCCCACGACCCCGGCGACCGGGTCGGCGAGGAGTACGGGGGTGCAGTCCGCGGTGAGCACCGCGAGGGCCAGGCCCCGACGGGTGGTCACCACCGCGTCGACGCAGGGAATGCCGCCGTCGCGCCACGGCCCGTCGACCACCGCGACGTCCTTGCCGTGCACCTGGTTCATCCAGACCACGGAGTCCGGCGCGAGGCCCAGTTCCCGGGCCGCGCGGGCGCGGTTCTCGTGGACGGCGGCCGGGTCGTCGCCGACCGCGCCGCCGAGGTTGAGCTGATCGTACGGAGCGGCGCTCACCCCGCCCCACCTGTCGGTGAAGGCGAAGTGCGCGCCGCTCGCGTACCGCTGTTGCCCTATCACTGCTGTGCTTCGGCTACTTCAGGAAGTCGGGGACGTCCAGCTCCTCGGCCGCGGTGTCCGAGTACGGACGGGCCGGGGGCACCTGCGGGGTGGCGGGCTGGGACGACAGGACGTCGCTGAACGAGGAGGTCTCGGCCGGAGCCGGCTCCTCGTCCCGCACCGGCACCGCGCCCAGGCCGCCGAAGGACGACGACCGCGGCTCGGGCGGGGTGACCGGACGGCTGGGGGCCGGGGCCGGCTCCTCGCGCTTGGTCGAGGAGGAGCCGATGACCGTGTCGCGGCGGGCCGGCGGCTGACCGCCGTCGAAGCCCGCGGCGATGACGGTGACCCGCACCTCGTCGCCGAGCGCGTCGTCGATGACCGCGCCGAAGATGATGTTCGCCTCGGGGTGAGCCGCCTCGCTGACCAGCTGCGCGGCCTCGTTGATCTCGAAGAGACCGAGGTCCGAGCCGCCGGAGATGGAGAGCAGCACGCCGCGGGCGCCGTCGATGGACGCCTCCAGGAGCGGCGAGGAGATCGCCATCTCCGCGGCGGCCACCGCGCGGTCGTCGCCACGCGCCGAGCCGATGCCCATGAGCGCCGAACCGGCCTCCGACATCACGGACTTGACGTCGGCGAAGTCGAGGTTGATCAGGCCGGGCGTGGTGATCAGGTCGGTGATGCCCTGGACACCGGAGAGCAGCACCTGGTCGGCCGACTTGAACGCATCCAGCACGCTCACCTGGCGGTCCGAGATGGACAGCAGGCGGTCGTTGGGGATGACGATGAGGGTGTCGACCTCTTCACGGAGGCTGGCGATGCCGTCCTCGGCCTGGTTGGCCCGCCGGCGGCCCTCGAAGGTGAACGGCCGGGTGACCACACCGATCGTCAGGGCGCCCAGCGAACGGGCGATGTTGGCGACGACCGGGGCGCCGCCGGTGCCGGTGCCGCCGCCCTCGCCCGCGGTCACGAAGACCATGTCGGCCCCCTTGAGGACCTCCTCGATCTCCTCGCGGTGGTCCTCGGCCGCCTTGCGGCCGACGTCCGGGTTGGCGCCGGCGCCGAGTCCGCGGGTCATTTCGCGGCCGACGTCGAGCTTGACGTCGGCGTCGCTCATCAGCAACGCCTGCGCATCGGTGTTGATCGCGATGAACTCGACGCCCTTGAGCCCGACCTCGATCATCCGGTTGATGGCGTTCACGCCACCGCCGCCGATGCCGACGACCTTGATGACTGCGAGGTAGTTCTGCGGTGCTGCCACGTCGAAGGCCTCTCGCCTCGAGTTACGTGTCGCCGCCTCACATTCCTTGTGGACGCCGACTGATGCCGATGGGACGGTCCGTATTGCCGACCCGAACCCTAACGTTGAAGTTTAGGGTTACTTGTATCCGTGTTCCTTGGAAGCAAAGTCCCTTTGGAACGAGACACTAAGTCGACAAGTGGCGCACGTTCAACGAACACGCCGAACCTCCCGTTTTTCTTTTCACCCTATGTGATCACCCGCGGTGATAGCCATCCAGGGGGCTGGCCTGCGGCGACGGCCGTCAACTCCCGGACACCGCAGGTGCACTGGGAACGGATACGTCGAAGTGGTGTGCGTCACGCGCGGCCTTGAGGAGAGCGGTCAGCACCGCGGCCTTCCGACGGCCGTGTTCGCCACTCCCCCACACCACCGTGCGCTTCCCCGTGAGTTCGAGCGTGATCGCATCGTACGACGTCACGCGCACGGTTTTGACCTGGTTGTGAAGGGTTTTGGGAAGATCTGACGCGACCTCGACCGCGGCCCGGCGCAGCCGGGCGGGACCGAAACGGTCCAGGCTGGGGGCGCCGTCCGCCACCAGCTGAAGTGCGGGAACGCCTTTGGGAGGCGTGGGCACGGTCGCGAAACGGACACCTTCGGCGTCGACTTCGACGTACTTGCCGCCCTCCGGCATGACCAGTTCCGGCTCCCTCTCGGTCACCTTCAGGGCGATCGTGTGCGGCCAGGAACGGACCACGTCCACGGACTTGATGCGGGGCAGCCGGTGGCGCAGCCGGGCGGCGATCGCGTCGGTGCCGACCGACGCGAGGGGGGTGTGCAGCGGGACCTCGGCCGCCTCGACGACCTCGCGGGAGGTCAGCACCCGGGTGCCGGACGTCTTGACGCCCGACACCCGTAGCCAGTCCGAGCCGTAGAGGGCCCAGACGCCGAAGCCGCCGAGGACGGCCACCAGGATCAGAGTGATGATCAGACCGCGACGTCCGGGACGGCGGAAGGGGAGGCGTGGCCACAAGCGCCGCCCGGTGCGGGCCGGTTCGGCGGGGGCCCGGCCGGACGCCGGCGCCCCCTTGGTGCCGCTGCGGGCGGCGGTCGGTCCGGCCACGCTCCCCCTGCCTTTCGTCGTCTAGCTGTTCCGCTGGGCAATCGCCTCGTACACCATGCCGACGAGGAGTTCATCGGCGTCCCGGCGGCCGAACTCGGCGGCCGCACGGGACATCTCGAACAGCCGGTGCGGGTCGGCGAGGACCGGCAGGACCGTGGACTGCACCCACTCCGGGGTCAGCTGGGCGTCGTCGACGAGGAGTCCGCCGCCGGCGTTGACCACCGGCTGGGCGTTCAGCCGCTGTTCGCCGTTGCCGATCGGCAGCGGGACGTACGCGGCGGGGAGCCCGACGGCGGAGAGTTCGGCGACGGTCATCGCGCCCGCGCGGCAGAGCATCATGTCCGCCGCGGCGTAGGCGAGGTCCATCCGGTCCACGTACGGTACCGGGACATAGGGGGGCATGCCCGGCATGTTGTCGACCTGCGGCAGTTCGTTCTTCGGGCCGACCGCGTGCAGGACCTGGATACCGGAGCGCTGGAGCGCCGGCACCGCGGCCTGGATGACCTCGTTGAGGCGGCGCGCGCCCTGGGAGCCGCCGGAGACCAGCAGCGTCGGAAGGTTGGGGTCGAGCCCGAACGCCGCGCGCGCCTCGGGGCGGACGGCCGCCCGGTCGAGGGTGGCGATGGTCCGGCGCAGCGGGATGCCGACGTAGCGGGCGCCGCGCAGCTTGCTCTCCGGGGTGGAGACCGCGACGTACTTGGCGTACCGGGAGCCGATCTTGTTGGCCAGACCGGGGCGGGCGTTGGCCTCGTGGACGACGATCGGCACGCCCAGGCGCTTGGCGGCGAGGTAGCCGGGCAGCGCGACGTAACCGCCGAAGCCGACGACGCAGTCCGCCTTCGTCCGCTCCAGGATCTGCTCGGCCGCCTTGATGGTGCCGCGCAGCCGCCCGGGGACGGTGATGAGTTCGGGGGTGGGCTTACGGGGCAGCGGTACGGCCGGGATCAGTCCCAGTTCGTAGCCGCGCTCCGGGACGAGCCGGGTCTCCAGCCCGCGTTCCGTGCCGAGTGCCGTGATCCCCACGGTCGGGTCCTGCCTCCGCAGTGCGTCCGCGAGGGCGAGCGCGGGCTCGATGTGGCCGGCGGTCCCCCCACCGGCGAGTACGACATGCACCGAAATTCACCGCTCTCCGGACGGTCGCCTCGTGACGCGCCGTCTCATCGTCTTCCATCTCACCCCGGCCGGCTTCCTTCCGGAACCCGGCCGCCGCGTGGCCTGCGCGGCCAGTGCCGCCCGTGCCGCGGGCTCGTCACGCGCGAAGGCGATCAGCAGCCCGACGGCGAACATCGACGGCAGCAGGGCGGAGCCTCCGTAGGAGAACAGCGGGAGCGGGACGCCGGCGATCGGCAACAGGCCGAGCACCGCACCGATGTTGACCATGGTCTGGGCCATGATCCAGGTGGTCACACCTCCCGCGGCGTACCTCACGAAGGGGTCCTCCGTGCGTCCGGCCACGCGGATACCCGCATAGCCTAGAGCCGCGAACAGGGCGAGCACCGACAGCGTCCCCGCCAGTCCCAGTTCCTCCCCGGTGATGGCGAAGATGAAGTCGGTGTGCGGTTCAGGGAGTTCACCCCATTTTTCCATACTCGCGCCGAGCCCGGAACCGAAGAGTCCGCCGGAGGCCAGCGCGTAGATGCCGTGCACCGCCTGCCAGCACTGATCGCTGGGGCCCGGATCGGTCGCGCCGATGCAGGCGAGACGGGACATCCGGTTGGCGCTGGTCTTGATCAGCAGGGCGCCGATGACCGCCGCGGCGCCCAGCACACCGGCGAACAGCCGGGTCGGGGCGCCCGCCAGCCACAGCAGCCCGAAGAGGATCGCCGTGAGAATGATCGCGGTGCCCATGTCGCCGCCGAGCATGATCAGCCCGAGCAGCAGGAAGGCGACCGGGATCAGCGGCACCAGCAGATGCTTCCACTGCGCCAGCAGCTTCTTCTCCTGCTTACGGGCGAGCAGATCGGCGCCCCACAGGACGAGCGCCAGCTTCCCGAACTCGCTCGGCTGCATCTGGAAGGCGCCGCCGAGGTTGATCCAGTTCTGGTTGCCGTTGACCGCGACCCCGATCCCCGGCACCTGCACCAGGCACATCGCGAACACCGAGACGGCCAGCAGCGGATAGGCGAACGCGCGGTGCAGCCGCACCGGCAGCCGGGCGGCGAGGTAGAGCAGCACCCCGCCGATGGCGGCGGCCATCAGCTGTTTGCGGAAGAAGAAGCTCGGTGCCAGCCCGGACTGGAGCGCCTTGATCTGCGAGGCCGAGTAGACCATCACCAGACCGAGGACGATGAGCAGCATGCTGCCGCCGAGGATCAGGTAGTACGCCGTCAGCGGACGGTCCCAGGCCCGCCGGAGACGGGCGTGGATCCGCCGCGGGGCGCCACCGGTCGGGCGGCCGCCGCGCGGCTTCCGCGGAGTCCGCGGCGCACTCACGGTGCGCCGCGGACGCGGTGGCGCCGCCTTCGCCGATCGGGCCGTCATCTCGTCCCCTCCACAGTGCGGGCCGCAGATCCTCGACGGGAGCGGGACGAGCGGCTACCGGCCAGATGCGCTCAGGTCGCGCACCGCGTCGGCGAAGGCGTCGCCGCGCTTGTTGTAGTTCGTGAACATGTCCATCGAGGCGCAGGCCGGGGCCAGGAGCACCGTGTCGCCGGGCTCGGCGAGGGCGGCCGCCTCGCGGACCGCCGCGGACATCGCCCCAGTGTCGGTCCGGTCGAGGTCGACCACCGGGACATCGGGGGCGTGTCGCGCCAGAGCTTCGCTGATCAGCGCACGGTCCGCACCGATCAGCACCGCTCCGCGCAGCCTTCCCGCGGCCCGGCGCACCAGTTCGTCGAAGGTGGCCCCCTTGGCGAGTCCCCCGGCGATCCAGACGATGGGTTCGTACGAGGCCAACGACGCCTCGGCCGCGTGGGTGTTGGTCGCCTTGGAATCGTCGATGTACGCCACACCGGCGACGTCCGCGACATGCTCGATGCGGTGGGCGTCCGGGTGGAACGCCCGCAGCCCCTCGCGGACCGCCGCGGGCCGCACGCCGTACGCCCGGGCCAGCGCCGCCGCAGCGAGGGCGTTGGCGATGTTGTGTGGCGCGGGCGGCGTCACATCGGCGACCTCGGCCAGCTCCTGGGCCTGCTTCTGGCGGTTCTCGACGAAGGCGCGGTCGACGAGGATGCCGTCGACGACGCCGAGCTGCGAGGGGCCCGGGGTGCCGAGGGTGAAGCCGATCGCCCGGCACCCCTCCTCGACATCGGCCTCGCGGACCAGGTCCTCGGTCGCCTTGTCGGCCACGTTGTAGACGCAGGCGACGGTGTTGCCCTCGTAGATCCGGCCCTTGTCGGCGGCGTACGCCGCCATGGAACCGTGCCAGTCGAGGTGGTCGGGGGCGAGGTTGAGGACCGCCCCGGAGTGGGCCCGTACGGACGGGGCCCAGTGCAGCTGGTAGCTGGAGAGCTCCACGGCGAGTACGTCGTAGCGCTCGGTGTCCTGGGCGAGGACCAGGTCGATGATCGGGGTGCCGATGTTGCCGGCGACCGTGGTGCGCAGCCCCTCGGCCTCCAGGATCGCGGCGAGCATCCGCACGGTGGTGGTCTTGCCGTTGGTGCCGGTGACCGCCAGCCAGTCGGCGGCGTCCGGGCCGCGCAGCCGCCAGGCGATCTCGACGTCGCCGACGACGTCCACGCCGGCCTCGGCGGCGGCGGTGAACAGCGGGCTGTCCGGCTTCCAGCCGGGCGAGGTGACGACGAGACCGGTGCCCGCGGGGAGGGTGGCGCCGTCGCCGAGGCGGACGGTCACCGAACCACCGGCGGCCTGACGGGCCGCCCACTCCGTCAGCTCCGCGGCGGCGGCCCGCTGCCGCTCGCCGTCGCCGCCGTCCACGACCGTGACCTGGGCGCCGCGGCCGGCCAGGGCGCGGGCGGCGCTGATGCCGCTCACGCCCAGACCGGCGACGGTGATGTGCGCGCCTGCGAATTCGGCGGTCACTTGGCGGCCTGCCAGCCGCCGTAGAAGAGGCCCAGGCCGACGATCACGCACATGCCCTGGATGATCCAGAAGCGGACCACGACAAGGACTTCGGACCACCCCTTGAGTTCGAAGTGGTGCTGGAGTGGCGCCATCCGGAACACCCGCTTGCCGGTCAGGCGGAACGATCCGACCTGGATGACCACGGACATCGTGATGAGGACGAAGAGACCGCCCAGGACCGCCAGCAGCAGCTCGGTGCGGGAGCAGATCGCGAGACCGGCGAGCGCGCCGCCGAGCGCCAGCGAACCGGTGTCACCCATGAAGATCTTGGCGGGCGAGGTGTTCCACCACAGGAAGCCGAAGCAGGCGCCCATCAGGGCGGAGGCGACCACCGCGAGGTCCAGCGGATCGCGCACCTCGTAGCAGCCGGGGCCCGCGGTGATCGCGTTGGCGCAGGACTCCTGGTGCTGCCAGATGCCGATGAAGGTGTACGCGCCGAAGACCATCACCGAGGCGCCGGTGGCCAGACCGTCGAGGCCGTCGGTGAGGTTCACGCCGTTGGACATCGCCAGGATCATGAACAGCGCCCAGATGACGAACAGCACCGGGCCGATCTGCCAGCCGAAGTCCTGGGTGAAGGAGAGCCGGTCGGAGGCCGGGGTCGCGCCGCGCAGGTCGGCGAATTGCAGCGAGAGCACCGCGAAGGCGATACCGACGATCAGCTGACCGGCCATCTTCGCCTTGGCCCGCAGACCCAGCGACCGCTGCTTGACGATCTTGATGTAGTCGTCGAGGAAGCCGACCAGGCCCATGCCCGCGAAGAGGAAGAGGACCAGCACACCGGAGAAGGTCGGGTCGCTGGAGGTGATCACCTTCGTCAGGGCGTACGCGATGATCGTGGCCAGGATGAAGGAGATACCGCCCATGGTGGGCGTGCCCTTCTTGCTGCCGTGGGTACGGGGGCCGTCATCGCGGATGAACTGCCCGTAGCCCTTCTTGGCCAGCAGCTTGATCAGCAGCGGGGTACCGATCAGGGTCAGGAAGAGCCCGATCATTCCGGAGAAGAGGATCTGCTTCATGGAGTTCATCGGGTCGCGGACCCGCTCTCGGCGCCCTGTACGCCCTCGTCCAGCAATGCCGCCGCGACTCGTTCGAGCCCCACCGACCGGGACGCCTTCACCAGCACGACGTCCCCCGGACGCAGCTCGCTGCGCAACAGGTCGACCGCCGCCCGCGTGTCGGACACGTGCACCGACTCCTCACCCCACGAACCCTCGTTGTAAGCGCCCATTTGCAGCCAGGCGGCTTCCCTGCCACCGACCGCCACGAGCTTGCTGACGTTGAGTCGGACGGCCAGGCGTCCGACCGCGTCGTGTTCGGCGAGGGCGTCCTCGCCCAGCTCGGCCATCTCTCCGAGCACCGCCCACGTGCGCCCGCCCCGCGCCTTGCCGGCTTCGCCCATCGCGACCAGCGCTCGCAGCGCCGCTCGCATGGACTCGGGGTTCGCGTTGTAGGCGTCGTTGACGACCGTCACGCCGTCCGCGCGCTCGGTGACCTCCATCCGCCAGCGGGAGAGCGTGCCGGCTTCGGAGAGCGCGGTGGCGATCTCGTCCACGGACATGCCCGACTCGTGGGCGACGGCGGCCGCGGCGAGCGCGTTCGACACGTGGTGCTCACCGTACAGCCGCATGGTCACCTCGCTGCACCCGGAGGGTGTGTGGAGCGTGAAGGCGGGCTGTCCGAGCGCGGTCAGCCGGACGTTCTCGGCACGGATGTCGGCTTCCGGCGCCTCGCCGAAGAGGACCGTACGGGCCTTGGTGCGGTGCACCATCGCGCGGACGTAGGAGTCGTCGGCGTTGAGCACGGCGACCCCTCCCTCTTCCGCGGAGGGCAGCGCCTCGACCAGTTCGCCCTTTGCCAGCGCAATCTGATCGCGGCCGCCGAACTCGCCGATGTGCGCACTGCCGACGTTGAGGACCACACCGATCCGGGGCGGGGTGAGCGCCGCGAGGTAGCGGATGTGGCCGACGCCGCGCGCGCCCATCTCCAGGACGAGGTGGCGGGTGCTCTCGTCGGCCCGGAGCGCGGTGAGCGGCAGGCCGATCTCGTTGTTGAGGTTGCCCTCCGGCCAGACGGTCGGGCCGTTGCGCCGCAGCAGCTGGGCGATCAGGTCCTTGGTGCTGGTCTTGCCGGCGGAGCCGGTGAGGGCGACGGCGTTGGTGCCCAGACGGCCGACCACGGCGCGGGCCAGGGCGCCGAGCGCGGCGGTGACGTCGTCGACGACGATCGCCGGGACGCCGACCGGGCGGGCGGCGAGCACGGCCGTCGCACCGGCGGCGACGGCACCGGCGGCGAAGTCGTGGCCGTCGGCGCGTTCACCGGCGAAGGCCACGAAGAGGCTGCCGGGGCGTACCTGCCGGGAGTCCTGCACGACCGGGCCGGTGACCTGGAGTTCCAGGTCCGGTATGTCGTGCGGCTGCCCGCCGGTGATGCTCGCGATCTCGGCGAGGGTCAGGGAGATCACAGGTCACCCCCGGCGAGCGGCGGAAGGTACCAGCGGAAAGGTTGTGCGCGCATGGCGGTGTGTCATCCCTGGTGGTTCGGCTGTTGCTCGGACTGCGCGGCCTCGATGGCCTCGCGCAACACCTGGCGGTCGTCGAAGGGGCGGACCACTCCGGCGATGTCCTGGCCCTGTTCGTGGCCCTTGCCGGCGACGATCACGGTGTCGCCCGGTTCGGCGCGGGCGACGGCGGCGGCGATGGCCGCGCCGCGCTCCTCCTCCACGAGGACGGTGCCGCGCTCGTGGATCGGGACCTCGGCGGCGCCCGCGAGCATGGTGGCGAGGATCGCCAGCGGATCCTCGGAGCGCGGGTTGTCGGAGGTCAGTACGGCGGTGTCGGCGAGGCGGGCCACCGCGGCGCCCATGGGGACGCGCTTGTGCGGATCACGGTCGCCGCCGCAGCCGAGGACGGCGTGCAGCTTGCCGTCGGTGACCTTGCGCAGCGCCCGCAGAACCGATTCGACGGCGTCGGTCTTGTGCGCGTAGTCGACGACGGCGAGATACGGCTGACCGGCGTCGACGCGCTCCAGCCGGCCGGGGACGCCGGGGACGGCCGCGACGCCGTCGGCGGCGGTCTGCGGGTCGATCCCGGCGACGACCAGGGCGGTGATCGCGGCGAGCGCGTTCGCGACGTTGAACGGGCCGGCCAGCGGCGAGGCGGCCCGCAGCTTCTCGCCGTTCGGGCCGTGCACCGTGAAGGTCGAGCCGAGCGCGCCGATCTCGACGTCGGAGGCGCGCCAGTCCGCGTCCGGGTGGCCCTCGGCGGAGAAGGTGGTCACCGGGACCTCGGAGAGGCCGCGGGCCAGCCGCTTGCCGTACTCGTCGTCGAGGTTGACGACACCGGCGCGGCTGCGGGCCCGGGTGAACAGCCGGGCCTTGGCCTGGAAGTAGTCCTCCATGCCGGAGTGGAACTCCATGTGCTCCGGGCTGAGGTTGTTGAAGACGGCGACGTCGAAGACGCAGCCGTCGACCCGGCCGAGGACCAGCGCGTGGCTGGAGACCTCCATGGCGACGGAGCGGACGCCCCGCTCGCGCATCACGGCGAAGAGCGCCTGGAGGTCGGTGGCCTCGGGGGTGGTCCGCTCGGACTTGATGCGCTCGTCGCCGATGCGGGTCTCGACGGTGCCGATCAGCCCGGTCAGCGCGCCCTTGCCGTCGGCGGCGGCCGCCGCCTTCAGGCCGCCCTCCCGTCGCCCGCCACCACCCACACGGGACAGCGCTTCGCGCAGGCCGCCCTCCATCAGGTAGGCCGTCGTGGTCTTCCCGGAGGTCCCGGTGATGCCGATCTGGAGGAGGTCCTCGCCCGGCGCGCCGTAGATGGAGACGGCCAGGGCGCCCATCCGGGCGCGCGGGTCCTCGGTGACCAGGACCGGAAGGCCCGTCCCGGCGGCGCGCTTCTCGCCCGTCGGGTCGGTCAGGATCGCCGCGGCGCCGAGGTCGGCGGCCTGGGCGACGAAGTCGGCGCCGTGCAGACGGGCTCCGGGCAGTGCCGCGTAGACGTCACCGGGGCGTACCGCCCGGGAGTCATGGGTGATGCCGGTGACCTGGACGTCTGCCGCGTCGGGAGCGGTGGTGCCCAGCTGCTCGGCGAGGACCGCCAGAGGGGTGGGACGGACCTCCTCGGGGCGGGGCGCTCCCGGGTACGTTCCGGAGGCGTCCTTCTGGGCGTTGGGGGACTGTTCAGCATGTGACACGGCGGTGAGCGTACCGGGCGCGGCGGCTCCGAGGCGAAGTGAGGGCTCCGGGCGGGAGCGGTGCGCCGGCTCGGGTGTTCCGTGGGGAGTGATGGTCGTCACGGCGATGTTGCCTCGTTTTCAGTCGCCTGGCGTGAAGGTGACGGGCAGCCTCGGGGGCGCGCTGCCGCTGGGCGGGACCTGCAGGGTTTTGAGCGCGAACTTCATCACCTGCTGATAGACGGGGCCGCAGACCTGGCCGCCGAAATAGCTGCCCTTGGTGGGGTTCTGGACCGCGCAGTAGACGGTGATGCGGGGGGTGTCGGCGGGGGCGAAACCGGCGAAGGAGGCGGTGTAGCCGTGGTAGCGGCCGGTCTGGGGATCCACCCGGTTGGACGTGCCGGTCTTGCCGCCCACGCGGTAGCCGTCGATCTTCGCGGCGGCGCCGGTGCCCTCGCGGTCGTCGACGACGGATTCGAGCATGGTGGCGAGCTGCCGGGCGGTCTTGGCGCTCACCACGCGGTTCTTCTCGGGGGCGGGTGCCGGGCGGTAGTGGCCGTCGGGGCCGGTGGTGCCGCGGACGAGGGTTGGGGCGATGCGCTCGCCGCCGTTGGCGATGGTGGAGTAGACGGAGGCGGCCTGGACGGCGTTGAGGGACAGGCCCTGGCCGAACGGGATCGTGTACTGCTGCGAGGTGTTCCAGTCCTGCGGCTTGGCCAGGATGCCGTCGGTCTCGCCGGGGAAGTTGAGCCCGGTGGGACGGCCGATGCCGAACTTGTCGAGGTACGAGTGGAGCACCCGGTTGGCCTCGGGCTGGGTCTTCCCGAGCTGGCCGGTGGCGAGGATGGTGCCGATGTTGCTGGATTTGGCGAGGACGCCGTTGAGCGTCAGGTGCCAGGTGTCGTGGTCGACGTCGTCGGCGAAGAGCCGGTCGCCGCGGTGCAGCCGGTTGGGGACGGTGACGCGGGTCGCGGGGGTGGCGGCGCCCTCCTCCAGGACGGCGGCCATCGACATGAGCTTGCTGGTGGAGCCCGGTTCGTAGGCGTCGGTGAGGGCGGCGTTGCCGAGGGCCGCGGGGTCGGCCCGGTCGAGGTGGTTGGGGTCGAAGCCGGGGGCGTTGGCGAGGGCGAGGATCTGGCCGGTGCGGGTGTCCTGGACGACGACGTAACCGCGGTCGGCCTTGGACTTGGTGACCTGCTCGGTGATGGCCTTCTGCGCCTCCCACTGGATGTCGCGGTCCAGGGTGAGACGGACGTCGGTGCCGGGGACGGCGGGGTGTTCCTGCGTGTCGGCGGTGGGCACCCGGCGGCCGCCGGACTGGGCGTAGACGAGCTTGCCGTCCTTGCCGGCCAGCTCCCTGTTCAGCTGGGCCTCCAGGCCGCCGCCGCCCCGGCCCTCGCTGTTGACGAAGCCGAGGACGCCGGCGGCGAGGGCGCCGTTGGGGTAGACGCGCTTGCTGTGCTTGTCGGCGAAGATGCCGACGAGGACGTTGGGGGCGGGCGCCTTCTTCGGCGCGGCGGCCGCCTTCCTGTCCTGCTCCGCCCGCATGTCCTTGATCTTCTTCCAGACCTGCGGGGTCTGCTGCCGGGCGAGGACGACGTACCGGGAGGAGGGCTTGGACAGCTTGGCGGCGAGGGTGGCGCGGTCCTCACCGAGGACCGGCGCGAGCAGCGCGGCGGCCCGCCGCGGAGCGTCCGCGATCTTGGTTTTGTCGGGCGCCAGCAGGCTGGGGTCGGCGGTGATGTCGTACGCGTCGACGGTGGTGGCCAGGTCGGTGCCGGAGCGGTCGGTGATGGCGCCGCGCTCGGCGGCCAGGGTCACCGGGACGTAGCGGTTGACGTTGGCCTTGGCGGCGTACGCGGCGGCGTCGACGGCCTGCACCTGGAAGAGGCGGACCACGAAGACCAGCATCACCAGCGTCAGCGCGAGGGCGACCAGCCGCAGCCGGGGCCGCGGGCTGCCCAGCCGGAGCGCGGGCGCGGGCCGCGGGGCCGGGCGCGGCCGGGCGGGGCGCCGCGGCGGTGCGGCCTTGGCGGGGCGGCGCGCGGCCGGGGGGCGGCCCGCGGCGGTGCGGCCGTTCTTCGGCGCCGGGCGGCCGCTCTTCGGGGCGGGCCGGCGGGCGCCGCCGCTCTGCGCGGGGCGCGGGACGCGGCGCCGGGGGTCCTTGGGCGCGGTCATGACACGGCCCTCCGGTGCGGGACGCCGGTGCCCGTGGCCGCCGGGGGCCGCGGGTCTCCTGCGCCGTACGGCTGGGGGGCCTGGTACGTCACCGGTTCACCTGCCGGAGGTCGTCGGGGCGGGGGCGGCGGGCGGCGGAGCGGCCGGTGCCGCACGGCCGTCCGGGGCCGGTGAGCCGGGCGGACGGGGTGCGGCGGCCGGCGCGGGGGCACCGGCGGCGCCCGGGGACGGGGCACCGGACGCACCGGGTGCGGGGGCGCCCGGGGACGCCGTGGCCCCCGGGGAGGCGGCGCCGCCGAGCGCCCCGGGGAGCGACGGGCCGGCCGGGGCGTCCAGCGGGTGCGGCTCCTCGGTCGCCTCGCTGGGCCGGCCGCGGACCGTGCCGTCCGGGGCGAGGAACGCCGGGTTGCCGCCCGGCACCATGCCCAGCTCCCGGGCGCGCCGTTCGAGGGCGCCCGGTGCGGAGACCGCGTCCACCTCCTGCTGGAGCTCCTGCTGGTCGTCGGTGAGTTCGTCGGTCCGCTTCTCCAGCCGGCTCAGCTCGAACGAACCCTGGTTGAGCGCGGAGTTGAGCAGCAGCAGGGCGAGCAGCCCGGAGCCGAGGAGGACGACGACCAGCAGGACGAAGGGCGTTCGCGCGGCGGAACTGCTCCCGCCGGGGAACAGCGCCGCGAGGCGGGAGGGCCCCTTCGGCGAACGCCCCCGGGGGGTCACGCGATGTCCTCACGGATGCGTTCGGCACCGCGCAGCCGGGCCGGGGCCGCCCGCCGGTTCTCGGCGACCTCTTCCTCCGTGGGGAGCTCGGCGCCCCGGGTGAGCAGCTTCAGCCGCGGCTGGTACTGCTCGGGGACGACGGGCAGACCGGGCGGCGCGGTGTTGGCGGCACCGGCGGCGAAGACCTGCTTGACGATCCGGTCCTCCAGCGAGTGGTAGGCGAGGACCGCGATCCGGCCGCCCACCGCCAGCGCCTTCACCGCGGCGGGCACCGCCCGCTCCACGCTCGCCAGCTCGCCGTTGACCTCGATGCGCAGCGCCTGGAAGGTGCGCTTGGCGGGGTTGCCGCCGTGCCGCTTGGCGGCCTGCGGCAGCGCCTCGCGGATCAGCTCGACCAGCCGGGCGCTGTTGCGGAACGGCTCCTTCGCCCGCTCGCGCACCACCGCCTCGACGATCCGCTTGGCCTGCTTCTCCTCCCCGTAGGAGCGCAGGATCCGCACCAGCTCCCCGGGGGCGTAGGTGTTGAGGACGTCGGCGGCGCTGATGCCGGTCGTCTGGTCCATCCGCATGTCCAGCGGCGCGTCCTGTGCGTACGCGAAGCCGCGGTCGGCCTCGTCGAGCTGCATCGAGGAGACGCCGAGGTCGAAGAGGACGCCCTGGACCCGGGGCACGCCGAGGCGGTCGAGGACCTCGGGGAGTTCGTCGTAGACGGCGTGCACCAGGGTGGCGCGGTCACCGTACGGGGCGAGCCGTTCGCCGGCCAGGCGCAGCGCGGAGGGGTCGCGGTCGAGGGCGATGAGCCGGGCGGCGGGGAAGGTGGCGAGCAGCGCCTCGCTGTGGCCGCCGAGCCCGAGGGTGCAGTCGACGACGACGGCGCCCGGCTCGGCGAGGGCGGGGGCGAGCATGTCCAGACAGCGCCGGAGCATGACGGGGACGTGGCGAGTGTTGCCGCTCATGCACGGCCCCCGCTTCGCCGGGCGGACCCGCATCCGGGGCGGGCGCACCTCATTCTGATTCGCTCGCTGCGCTCGCTCATAAGCCTTCCGATGGGTGAGCGGCAGGTGGGTCCCCGGCCGCTGGCGGGGTGCCGCACGTACCGCTTGGTCCCCGCCCGCTCTGAAGGGGAAGTGGCTCTCCGGCGACGGGAATTGGCGCCGGAAGGCCGCTGGAGCGGGAGGAGGCCGAGCCGTACGTGCGGTGGGCACGCGAGGGCTTCGGGGACCGAGGAGAGCGTCGCGCCTCCCACTTCGCGCCACTTTAGTCCACCGCCTTCCCCGGTCAATCAACCGGTTCCGCGCGTCCCGGAGCGGCTGTTCGGGCCATCGCCCACCCGAACGGGGGCTCCGTAACGCTCCATGTGGATTACATCACAAAGGGTGATGTCGCCCGCTATGACCGCTCCCAGGTGCGGCCGGATCCGGCTGCCGGGGCTACGGTGAGGCCATGTCCATATCTGCCTCACAGTCGCCCTCCCCGGCCGCCGACGGCACCACGCCTGCCGGGACCACCGTCACCGACCGCCTCGTCGCGGCGAACGCGGAGTACGCCGAAGCGTTCGGCGACCCCGGCATGGATGCCCGGCCGGTCCTCAAGGTCGCCGTCGTGGCCTGCATGGACGCCCGCCTCGACCTGCACGCGGCGCTCGGTCTGGAGCTGGGTGACTGCCACACCATCCGTAACGCGGGCGGTGTGGTCACCGACGACATCATCCGTTCCCTGACCATCAGCCAGCGCGCGCTGGGCACCCGTTCGGTGGTGCTCATCCACCACACCGACTGCGGGCTGCTGGGCCTCACCGAGGACTTCCGCCACGACCTGGCGGCCGAGGTCGGCCAGCGCCCCACCTGGGCGGTCGAGGCGTTCAAGGACCTCGACGAGGACGTCCGCCAGTCGATGGAGCGGGTGCGCACCTCGCCGTTCCTGCTGCACAAGGACGACGTCCGCGGCTTCGTCTTCGACGTCACCACCGGTCTGCTGCGGGAGATCTTCCCCCAGCGCTGACCTCGCGCCACCGCCGGGTGCGGGACCCGCTGTCCCGCACCCGGCTTCGTGCTGCCCGCGTGCGGCCGGGCGGCGTCACCTGCCGGGGCGAAACACCGTCAGTTGTCCACAGGCCATGACGCGGAGTGCGCGCGGCGGTGAGAATGCGGGAGTGGCGTCGCCGCGGCCCTGGCCGGGTGCGACGCCGTATCCGGGGGCGGGCCGGGCCGTACGGAAGGCGCCGGTCCGGTGATGAGGAATCCTCTGTTCAGCGCGGGCACGGGGAAGGGCCGAGGAGGGCCGGTGACGACGTATGACGAGCGAGCGAGCCTCGTTGATGTGACCACCACTGCCGAACGGGTGCAGCGGTCGGTCGAAGGTGTCATCGAGGGCAAGCCGGAGGTCGTACGGCTGGCACTCACGGTGCTGCTCGCCGAGGGGCACCTGCTCATCGAGGACGTGCCGGGCGTCGGCAAGACGATGCTGGCCAAGGCGCTGGCGCGGTCCCTGGACTGTTCGGTGCGGCGCATCCAGTTCACCCCGGATCTGCTGCCGTCCGACATCACCGGTGTCGGCGTCTTCGACCAGCAGAGCAAGGAGTTCGAGTTCAAGCCCGGCGCGATCTTCGCCCAGTTCGTCATCGGCGACGAGATCAACCGCGCCTCCCCCAAGACGCAGTCGGCGCTGCTGGAGTCCATGGAGGAGCGGCAGGTCACGATGGACGGGCGGACGTACGAGCTGCCCAGCCCGTTCATGGTCGTCGCCACCCAGAACCCGGTGGAGATGGAGGGCACCTATCCACTGCCGGAGGCGCAGCGGGACCGCTTCATGGCCCGGGTGTCCGTGGGCTATCCGAGCCCGGCGGCCGAGCTGCGGATGCTCGACGCGCACGGCGCGGCCTCGCCCCTGGAGGGGCTGCGGCCGGTGGCGCGTGCCCAGGACGTGGACCGGCTGACCGCGGTGGTGCGGGCCGTCCATGTGGCGGAGGCGGTGCGCCGGTACGCCGTGGAGCTGGTGGCGGCCACCCGCGCCCATCCGGACCTGCGGCTGGGCGCCTCCCCGCGGGCGACGCTGCACCTGGTGCGCGCGGCGAAGGCGTCCGCGGCGCTCGCCGGGCGGGAGTACGTCCTGCCGGACGATGTGCAGGCGCTGGCCGTCCCGGTGCTGGCGCACCGGCTGCTGCCGACCTCACAGGCGCAGCTGAACCGCCGCGGTGCGGAGCAGATCGTGCTGGAGATCCTGCACCGCGTCCCGGTGCCGGACCCGGCGCGGCAGGCCCGGGCGGACGCCCCGGACCGCCGCCCGCCCGGCCTCCGGGAGCGGTGATGTCCGACGGGAGCGGGACCGCCGGTCGGAGCGGGCTGCGGGTGGCCCTCGCCGGGCTGACGACCCGCGGCCGTTCGTTCCTCGCCGCGGGCGTCGCCGCCGCGGTCTGCGCCTGTCTGCTGGGCCAGGCGGATCTGCTGCGGGTGGGGCTGCTGCTGGCGGCGCTGCCGCTGGTCTGCGTCCTGGTGCTGCACCGCACGCGCTACCGCGTCGCCGCGCACCGTACGCTCGCGCCCGCCCGGGTGCCGGTGGGCGCCGAGGCCCGGGTGGGGCTGTCGGTGGAGAACCTCTCCCGGCTGCCCACGGGCGTGCTGATGCTCCAGGACCGGGTCCCGTACGTGCTCGGGCCGCGGCCGCGGTTCGTGCTGGACCGCATCGAGGCGGGCGGGCGCCGGGAGGTGTCGTACCGCGTCCGGTCGGATCTGCGGGGGCGCTTCCCGCTCGGGCCGCTGGAGCTGCGGTTGGCGGACCCGTTCGGCATGTGCGAGCTGACCTGCGCCTTCGGCTCCTCGGACACCTTGACGGCGGTGCCCCGCACGGAGCCGCTGCCGGCGGTGCGGATGGCCGGGGAGACGGCCGGGTACGGCGACGGGCGGCGGCGTTCGGCGGCGCTGGCGGGCGAGGACGACGTCATCCCGCGCGGCTACCGCCACGGTGACGATCTGCGCCGCGTCCACTGGCGGTCCACCGCGCGCCACGGCGAGCTGATGGTGCGCCGGGAGGAGCAGCCGCGGCGGACCCGGTGCACGGTCCTGCTCGACACCCGGGAGGCGGCGCACCACGGCGCCGGTCCGGAGTCGGCGTTCGAATGGGCGGTGGCGGCCGCCGCGTCCAGCGCGGCGCATCTGCTGGAGCGCGGTTTCTCGGTACGGCTGCTGACGGACGCCGGCGCCGCGGTGCCCGGCCCGGAGGGCACCGCCACCGGGGCGGGCGGTGCGGACGCCGGTGCGGCGGCCGGGCTGCTGCTGGACGTCCTCGCCGTGGTGGAGCCGTCCGCGCAGCCGGACCTCTCGGCGGCGTACGAGGCGCTGCACGGCGGCGAGGGGCTGCTGATCGGCTTCTTCGGGGAGCTGGACGAGGCGGCGGTCGAGGCGGCGGCGCGGATGCGGCGGCGCTGCACGGCCGCGGTCGCCTTCGTCCTGGACGGCGAAGCCTGGGCGGAGCACTCCTGGCAGGGGCGGTCCGGCGCCGCTCCGGCGAGGCTCGACGACCGGCTGCGGATGCTCCGCGAGGCGGGCTGGACGGCCCTGCCGGTGGCGCCGGGCGCCTCGCTGCCCGCGCTGTGGCGGGCGGCCGACGGGGCGGGCGGCATACCCTCCGATGGTCCCTGGGCGGGCGCGGCGGCCGCGCCGTACGCCCCGGCGGACCCGGACGGCGCGGCAGCGGGGAGCGGCACATGAGGCGGTACGTGAGCGGGCGGCACCACGGCGGAGGCGCACCCGGACGGCGCGCCGCGACGGACGTGCCGCCGGGCGGCGGGTGCGCCGCGGGCGGCCGGGCCGTACGGGCGGGAGGGCGCGGATGAGCGGGCGGGGGCCTGCCCTGTGGGCGGCGGTGGCGACGCTCTGCGCGTCCTGTGCGCTGGTGCCGCTGGTCGATCCGGTCAGCTGGATGGTGCCGGCGGCGCTGCTGGTGGTGCTGGTGACGGCCGCGGGCGCCGGGGCGCGGCGGCTGCCGTGGCCCCGGCCGGTGGTCGTCGTGGCCCAGGCCGTGGTGGCGGCGTCGACGCTGACCGCGCTGTACGCGGGTGAGCAGGCGCTGCTCGGGGTGGTGCCGGGCCCGGACGCCGTCGCGGAGCTGGTCCGCCTCGGGCAGTCGGGGGTCGCGGATGTGAGCCGGTACGCCAGCCCGGCGCCGCTCACCCCGGGGATCCGCCTGCTGCTGGTCGGCGGGGTGACGCTGGTCGGCCTGGCCGTGGACGCGCTGGCGGTCACCTACCGCAGCGCCGCGCCCGCCGGGCTGCCGCTGCTGGCGCTCTACTCGGTGGCCGCGGGGCTGACCACGGGCGGCACGGGCTGGCTGTGGTTCCTGATCGCCGCCGCGGGCTATCTGCTGCTCCTGCTGGCCGAGGGCCGCGACCGGCTGTCGCGGTGGGGCCGGGTGTTCGGCGGCACGGCCGGCCGGGGCTCCCGGTGGTGGCCACGGCCCGGTAAGGCGGCGTCCGGGCCGGCGCCGGTGCGGCACGGGCGGCGGATCGGTGCGCTGGCGCTCGGTGTCGCCGTCGCCGTCCCGGCGGCGCTGCCGTCGCTGGGCACCGGCCTGCTCGGCACGGGTGGCCCGGACGCGGGCTCCGGCGGCGGCACCATCTCCGCCGTCAACCCGCTGGTCTCCCTCCAGAACAGCCTGAACCAGCCCGAGGACAAGGAGGTCCTCAACTACCGCACCACGGCCGGCGACACCCGCGATCTGTATCTGCGGATCGTGGCGCTCGACCAGTTCGACGGCACGGCCTGGAAGCCGTCCGAGCGGACCGTGACCGATGTGCCCGAGCAGCTGCCGCGGCCCGCGGGGCTCTCCCCGGAGGTCGCCACCACCCAGGTCAACACCTCGATCTCGACCGCCGAGTGGTACGGCCAGAACTGGCTGCCGATGCCGTTCCCGGCGTCCCGGGTCGGTATCGCCGGGCGGTGGCGCTTCGAGGAGCAGGGCCGCACCCTGGTGGGCGACCGCGGCCAGAACACCCGTGGCCTGCAGTACCAGGTGGAGAGCCTGCGGGTGCGGCCCACCGCCCGGCAGCTCGCCGAGGCCCCGCCGCCGCCCGACGCGCTGCGCCGCGAGTACACGCGGGTCCCCGCCGAACTGCCGCCCGTGGTCGCGGCGACGGCCCGCCAGGTGACCCGCGGCGCGGCCACCCCGTACGCGAAGGCCGTCAAGCTCCAGGACTGGTTCGCCACCGACGGCGGCTTCCGCTACGACACCGAGGTGCGGGCGGGCAGCGGGGTGAAGGCCATCGCCCGGTTCCTGGAGCAGAAGGAGGGCTTCTGCGTCCATTTCTCGTTCTCGATGGCCGCGATGGCGCGCACCCTGGGCATCCCGGCGCGGGTCGCCGTCGGTTTCACCCCGGGCACCAAGCAGCCCGACGGAACGACCTCGGTCGGCCTGCGGGACGCCCACGCCTGGCCCGAGCTGTACTTCGAGGGGGTGGGCTGGACGCGTTTCGAGCCCACCCCGAGCCGCGGCAACATCCCGGAGTACGCGCTGCCGGACACCTCCCGGGACCACACCTCGGGCTCCCCCGCGCAGGAGCCGACCCGCCCCACGATGCCGACCGGCGGCCCGCGGCCGGATCCGACCTGCGGCCCCGGTCAGCGCGCGGGCGCCACGGGCTGCACGGCGGCGGCGCCCACGGCCCCGGCCCCGGGCTCGCCGGGCGGCGGCCCGTCCGTTCCCGCCGTCGTCGGCCTCATTCTGGGCGGTCTGCTGCTGCTCTCGGTGGCCGCGCTCCCGGCGCTCTGGCGGCGTCGGCTCCGGGACCGGCGGCTCTCCGGCGAGGGCCCGGCGGCCGCTCTCGACGCCTGGCAGGAGCTGACCGACACCGCCTGGGACCTGGGCGTCGCGCCGGACGAGGCGCTGACCCCGCGCCGGACGGCCGTCCGGCTGGCCGAGGCCGCCGCGCTGCCGCCCGAGGCGGCGGAGGCCGTGCACCGAGTGGCCGGGGCGGTCGAGGAGTCCCTGTACGCGGCGCGGCCCCGGCCGGCACCACAGGTGACGGCGGACGTCCGCGTGGCCTGTGCGGCCCTGTACGCGCAGGCGTCCCGCGGGGCGCGGTGGCGTGCGGCCCTCGCGCCCCGCTCCGCGGACCGGCAGGTCAGGGCGTACGCGGCCCGGTGGACGGCCTTCCGGCGCCGCCGCGCCGCCGGCCGCACGGCCACCGCCGTACGCCGCCTCACCACGGCGCTGCGGCCGGGCGGCCGGCGGACCTGAACCGGCGCGGAACCGCCGTACGCCGGGCCGGGGACCGGGGCCGGGCGTGCGGCGGGCGTCCCCAGGGCGCGTGGCCGCACGGTGCGTCCGGGCGGGCCCGGCCCTCCGCACGGGGCGCAGGCCCGAGCCGGTCCCGGGACTCCGTGCCCACCGGGCCCCGCCTTCCGGCCGCGGCCCGCGCGAACCCACCGAGGCCGGCAGAGGCGCCACGCAAACGACGGGGCCGCCCGACGTGCGGGCGGCCCCGTCAAGGGCTTCGGTGTGCGGTTCGGCTCGGCGGAGCCGTCAGGGCCGGGGACGGCGCGGGCTCAGTGGCCCTGTTCGTCGCGGCGGCGCTGCCAGCGGTCCTCGATGCGGTTCATCATCGAGCGGCGGCCGCCGGACTGGCGCCGCGCGGGCGCTCCGCCCGCCCTGCCGCGCTTCCCCGGTACCGCGCCGGGCCGCTGTTCGCCGGGCTTGGGGGCCTTGCGCCAGCCGGTCACGGCGAGGACGGCGCAGCCGAGCATCACCAGGAAGCCGACGACGCTGATCCAGATCTGCTGGGCGACCATGCCGGCCATGAGCAGGCCGATACCGACCAGGAAGCCGACGACCGCTTGGTAGACCCGTCGCCGGGTGTACGTGCGCAGCCCGCTTCCCTCAAGCGCTGTCGCGAACTTGGGATCTTCGGCGTACAGCGCTCGCTCCATTTGCTCGAGCATGCGCTGCTCGTGCTCCGAGAGCGGCACGGAGTCCTCCTACTCGTCGGTCGCGGGGGCGACCGGGTGCGGCCCTTTCAGGATAGGCAGGGATTCGCCCCCGTGAAACCCGCCCCTCTGCGCCAGTCCACTGTCCTGGCCGCCAGGGCGGCCGGTGGTGATGCTGCCTGCATTCCCCACCCGCCTATCCGTCATGCCGGAACGTCGTCCCTCGATCATACGGGGAGAAGGGGCTGATCGGGTGGGCTGTGGCCGACCGCACCCGGCGGTCGGCCACCGGTGGCGATCAGCCGCGGCGGCCCAGAACGTGCAGTTGGGTGGCGACCGAGTGGAACGCGGGCTGCTCGGCGGCGGCCGCCTCCAGCTTCAGCAGCGCCTCCATCGCGCCCGGCTCGGTGTCGACGAGCACCCCCGGGACGAGGTCGGCGAAGACCCGTACCCCATGCACCGCGTCGACCTGCAACCCGGCGCCGGTGACCAGCCCGGACAGCTGGTCGGCGGTGAACCGGCGGGGCACCGGGTCGCCCTCGCCCCAGCGTCCGGCCGGGTCGGTGAGGGCCTGGTGGGCCTCGGTGAAGTGCCCGGCGAGGGCGCGGGCCAGCACGGCGCCGCCGAGACCGGCCGCGAGGAGGCTCAGGGTGCCGGACTCGCGCAGCGCCGCGACGACGTTGCGGACGCCCTCGGCCGGGTCGTCGACGTACTCCAGGACGCCGTGGCACAGCACGGTGTCGAAGCCGCCGCGCTCGACGACGTCGAAGAGGCCGTGGGCGTCGCCCTGGACGGCGCGGATCCGGTCGGCGACGCCCGCCTCGGCGGCACGGCGCTCCAGGGCGAACAGGGCGTTGGGGCTGGGGTCGACGACGGTGACGCGGTGGCCGAGGCGGGCGACCGGCACGGCGAAGTTGCCGGTGCCGCCGCCGGTGTCGAGGACGTCGAGGACTTCGCGCCCGGCGACCTCGGCCCGGCGCTCCAGGGCGTCCTTGAGAACCTCCCAGACCACGGCGGTACGAAGGGATGCGCGCGGGCGCAGCGGGTCAGACACGGCGGGTGGCTCCTCGGAGGGGCAGAACAACTAGGCGCCCACCACCCTATTGCGTCGCGCACCGTCCGCGGTCTGCGGCGCCACCTGCGGCTTCCGTGGCTTTCAAGGCTTCCGTGGCTCCCGTCGCGTCCGGGCCGCGCGGACGGGGCCCGGGACGGCGGCGGAAGGCATGGGGCGGCGGCGCCCCGCGCCCGCACCCGGCGTGCGGGGCGCGAGGCGCCGCCTGCGCCCGGCCGGGCGCCGGCAGCCGGGCGCCGGCAGCCGGACGCGGGCGACCGGTCCGCGTACCGCCCCGGCTCACCCCGCCCGCTGGTCCGGCAGGGACGGCTGGAGCAGCAGCATGCGCTCGACCAGGCGGTGGAAGTGGTCGGCGGCGCGGATGAGGTCGTCGGCGTCCCGTCGGCCGGCCGCGCCGGGTATGCCGGCCTCGGCCCGGGCCCGGCGCCCGGCCCCGGCGGCGAAAAGGGCGCTCCACTCGGTGAGTTCCGGTGCGACCTCCGGCAGGACGTCCCAGGCGCTGCGGATGCGGCGCCGCCGGTGCGGGGTGGTCTCGGGCCTGCCCCGGACGGCCAGCACCGCGGCGGCGGTGCGCAGCGCGGCGAGGTGGGCCGTGGCGAAGCGTTCGTTCGGGGACCGCAGGGTCTCGGCTTCGGTGAGGCCCTGGCGGGCCTGGGTGAGCAGGGTGAGGGCGGCGGGTGGCGCTGCCGAACGCCGCAGAACGGGATGGACATCGCTCGGGGGACCGTACGCAGCGGAGCTGCCCGTTGCGGGACGAGCTGCCATGACGAACCTCCAGTCGTCGCAAACCGGTTCGGAACCGTTGCCCCCATCGTGCGGCACACCACTGACAATCGGCCCTGACCTGGCCTTTCACGGAGAAGTACGGCGGCAGGGAGGCAATTCGCCCACCCGTCCCCGCCGCCCGCGCCGACCGCCTCCGGACGGCCGGCTGCGCGGCGCGCGCGAACCTGCGCCCCACGCTGCGCCCGGGAGCGGGCAGGGGCCGCGGACCGGCACAATCACCTGCATGGACAGCTCCCACTCACGCCGCGACGCCACTCGGCGCAAGCTCTTCGACGCCGCGGTCACCCTCATCGCCGAACAGGGCTTCTCCTCCACCACGGTGGACGAGATCGCCGAGCGGGCGGGGGTCGCGAAGGGCACGGTCTACTACAACTTCGCGAGCAAGAACGTTCTCTTCGAGGAACTGCTGCGGCACGGCATCGAACTGCTGGCGGCCTCCCTCCAGGAAGCGGCCGAGAAGGTGACCGCCCGCGGCGGCTCCCGTATCGACGCGCTGGACGCGATGATCCGCGCCGGTCTGGACTTCATCTCCCGCTACCCGGCGCTCACCCAGCTCTACGTGGCCGAACTGTGGCGCACCAACCGGGCCTGGCAGTCCACCTTGATGGTGGTCCGCGAGCGGGCCGTGGCCGTGGTGGAGGGCGTGCTCCGGCAGGCCGTCGCCGAGGGCGAGCTGAGCGAGGAGATCGATGTGCCGCTGACGGCGTCGGCGCTGTTCGGCATGGTGCTGGTGGCGGCGCTGGACTGGCAGTCGTATCAGCCGGACCGTTCCCTGGACGAGGTGCACGCGGCGCTGTCCCGGCTGCTCCAGGGGCGGGTGAGCGGCCACCGCGGCTGAGCCGCGGGCCCGAACGAGCCCCTGCCCGGAGGGCGTTGGCCGAAGGTGCCCGCCTGTAGGCCATCGCCGGGAGCATCCCGCCCGGGGCACCGGCGTTGGCCGAAGGTGCCCGCCTGTAGGCCATCGCCGGGAGCGTCCCGCCCGGGTCACCGCGGTTCACCGCCGTCCCCCGGGGCCGGGCGCGGAAAGCGCGCGGCCCTGGCGCGGATCGTTCCCCCACCGATCCGACCAGGGCAGCGCTTCCCCCGTATCCCCCGTACTTTCCCCCGTGCTTCCCCCGTCACGTCCGGGATGCCGCGCCGCTCCGCCGCCCCGTGCCGGCGGTGCGGCGCCGCGTCCCTTCGGTGCACCCCACTCTGTCGTTCCGGCGGGGTGCGGCCCATCCGCGTACCTACTCATCTCACCGTCTGAGTACGCGTACTCACCCGTGAGCACCCCGCCCCCACGCTGCTCTACGATCTCCGGCATGTCCGTACTCCCGTTGGTGTTCACCAGTGGCTGGGCGAGCGGGATCAATGCCTACGCCGTCGTGCTGCTCCTCGGTCTGCTCGGCGCCACCGGCGTCACCGACGAGGTACCGGACGCGCTCCAGCGTCCCGATGTGCTGATCGCCGCCGCGGTGCTCTTCCTCTTCGAGGCCGTCGCCGACAAGGTCCCGTACGTGGATTCCGTCTGGGACGCCGTGCACACCGTCGTACGGCCCGTCGCGGGCGGCGTCGTGGCGGCGTTGCTGGCCGGGCACGACGGGTCGCTGCCGCAGCTGGCGGCGGGCGCGGTCGGTGGCTCCACGGCGCTGCTGAGCCATCTCGTCAAGGCGGGGACACGGATCGCGGTCAACACCTCGCCGGAGCCGGCCAGCAACATCGTGGTGAGCGTCGTCGAGGACCTCGGGGTCGCCGGGCTGGTCGCGTTCGCGGTGTTCCACCCGGTCGCCGCCGCCGTCATCGCCGCCACGCTGCTGCTGGCCGGGCTGGCGCTGGTGATCCTGCTCTGGTCGCGGATCCGCCGCTACCTGCGGCGGCGGCGCGAACGCCGCGAGGAGAAGCGGCTCGCGGCCGCCGCGGAGGCGGATCCCGTCGCGCGCTGAGGCCGCCCGGCGGGCGGGGTGCGGGCGTTGTCAGTGGCTGCGGATACAGTCGCGGACATGGCACGGATTGCGGTGATCGGGGCGGGCGCGGGCGCGATGGCGGCCGCCGCGCGGCTGGCCGTCGCGGGCCACCGGGTGGTGGTGTGCGAGCGGGAGGCGACGTACGGCGGGGCGCTGGGGCGCTTCGAGCGGGAGGGGTTCGGGTTCGACACCGGGCCCGCGCTGCTGCACCTCCCCGCGGTCTACCGCGATCTCTTCGTCAAGACCGGCCGGGAGCCGCTGGAGAGCGTGCTGACGCTCACACAGGTCGATCCCGCGAGCCGCCACGTCTTCCCGGACGGCACCGCGGTGTCGCTGCCGAACGCCTCGCGCGGCGGCGTCCTCGCGGCGCTGGACGGCGCGCTGGGCGCGGGCGCCGGGGAGCGCTGGAGCGACTTCCTGGGCCGCGCCCGGGACGCCTGGGACGCCACCCGCAGACCGCTCCTGGAGGAGCCGCTGTGGGCGGAATGGCAGGTGCTGGGGCGCGATCCGTATCCGGCGGTGCGCCGCCGTGGCCTGTTCGGCCGCGGCAAGGGTCCGACGACCGCGACGCTCGCGGAGGTCGCCCGCCGTGAGCTGTCCGATCCGCGGCTGATCGCCCTGCTGGAGAGCCATGCCACGGCGTACGGCTTCGATCCGCGCGCCGTCCCGGCGAGCGCGGCGGTGCTGCCGTACATGGAGCAGACCTTCGGCACCTGGTATCCGGCCGGCGGCATGCGGGCGCTGGCGGACGCGGTGCATGCGCGGTGCCTGGAGCGGGGCGTGGAGTTCCGTTTCGGGGTGCCGGTCGAGCGGATCGTGGTGGCGGACGGCCGGGCGGCGGGGGTCGTCACGGCCGACGGCGAGGTGACGGAGGCGGAGTACGTGGTCGCCGGGGTCACCCCGCGGGCGCTGGCGGGGCTGGTGCCCGGCGGGGCGCCGTGGGAGGCGTCGGACGCCCCGGCCGGTCCGCCGCCGGGTGCGGCGCCCGCCCGGATGACGGTGGCGCTGGCGCTGCGCGGCGCCCGGCCGGACGGTGCCGCGCACCGCACGGTGGTGCACACCGACGACCGGGCGGCGGAGCTGGCCGCGGTGTTCGGCGGGGGCGGTGCCCCGGTCGCGCCGACGGTGACGGTGCTGCGGCCCGACGACCCGGCCACCCGCCCCGATGACGCCCATGAGGCGGTGACGCTGACGGCGACGGTGGCGGCGCCCGGGCCCGGCGGCCTCTCCGCGGACGGCGCCGAGATGCTGGCCGAGCGGATGACGGAGCGCGCCGAGGCCGCGGTGCCGGGGCTGCGGGAGCGGCTGCTGTGGCGCGAGGTGCTGCCGCCGACCGGCGAAGCGCTGCTGCCCGGCCCCGCGCTGGCCGGTGGCGGCGGCCGGTTCCTGCACCCCGCCAACCGCACCCGGATACCCGGTCTCTACGCCGTCGGCGGCTGGTCGCACCCGGGCGGCGGTCCGGCGCACGCCGGGATGTCCGGGGCGATCGTCGCCGGACTGATCGTCAACGGCGATGACTGGCACGGCTCGACCTGAGCCGCCCGTGGGGCCGCGGGCGCGCCCGTAAGAGGCGTGCCCGGTGGGCGACTTCACGGGACGGCGCGGGGCGGGTAGCGGCAGCTCCGCCTCCGCCGCCAGGGGGGGCACCCGCCCGCAGCTCGCGCGCCGCCGACCGCGCGCCGTCGAGCGCGGGCCGGGGCGAGCGGCCGCGGGCCGCAGCCGCTCGGGGCTCAGCGGATATCCGCCGCCGCGTCCGCCCCGTCCACCGTGAACGCCGCGGCCACGGCGAGGCTGTCCTCGTAGACGTGGTGCCGGGTGATCAGGCCGTGGGCGACGGTGAGGTGCAGGGCGAACCGGGCGCGGTAGGCGCGGCCGGTGGGGCGGGCGGTCTGGCGGATCTCGCCGAGCACGACGGCGTCGACGCCGTCCACCAGGAGGCGTTCGATCTCGGTGGCCGCCTGCCCGGGCACATGGTGTTCCGCCAGTTCGCGGTAGTGGGCGGCGGCGTCGGCGCGGGTGGCGCGGTGACGGATCCACGGGGTGGCGGTGCGGCCGTGCTCGGCCTCGGGCCAGTCCAGCTTCCAGTCGATCCGCTCGGCGTACAGCTCGGCGATGCGCTCCGGGTCGCCCTCGCCGATGCGACGCAGCAGCTCCTCCACCACGGCGCGGGTGCTCATGGCCACGGCCGTTCCCCCTCTGTTCCGGAACCCGCACCCCGACGGCGCGGAGAGATCACCTTTGTATCAGCGGCGAAGGCCGGTGGCGCCTGCTTTCCGGGAGGCCGCCGAGCGCGCACACGAGAGGCCCCGGACCGCGTGGTCCGGGGCCATGTCCCCTCGGCGCAGCCGTAGCTGACGCAGGGTCAGTAGCGGTACTGCTGCTCCTCGTGGCCGTGGTGCGAGGTCGGCGGGTACGGCGGTTCGCCGGGCGGGCGGACGCCGTCGCGCTGTTGCGGCACCCAGACCCCGCCGGGCGGGGTGTCGCCGTAGTCCTGGAGCGAGGTGCCGTACGCCGCTCCGTAGGGCTGCTGGGCGTACGGGTCGACCGGCGCGTAGGGGTCGTGCGGCGGGTACGGCTGGGCGCCGGGGTGAGGCCCGGCGGCCGCGCCCGGGTCGGTGCCGTACGGGGCGTAGGAGCCGTAGGGATCGGCGTAGGCGTCGTGCGCGCCGGGGCCGTAACCGCCGCCGTGGCCGTAGGGGCCGGGGTCCGCCGGCTGGTGGCCGAAGGCCGGGGCGTAGGCGTCCGAGCCGTGCGGGGCGGAACGGGCGTCGGGACTGTAGACGCCGTACTGGCCGGTCTCGTCGGGGAGCGGCTGCGGAGCGTAGACGTCCTGGGCGTAGCCACCCTGGGCATAGACGTCCTGGCCGCCGAAGACGGGGGCGGCGGCGGGGCCGTCGGGGGCCCAGCTGCCGTCCTGGTCGGGCTGCGGGGCGGTGCCGTACCCGTCGTGGGAGGGGTAGCCGTCCGGGGCGGTGTGGGGCGCGGTGGCGTCGTACGGGCCGGAGGCGTCGGCTCCGTCCACGGGGGCCGGGGCGTCGGGGGTGCCGGAGGGGCCGGTCGTCTCCTCGATGTCGGAGACGTGCAGGGCGGGCCGGCGGCCACCGGACCTGGCCCGGCGGCGCCGGTTGTTCTCCGGCGGCGCCTTCCGCAGCGACCAGCCGGTGGTGAAGCCGCGGCGGAAGGAGAGCGTCACGTAGGTCTGTCCGGTGGCGAACGCGGCGGCGCCGAGGGCGATGACGATCACCGACGGGAGGAGCACGCCCGCCACCACACCGAGGAATCCGGTGAAGGCCAGCAGCCGCCAGCGGAGGCGGGCCTTGTGCTGGAGGAGGACCTCGCCCAGCAGCCACAGCGCGACGCAACCGAATGCGATGTAGAGGACCGCCCAGCCCATGTACGCCCCTCTTCCGCCGCGCTGCGGCACCGTGATCAGGACTGCTGGTGCAGCCCCAGATTCTCGTAGATTTCCAGGGTCGCCGTGGAGTGGTTCAGGGTGATGAAGTGCAACCCGGGAACGTCCTCGGCCCTCAAGCGCGCGCACAGTTCCGTGGCGTACTCGATGCCAATGGAGCGTACAGCGGACGGGTCGTCCTTGACGGCCAGGATGCGGTCCGCGAGCTCAGGCGGGAAGGCGGCGTTGCTCAGTTGGGCGAACCGCTCGATCTGCCGGATGTTCGTGACGGGCATGATCTCGGGGATGATCGGCGTCGCGCACCCCGCGGCGGCGACGCGGTCGCGCAGCCGGAGGTAGTCCTCGGCGTAGAAGAACATCTGGGTGATGGCGAAGTCGGCGCCCGCGCGGCACTTGTCGACGAAGTGCGCGACGTCGGTGTCCCAGTCCGTGGAGCGCGGGTGCATCTCGGGGAAGGCCGCGACGCCGACGCAGAAGTCGCCGGACTCCTTGATCAGGCGGACCAGTTCGGCGGCGTAGGTGATGCCCTGCGGGTGGCGGACCCAGTCGCCCATCGGGTCGCCGGGCGGGTCGCCGCGGAGCGCGAGCATGTTGCGGATGCCGGCGTCGGCGTACTGCCCGATGATGTTGCGCAGTTCGGCCACGGAGTGGTTGACGGCGGTGAGGTGGGCGACCGGCGTCAGCGTGGTGTCGGTGGCGATCCGCTCGGTGGCGCGGACGGTGCCCTCACGGGAGGTGCCGCCGGCGCCGTAGGTCACGGAGACGAAGGTCGGGGCGACCGCTTCGATGCGGCGGATGGCGTTCCACAGCGTCCGCTCGCCCTTCTCGGTCTTCGGGGCGGCGAACTCGAACGAGTACGACTGTTTGCCGGAAGCGAGCAGCTCACGGACGGTGTGTGCGCGATCAGTCCTGGTGGAAGCGGTACCTAGGGCCATACGGGAAGGTTATCCACCTGTGGGTCGGGCACCAACCGACTCCGGTGGAATGCCGGAATAGGGCTGGTTCCCGTCCACGGAGTGGGACGGGAGGGCGGGCAGCGCCGCCCGGGCGCCGGGCCCCCGTCACCGGGCGCCGGGCCGGGCGTCCGCCGGATCAGGCGGCCCGCTCGCGTATCCGTCCGGCGAGCGAGGCGGCGGCCGCGGCGGGGTCCTCCGCCTCGGTGAGGGCGCGGACGACGACGATCCGGCGGGCGCCGGCGTCGAGCACCGCGTCGAGGTTGCCGGCGTCGATGCCGCCGATGGCGAACCAGGGGCGCTCGGGTGCCTGCCCGGCGGTGTACCGGACGAGGCCGAGGCCCGGGGCGTGGCGGCCCGGCTTGGTGGGCGTGGGCCAGCAGGGTCCGGTGCAGAAGTAGTCCACGCCCGGCTCGGCGAGGGCGGCATCGGCCTCGGCCTCGGCGTGCGTGGAGCGGCCTATGAGGACGTCCGGGCCGAGGAGCGCGCGGGCGGCGGGCACCGGGAGGTCGCCCTGGCCGAGGTGGAGCACATCGGCTCCGGCGGCGTGCGCGACGTCGGCGCGGTCGTTGACGGCGAGGAGTGTGCCGTGGCGGCGGCAGGCGTCCGCGACGGTCTCCAGATGGCGCAGCTCCTCGGCCGCCTCCATGCCCTTGTCACGCAGCTGGACGATGTCCACCCCGGAGGAGAGCACCGCGTCGAGGAACTGCGGCAGGTCGCCCTGGCGGGTGCGGGCGTCGGTGCAGAGGTAGAGCCGGGCGTCGGCGAGGGCCGCGGCGCGGGCGGCGTGGGTCCGGGTCGTCATCGGGTGCTCCCCCAAGGCGGTGGCGTACGGCCGGGAGCTCCGGCCGTACGCCACGTCGGTAGCGGTTACGGATGCGGGTGGTGCGGGCGGGCCGGGGCGCGGCCCGCCCCTGGGGGCCTTCCGGTCCTCACTGATCCGCGAGGACCGGAAAGACAACCCCGGGCGTCACACGGCGAGCGCCTGCGCCCGGCGCTTCACCTCCGTGCCGCGGTTCTCCCGCAGTGCCTGCGCGGGGGTGCCGGGCAGGGTGTCGTCCGCGGTGAAGAGCCACTCCAGCATCTCGTCGTCGGCGAAGCCGTCGTCCCGCAGGAGCGTCAGGGTGCCGACGAGGCCCTTGACGACCTTGCCGTCCTTGATGAAATCGGCCGGCACGTGCAGTGCCCTGTTCTCGCCGCGGCGCACCGCGATCAGCTGGCCCTCCTTGACCAGCTGCCGTACGCGCGTCACCTCGACGCCGAACTCTTCGGCGATGTCGGGGAGGGTGAGCCAGGCGGGGACGAGTCCATCGATGTTTGCGTCAATCTCGGTCACAGGACAAGCGTGCCACCTCGCACTGACAGTCGGTAGCCGGGCGTCGCCGGAGAGGGCCGCGCGGGCGGCGCCGGAGCCCCGGCGCACGGTCCCCGCCAGGCGCCGGGCCCGTCCCCGTACGCCCCGTGCGGCTCAGCGGACCGCGGACTTGAGCGGGACGGACGCGTCGGCGGCCCGCACCCGGTCCAGGGCGGCGCCGCGCTCGATGAGGCGGCGTCCCTGGGCCAGGTCGCGGGGCCTGCCGACCGCCAGCAGCGCCACCAGGACGCCGTCGCGCAGCCAGATGACCGACCAGGCGGCGCCGTCCGGATCACCGCGCCAGACCAGCTCGTCGGCGCCGCCGTGGTCGCCCGCGTACTGGACGAACCGGCCGAACTGCTCCGACCAGAAGTACGGGACCGGGTCGTAGACGGTGGCCTCGGCGGGGTCGCCGGTGATGTTCTGCGCGACGGTGCGGGGGCCCTGGAGGGCGTTGTCCCAGTGGTGGATGAGGAGTCTGCGGCCGTAGCGGGCGGAGGGGAAGGAGGCGCAGTCGCCGACGGCGTGGACGTCCGGGGCGGAGGTGCGCAGCCGGTCGTCGGCGAGGACCGAGCCGTCCTCCGGCGAGAGCGCGATGCCGGAACCGGCCAGCCAACCGGTGGCGGGGCGGGCGCCGATGCCGACGAGGACGGCGTCGGCGGGCAGCGCGGTGCCGTCGTCCAGCACCACGCCCCGCTCCCCGACGGCGGCGACCCGCGCGCCGGTGCGCAGTTCGGCACCGGCCGCGGCGTACCAGGGCGTCATGTGGGCGGCGACCTCGGCGGGCAGCGCCCCGGCCAGCGGGCGGTCGGCGGCCTCGACGACGGTGACGGCGCAGCCCGCCTCCCGGGCGGCGGTGGCGAACTCGGCGCCGATCCAGCCCGCGCCGACCACGACGATCTCGCTCCGCCCGGCCAGGACGGGCCGCAGCCGCCGCGCGTCGTCCAGGGTGCGCAGCAGGTGCACCCCGGGGTGCCCCTCGGTGCCGGGCAGCCGCAGGGGTGCGGCCCCGGTGGCGAGGACGGCGTGGTCGTAGCGGACCGGGCCGCGCGCGGTGTCCAGCAGGTGTTCCCCGGGGCGGATGCCGGTCACCGGGTGGTCCAGTTCCAGCTCGATGCCGAGGGAGCGGAAGTCGACGTCGAAGGCGGCGCCGTCGGCCTTGCCCAGCAGGACCGCCTTGGAGAGCGGCGGCCGGTCGTAGGGCGGGTGCGGCTCGTCGCCGAAGACGGTGATCGCGCCGTGCCAGCCGTTCTCGCGCAGCGCGACGGCGGTCTGCACGCCCGCCATACCCGCACCGGCGATCACCACGCGGGGCGTGTGGTCAGGGGCCTGGGAGGACTTCCTCTGCTCGCTCACCCGGTCACTCTAGGACGGCGCGCGAAGCGGTCCGCAGCACCGCGCAAGGAGATCTCTGACACAGCGTTACGGACCGCTCCCCGCTCCCCCGGACGGCCCGTCCGCTCCCCGGGCGCCGCCTTACGGGGCCCGGGAGGCGGGTACTAGGGTGAGGCGGACACGCACTCGCGGGAGCCCGGCGTACCGGGCTGAGAGGGAGGCTGACCGGCCTCCGACCGTACGAACCTGATCCGGGTCATGCCGGCGAAGGGAGGGGCTGGACGCCCATGCCTCCATCTGCCACACCACCGAGCCCGACGGATCCACCGCACCCCGACGTCCTGGTGATCGGCGGCGGCCTCATGGGGCTGGTCACCGCCTGGCGGGCCGCGCGGCGCGGACTGCGGACCGCGCTGGCCGATCCGGAGCCGGGCGGCGGCGCGGGCCGGGTCGCGGCCGGGATGCTCGCCGCCGTCACCGAGCTCCACCACGGCGAGGAGACGCTGCTCGGCCTCAACCTCGCCTCCGCCCGCCGCTATCCGGACTTCGTGGCGGAGCTGGAGGAGGCGAGCGGCCTGGACGCGGGCTACCGCGCCTGCGGCACCCTGGCCGTGGCGCTCGACGCCGACGACCGCGCCCACCTGCGAGAGCTCCACGCCCTCCAGGTGCGGTGCGGGCTGGAGTCGGTCTGGCTGCCGGGGCGTGAGTGCCGGCGCCTGGAGCCGATGCTCGCGCCCGGCGTGCGCGGGGGGCTGCGGGTCGACGGCGACCACCAGACCGATCCGCGGCGGCTGACCGCGGCGCTGCTGGTGGCGTGCGAGCGGGCCGGGGTGGCCTTCCACCGCACCCGCGCGGCCCGGCTGACGGTCGCCGCGGGGCGTGCCACCGGCGCCGAGCTGGCCGACGGCACCCGGATCGCGGCGGGCGCCACCGTGCTGGCCGCAGGCAGCCTCAGCGGGCGGCTGGCGGGGGTGCCGGACGAGGTGCGGCCGCCGGTGCGCCCGGTGAAGGGCCAGGTGCTGCGGCTGCGGCTGCCGCGCATGCCCCAGGGGAGCCCGGCGTTCCTGTCGCGCACCGTACGGGCCGTGGTGCGCGGGGGGCCGCTCTATCTGGTGCCGCGGGAGAACGGCGAGCTGGTCGTCGGCGCCACCACGGAGGAGCTGGGCTGGGACACCACCGTCACCGCGGGCGGCGTCTACGAGCTGCTGCGGGACGCGCACGAGCTGGTGCCGGGCCTGACGGAGCTGCCGCTGGTGGAGACCTGCGCGGGGCTGCGGCCCACCTCGCCGGACAACGCGCCGCTGCTCGGCCCGACGGCGCTGCCCGGGCTGCTGCTGGCCACCGGGCACTTCCGCAACGGCGTGCTGCTGACGCCGATCACCGGTGACGCGCTGGCCGAGGCGCTCACCACGGGGCGGCTGCCCGAGGAGGCCCGCCCGTTCTCCCCCGACCGCTTCGCCCCGGGCGCCGGTGCGCCGGCCGCCCCGGGACGCGTCCTCCAGGAGCAGCAGGCATGACCCCACCGACCTCCCCCGTCCCGTCCACCCCCTCCGGCGCCCCGGTCACCGTCACCGTCAACGGCGCCGCCCGGGAGATCCCCGGCGGGCTGACCCTGGACCGGCTGGTGGCGACGTTGTCGGCCGCCCCGTCCGGGGTCGCCGCCGCCGTCAACGAGACCGTCGTGCCGCGCTCCCGGTGGACGGACACCCCGCTCGCCGCCGGGGACCGTGTCGAGGTGCTGACCGCAGTCCAGGGGGGCTGAGCGATGGCCGACGATCTCCTCACCCTGGGCGGTACGGACCTCACCTCCCGGCTGATCATGGGCACCGGGGGCGCGCCCAGTCTGGACGTCCTGGAGCGGGCGCTGCTGGCGTCCGGGACACAGCTGACGACGGTCGCGATGCGGCGGCTGGACCCGACCGTCCAGGGTTCGGTCCTCTCCGTCCTCGACCGGCACGGCATCCGGGTGCTGCCGAACACCGCGGGCTGTTTCACGGCGGGCGAGGCGGTGCTCACCGCCCGGCTGGCCCGGGAGGCGCTGGGCACCGACTGGGTCAAGCTGGAGGTGGTCGCCGACGAGCGGACCCTGCTGCCCGACCCGGTGGAGCTGCTGGACGCGGCGGAGACCCTGGTGGACGACGGTTTCACGGTGCTGCCCTACACCAACGACGATCCGGTGCTGGCCCGGAAGCTGGAGGACGTGGGCTGCGCCGCGATCATGCCGCTGGGCTCGCCGATCGGCTCCGGGCTGGGCATCCGCAACCCGCACAACTTCCAGCTGATCACCGAGCGCGCCGGGGTCCCGGTGATCCTCGACGCGGGCGCCGGGACCGCCTCGGACGCGGCGCTCGCCATGGAGCTGGGGTGCGCGGCGGTGATGCTGGCGTCGGCGGTGACGCGCGCGCAGGATCCGGAGCTGATGGCGCGGTCGATGCGGTACGCGGTCGACGCGGGGCGGCTGGCCTTCCGCGCCGGACGCATCCCGCGCCGCCACTTCGCGCTGGCGTCGTCGCCGCGGGACGGCCGCGCGGAGCTGGATCCGGAGCGCCCGGCGTTCTGACGTCCCGGGGCGGCGGGCGTATCCCGTCGCCCCGCGGCCGCTTCCGGTCACCGTTCGGCCGCAGTGCGCCCGTACGGCCGCCGGACTGGCGGCGGTGTCGGTAGGTCCTCGTAGACTCGTCTGCCGTGGATACGACCCTTCAGGACCCCCTGGTCGGGCAGTTGCTCGACGGCCGGTACCGCGTCGAGGCGCGCATCGCCGCCGGTGGCATGGCGACGGTCTACCGCGCCCTGGACACCCGCCTCGACCGCGTGCTCGCCCTGAAGGTGATGCATCCGTCGCTGGCCGTGGACGGCGCGTTCGTGGACCGCTTCATCCGCGAGGCGAAGTCGGTCGCCAAGCTGTCGCACCCCAATGTGGTCGGCGTCTTCGACCAGGGCACCGACGGCACGTACGTCTATCTGGCGATGGAGTACGTCGCCGGGTGCACGCTGCGCGATGTGCTGCGCGAGCGGGGCGCACTCCGCCCGCGGGCCGCGCTGGACGTGCTGGAGCCGATCCTCGCCGCGCTGGGCGCCGCCCACCGCGCGGGCCTGGTGCACCGCGACATGAAGCCGGAGAACGTCCTGATCGGCGACGACGGCCGGGTCAAGGTCGCCGACTTCGGTCTGGTGCGCACGGTCGGCGCGCACACCGACACCACCGGCGCGGTCCTGGGCACCGTCTCGTATCTGGCGCCCGAGCAGATCGAGGAAGGCACCGCCGACGCCCGCGTCGACGTCTACGCCTGCGGTGTGGTGCTCTACGAGATGCTCACCGGCGCCAAACCGCACACCGGCGGCACGGCGGCCCAGGTGCTCTACCGCCATCTGCACGAGGACGTCGCCCCGCCGTCGGAGGCGGTGCCCGGCCTCGCCGCGCCGCTGGACGCACTGGTCGCGCTGGCCACCGCCCGCGCCCCGCAGGGCCGTCCCGAGGACGCGGTGGCGCTGCTCTCCGCGGTGCGCGAGGCCCGGGAGGGGCTGTCCGACGCGCAGCTGGACGCGGTCCCGCCGCAGGCCAGGGAGGTTCCGGCGGGCGACGGCACGGAGCGTACGAGCGTGCTGCCGCGCGCCGTGGTGCAGCCGCCGCTGCCCGGGTTCGCGGGCATCGGGCCGGCGCCCGGGGAGGAGGGGCTGAACCGCACCAGCCGCCTGGAGGTCCCGGCGTCCGAGCCGACCACCCGGCTGCGCCCGGCGCCGCCCGCCCGGCGCGGCCCGTTCGCCGATCCGCGGCGCCGGCTGGTGGCGATCGTCGCCGCGGTGCTGCTGGTCCTCGGGGGCGGCACCGGTATCTGGTACGTCACCGCCGGGCAGTTCACCGCCGTCCCCGCGGTGCTGGACATGGCGCAGTCGAAGGCCGAGCAGACGCTGCGGGACGAGGGCCTGGGCGTGAAGGTGGTGCGCGACTACAGCCCCACGGTGCGGCGCGGCCGCGTGATCGCCACCGCCCCGGGCACCGGCGCCCGTATACGCGGCACCGGGACGGTCACGCTCACGGTCTCGCGCGGCCCGGAGATCGTCACCGTCCCGGACCTGTCGGGCACCCCGGTGGCCGACGCCCGGCGGGCGCTGCGGGAGCGCGGGCTGGTGCCGGGGGCGACGCGCCGTGAGTTCAGCGACGAGGTCGCCAAGGGGTCGGTGATCCGGACGGACCCGGCGGCGGGCAGTGAGCGGCATCCCGACACGGCGGTGGCGCTGACGGTGAGCCGGGGCGCGGCGCTGGACGTCCCCGATGTGACGGGTGACGACCGCGACGACGCCGCCGAGACGCTGCGGGACGAGGGCTTCGTGGTGAACTTCGCCGACCAGGCGATCCACTCACCCGAGGACAAGGGCACCGTCGCCCGCCAGTCCCCCGCCGGTGGGCAGCTCGGCAAGGGCGAGACGGTGACGTTGACGCTGTCGCTGGGCCCGGAGATGGTCACGGTGCCGAAGGTGACGGGGCAGAACGTCGACGACGCGAAGAAGCAGCTGACCGGCCTCGGGTTCTCGGTGGAGGTCAAGAAGCCGTTCCTGTTCCCGCAGGACACCGTCGAGTCGCAGTCGGTCGACCCGGGTGAGCAGGCGCCCAAGGGCAGCACGATCACGATCAGGCTCAAGGGCGCGCTGTAGGGGGCAGCCCCGGCCTCGCGCCCATGGCCTCAAGTTCGCTTGAGCTTCTACGGAGCCGCCGTACGGGCCCGGAGCCGGGCCCCGGCCGCGTTGTCGGTGGGGCCTGGCACCCTGGTGGAGTGAGCAACCATCCCTCCCCCGCAGACGCCGCCGCGCGCGGCCGGCTCCGTAATCCGGTCGGCGGCCATGTGCCGGTCGCCGGCGGCCTGGCCAAGGCCGGTCTCCCCTATGCCCGCACGATGGGCGGTGAAGCGGTCCAGGTCTTCGTCGCCAATCCGCGCGGCTGGGCGACACCGGCGGGCAACCCCGCGCAGGACGAGGCGTTCCGGGCCGGTTGCGCGGACGAGGGCATACCGGCGTACGTCCACGCGCCCTATCTGATCAACTTCGGCTCGCACACCGAGGCGACCGTGGAGAAGTCGGTGGCGTCGCTGCGGCACTCGCTGCGCCGCGGCCGGGCGATCGGCGCGCGCGGTGTGGTGGTGCACACCGGTTCGGCGACCGGCGGGCGGCCGCGCGCCGAGGCGCTGGCGCAGGCCGGGGAGTGGATGCGGCCGCTGCTGGCGGAGCTGGTGCACGACGACGATCCCTGGCTGCTGCTGGAGCCGACGGCCGGGCAGGGCGCCTCGCTGTGCGCGCTCGCCGAGGATCTCGGGCCGTACTTCGAGGTGCTGGAGCGCCATCCGAAGCTCGGCGTCTGCCTGGACACCTGCCATGCGTTCGCGGCGGGTCACGACATGGCCGCGCCAGGCGGGATGAAGGCGCTGCTGGACGAGTTGACGGAGGTCACCGGCGAGGGCCGACTGCGGCTGATCCACGCCAACGACTCCAAGGACGTGGTCGGCGCCCACAAGGACCGGCACGCCAACATCGGCGCCGGTCACCTCGGTGCGGAGCCGTTCGCCGAGCTGTTCACCCACCCGGCGACGGACGGCGTGCCGCTGGTGATCGAGACGCCCGGCGGCCCGGAGGGGCATGCGGCGGACGTCGCCCGGCTGAAGGAGCTGCGGACGGCCGCGATCAGCTGAGCCGACGGGCCGGGCGGGCCGGTGTGCCCGGGACGGGCCGCCGGGCGCGTGCTGCGCACCGCGGCGGACGCCTCGTCACAGCTCCGGCCCGTCCCCCGGTTCCTCCTGGTAGGAGTAGCGCTGTTCGCGCCAGGGGTCGCCGAGGTTGTGGTAGCCGCGCTCCTCCCAGAAGCCGCGGCGGTCGGCGGTCATGTACTCGATGCCGCGGACCCACTTGGGGCCCTTCCAGGCGTAGAGATGGGGGACGATCAGCCGGACCGGGAAGCCGTGTTCGGCGGTGAGGAGTTCACCGGAGCGGTGGGTGGCGAAAAGGCAGTTCTCCGCCGCGAAATCCTCCAGGCGCAGGTTCGAACTGAATCCGTATTCTGCCCAGACCATCACGTGCGTGGCCTCGGGTGCGGGCGGTGCGAGTTCGAGGATCGTCGCCGTACGGACACCGCCCCATTCGGCGCCCAGCATGCTGATTTTGGTGACGCAATGCATATCGGCGACGACCGTCGTATACGGCAGCGCGGCGAATTCCTCATGCGTCCAGCAGTGTTTGTCGCCGTCCGCGGTGGCGCCGAAGGCGCGGAACTCCCAGCGTTCGGGACGGAACTTCGGCACCGGGCCGTAGTGCGTGACGGGCCAGCCCCGCTGCAGTCGCTGCCCGGGAGGCAGCGGAGGTTGCTCCGCTTCGCGGCTTTCCGGCTGACCCATGCCTCCATGGTGTCAGACCGGAAGGGGTGCCCCTGACCAACGCCAGACGAAACGGGCAATCCACAGTAAGCGTGCACTTACTGGACGTTACGCTCCGGGCGATGCAAGGATGCGGCGCACGTGCCCGTTACCGCGCGGAAGGAGCCCGCTGCCATGCAGGGCGACCCCGAGGTCATCGAATTCCTCAACGAGCAGCTGACCGCCGAGCTGACCGCGATCAATCAGTACTTCCTGCACGCGAAGATGCAGGAGAACTTCGGCTGGCCGAAGCTTGCGAAGTACACCCGCGCCGAATCGTTCGACGAGATGAAGCACGCGGAAATTCTCACCGACCGCATCCTCTTCCTGGAGGCACTGCCGAACTATCAGCGGCTGTTCCATGTCCGCGTCGGCCAGACGGTGACGGAGATGTTCCAGGCGGACCGGCAGGTGGAGGTCGAGGCGATCGACCGGCTCAAGCGCGGGATCGAGCTGATGCGCGCCAAGGGGGACATCACCTCGGCCAACATCTTCGAGAGCATCCTCGCCGACGAGGAGCACCACATCGACTATCTGGACACGCAGTTGGAGCTGGTGGAGAAGCTCGGCGAGCCGCTCTACATCGCCCAGCTGGTCGAGCAGCCCAGCACCTGAGCCCGCCGCCCGCGGCGGCGGTCAGGCCGCTTCGCGGTACGCCGGGGGCGTCTGCGCCACCGGGAGCAGCGCCGCGGCCGGCTCGGCGACCGGGGCCTCCGGGGCCACCGGCAGGGACTCCGCCGCCACCGGCAGGGCCTCGGCGGCGGCCGGCGGGACGGGTGCGCCCAGCGGTTCGGGGGCGCCCTTGTCGATCAGCTCGCGGCGCGGGCAGGCGCCACGGCCCAGCAGCGCCTGGATGCGGCGCACACAGCCGCCGCAGTCGGTGCCGGCCTTGCAGGCGGAGGCGATCTGGCGGGGCGTGCAGGCACCGGTGTCCGCATGCTCGCGGACCTGCTGTTCGGTGATGCCGAAGCAGGAGCACACGTACACCCGGTCCACCTCCGCGTAGGTCGGCCTCGTCGATCCCGTTGATCGTCAGTGAGGTAACCCTTACCTTACCTTTCGTCGAAGGTGCCGCACAACGCCGGACAACGCCGTGGGGCGCGGATCACAGATCCGCGCCCCACAGGTGTGTCGCTCACCGTCGCGACGGACGGACTCACTGGTCGCGGTACATCTCCGCGACCAGGAAGGCCAGGTCCAGCGACTGGCTGCGGTTGAGCCGCGGGTCGCAGGCGGTCTCGTAGCGCTGGTGCAGATCGTCGACGAAGATCTCGTCGCCGCCGCCCACGCACTCCGTGACGTCGTCGCCGGTCAGCTCGACGTGGATGCCGCCCGGGTGGGTGCCCAGCGCCTTGTGGACCTCGAAGAAGCCCTTGACCTCGTCGAGCACGTCGTCGAAGCGGCGGGTCTTGTGGCCCGACGCCGCCTCGAAGGTGTTGCCGTGCATCGGGTCGCAGATCCACGCGACCTGCGCGCCGGAGGCGGTGACCTTCTCCACCAGCCCGGGAAGGCGGTCGCGGATCTTGTCCGCGCCCATCCGCGTGATGAAGGTCAGCCGGCCCGGCTCACGGTCCGGGTCGATCCGCTCGATGAGCGCCAGCGCGTCCTCGGCCGTGGTGTTCGGGCCGAGCTTCACCCCCACGGGGTTGCGGATGCGCGAGGCGAACTCGACGTGCGCGTGGTCGAGCTGGCGGGTGCGCTCGCCGAGCCAGACCATGTGGCCCGACACGTCGTAGAGCTGCCCGGTGCGCGAGTCGGTGCGGGTGAGCGCCGACTCGTAGTCGAGGATGAGCGCCTCGTGCGACGAGAAGAACTCGACGGTGCGGAACTCCTCCGGGTCGACCCCGCAGGCGTTCATGAAGTTCATCGCGCGGTCGATCTCGCGGGCGAGCGCCTCGTAGCGCTGGCCGGAGGGCGACGACTTCACGAAGTCCTGGTTCCAGGCGTGCACCTGGCGCAGGTCGGCGTAGCCACCGGTGGTGAAGGCACGGACGAGGTTCAGCGTCGCGGCGGAGGCGTGGTACATCCGCTTGAGCCGCTCGGGGTCCGGGATCCGGGCCGCCTCGGTGAACTCGAAGCCGTTGACGGAGTCGCCGCGGTAGGTCGGCAGCGTCACGCCGTCGCGGGTCTCGGTGGGCTTGGAGCGCGGCTTGCTGTACTGGCCGGCGATCCGGCCGACCTTGACCACCGGGACGGACCCGGCATAGGTCAGGACGGCGCCCATCTGGAGAAGCGTCTTGAGCTTGTTGCGGATGTGCTCGGCGGAGACGGCGTCGAACGCCTCCGCGCAGTCGCCGCCCTGCAGCAGAAACGCCTCACCGCGGGCGACCGCTGCCAGGCGCTCGCGCAGCTGGTCGCACTCGCCGGCGAAGACGAGCGGCGGATAGGACTCGAGCTCCGCGATCACATCGCGCAGAGCCTCGTGGTCCGGCCAGTCGGGCTGCTGCGCCGCGGGCAGGTCTCGCCAGGTGTTGCCACCGGCGTGGGTATCAGCGTTCACGGTCACACCGTCCACATTACGGGGTCCGCGGAGGGTGTCCGGGCCACGCCCGGAGTATGAGACGGACCGCACCCGCCGGCCGGGCGCCCCGGCCGGCGGCCCGGTGCCGGTTCACCTCCGTTTCCGGGCCGCTCCACGCGGCCGGGTGCTGCCGGGTGCGGCCGTCCGGAGTGCGGACGGCGGCGCCGGGCCGCCGCGGGTCCGGTAGGGTGCCCGGCATGTACGCGCAGCACGTCACGAACTGGTGGTGGACCGCTCATCCGGCGGCCCGCTGACACGCGCGTACTCACTCGAACTTCGCGAAGGCCGCCCGAGGGGCGGCCTTCGGTGTATCCACCGGCCGTTCCTCCTCCCGGAAGGAACCCCGGATGCACGACCACTCCCCCGCAGCGCAGGACGCCGCCGCCCTGGTGCGGCAGCTGCTGGCCCCCGGCTGCCCGCCGTTCGCGCTGCTGCGCCGCCGTACGCCCGGACGCGACGGCTCCGTCGTCGAGGTGCTGATCGGCGAGGTCACCGAGGTCGAGCTGCTGGCGGACATCCCGCTCGGCGACGGCCCGGACGCCTCCGGCGCGCCGGTCACCGATGCGCTGGCTCTGGTCCCGTTCCGGCAGATCCGCGAGCGCGGGTTCACCGCCCACGACGACGCCACCCCGCTGGCCGTGCTGCGCCCGCACACCGCGTACGAGCTGCCCCTGGACGCCGTGCGGGAGGCGCTCCCGGCGCACGACGTGGCGGTGCGCGACGGGGCGTTCGACGTGGCCGACGACGCGTACGCGGAGATCGTCGGGCGGGTGGTGCGGGACGAGATCGGCACCGGGGCGGGCGCCAACTTCGTGATCCGGCGGACCTTCGAGGGCGCGATCGACGGATTCGGCGCCGCCGACGCGCTGGCGCTGTTCCGGCGGCTGCTGGCCGGGGAGCGCGGGGCGTACTGGACGTACGTGGTGCACCGCCCCGGGGCGCGGACGCTGGTCGGCGCCAGCCCCGAGGTGCATGTGCGGATGACCGGGGCGCGGCCGGACGCGCCGGGCGGCGGCACCGTCGTGATGAATCCCATCAGCGGCACCTACCGCTACCCGGCGGGCGGCCCCAGCGCCGAGGGGCTGCTGGCGTTCCTCGGCGACCGCAAGGAGGTGGAGGAGCTGTCGATGGTGGTCGACGAGGAGCTGAAGATGATGTGCACCGTCGGCGACGGCGGCGGGGTGGTCGTCGGGCCGCGGCTGCGGGAGATGGCGCACCTCGCGCACACCGAGTACGAGCTGCGCGGCCGGACCTCGCTGGACGTGCGGGAGGTGCTGAAGGAGACGATGTTCGCGGCGACGGTCACCGGCTCGCCGGTGCAGAACGCCTGCCGGGTCATCGAGCGCCACGAGCCGCGCGCCGCCGACGGCCGGGGCCGCGGCTACTACGCGGGCGCGCTGGCGCTGCTGGGCCGGGACGCGTCCGGGGCGCAGACGCTGGACTCGCCGATCCTCATCCGGACGGCCGACATCGACGCGGGCGGGCGGCTGCGGGTGCCGGTCGGGGCGACGCTGGTACGGGCCTCGGACCCGTACGGCGAGGTGGCCGAGACACATGCGAAGGCGGCGGGGGTGCTCACCGCGCTGGGGGTGCGGCCGGCGCCGGAGCGGCCGGCGGCGGACGCCGAGGCGCCGCGGCTGGCGGACGATCCGCGGGTGCGGGCCGCGCTGGACGCGCGGCGGGCGGATCTGGCGCCGTTCTGGCTGCGGATGCGCTCGGGCGAGCCGACCGCGGCGCTGCGTGGCCATGCGCTGGTCGTGGACGCGGAGGACACCTTCACCGCGATGCTGGCGCATCTGCTGCGGACGTCGGGCCTGGAGGTCACGGTGCGCCGGTTCGACGAGCCGGGGCTGCGCGCGGCGGTGCGGGCGCACCGGGGGCCGGTGGTGCTGGGCCCCGGCCCCGGCGATCCGTCCGACGCCGGCGACCCCCGGATGCGCTTCCTGCGGTCGCTCGCCGCGGAGCTGGTGGGCGGGCGGGCGGCGGACCGGCCGGTCCTCGGGGTCTGCCTCGGCCATGAGCTGCTGGCGGCGGAGCTGGGGCTGGAGATCGTCCGCAAGGAGGTGCCGTTCCAGGGGGCGCAGGAGCGGATCGACTTCTTCGGACGCCCGGAGACCGTCGGCTTCTACAACACCTTCACCGCCCGCTGCGACGACGCCACCGCCGCCGAACTGGCCATGCACCGCGTGGAGGTGAGCCGGGACGAGGTGAGCGGGGAGGTGCACGCGCTGCGCGGGCCGGGCTTCGCCGGGGTGCAGTTCCACCCGGAGTCGGTGCTGACGCTGGACGGGGCGCGGCTCACCGCCCAGCTGCTGGCGGCCGTTCTGGTGTGACGAGGAGGTTCACGCCGTCGCGGCCGGCCAGGTAGTCCTCGACGTTGGCGAGGGTGGCGTCGGTGATCTGGCCGACCGCGTCGGCGGTGAAGTACGCCTGGTGCGAGGTGACGAGGACGTTGTTGAAGGTCATCAGGCGGGCCAGCACGTCGTCGCGGACGACGTCGAGGGACCGGTCGTGGAAGAACATTCCGGCCTCCTCCTCGTAGACGTCGAGGGCGACGCCGGAGAGGCGGCCGGACTTCAGGGTCTCGACGAGGGCGGCGGTGTCGACGAGTCCGCCGCGGCTGGTGTTGACCAGCAGGGCGTCGTCCTTCATGGCGGCCAGCGCGGGGGCGTCGACGAGACGGCGGGTGGCGTCGGTCAGCGGGACGTGCAGGGTGATCAGGTCGGACTCGGCGAAGAGGTGGTCGCGGTCGACGTAGCGCATCCCGAGGTCCCGGCAGGCCGGGTTCTCGGCGAGGTCCCAGCCCAGCAAACGCATGCCGAAGCCGTGCGCGATGCGGGTGAACGCCTCGCCGATCCGGCCGGTGCCGACCACGCCGGCGGTGCGTCCTCGCAGGTCGCGGCCCATCAGCCCGTCGAGGCGGAAGTCGAAGAGCCGGGTGCGCTGGGCGGCGCGGATCACCCGGCGGTCGACGGCGAGGGCGAGCGCCCAGGCGAACTCGGCGACGGCGTAGGGCGAGTAGGCGGCGACCCGGCCGACGGTCATGCCGAGGTCGGCGGCGGCCCGGAGGTCGATGTTGTTGTAGCCGGTGGCCCGCTGGGCGATCAGCTTCGTACCGCCCGTGAAGAGGGTCTGGAGGACCTCGGCGGACAGTTCGGAGTTGACGTCGGTGGTGACGATCTCGTAGCCGTGGGCGATGGGCGCGGTGTCGTGGTCGAGGTTGACGTCCAGGCAGCGGATCTGGTGCCGGCCGGCGAACGCCCGCTCCAGCAGGGGCCGTTCATCGGCCTGCACCCCGAACGCGATGATCTCCATACCGCTCTCCTCCTCGCCTCACACCCGCCCGTTCCGCGGCTTTTGTCTGCCGGGCCGAATATACGGGCCCCGGGCCGCCGGGCCCCGCCGCGGCGCGGGCGGGGCCCGGCGGAGCGACGGGCGGGGCGCCCCGGCCCCTCCGGAGCACACCCGCCCGCCGCCGCCCGCGCCGTCAGCCGAAGAACACCCCCGCCTCCGCGTACAGCGCCGGATCGACCGTCTTCAGCTGCGCCGTCGCCTCGGCCAGCGGCACCCGCACGATGTCCGTACCGCGCAGCGCCACCATCGAGCCGAAGTCACGGGCGTGCACCGCGTCGACGGCGTGCAGCCCGAAGCGGGTGGCCAGCCAGCGGTCGAAGGCGCTGGGCGTGCCGCCGCGCTGGGTGTGGCCGAGGACGGTGGTCCGCGCCTCCTTGCCGGTCCGCCGCTCGATCTCCTTGGCCAGCCACTCCCCCACACCGGAGAGCCGCACATGCCCGAACGCGTCGGTGCTGCCGTCCTTCAGCACCATCTGGCCGTCCTTGGGCATGGCCCCCTCCGCAACGACGACCACCGGCGCGTAGCGGACCCGGAAGCGGGACTCGATCCAGGCGCAGACCTGCTCGACGTCGAAGCGCTGCTCGGGGATGAGGATGACGTTGGCGCCGCCCGCGAGCCCCGAGTGGAGGGCGATCCAGCCCGCGTGGCGGCCCATCACCTCGACGACCAGGACCCGCATATGGGATTCGGCGGTGGTGTGCAGCCGGTCGATGGCCTCCGTGGCGACGCCGACGGCGGTGTCGAAGCCGAAGGTGTAGTCGGTGGCCGAGAGGTCGTTGTCGATGGTCTTGGGGACGCCGACACAGGGGATGCCGTGCTCCTCCCAGAGCCTCGCCGCGACGCCGAGGGTGTCCTCGCCGCCGATCGCGATCAACGCCTCGACCTCCTCCTTCGCCAGCGTCTCCTTGATCCGGCGGACGCCGTCCTCCTCCTGGAAGGGGTTGGTCCGCGACGAGCCGAGGACCGTACCGCCGCGGGGCAGGATGCCGCGGACCGCGGCGATGTCCAGCGGGCGGACGTCGCCGCGCAACGGCCCGCGCCAGCCGTCGCGGAAACCCGCGAAGGTGTGCCCGTACTCCTGGGTGCCCTTGCGGACGACGGCCCTGATCACCGCGTTCAGACCGGGGCAGTCGCCACCGCCGGTCAGCACTCCGACCCGCATCGCCTTCACCTACATCCCGTCAGAGGGCCGCGCACGGCCCCGCACGAACCGATGCGGTCACGCTAGACGTGATCCGGGTCACTCCGGGATGGGCGTGCGGCCGACTCCGGTACGCCGGGGGCGAGTTGGCGCCCGACGATCACCCGTACGGGCGGGAGCGCGGCGCGGCGGTGACGCGGCCCGCGGGTCAGGCGTCGTCGAGCCCGCGCTCGATGGCGTACCGGACCAGCTCGACGCGGTTGTGGAGCTGGAGCTTGCCGAGGGTGTTCTGGACGTGGTTCTGCACCGTGCGGTGCGAGATGACCAGCCGCTCGGCGATCTGCTTGTACGAGAGGCCCTTGGCGACCAGCCGCAGCACCTCGGTCTCCCGGTCGGTCAGGCTCGGGGCGCCGGGCACGTCCGCGGTGGCGGGCGCCGGTTCCGTCGCGAGCCGCCGGTACTCGCCGAGGACCAGACCGGCCAGCCCCGGGGTGAAGACCGGCTCACCGGCGGCGGTGCGGCGCACCGCGTCCAGCAGCTCCTCGGTGCTCGCCGACTTCAGCAGATAGCCGGTCGCCCCGGACTTCACCGCCTCCAGCACATCGGCGTGCTCCCCGCTGGCCGACAGGACCAGGACCCGCACACCGGGGTGCGAGCCGACGACCTCCTTGCAGACCTGCGCCCCGGGCAGCCCGGGGAGGTTGAGGTCCAGGACGAGGACCTGGGGCACCACGGCGCGGGCCCGGCGCACCGCCTGCGGACCGTCGCCCGCGGTGGCCACCACCTCGCACCCGGCGGCCGCCAGGTCCCGGGCGACGGCGTCGCGCCACATCGGGTGGTCGTCGACCACCATCACCTGTATCGCGTCGCCGGAACCGCCTGCCGGAACCGTGCCGTCCTGGTCGCTCATGCGCGCGTCTTCCCCCCGCGTCGGCCCTCGGGCGGTGCGCCCTTGGGCACGGTCAACTCCACTTCGGTGCCCTGACCGGGGACCGACAGCCACTCGGCGGTGCCGCCCAGGTCCCGCAGCCGCCCGCGGATCGACAGGGCGACACCCAGCCGCCCCTCCCGCTCGGCGTCGTCGAGCCGCCCCTCGGGGATGCCCGGCCCGTCGTCCCGGACCGTCACCACGACCGCCTCCGGCTCGTCCTCCAGCAGCACCCACGCCCGGGCATCCTCCCCGGCGTGCACCCGTACGTTGTCCAGCGCGGCGCCGACCGCGGCGGCCAGCTCCCCGGCGGCGTGCGCCGGCAGCTCCACGGCGGTGCCCGGCTCGGAGAACGTCACCCCGCTCCCGGCGTACGGGGCGAGCAGCGCCCGTACGTCGCAGCGGCCGCCCCGCGCCGCGTCGGCGGGCGGCGCGGCGGCCACCGGCGGTGCGGCGGCGGGCGCCGGGGCGCCCGTACGGGGCGACGGGACCAGCCCGCCGGCCACCAGCGTCCGCAGCGCGACCTCCTGCTCCCCGGCCATCCGGCCCAGCTCCGCCGCCTCCCCGCCGATCGCGGCGCCGCGGCGCTGCACCATCGCGAGGACCTGGAGGACGCTGTCGTGGATGTCGCGGGCCAGCCGCTCCCGCTCCCGGGTGGCCGCCTCGATCTGGAGCGCGCGGGCGAGGGTGCGCTCACTGTCGCGGGCCACCTCGACGACGTAGCCGATCGCCACGCTCGCCACCCAGACCAGTACGACGTTGTGGATGGTGTTCCCGGCCAGCTCCTCGCGTTCGACGAGGTTGGCGACGGCCACCAGGCTGGACGCGGCCATCGCCCACCGCCAGCCGCCCTTGATCGCGAAACCGAGGACGGAGCCCGCGGTGCAGATCGACGGCAGCGTGGCCGCGCCGCCCATGATCCGCTCATGGGACTCGACGACCATGGTCAGCAGGATGCCGCCCACCGCGAAGGTGAGGTCCCCGGCGAGGAAGCGCCGGGTGCAGCGCTCCGCCGAAGTGGTGTGGCGCCAGGTCAGCGCGGTCCAGACGGCGAGCGCCACCATGTAGCCGACCGCGCCGAGCGGATGCACGTACTTCTCGTACTGCGAGGCGACCAGGCAGCAGGTGTAGATCAGCGTGAGGATGCGGTAGCCGGTGAGCGCGCGCCACAGCGGCAGCTCCACGGACATGCGCAGCCCCGGCCGCGGCGCGGCGGGCGCCGTGCCCGCCACCGCCCCGCCCGCCTCCGTCGTCGTGTCGGTGTCCGCCATTCCCCGGCCCCCACCCCTCGCCGGGCGCGCCTACGCCCCGGCCCCGGCCTTACCCGGTCCGTCCGTGCCGTGTCCCTTGCCCTTGCCGGCGGCCTCGGCCTTCTTCGCCTCGGCCTCGGCCTTCTTCTTCGCGTCGGCGATCTGCCGCTTGGCCGCCGTCGCGTAGATGTCGACGTACTCCTGGCCGGAGAGCTTCATGATCTCGTACATCACCTCGTCGGTGACCGAGCGCAGGATGAAGCGGTCGCCCTCCATGCCCTGGTAGCGCGTGAAGTCCAGCGGTTTGCCGATGCGGATGCCGGGCCGGATCATCTTCGGCACGATCTTGCCGGGCGGCTGCACCTTCTCGGTGTCGATCATCGCGACGGGGATGACCGGCGCCCCGGTGGCCAGCGCGACCCGGGCCAGACCGCCGGGCTTGCCGCGGTAGAGGCGGCCGTCGGGCGAGCGGGTGCCCTCCGGGTAGATGCCGAACAGCTCACCGCGCTCCAGCACCTCGATACCGCTCTTGATGGCCGCCTCGCCCGCCCCGCGCGCGCCCGAGCGGTCGACGGGCAGCTGGCCCACGCCCTTGAAGAACGCGGCGGTCAGCTTCCCCTTCACGCCGGGCGAGGTGAAGTACTCGGCCTTCGCGATGAAGGTGACCTTGCGGTCGAGGACCGCGGGCAGGAAGAAGGAGTCCGAGAAGGACAGGTGGTTGCTCGCGAGGATCGCCGGACCCTCGGCGGGAACGTTCTCGATGCCTTCCACCCAGGGACGGAACGCCAGCTTGAGCGAACCGCCGAGAGAGAACTTCATTGCGCCGTAGATCAACCGACTGCCTCCTGTGTGTGACGCAAAGACCTTAACCCGGCCCGGAGCCCCGTTCGTCGCCTCCGGCCCGCCGTCCGGGACGAGGCGGGCCCCCGCATCGCGCGATCGCCCTTACCCCACCGGCGTCACTCCGCGTACGCTGCAGGTGACGAGCCAGATCCCCCATCGATCGGAGTTCCCCGGTGCCGCTCCTTCCCGGAGCCGAGCCGTTCCGCCGTGACGGCGGAGAGGTCGGCGTCCTCGTGTGTCACGGCTTCACCGGCTCCCCCCAGTCCGTACGCCCCTGGGCCGAGTACCTCGCCGACCGGGGGGCGAGCGTCACGCTGCCGCTGCTGCCCGGCCACGGCACCCGCTGGCAGGACATGGCGGTCACCACGTGGCAGGACTGGTACGCGGAGGTCGACCGCGAGCTGCGGGCGCTCTCCGAGCGGTGCACCAAGGTCTTCGTCTGCGGGCTGTCGATGGGCGGCGCGCTGGCGCTGCGGCTCGCCGCCCGGCACGGCGACGCGATCAGCGGCGTCGTGGTGGTCAACCCGGCCAACAAGGTGCACGACGCGCTGGCCGGGCTGCTGCCCGTGCTGCGCCACCTCGTCCCGACGACGAAGGGCCTGGCGAGCGACATCGCCGAGCCGGGCGCCACGGAGACCGGCTACGACCGCGTCCCGCTGCACGCCGCGTACTCCGTGCGGCAGTTCTTCCGGCTGGTGGACACCGAACTCCCGCAGGTCACACAGCCGTTGCTGGTGATGACCAGCCCGCAGGACCATGTCGTCCCGCCGGCCGACTCCGAGCGGATCCTGGCCCGGGTGTCGTCGACGGACGTGGACCGGACGCTGCTGGAGCACAGCTACCACGTCGCCACGCTCGACCACGACGCCGAGCAGATCTTCCGGGACACCGCCGCCTTCATCGAGCGGCTGGCCCCGGGCGCCCTGACCGACCCGGTGGACGAGGGGACGGCGGCCCGTGGCGGAGCGTAGCCCTCGCGATCCCCAGGACCCGCTGGACGAAGAGGCCGCCTGGGCCCAGATCGTCGCGGGTTACGGCGAGGAACCGGCGTGGGACGACGCCCGCCGGGAGGTACGGGGCGAGAGCACCGACCCCGGGGAGCCCGGCCACGGCGCCGGCACCGCCGCCCCGGAGGGCGAGCGGCCCGCCCCCGCGGCGCAGGCGTCCGACGCTCCGGCCGGGGAGTCCGGCCCCGAGGAGCGGACCGGGGAGTCCGGCTCCGAGGACCGGACCGGGGACGACGAACCGAGGACGCCGCCCGGTCCCGCGGCGCCCGGCCCCGGCTCCCCCGGCAGTTTCGTGGTGTACGCGCCGGGCGTCGGCCCGCGCGACTGGAGCGCCGCCGAGCCCTCGGAGGACGATTTCGACGAGGACGACGAGGGCCACTTCACCCCGCCCGAGCCGCCCCCGCTCCCGCAGGCCGACGTGACGGCGAAGTTCGCCTGGCTCGCGGTGCTCGGCGGACCGCTGCTGCTGGTCGTCATGGTGCTGCTCCAGCAGCCGGTGACGTGGTGGATCACGGTCCTGGGCGTCGGCGGTTTCCTCGGCGGTTTCGCCACCTTGATCGCCCGCATGAAGGACGACGACGAGGACGGCGACGGGCCGGCGCCCGGCAGCGGCGCGGTGGTCTGAGGCCACCCGGCGCGGGCGCTGCGGACACCCCTCAGGGAGCGACCGCCGGGATCCGCAGCGCCGCGAGCACCGGCAGATGGTCGGTGGCGGCCGTCAGATCGGCGGGGTCCACCCCGGGCAGCCCGTGCGGGACACCGCAGCCCAGTACCTCGACACCGCCGGTGGTGAAGAGCGCGTCGATGCGCTGGTGCGGCTCGCGCGGTGTCGAGGTGAACTCCCCGCCCCACGGGTGCGCGGCCCAGGCGTCGGTGAGCGCCCCGGACAGCCGCCGGAAACTCCGGCCGTCCGGCCGGTCGTTGAGATCGCCGCCGGCCACCGCGTACGGCACGTCCAGCGCCGCCAGCTCCGTCAGCAGCCGTCCGGCCTGCGCGTACCGCTCCTCGGCGGCGAGGCTGAGATGACAGCTGAGGACGCCGAGCCGGGCGCCGCCGACGCGGACGACGGCGGTGGCGAAGCCGCGCCGGTGCAGACCGGGGGTGCGGGGCAGCAGGATGTCGGCGGTGCGCTCGACGTGGACGCGGAGCGCGGCGAGGATCATCGGGCCGGTGGTGGTGGCGCCGCCGGTGACATGCGTCAGACCGCTCGCGCGGGCCAGCCGTTCGGCGGCCTTGCGCCAGCGGAAGAACCGCGGCGCCTCCTGGATCAGGACGAGATCGGGCGCACAGGCGCGGATCACCCGGGCGACGGCCGCCCCGTCGTCGCGCAGCGAGCGGATGTTGTAGCTGAGCACCCGCACGACGGACGAACCGTCCGGTGCGGTACGGGATACGGGAAGCGCGGACATCACGGCGGCTCCTGGGGTCTGTCGTCGCCCTCCCGCGGTGCGCCCGGAGGCGGACGGGGAGGTGAGGACAGACCCTACGGCCGCCGGGCCCGGAAACCGCGGTGCCCGCCGCGTCCGGGACGCGGCGGGCGGTGGCTCAGCCCTGGCGGGCGAGGTCGGCGGCGCCGACCAGCCCGGCCTTGCCGCCGAGTTGGGCGGCGAGCACCTGGGCGTGCGGCCGCCACTGACTGCCCACCAGCCAGCGGCGGAACGACTTGCGGATCGGGTCGAGGACCAGCTCGCCCTCGTCCGAGACGCCGCCGCCGATGATGAAGGCGGACGGGTCGAAGAGCGAGGCGAGGTCGGCGAGGCCGGCGCCGGCCCAGCGGGCCAGCTCGCGGAAGGAGTCGACGGCGACCGGGTCACCGCGGCGGGCGGCCTCGCTGACGTGCCGCCCCTCGATGCCCTCGGGGGTGCCGTCGCCCAGACCCAGCAGGACCGTGGCGTCCTTGGGGGTGGCGGAGGCGCGCTGGCGGGCGTAGCGGAGCAGGGCGCGGCCGGAGGCGTACTGCTCCCAGCAGCCCTGGCTGCCGCAGCCGCACAGCAGACCGTCGGGGACGACCCGGATGTGGCCGAACTCGGCGGCGACGCCGAAGCGGCCGCGGCGCAGCTTGTTGCCGATGATGATGCCGCCGCCCAGGCCGGTGCCGAGCGTGATGCAGATGACGTCGCTGTGGCCGGCGCCGGCGCCGAAGCGGTACTCGCCCCAGGCCGCGGCGTTGGCGTCGTTCTCGACCACGACGGGCAGGCCGACGCGCTGTTCGACCTTGTCCTTGAGCGGTTCGTGCCGCCAGTCGATGTTCGGCGCGAACAGGACGGTGGCCCGCTTCTCGTCGACGTATCCGGCCGCGCCGATGCCGACGGCCTCCACCCGGTGGGCGGCGCCGACGGAGCGGACCGCGTCGGCGATGGCGTCGGTCAGCGCATCGGCGGTCTGCGGGGTCGGCACCGTGCAGGTGTCCAGGATCGAGCCCTCTTCGTCGACCACGCCGGCCGCGATCTTCGTGCCGCCGATGTCGACGCCGATGGTGAGTCCCATGTGTCCCTCAGTTGTGTCTCGAACCCCGCCGTGATCCACCGTACCGGAGCGGGAGAGGGGGACCCTCCGGCCGTCAGTCGAGATCGATGCGCTCGGTGCCCGTGGGGCCGTCGTCGTCGCGGGGGTCCTCGGGGCGTCCGGCGGGCCTGGGGTGGTCGCCGGACTCCTTGCGGGTCCAGCGGGCCTCGCCGTCCTCGACGGCGGAGCGGTAGGCGGCGAGCAGCTCGGAACCGGCGGCGGCGAGGTGGTCGAAGACGTCCGGGTGGCGCTCGACGACCGGCTCGACGGCGGCCTTGGCCTGGCGGAACAGGCTGCTGACGGCGGTGGACGCGGCGGCGCCGCCGAGCGCGCCGGGCAGCTGGATCCCGGCGAGCTTGTCGCTCACCGCGTCGGCGAGCTTGCGCAGTTCATCGGCGGCACTGCCCGGCGGGACGCCCTTCTCGGCACGGCGGCGGGCCTTCTCCGCGGCGAGGTCCTCGGCGCAGGCCGTCTCCCACGCGTCGGCGTCGGGAGCGGCCGACGGCTCGGCCGGACGGTCGGTGGCATCACTCATGGCGGGCTCCGTGGACTCCTGCTGCGGATGGCCGCGGTGCGCCGGAGCGCCCGGCGGCCGGGACGGGACTCACTTCGACGGTACCCGAACGGGGGTACGCGGATCAGCTTCCCTCGGGCCAGAGTGCCGGGTCGGGGGTGAAGCGGATCTGGAGCTCGCCCTCGCGCAGTCCGGCGCCGGTGACGGTGCAGCGGCGCAGCGCCGAGGGCAGGGTCCGTATCCGGCGGTGCCGGCCGACGGTGACGACGATCTCGTCGCCGCGCCGCACCAGTCCCAGCCCCTCGCGGGCGGCGCCGGGCAGCGGCACCCGCCACACCAGCAGCCCGTCGTCGGCGAGCCGGTCCTCGACGGTCCAGGGGTCGGCGGCGGGCGCGGTGGTGTCCGCGGTGGCGCCGATGCGGGCGGCGTCCGCGCCGAGGAGCGCGGCGAGGGCGTCGAGGCCCTGCGGGTCGCGGCCGAGGTGGGCGATCTCGTGGACCGGGACGCCCGCCACCTCCTCGCGCAGCGCCGCCAGCGCGTCCTGCTGGGCGTCGGAGAGCGCGGCGAGGAACGGGTCGGCGGAGCCGGTCGGCAGCAGCCGGTTGACGAGGACCGCGTCGGTGCGGCGGCCGTGCAGCGCGAGCCCGGCGCGGGCGGCGCGCAGCGTCCCGGCGGCGACCGGACCGGCGTCGGTGACCAGCCGGACGGTGGTGCCCGGCGCGTCGATCACGGCCTGGACGGCGGCGAGTTCCTGCTCCCAGCGGTCGGCGGCCTCGTAGAGCTTCTGGGCGGGCATGGGCACACCGGCGAGCTGGGCGAGGACCGGGCGCAGGGCGCGGGCGGCCTGGCGTTCGGCGGGCAGCAGCCGGCGCAGATAGCGGCGGACCTGCGCGGGGAGCGCCAGCAGCTGGATCGTTTCGTCGGCGGGCGGGGCGTCGACGACGACCACGTCCCAGGTGCCCGAGGCGTGCGCGGCGCGCAGCGCGTGCAGCAGCGCGAAGGCTTCGGCGCCGGGGAGTTCGGTGAGTTCGTCGGCGTCGAGCGGGGTGGCACCGAGCAGGTCGAGGGCGGCGCCCGCACGGTCCTGGAAGGCGAGGAACTCGGTGCGGAAGCGGTCGCCGGGGTCGATGCGGCGGGCGTGCAGTCCGGGGGCGATCTCGGTGGCCGTGGTGGACAGTTCGGTGCCCAGGGCGGTCTGCGGGGCGCTGCTCTGGCCGGTGAGCAGCAGCGCCCGCGCGCCCTGCCGGGCCGCGGCCAGCGCGGTGGCCGCGGCGAGGGTGGAGCGGCCGGCGCCGCCCGCGCCCGTGACGAGGACGGTCCGCACGCTCAGTGGGTCTCGGCCGTGTCGGCGGTGCCCTCGGGGCCGGACTCCACGCGCTTCTTCAGGCCCGCGAGCGCGCGGTCGATGATGACCTTCTCGGCCTTGCGCTTGATCATGCCGAGCATCGGGATCTTGACGTCGACGGTGAGCTGGTAGGTCACCTCGGTGCCCGCGCCGCCGTTCACCGGGGCGAGGCGGTAGGAGCCGTCGAGGGCGCGCAGCATCTGGGACTTGACCAGCGACCAGCTGACCTCGTCGTCGCCGGTCCAGGTGTAGGCGAGGGTGTGGTCGTCCTTGATGGCACCGGCGTCGAGGAGCAGCCGGACCTGCGCGGCGCGGCCGTGGTCGTCCTTGGCCAGCACCTCGGCCTCCTTGACCTCGCCGGTCCACCGCGGGTAGCGCTCGAAGTCGGCGATCACTCCCATCACCTCGGCGGGCGGCGCCGCGATCGTGATGCTAGAGCTGGTGTGTTCGGCCATCGCCGTGACTCCTCCATGCCGATTGCGCCGGTACGGCCCGGCCCCCGGCTCGCGTCGAACCCGGTGTCTCTGCTGCTGAAGGCTACCGCGCGGGGCGGCGGCGCCGGACACCAGCGGGCCGGGCGGCGCGGGTCCGCGAGGCGGCCGGGCGCACGTACCGGTTCACCACTCCAGGACGTACGGCCTGCCGGTCGCGCGGAAATGGCCGACGTTGACGCACTCGGTGGCGCCGATGCGCATCCGGCGGGCGAGCGGCTGGTGGACGTGGCCGAAGAGGGAGTAGCGCGGGCGGGTGCGGCGGATGGCGTCGAGCAGGGCGGCGCTGCCGCGCTCGAAGCGGCGGGCGACGGTGTCGTAGCAGAGCTCGGGGACGTCCGGCGGGATGTGGGTGCAGAGGACGTCGACCTCGCCGACCGCCTCGATCTTGGCGGCGTACTCCTCGTAACCGATCTCGTACGGCGTGCGCATCGGGGAGGGCAGGCCGCCGCCGACGAAGCCGAAGACCCGGCCGCCTATCTCGACCCGCTGGCCGTCGAGGACGGTGGTGCCCTCGCGGGCGTACTCGGGCCAGAGGCGGGGGATGTCGACGTTGCCGAAGGTGGCGTAGGTGGGGGCGGGCAGGGCGGCGAAGAGTTCGGCGTACTGGCCGCGCACGGCGGTCTCGATGGCGGTTTCGCGCGGCTGCCCGGCGGCGTCCAGCTCGCCCCACAGACGGCGGCCGAAGGCGCGGGCCTCCTCGAACCGGCGGGCGGTGCGCAGGTCGATGAGGCGGCGGGCGTTGTCGGCGCCGAAGAGGGCGGGGAAGATGCCGCGGGCGTGGTCGGCGTAGTCGAGGAAGAGCACGAGATCGCCGAGGCAGACGAGGGCATCGGCGCCCTCACCGGCGCGGGCGAGGTCCCGGCTGTTGCCGTGTACGTCACTGACCACATGCAGTCGCATGCCGGAAATCCTAGGCCCCGGGCCCGCGGGCCGGGAGGGCACTGCCCGCGGGCCGGGAGCGCGCCGCCCGCCGGTTACTTTCCGGTCACCGAAACGCTGGTCTAGTCTGCGCTGGCGGCCCGCCCCTCGCAGGTGGGGCCGCAAGTCCCACGGCGCACCCCTTGACATGTGACGCATCGAACATCTGGCCGCACCCCCTACCCCAAAGCAATACCGGTGGGTAACGTCCGGGCAGTCCAGTCCCCTGCCAGTCATGGACCGAACCGGTGCAGCACACAGCGTCGTGGCACCGGCGCCAATGAGGAGCAGCAGTCTTGCGCGAGTTCAGCCTTCCGGCTCTGTACGAGGTCCCTTCGGACGGCAATCTGACGGATCTCATCCGCCGCAACGCCGCGCAGCACCCGGATGTCGCGGTCGTGGGCCGGAAGGTCGACGGCGTGTGGCAGGACGTCACGGCCACCGCGTTCCTCGCCGAGGTCCGCGCGGTCGCCAAGGGACTGATGGCCTCCGGCATCCAGCCCGGCGACCGTATCGGCCTGATGTCGCGCACCCGTTACGAGTGGACGCTGCTGGACTTCGCCATCTGGAGCGCCGGCGCGATCACCGTGCCGGTCTACGAGACCAGTTCCGCCGAGCAGATCCAGTGGATCCTCGGCGACTCCGGCGCGGTGGCCTGCCTGGTGGAGACGCCCGCGCACGAGGCGGCCGTGGAGTCCGTACGCGACCGGCTGCCCGCACTGGCCCACATCTGGCAGATCGAGCGGGACGCCGTCGCCCGCCTGTCGGCCGCGGGCACCGCGCTGACCGACGAGGAGGTGGACGAGCGCTCCGCCCTCGCGGACGCCGACTCGCCCGCCACGATCGTCTACACCTCCGGCACCACCGGCCGCCCCAAGGGCTGTGTCCTCACCCACCGCAGCTTCTTCGCCGAGGTCGGCAACGTCGTCGAGCGGCTGCGCCCGCTCTTCCGCACCGGTGAGTCGTCGGTGCTGCTCTTCCTGCCGGTCGCACACGTCCTGGGCCGGCTGGTGCAGATCGCCTGCGTGATGGCGCCGATCAAGCTCGGCCATGCCCCGGACATCAAGCACCTCACCGACGACCTCGCCTCGTTCCGGCCGACGCTGATCCTGGGCGTGCCCCGGGTCTTCGAGAAGGTCTACAACGGGGCGCGCGCCACCGCGCAGGCCGACGGCAAGGGCAAGATCTTCGACCGGGCGGCGGACACCGCCATCGCCTACAGCAAGGCGCTGGACACCGCGGCGGGCCCCAAGTTCGGCCTGCGGCTGCGGCACAAGCTCTTCGACAAGCTGGTCTACGGCAAGCTCCGCGCCGTCCTCGGCGGCCGCGCCACGCACGCCATCTCCGGCGGCGCCCCGCTCGGCGAGCGGCTCGGCCACTTCTACCGCGGCATCGGCTTCACCGCCCTGGAGGGCTACGGCCTGACGGAGTCCTGCGCGGCGACCGCGTTCAACCCCTGGGACCGGCAGAAGATCGGCACCGTCGGCCAGCCGCTGCCCGGCTCGGTGGTGCGGATCGCCGACGACGGCGAGGTGCTGCTCCACGGCGAGCACCTGTTCACGGCGTACTGGAACAACGAGGCGGCCACCGCCGAGGCGCTCTCCGACGGCTGGTTCCACACCGGCGACCTCGGCACCCTCGACGAGGACGGCTACCTCACCATCACCGGGCGGAAGAAGGAGATCCTGGTGACGGCCGGCGGCAAGAACGTCGCACCCGCCGTGATCGAGGACCGGATCCGGGCCCACGCGCTGATCGCGGAGTGCATGGTCGTCGGCGACGGCCGTCCGTTCATCGGCGCGCTGATCACCCTCGACGAGGAGTTCCTGCCGCGCTGGGCCGCCGAGCACGGCCGTCCCGCGGACTCCACCGCGGTGTCGCTCGCCGGCGACCCGGAGCTGCTGGCCGCCGTGCAGCGCGCCGTCGACGACGGCAACGCCGCGGTCTCGAAGGCCGAGTCGGTCCGGAAGTTCCGCATCCTGCCGACCCAGCTGACCGAGGACTCCGGCCATGTCACGCCGTCGCTGAAGCTCAAGCGGAACGTGGTGGCGAAGGATTTCGCCGAGGAGATCGAGGCCCTCTACCGCGGCTGACGGACCGGTCGCACGGCGGACGTACGGGGCGCGGCCCGCCGGGCGCGCCCCGTCGGTGTGTCCGGGGGCTGCCGCGTCCCGCCGGGAGAAGGCGGCCGCCCCGGGACAGCCCCTGGGCTCAGAGCAGTTCCTTCAGCTTCTCGGCGAGCAGGTCCCAGCGCCACTTCTCCTCGACCCAGGCACGGCCCCGCTCGCCCATCCGGCGGCGCAGCTCCGGGTCCTGGAGGAGCGTGACGATCCGCTCGGCGGTGGCCTGCGGGGAGCCGCCGGGCACCACCCAGCCGGTCTCGCCGTCCAGCACCGCGTCCGGCGCACCACCGGAGTCACCGGCCACGACGGGCAGCCCGGTGGCGGACGCCTCCAGGTAGACGATGCCCAGCCCCTCGACGTCGAGGCCGCCGCGCCGGGTGCGGCACGGCATCGCGAAGACATCGCCCGCCCCGTAGTGGGCCGGCAGCTCGGCCCACGGCACCGCGCCGGTGAACCGCACCGACTCCGCCACCCCGGTGCGCTCAGCCAGCGCCCGCAGCTCCTTCTCGTACGGACCGCCGCCGACGATCAGCAGGACGGCGTCCGGCACCGCGGCGGTGATCGCGGGCATCGCCTCGATCAGGGTGTCCTGTCCCTTGCGCGGCACCAGCCGGGAGACGCAGACGACGACGGGCCGGTCGGTCAGGCCGAGGCGGGCGCGGATCTCGTCGCCGCCGGAGCCGGGGTGGAAGGTCTTCTCGTCGACGCCGGGCGGCAGCTGGACCATCCGGGCGGCGGCCCGGGGGGTGAGCGCGGCGCCGATCCGGCGGCGGGTGTACTCGCCGAGGTAGGTGAGGGCGTCGGTGCCCTCGCCGATGCGGCGCAGCAGCTGCCGGGCGGCGGGCAGCTGCGCCCAGCCGGCCTCGTGGCCGTGGGTGGTGGCGACGATCCGGCGCGCCCCGGCGGCGCGCAGCGCGGGCGCCATCAGCCCGAGCGGCGCCGCGGCCCCGAACCACACCGACGTACAGCCGTGCTCACGCAGCAGCGCGGTGGCGCGGCGGGTGACGGCCGGGGTGGGCAACAGCATCGTCGTACGGTCGCGGACGACCGGGAACTCCTGCTCGGCGTCGAAGGCGGCGGTGGCCTCGCGCCCCTCGGCGCCGCGCTTCCAGGTGGAGGCGTACACGACGACCTGAGTGGGGTCCAGGCGCTGCGCCATGTTGTGCAGGAACGCCTGGATGCCGCCGGGGCGCGGCGGGAAGTCGTTGGTGACGATGAGGGTCTTGTGCACGCTGGTCTCTCGGCGTCGGCTCGGCTCGGCGGGCGCGACCCGCGGGCCTCGCCTCCGGCCGACAGTACCGGGTCGTTCCCGGAACGGCTCCGGGGGCGGCACCGGCCCGGGACGCGCCGGGGCCGGGAGACGGGGCACGGCGGCACGCGTCCGGCATCATGCCCCGGGGCGGGTCCAGGGCCGTGCCCGCCCGCCCTGGAGGCGCCGGACGGCCCGGCCACGGAACGGCACGCCGTACGGGCCCGGCGGCGCGCCCCGGCCTCGGCACGGCGCGGCGCACGGACGGCACCCGGCCCCACGGGACGACACGGCGAGACACGGACCACCGAGACACGGACCACGAGGTGACCATGGCTTCCCCGCACCCCGGCGGCGCCCGGCCCACGGCCCGGCCGGCCACCGCCCCGGCCGTCCGCTGGCGGCTCCGGGCGGCACGGCTCCGGCCCGGCCGCCTCCCGGTCGTCCGGCTCCAGCTCCTCTGCTGGGCCGCGACCCGCGCCGTCCTCCTCCTCTGCGTCCTGAAGGTCCTGGTGGTGCCGGGTCCGGACGTCACCGCCGATGTGGCGGTGATCTACCGGAACTGGGCGGAGGTGCTGCGCTCCGGCTCCTTCCCGGCCGGCGACGTCACCTGGCAGTACCCGCCGGGCGCCGCCCTCGCGATGCTCTCCCCCGGACTGCTGCCGTTCCTCTCCTACCCGCACGCCTTCTACGCGCTGCTGCTCGCCGCCGACGCCGCCGTCCTCGCGCTGCTCGTACGGACCGGGCGGCGGCCGGGCCACCGTCCGGCGGGCGCCTGGGTGTGGATCGCCGGGGTCGCGCTGCTCGGCCCGACCGGGTACGCGCGCTACGACCTGATGGTGACCGCCGTCGCGGTGGCCGCGCTCTGCGCCGCAGCCCGCCGCCCGCGCCTGTCCGGGGCGCTGATCGCCTGCGGTGCGCTGCTGAAGGTGTGGCCGGTGCTGCTGCTGTGCGGGGCGCCGCTGCGCGGCCGCCGGGCGCGGGCGTTGTGGCGCGCCGCGGCGGTCTGCGGCGCGGCGGCGGCCCTCGGCTGCGCCCTCGCCGCCCCCGGCGCGTTCGCCTTCCTCACCGCCCAACGGGACCGCGGTACGGAGGTCGAATCGCTCGGCGCGCTCGTCTTCCATGTGGCGCGGCACTTCGGCTGGCCCGGCGACGTGGTGCTGCGCTACGGCTCGCTGGAGTTCTTCGGCCCGCTGGTGCCGCAGGTCGGCGCGGTGGCGACGGTCCTGACGGCCGTGGCGCTCGGCTGGTTGCTGTGGTGGCGGCTACGGGCCGGGATCCGCTCCGCGCCCCGGCCGGCGGTGTGGTGCGACGCGGCGTTCACCGCGGTGCTGCTGGCCACCGTCACCAGCCGGGTCATCAGCCCGCAGTACCTGCTGTGGCCGGTGGGGCTCGGCGCGGTCTGTCTGACCGTCCGGGCGAGCCGGCAGATCCTGCCGGTGGTGCTGGTCCTGGCCGCGACGGGCCTGACGTGCTGGGAGTTCCCGCTCTGGTTCGGCCACGTGGTGGCGAGCGACGCACCGGGCCTGACGGTCCTGCTGCTCCGCGACGCCCTGCTGGTCTGGGCCGCGCTCCTCGCCGCCCGCAGGCTGTGGCGGACGACGGTGCGGAGAACCACGGACGAGGAGGGCGGGACGGACGCGGGGGACGCGGCGGCCAGGCCCGTACCGGAGGCGGCCCCGGACGCCGGTGCGGACGAGGCCGGCGCCGCCCGCCCGTCCGCCGCGCCGCGGCCCCCCGGCAGCCGCCCGCCCGGGCACGTTCCCGTCAGGTCAGCGCGCTCTTGAGATAGGCCCGCCACTTCTTCGTGAACTCGCCCGTGCTCAGGCCGAGTTGGGAACGGAAGGCGGTGTCGAGGCGGGCGTTGCGGACCGCCGTACGACGGTCGTCCACCGCCCCGGGCGCGCGCGCCGCCGGATGCCCGCCGACGACCCGCCGCCCGGTCCCGTCCGCGCCGCCGCCCCGGGAATCGTCGCCCCCGGACGCCGCACCGGCGGAGGGCCCGGCACCGGGCGGCGCCCCGCCCCCGGCCCTCGACGACGGCGACGGCGACGGCGAGCCCGGCCGCACCCCCGGCCCCGCATGCCCCTCCCCCGCCGGCACACCGCCCGCCGCCCGGTAGAACGCGCGCAGCTTCGCCTCACCCCAGGTGTCCGCGATCATCCGGCACGCCAGCCAGCCGGACTCGTACGCCTTCGCCAGCCGGGCGGCGCCGCCGGTGAAGCCGAAGTCCGCGTCGACGGGCAGCCGGTGCGGCGGATGCCCGGTGGCGAGCGCCCGCGTCAGCTCCGGCGCCGCCGCGGCCGCCGCATGCCGCTTGCCCCGGTACGCCACCCAGTCGGCGAACCCCTCCGAGAGCCACAGCGGGGTGTCGCCGGTGGTGGCCGTGCGGGTGGCGACATGGGTGATCTCGTGCGACAGCACCACCGCACGGCCCGCGTCGTTGAGGTCCGCGTACGCCTCCGGATTGACGATCACCCGGTCGGCCGGGGCCTTCGCCCGCGCACCCGCCTCACCGGTCGTCACCGCCGCGATACCCGCGTACGCCGACGGGTCGCCGCTGCCCAGCAGTTGGGCCATCCCGGCGACCGAGCCGGGCGCCTCGATCACCACCTGACCGCTCCAGCGGCCCTTCCACGCGGCGGTGACGGCGGGCACCGCAGCGTCCGCGCGCCGCGCCAGATCCGTCAGCCGCCCGCGGTCCCCGGCATCGCCCAGCACCAGCGCGTGCCGCCCGCGCACCGCCGCCACCGGGCCCTGGTCCCACAGCTGACGGGTCCCGGTGTAGCCGGACGCGGCGCCCTCGTCGTCCGACGCGATCCGCCAGCGCCCGGCCGTGCGGGTCAGCGTCAGATACTGCACGGAGGTCACCGGCTCGGCGTCGAAGCCCTCGATCCGGTAGCGGAGTTCGACCTTGGCGGCCATCGCGTTCCCCCCGGACGCCAGCGGAAAGGCGTCGGTGGCGACGAGGTCGTAGCGCCAGCCGGCCAGCGGCAGCTCCCTGAGGGTGCGGAAGGCGCGGCGCTGCCGGTCGCGGTAGCCGGGCCGCACCGGGTCGACGGAGGCGAGGAACGCGGCCTCGTCGTGCTGCCGCACCGCCCGGGCGCGGGCGTCCAGCATCCGCTGCACCTCGGGGAACCGGGTCCGCGGCGGCGGCTCCTGCGCACACCCGGTCGCGGCGGCGAGCACCACGGCCAGCAGCACGGCGCTCCCCGCGGCCGTGGCCCGGGGCGGTCGCCGTACACCCTGACCTGCCATGCGGCCGATCGTAAGCCGGGGCGTACGGCGACGAAACCGCTGGGGGCCGCCCGGGCGGCAACGGCACCGCCCCGCCGGCGACCGGGAAGGTCACCGACGGGGCGGGAGGTGCGCGGCGTACGCGGCCGGACGGCCGGGCAGCCCGTGGCGTCAGACGCGGACGCCGTACTGGAACGGCATGTTGTTGATCGACTCGTAGCGGACCGCGGCGCCGGGCTTCGGCGCGTGCAGCACGGTGTTGTTGCCCGCGTAGAGGCCGATGTGGTGCAGGTCGCCGTAGAAAAGCACCAGGTCGCCCGGCTTCAGCTCGCTCATGCCGATGCGGGTACCGGCACTGGCCTGCGCCTGCGAGGTGCGCGGCAGCGACTGGCCGGCCTGCTGGTACGCCCAGGAGGTCAGACCCGAGCAGTCGAAGGAGGACGGACCGGTGGCGCCCCAGACGTAGGGCGAGCCGATCTTCGACTGGGCGGCGGCGAGGGCGGCGGCACCGCGCTGCGAGGCGGGGACGTCGTGGCCGAGGTCGACGCGGTCGTTGGAGCGGTTGGCGCGGTTCTCCTTCGCCTCCAGCGCCTGCTTCTCCTTGGCGGTGAGCGTGTTGAGCAGCTCCTGCGCCTTGGCGAGCTTGCCCTGGATCTCGTCCTTCTTCTCACCGAGCGCCTTACGGGTCTCGGTGAGGTCCTTGATCTTGCCGGCGGCCTCCTCACGCTCCTGCGCGAGGCGGCGCTGCTTGTCCGCGATGACCTTGAGCTGGTCGGCCTGCTTGCCGCTCAGCTGGTCGAGGGTGGCGGCCTTCTCCAGGTAGGTGTCCGGGTCGCCCGAGAGGAACAGCTGGACGGAGGGGTCGATGCTGCCGCTGCGGTACTGGCCGGAGGCGACGGCGCCCAGGCCCTTGCGCAGCTCGTTCAGCTCGCCCTGGCCGCGGGCCACCTTGTCCTGGAGGTCGGCGACCTCCTTCTGGAGCTTCTGCTGATCTTCCTTGGCGCCGTTGTACTTCTCGGTTGCCTGCTCCGCCTGCTCGTAGAGCTTGTCGACCTCGGACTTGACGTCCTTCTTCGACGGGGCGGCCTGCGCGGCCTGGGAGGAGAGGGCGACGGCCGCCGCGGCGGTCGCGGTGAGCACGGTCACACGAGTACGGCTCGGCTGCTTGGGTCGACGGTGGGACGCCACGGGGGCGAGCTCCTTCTTCCTTCAGCCGCCTACCGGGAAGTGGGGGGTGGTGACCCCGGCTCCGCGTGGACGCCGCGGACTCGGCGGTTCCTTCACTGTTCATCCCGGGTGGATGATCAACTGCATGAAGGTTCGAGGCCCGACCTTAGTAACCGAGTTGTGATCGCTTCAAATCCTCCCGGGTAAAAAAGACCGCGGCGAGGCCAGGTTTTACCAACATCACACGGGCTGTAGTGGGCACTTGACGGTCAGAGAGCGAGGAACGGACAAATCGTCGATCCGTCACCCCCCGGGCACGTCGCCCCGTCAGACGCGGGCAAGTCGCTTGAGCAACAGGGCCGATGCCACCGGCCGCGCCCCGGCCTTCGCCACCCCGTCCGCCACTTCACGGTCGGTGGAGACCACCACCACCGGCCGCCCCGGCGGCTCCGCGCGCACCAGCTGCCGGATCAACTCGTCCGCCGTCACACCCGGTTTGCTGAACAGCACCCGCACCCCGCGCGGCGGCGCGAGCAGCACCGGCGCCGCCAGCTCCGCGCCGTCGAAGACACACGTCATCTCCGCGCCGGTCTGGGCGGCGAGCACCGCGAGGCCGCCCAGCAGCCGCAGCCGCTGCTTGTCCAGCGGCATCGTCGGATAACCGGTCTTGGTGACGTTGTAGCCGTCCACCACCAGATGGGCCTGCGGCAGCGCCAGCAACTGGTCGAGCAGGGCCGGATCGGTCTCCGACAGCGCACGGGCGGCGACGTCCTTCGGCGTCATCCGGCCCGGCTCCACCGCCTCGACGGTGTCGGCGGGCCGCACCCCGGCGGGCGGCAGCGCCAGCTCGCGGCGCAGCCCCTGGGCCGCGTCCAGAACGGTGTCCAGCAGCAGCCGCACCCGCATGTCCTCGACGCTGCGGCCCTCCCGGGCGGCCCGGCGGCTGGTCTCCAGCGCCGCCTCGCTCTCCCCGATCCGCGCCTTGAGACGGCGCAGTTCACTGTCGGCCGCCGCCTTCTCGGCCGCCGCCCGGGACCGCTCCGACTCCAGCGCCGCCTCCGCCTTGCGGACCGTCGCCGCGCCGCGCTTCACATCGCTGAGGGCGCTGCGCAGCTTCCGCTGGAGCGCGTCGTTCTCCTTGCGGGCCGCGTCCAGCTCGGCGCGCACCCGGTCGGCGTCGGCGCGGGCGTCCGCACGGGCCCGCGCCAGCTCCTCGCGCAGCCGGGACAGTTCGCGCTCGGTCTCCTCGTCCGCCCGCTCGGCACGGGCCCGCTGGGCCTCCTCGCCCGCCGCGGCGACCAGCTTCGGCCAGCCGTCGGGGCGCAGCACGTACGCCGCCGCCGCGAGGTCCAGCGGATCGGCGGCGGCGGGCGCGGTGCCCCGCTCCAGTGCCTCGGCGACCTCCGGCTGCGCCTCGCGGACCTTACCCGCGATGCGCTGCCGGAAGACGGCGTCGCTCTCCAGCGCGGCGGCCATCGCGTTCCCCGCGAACTTGGCGCGTCGTGAGGGCGTGAAACGGGCGTACTGCCGCAGCGGCGGCGGGAGTTCGGCGACCGTCAAGGCGCCGAACGCGTCCGCGGTGAGCGCCACGACACGGCGCCGGACGCCCTCGGGCAGCGGACGGTCGAGGGCCTCCTCGCCCCCGCCGCCGGACGCCGCCCCGCTCGCCCCCGGCTCCCCTGCTGGACGCTCCACCACGGTCTACTCGCCCCGATCCTCAGGCGTCCGCGCCCGGACGGTCGACCAGTTCGATCTGGTCGACCGCGTTGCACCAGCGGCAGCGCACGGACTCGACGGTGTCGCTGAGCACCTCACGCTCCTCGACCTTCGGCTCCCCGGCCAGATCGAGGTGGGTGTACTCCACCACCTTCGACGTACGGGTCACGTCGAAGCGGGTGAGGTTGCCGCAGAGCGTGCAGCGCCACCGGGTCCGGTCCGTCGGCAAAGGAACAGCCATCGTGATCGTCCTTCTTCCTACTCGTGCGGTGCGGGTGCTGCGGCCTCACGCGGTGCGCCGTCGGACTGCGGGAAGTACGCAAAGTACCGACCGTAACCCTACGGCCTGACGGCACGGCCGCGTGGGCAGCGCCCAGGAGACGGGACGCGGCGAGGCAGTCCGCCCCGATTGCCCCCATTGCGGCATGATCCCCTCATGACGGCACCGCCCCTGCCTCCCCCACCGCCCGATGACGCCCGGCCCCGGCGGCCGAGCACCCCACCGGATGCCCGCCATCCGGACCGCCCGGCCCGCACCCCGTACTCCGCGGTCTCCGTCACCAACCTCCTCATCGCCGTCTGCTGCGCCCTCTTCGTCCTCGGCCCGGCCTCCGGCCTCAACCCGCTCCACGGCACCGGCGACGCCCTCCTCCAGGCGCAGACCGCGCACTTCCAACGCTGGGGCGTCATCCCCCGCGACCTGTGGGCCGGCCACCCGGCCGCCTGGCTCACCCCGCTCACCGCGCTCTTCGTCCACGGCAGCTGGCTGCATCTGCTCGGCAACGGCCTCTTCCTGCACGTCTTCGGCGGGATGACCGAAGACCGCATGGGCCGCACCGCGTACACCGTCTTCTACCTCGTCACCGGCTACCTGGCGCTCCTCGGCTACGCCGCCGCCCACGCCACCTCCGGCCAGACGCTGGTCGGCGCCTCCGGCTCCATCTCCGGCGTCCTGGGCGCGTTCCTCTACCTCTTCCCCCGCGCCCGCGTCACCAGCCTCTTCCCGTTCCTCTTCTTCCTCCCGCTGCGCTTCCCCGCCTGGGTGGTGCTGCTCTTCTGGTTCGCCCTCCAGTGGCTGGCCGCCCAACGCGACCCGGCCGGCCCCGGCGTCGCCTACCTCGCCCACGTCATCGGCTTCGCCCTCGGCTTCCTCTACGCATGGGCCCGCCACCGGCCCGCTACTGTGGAGGTCACCAGGGGGAATGCACCGGCGACCGAGGGAGAGAGCCAGCCGTGATCACGTCGATCGTGCTCATCAAGACCAGCGTGGACCAGATCCCGGAGATCGCCGAGCAGATCGCCGCCCTGGAGGGGGTCAGCGAGGTCTACTCCGTCACCGGCGCCCACGACCTCATCGCGATGGTCCGCGTCGCCGCCCACGACGACCTCGCCGACGTCATCCCCGGCCGCATCAGCAAGGTCCCCGGCGTGGCCTCCACCGAGACGCACATCGCGTTCCGCACGTATTCGCAGCACGACCTGGAGGCGGCGTTCGCGATCGGCTTGGACGCCTGACGCCTGACGCCTGCGGCGGGCGGTTCGCCGGTTCGCCTGGCGGCGGGCCCGTCGCCTGCGGCGGGCCGCGTAGTTCTTCGGCTTGCCCGCCGTGATGGCTTGGCGCCGTTGCGCCTGCGGCGGGCGTGGGTTGTTCGGGAGCGGGGCCCCTCCTGCGGACTCCGTCCTCCGGAGGGACCCCTCCCGTGGGTGGGTGGCGGGGGCCGGTGGGGGTTCGCCGCCGTCGTTGTCCTCCCTACGAGGGGGCCGACGGGCGCGCCGCCGTCCTCGCCTTTCCGACCCCAACAGTCCGCCGTGGCGGACCACCCCACTCAGGCGCGCCTTACGTCACCGCGCGGACCCCCACCGTCTTTCCCCCACCACACACAGAAGGGGCCGGACCGCAGGACGAAGTCCGGAGGTCCGGCACCGCAGCCGAAAAGCCTCGCGCAGCGACCGCGCCCGCCGCAGGCGCAACGACGGAACAGCAAGCAACGGACCGCACCGCCCAGCGGCAGAGCGACAGGCGAGCCGCAGGCAACGCACCCGCAGCCGAAAAGCCTCGCGCAGCGACCACGCCCGCCGCAGGCGCAACAAAGGAACAGCAGGCAACGGACCGCACCGCCCAGAGGACCGGCACCGCACAGCGGCAGGACAAAACACGCGCCGCAGGCAACGGACCGCACCGCGCAGCGGCCCCGCAGCGGACTAGCGCGCCCCGGCCGCGACGAGTTCCCGGACCGCCCGCACGAAGCGGTCGACGTGCTCGTCAGGCGTCCCGACACCGAAGCTGACCCGCACCGCACCCAACACGCTCCCGCCCGCCGCAGGCGCCCCGCACTCGGCGGGCTCGTCCGGCGCGCCGCCGAGGAGCGCGCGGACCAGCGGGTGGGCGCAGAAGAGCCCGTCCCGGACGCCGATCCCGTACTCCGCGGACAGCGCCGCCGCGAGGTGGGAGCTGTTCCAGCCGTCGACGACGAAGGACAGGACGCCGACGCGGTGGGCGTCGTCGCCGAAGAGGGAGAGGACGCGGACGCCGGGGATCTCCGCGAGGCCGGTCCGGACGCGGGCGACGAGTTCCTGCTCGCGGGCGACGACCGTGTCGAAGCCCGCGTCGGTGAGCGCCCGGCACGCGGAGGCGATGGCGTAGGCGCCGATGACGTTGGGCGAACCGGCCTCGTGACGGGCGGCGGTCGTGTGCCAGGCGACGTCGACGCCGCCGTCGGGGCGGCGTGTGACGGTGCGGCTGGCGCCGCCGCCGGCCAGGTACGGGTCGGCGTCCCGCAGCCAGTCGGCGCGGCCGGCCAGGACGCCGGAGCCGAACGGCGCGTACAGCTTGTGGCCGGAGAACGCGACCCAGTCCACGTCGAGTTCGGCGAGGTGGACGGGCTGGTGCGGCACCAGCTGGGCGGCGTCCAGCACGATCCGCGCGCCGTGGGCGTGGGCCGCGGCGGCCAGCTCCTTGACCGGCCAGATCTCGCCGGTGACGTTGGACGCGCCGGTCACGCAGACCAGGGCGGGGCCGTAGGGGTCGCGGGCGGCGAGGGCCTTCTCCAGGGTGTCGACGGCCTGCCGGGGGGTGCGCGGCGCGTCGAGGTAGGTGACGTCGATGCCGTCGCGCTGCTCCCACGGCAGCAGCGCGGCGTGGTGCTCGGTCTCGAAGACGAAGACCCGGGTGGCCGGCGGCAGCGCGGCGGCCAGCAGGTTGAGGGAGTCGGTGGTGGAGCGGGTGAAGATCACCTGGTCGTCGTCGCGGCAGCCGAGGAACTCGGCGACGGTGGTGCGGGCGTTCTCGAAGAGGTCGGTGGAGAGCTGCGAGAGGTATCCGGCGCCGCGGTGCACGCTGCCGTAGTACGGGGCGTAGGCGGCCACGTCGTCCCAGACCCGCTGGAGCGCGGGGGCGCTCGCGGCGTAGTCCAGGGCGGCGTAGCCGATCTCGCCGCCGGTGGCCAGCGGCACCTGGACATCTCGCCCAAGAACGTCCAGTTCGTCACAGAGGGGGCGGTCGGTGGCAACGGTGGAGACAGACATGGCGAACTCCCGTGAGAGAAAGGCGAATTCACCGCGCGCGGGCAGCCGGAAGCGCGGAAAGGCGCAGCGGAATTCGGCAGGAAAAACAGCGGTGGAGCGCTGGAATTACCGATGAAGCGAAAAGCTGGAGAGGGGGCTTTTGCAGCCCTATCGCATTCGCTGGTTCACGGAAGTTCTCCCTCTGAGGACCAGGATCCCTGGCGAGGGATCCGCGCTTGCCGCAGACCTCGCTGCCTGCGGCCTGGTCATCACCCGGGGCACCCCGCCACGGAAGGAGGGTTGCCGGACAGCGGGCCGGGGCCTGTGTCGCTGTCACTCGTGACCTGCGCAGCATCATGCCATATGAACGGAGCGGTGCAAGCCCGGTCCGGTGAGTGAGATCAACCGGACCGGGCCCGCACGGAATTCCCCGTAACGGCCGTACGGCGCTCAGGCGTTGCTGGCCGCCGCCCAGCGCTCCAGCGCCCGCTTGGCCGCGCCGGAGTCGAGGGACTCCGCCGCCCGCTCCATACCGGCCCGGATCTGCTCTGTCAGCGGCGCCGCGGTCGGCGCGAGCGCGGCGAGCGCCGCCGCGGAGTTCAGCAGCACCGCCTCCCGGACCGGGCCCTTCTCCCCGTCCAGCAGCCGCCGCGCCACCTCGGCGTTGTACGCCGCGTCGGCGCCGCGCAGCGCCTCCACCGGGACCAGCGGGATACCGACGTCCCGGGGGTCGAACGTCTCCTCCCGCACCGCGCCGTCCCGCACGATCCACACCCGCGACGTCGCCGTCGTCGTCAGCTCGTCCAGCCCGTCGTCGCCGCGGAAGACCAGCGCGGACGAACCGCGCTCGGCGAGCACCCCGGCGAGGATCGGCGCCATCCGCGCATCCGCGACGCCGGTCGCCTGCGCCTGCACCCGCGCCGGGTTGGTGAGCGGGCCCAGCACGTTGAACGTGGTCCGGATGCCGAGCTGACCGCGGGCGGTGGCGACGTGGCGCAGCGCGGGGTGGAAGGTGACCGCGAAGCAGAAGGTGATGCCGGCCTCCTCGGCGACCTCCACCACCCGCCGCGGCGAGAGGTTCAGCCGGACGCCGAGCTTCTCCAGGACGTCGGAGGAGCCGCTCGCGGAGGACGCGGCGCGGTTGCCGTGCTTGACGACTTTCGCGCCGGTGCCGGCCACCACGATCGAGGACATCGTGGAGATGTTGACGGTCTTGGCGCCGTCGCCGCCGGTGCCGACGATGTCCACGCCGGGGCCCGGCACCTCGATCAGCCGGGCGTGCGCATACATCGCGCGGACCAGCCCGGAGATCTCCGCGACGGTCTCGCCCTTGGCCCGCAGCGCCACCGCGAACCCGGCGATCTGCGCATCGGTGGCCTCGCCCCGCATGATCCGGTCCATCGCCCAGGCGGTGTCGTCGGCGGCGAGGTCCCGGCCGTCGAGCAGGGCGTTCAGTACGCCCGGCCAGGTGTGGGCCGCCACGCTGTCGCCGCCTGCCGGGGTCGCAACGTTCATGGTCCACACTCCTGGTTCGTTCCTGCGTATGGGTAAACCCTATCGACCCCCGGACATGCCGGAGGGCCCCGTCCGGTGTCCGGACGGGGCCCCCTGGGTGGCGTCACTTCCGCCGTGCGGGCACGGCGGCTCGGTGATCAGTGGTGGCCGTGGCCGCTGCTGATCTCCTTGTACTCCTCGACGGTCGGCTTCGGGATGACGTTGTCCTCGCCGTAGTACGCCTTCGAGAGCTTGGCACGCAGCTTCTGCGACCGCGTGACCTTGCGCTCGACGCCGTTCTCGTCGACCTCGGCCTCCAGCTCCAGCGGAGTGGGCTGCTCGTGCTGGGTGAGGACGTGCAGCTGCTCCTGGGTGAGCGGCTCGTGGACCTCGATGAACTCACCGTGCGGCAGGCGCTTGATGATGCCCGACTCGCGGCCGTGCAGCACCTTGTCCTTGTCGCGGCGCTGCAGCCCCAGGCAGATCCGCTTGGTGGCGATGAACGCCAGCACCGGACCGACGAAGAACGCGATGCGCACGAACCAGGTGATCGAGTTGATCGACAGGTGGAAGTGGGTCGCCCACAGGTCGTTACCGCCACCGATCAGCATCACGAAGTACGCGACCAGCCAGGCCACACCGAAGCCGGTACGGGTCGGGGCGTTGCGCGGACGGTCCAGGATGTGGTGCTCGCGCTTGTCACCCCGCACCCAGGACTCGATGAACGGGTAGACCGCGATGGCCACCAGCACCAGCGGGAAGATCAGGATCGGGATGAGCACACCGAAGTTGATGGTGTGACCCCAGAAGTCCCACTCCCAGCCCGGCATCACTCGGACGAGACCCTCGGCGAAGCCCATGTACCAGTCGGGCTGGGCGCCGGTGGACACCTGGTCCGGGCGGTACGGGCCGATGGCCCACACCGGGTTGATGCTCGCGATGGCCGCGATGACCGAGATGACACCGAAGACCAGGAAGAAGAAGCCTCCGGCCTTGGCCATGTAGACCGGCAGCAGCGGCATGCCGACGACGTTCTTGTTGGTCTTGCCGGCACCCGGGAACTGCGTGTGCTTGTGGTAGAAGACCAGGATCAGGTGGGCCACCAGCAGACCGAGCATGATGCCCGGCAGCAGCAGCACGTGCACCGTGAAGAACCTCGGGATGATGTCGTGCCCCGGGAACTCCCCGCCGAAGATGAACATCTGCAGGTACGAGCCGATCAGCGGCATCGCCAGGATGACACCCTCGATGAACCGCACACCGGTGCCGGAGAGCAGGTCGTCGGGGAGGGAGTAGCCGGTGAAGCCGGTGAACATGCCCAGGACCAGCAGCAGGAAGCCGAACAGCCAGTTGACCTCACGCGGCTTGCGGAAGGCGCCGGTGAAGAACACCCGCATCATGTGGACCATCATGCCGGCGAGGAAGATCAGCGCGGCCCAGTGGTGGATCTGCCGGATCAGCAGACCACCACGGACGTCGAAGCTGATGTTCAGCGTCGACTCGAACGCCTGGGTCATCCGGATCCCGTGCATCGGCACGTAGGAGCCGTGGTAGACGACCTCGGCCATGCTCGGGTGGAAGAACAGCGTCAGGTAGACGCCGGTCAGGATGATGATGATGAAGCTGTAGAGGCAGATCTCACCCAGCATGAAGGACCAGTGGTCCGGGAAGATCTTGCGCATGTTGGCCTTGGCCAGGCTGTAGATGCCCAGCCGGCCGTCCGCCCAGTCGGCGATCCGCTCGCCCCGCGGCGCCTGGCCGCGACGCGCGGTGGTCGCGCTCGTCTCGTTACTCATCCGCGCTCCCAGAAGCTCGGGCCGACGGGCTCCGCGAAGTCGCTGACGGCTTCGAGGTAGCCGTCCTTCACCGTGATGTGCAGCTGCGGAAGCGCGTGGCCCGCGGGGCCGAAGATCACGCGACCGCCGTCGGACAGGTCGAAGGTGGACTGGTGGCACGGGCAGAGCACGTGGTGCGTCTGCTGCTCGTACAGGCTGATCGGGCAACCGACGTGGGTGCAGATCTTCGAGTACGCCACGATGCCCTCGTGCGACCACTCAAGTTCCTGCTTGTCCTTGATGTTCTGCGGCTGGATCCGCACGAGCATCAGGGCGTCCTTGGCGATCTTGTTGTTGAACTCCTCGTCGTCCTCCTCCAGGCCCTCGGGCTTGGCGAACGTCAGGGAGCCAACCGCGATGTCCTCGGGACGCAGCGGGAGGTTGGTGGACTGGTTGACCAGGCGGATGCCCTTCTTCCAGCCCGTGCCGCGCAGCTTCTTCTCGGGCAGCGGCCCGAGGTCACGCAGCAGGACGACGCCGGAGAGCGGCACCAGGGCCAGCGCACCGAACATCGTGTTACGGATCAGCTTGCGGCGACCGAACCCGGACTCCTTCGCGCCCTGCGCGAAGTCGGCGAGCACCTTGGCCTTGACCTCGGGCTCCGCCTCGATCGGGTGCCGGTCGTCGGCGACTTCCTCGTCCGACATCAGCGTGCGGGCCCAGTGGACCGCGCCGGCGCCGATGGCGAAGAGGGCGATACCCAGGGTCAGGCCCAGGGAGAGGTTCAGCGCGCTGATGTGCCCGAGCGGGAAGATGAAGACGATCTTGTCGATCGGGAAGATCACATACGACGCGATGAACGCGACGGTCGCGACCATCGACAGGAGGAAGAAGTACGCGACCACGCGCTCGGAGCGCCGGGCGGCCTTCTCGTCGATGTCCTGGATGCGATGCTCGTGCGCGGGCAGACCCGGGTCGGCGAAGGGGTTGTCCGCCTTCGCCGGCGCACTGTCGTGAGCGGTGCGCTCACTCGGAAGGGATTCTTCTGGCACGTCTGCGTGTCGTCCAGTCTCACTCATGACTTCTTGGCCTTCGTAGTCCGGGCAGCGACCCAGATGGCGACCGCGACCAGCGCGCCCAGGCCGAAGATGTAACCGAAGAGACCCTCACTGACCGGACCGAGACCACCGAGGTCCAGGCCACCGGGGCTCGGGGTGTCCTCGCCGTTGACGGCGCCGAGGTACGCGACGATGTCCTTCTTGTTCTCCGAGGACAGCGTGCCGTCACCGAAGGAGGGCATGTTCTGCGGGCCGGTCTGCATGGCCTCGTAGATGTGCTTGGGGTCCACGCCCTCGAGCGTCGGTGCGAACTTGCCGTTGGTGAGGGCGCCGCCCTTGCCGGTGAAGTTGTGGCACTGCGCGCAGTTGGTGCGGAACAGCTCGCCACCCTTGCCGACGTCGGCACCGTCCGGGCTGTACTGGTCCTTGCCGGGCACGGCGGGACCGGCACCCAGCGACGCGACGTACGCCGCCAGCTGGTCGATCTGCGCCTGGTTGTAGATGGGCGTCTTCCGCGGCACCTGGGCGCCGGGCTGCTGGGCCGGCATACGGCCGGTGCCCACCTGGAAGTCGACGGCTGCGGCGCCGACACCGACCAGGCTCGGGCCGTCGGACGAGCCCTGACCGCCGGTGCCGTGGCAGCTGGCGCAGCCGACGGCGTAGAGCTTCTTGCCCTCCTTGATGGCAAGAGACTGGGCGGTGTCATCGGCCTGAGCCTTGTCCGCCGGCGCGAACGCGGCGTACAGCCCCCCGGTGACCGCCAGCGCGAAGAGTAGGACGACGAGCGCCGCCAGCGGATGGCGCCGTCGTGCGGAGAGCTTTTTCACGGATTACCCCGGTGTCAGGATCTTCTGCGTCGATGCTTTGGCTATGTCTGTCTGATCTGCGGTTTCCCGGTCGGGACCGGTTACCGGATCAGGTAGATCGTGGCGAAGAGGCCGATCCAGACGACATCGACGAAGTGCCAGTAGTAGGACACGACGATGGCCGCGGTGGCCTGTTCGTGGGTGAACCTCTTGGCCGCGTACGTCCTGCCCAGAACCAGCAGGAAGGCGATCAGACCGCCCGTCACGTGCAGGCCGTGGAAGCCGGTGGTCAGGTAGAACACCGAGCCGTAGGGGCCGGACGAGAGCGAGAGGCCCTCCTCCTTGACCAGTTCGGTGTACTCGAAGACCTGACCGCCGATGAAGATCGCGCCCATGATGAACGTGATCACAAACCACGTGCGGAGCTTCTTGACGTCGCCGCGCTCCGCCGCGAAAACACCGAGCTGGCAGGTCAGCGAGCTGAGCACCAGGATCGTCGTGTTCGTCGCGGAGAACGGAAGGTTCAGCGCATCGGAGGTTTCCTTCCAATACTCGGCACCGGTCACCGATCGAAGGGTGAAGTACATCGCGAAGAGGGCCGCGAAGAACATCAGCTCGGAACTCAGCCAGATGATGGTTCCGACGCTGGTGAGATTCGGTCGATTGACCGACGGGTGCGCGTGCCCGGTTTCTACTGTCGTTGCTGTCGCCACGACCGACATTATGTCGGTCGCTTATCCCGCCCTCACTCCGGGGGGTGCCGTTCGGTGTGTCAAGGCCGTATGCCCTGCTCGTACGGGGCTCTTCCGGCCTCCCCCGAAGGGGGGAAACGCGGGCTGCCGGAGCGCCTCGGTGCCGTACCGTGGCCAGTCCTGACGGGCCGTCGGACGGATCTTGGTGGCGTCCGCACCCTCCTGTCCGCGGCCCTTGCGGGAGTAGCATCCGAGCCCTACCTACGGTGGGGGCGTTCCCTGCACAGGTGCCGTCCCGGTCCGTACCGCTTCGAAGCGTGGAGGAACGATGCAGGCGACTGCCACGGTGCTGGTCTACAGCGACAACGCCACCACCCGCGAGCAGGTGAGGCTGGCCGCCGGGCGGCAGCCCGCGGCCGATGTCCCGCCGGTGGAGATCCTGGAGTGCGCGACCCTGCCCGCCGTCCTGGAGGCGCTGGAGCAGGGCGGCATCGACGCCTGCGTCCTGGACGGCGAGACCGCGCCGGCCGGCGGGATGGGCGTGTGCCGGCAGATCAAGGACGAGATCTACGGCTGTCCGCCGGTGCTGCTGCTCATCGGGCGCCCGCAGGACGCCTGGCTGGCCACCTGGAGCCGCGCGGACGCGGCGGTGACGCATCCGGTGGACCCGGTGGCGTTCGCCGACTCGCTCGCCGCCCTGCTGCGCGGACGGGTCCTCGCACGCGGCTGAGCGGCCGCCTGAGGCGCCCTCAGACCTCCGGGCGCAGCCGGGCCGCGTCGGCGGGCTCCCGCTGCCGCTCGGCCGCCCCTGTGGTGGCGGCGCCGTTCCTGAGGGCGCTGCCCTCGCGCCACTCCTGCCAGGGCATGTTCCAGTCACCGAAACCGTTGCCGAAGGGCGCCATGGTGTCGCCGCCGCTGTTGACGACCTTCACGATGTCGCCGACGCGCACGGTGTTGAAGAACCACTGGGCGTCACCGGTGGACATGCCCGTGCAGCCGTGGCTGACGTTGGCCGCGCCCTGTGATCCCACGGACCAGGGCGCGGCGTGCACGTACTCGCCGCTGGTGGTGACCCGCGTCGCCCAGTAGACGGGCAGGTCGTAGGAGTCCGAACTGCCCTCCGGGATGCCGATGCTGCCGCTGGTCATCCGGACGAAGCTCTCCTTGGCGAGGACGACCTTGACGCCGTTGCGGGTGTCGAAGCCGGGTTTGCCGGTGGTGACGGGCAGCGTGTTGATCTGCCGGCCGTTGCGCAGCACCGTCATGGTGTGCGAGGAGGCGTCCGTGATGGCGACGACCTTGTCGCCGGTGGTGAGCTTCACGGGCTTGGCGGGGCCGCCGTAGAGGCCCTTGGAGATCTTCAGGCCCTCCAGGTTGCTGTGGACCTCGATGGCGGCGTGCGCGGGCCAGTACTCCTTGGGGCGGAAGTGCAGGGTCTTGCCGTCGACCCAGTACCAGGAGCCCTGGACGCGGGGCGTGGAGTCGACCTTGAGGGCGCTCTCGACGACCGCGCGCGCCTGCGGGTCCTTGACCTCCCGGCTGAGCTTGGCGGTGACCGGCTGGCCGACGCCGTACTCGCCGCTGTCCGGGCCGAAGGTGACCTGGAGGCGGTCGCCGCCGCCCTTGGTGGCGACGTGGAGCGTCTTGCTGCCGGGGTTGCCGTCCTCGTCCTCGGTGCTGATCTGCACCGTGTAGCGGACGCCGGCGGCGAGCGGCACGGTGGTCCGCCAGTGCTTGCCGTCGGCGGTCAGCTCGCCGCGGATGGAGCGGCCGGAGGCGTCGGTCGCGGTCACGTCCGTGAGGCGCGCCTCGTCGTCCTTGACGGACACTTCGAGCGGCTTGTTGGGATCCGCCGTCCGTGTCCCGTCCGGGGTGTTGGACGTGATCTGATCGGCCGCGTCGTAGGGGTTCGCGGAGAGCGGTTCCGACGACGAGCCCCCGCACGCGGTGGCGGACACCGCGAGGGGCACGAGCAGGAGGCCGCAGCTCAGCACCGTCCGGGTTCGGGGTCTGGGACTCATGTACCAAAAATATGGAGAAATCCCGGGAGCGGCGCGCTGGAGGACTGCAAACGGGGCGGGCCCGGACACCAGTTGAGGTGTCCGGGCCCGCCCGTCACGGCACGAGGGCCGTGGTCACTGCGTGCGGTTCTCGCCGCGGTAGTACTCGAAGACCCAACCGAACAGGCCGACGAGGATGACCGGTGCCGAGAAGTAGATCAGCCACCAGCCGAAGACGACGCCCGAGAAGGCGAGGGCGCCGCCGACGGCCAGCGCGAGCGGCTGCCAGCTGTGCGGGCTGAAGAAGCCCAGTTCGCCCGCGTCGTCCGCGACCTCGGCGTTCTCGTTGTCCTGCGCACCCGCGTCGACCCGCCGGGCCGTGAAGGCCAGGTAGTAGCCGATCATGATGCAGAGGCCGAACGCGAGGAACAGCGCGGTGGTGCCCGCCGGCTCCTTCGACCAGACGCCATAGACGATCGCGATGGCGAGGACGAAGACGGAGAGCCAGATGAACATCTTGCCCTGGATCTTCACTTGCCAGCCTCCTTGCCGCCGGCGAGGGCCTTGTCATCCGCCGGGCCGTGGCCGTTCTGGAGGGCGTCCAGCGCGGCGATCTCCGGGTGGTGCAGGTCGAACGCCGGGGATTCGGACCGGATGCGCGGCAGGGTGAGGAAGTTGTGCCGCGGCGGCGGGCAGGAGGTCGCCCACTCCAGGGAACGGCCGTAGCCCCAGGGGTCGTCGACCTCGACCTTCTTGCCGTACTTGGCGGTCTTCCAGACGTTGTAGAAGAACGGCAGTATCGACAGGCCGAGCAGGAAGGACGCGATCGTCGAGATGGTGTTCAGCGTCGTGAAGCCGTCGGCCGCGAGGTAGTCCGCGTAACGACGCGGCATGCCCTCGACACCCAGCCAGTGCTGCACGAGGAACGTGCCGTGGAAGCCCACGAACAGCGTCCAGAACGTGATCTTGCCGAGGCGCTCGTCCAGCATCTTGCCGGTGAACTTCGGCCACCAGAAGTGGAATCCGGAGAACATCGCGAAGACGACCGTACCGAAGATGACGTAGTGGAAGTGGGCCACCACGAAGTACGAGTCGGAGACGTGGAAGTCCATCGGGGGCGACGCCAGGATGACGCCGGTCAGACCACCGAAGGTGAAGGTGATCAGGAAGCCGATCGCCCAGAGCATCGGCGTCTCGAAGGACAGCGAGCCCTTCCACATGGTGCCGATCCAGTTGAAGAACTTCACACCGGTCGGGACCGCGATCAGGAAGGTCATGAAGGAGAAGAACGGCAGAAGTACGCCGCCCGTCACATACATGTGGTGCGCCCAGACCGTCACCGAAAGACCGGCGATGGAAATCGTCGCGGCGATCAGACCGATGTAACCGAACATCGGCTTCCGGGAGAAGACCGGAATGACCTCGGAAATGATGCCGAAGAACGGCAGCGCGATGATGTACACCTCGGGGTGTCCGAAGAACCAGAAGAGGTGCTGCCAGAGCAGTACGCCGCCATTTGCCGCGTCGAATACATGGGCACCGAACTTACGGTCCGCCTCCAGGGCGAACAGCGCGGCGGCCAGGACCGGGAAGGCCAGCAGGACCAGCACACCGGTCAGCAGGACGTTCCAGGTGAAGATCGGCATGCGGAACATCGTCATGCCGGGGGCGCGCATGCAGATGATCGTGGTGATGAAGTTGACCGAACCGAGGATCGTGCCGAAGCCGGAGAAGGCCAGACCCATGATCCACATGTCGGCGCCGACACCCGGCGACCGGACGACGCCGGACAGCGGGGAGTAGGCGAACCAGCCGAAGTCGGCCGCACCCTGCGGGGTGAGGAAGCCGGCCACCGCGATCAGCGAGCCGAAGAGGTACAGCCAGTACGCGAACATGTTCAGCCGCGGGAACGCCACGTCGGGCGCGCCGATCTGCAGCGGCATGATCCAGTTGGCGAATCCGGCGAACAGCGGCGTCGCGAACATCAGCAGCATGATCGTGCCGTGCATCGTGAACGCCTGGTTGAACTGCTCGTTCGACATGATCTGCGTGCCCGGACGGGCCAGCTCGGCGCGCATGAGGAGCGCCATGACGCCGCCGATGCAGAAGAACGCGAACGAAGTGACCAGGTACATCGTGCCGATCGTCTTGTGGTCGGTGGTGGTGAGCCACTTGACCACGGCGATGCCTGGTTGCTTCTTGCGTACGGGCGGTGCTGCCGGAGCCGAATCGGCGGCGGCACCCTGGGATTCGTTGAGGATGCTCACTTGGTCTTGGTCTCCGCGTTCCTGGCGTGATCCGTCTGGTCCTCGCCTGACGGCAGGTAGCCGGTCTGGCCCTTCTTCGCCAGGTCCTTCAGGTGCTCCCGGTACTTCTCGGGGGAGACGACCTTGACGTTGAAGAGCATCCGGGAGTGGTCGACGCCGCAGAGCTCGGCGCACTTGCCCAGGAAGGTGCCCTCCTTGTTGGGGGTCACCTCGAAGGCGTTGGTGTGGCCCGGGATGACGTCCATCTTCATCAGGAAGGGCACCACCCAGAAGGAGTGGCTGACGTCACGCGAGGTCAGGATGAACTGGACCTTCTCGCCCTTGGGGAGCCAGAGCGTCGGGCCGGGGTTACCGGTTTCCGGGTCCCGCGTGGCGGGGGTGCCGGAGTCGTGGACGCCGTCGGCGCCGGCCGGGAAGCCCTTCTTCATCCTGTCAGGAATCGCCTTGAGCTGTTCCTGCTCGCTCTTGCTCGCGACGGTGGACTTGTTGCCGTCCACGTCCTCGATGTAGTTGAACGCCCAGCTCCACTGGAAGCCCACCACGTTGATGACGTGGTCGGGCTTCTTGGACGTCTTGAGGAGTTCACTCTCATCGCGCGCGGTGAAGTAGAAGAGCACCGCGATGATGATGAACGGAACGATCGTGTACAACGCCTCGATCGGCATGTTGTACCGGGTCTGTGCGGGGACCTCCACCTTGGTCCGGCTGCGGCGGTGGAAGATCACGCTCCAAATGATCAGACCCCAGACCAGCACGCCCGTTGCGAGGGCGGCGGCCCAGGAGCCTTGCCAAAGAGAGAGGATCCGCGGCGCCTCGTCCGTGACGGGCGTCGGCATACCGAGGCGGGGGAAGTCCTTTGATGTGCAACCAGTCGCGGTCGCCAGGACCAGGCCCGCAGCAAGCACCTGCGGCAGCTTCCGCCGCATCGGGCGCCGCGACGAGCGGTCGGAGCCGTTGGGACTCACGTAGCGCCTTCCCGAGAGTCTCGCCCGCGAGACCGGCTGCGGCCGTCTCGCTGGTCGGTCGCCGGCCCTGGCGCGGGCAGGGGTTTGGATGTTTATGCGGACCAAACCCTACTGGACGCTATTTGAGGGTGCGCGGGGAGGGTGCCCAACGCGGCGCGTCACTCCCCGAAGGGGTGGTTCTCGCAGGTCCGCGGCCTCCTTCCGGCCCCCGAACACCCGCCTTTCCGCGGGATCTGACGCCCCGCCCGGGGCGGGCCCCGCGGGGCGGCGCGGCGTTCCGTGGCGGGGGCCGCCGTGGCGCCGCGCCGGTCCTCTACCGTCTCGTACGTGCCCTACTTCGACGCCGCCTCCGCCGCTCCCCTGCATCCCGTCGCCCGGGAGGCACTGCTCGCCTCGCTGGACGAGGGGTGGGCCGACCCGGCCCGGCTGCACCGGGAGGGGCGGCGGGCCCGGCTGCTGCTGGACGCCGCGCGGGAGGCCGCGGCGGAGGCGGTGGGCTGCCGGGCCGACGAGCTGGTTTTCACCCCTTCGGGTACGCAGGCGGTGCATGCGGGGATCTCCGGCGTGCTGGCGGGGCGGCGGCGGGCCGGGCGGCGGCTGGTGCACTCCGCCGTGGAGCACTCCTGTGTGCTGCATGCGGCGGAGGTCCATGCGGCGGCCGGCGGGTCGGTGGCGGTGGTCGGGTGCGACCGGGCGGGGCGGGTGGCGGCGGACGGTTTCGCGGCGGCGCTGACGCCGGACACCGCGCTGGCGGCGCTGCAGTCCGCCAACCACGAGGTGGGGACGGAGCAGCCGGTGGCCGAGGTGGCCGAGGCGTGTGCGGCGGCGGGCGTGCCGCTGCTGGTGGATGCGGCGCAGTCGCTGCCGTGGGGGCCGGTGGCGGGTCCGTGGTCGGTGCTGGCGGGCAGCGCGCACAAGTGGGGCGGGCCGCCCGGGGTGGGGTTGCTGGCGGTGCGGAAGGGGACGCGGTTCGCGCCGCGGGGTCCGGTCGACGAGCGGGAGGCGGGGCGCTCGCCCGGTTTCGAGAACATCCCGGCGATCGTGGCGGCGGCCGCGTCGCTGCGGGCGGTGCGGGCGGACGCCGCGGCGGAGGCCGGGCGGCTGCGGGGGCTGGTGGCGCGGGTGCGGGAGCGGGTGGCGGCGGTGGTGCCGGATGTGGAGGTGGTGGGCGATCCGGAGCGGCGGCTGCCGCATCTGGTGACGTTCTCCTGTCTCTACGTGGACGGCGAGTCGCTGCTGCACGCGCTGGACCGGGCCGGGTTCTCGGTGTCGTCCGGCTCGTCGTGCACCTCCAGCACGCTGACGCCGAGCCATGTGCTGAAGGCGATGGGGGTGCTGTCGGAGGGGAACGTCCGGGTGTCGTTGCCGCCCGGGACCGGGGCGGACGAGGTGGAGCGGTTCCTGGAGGTGCTGCCGGGGGCGGTGCGGGAGGTCCGGGCGGCGCTCGGTGCGCCGGGGAGGGCCGCGGCGGCGCCGGCGGGCGAGGAGCCCGGGTCGCTGGTGGTGGACGCGCTGGGCGAGCGGTGTCCGGTGCCGGTGATCGAGCTGGCGAAGGCGGTCGGACGGGTGCCGGTGGGTGCCACCGTGACGGTCCGGTCGGACGACGAGGTGGCGGCGCTGGACATCCCCGCCTGGTGCTGGACGCAGGGTCAGGAGTACGTCGGTGAGCGCCCGCTGGAAGGGGGCCGCGGCGCCGCGTACGTGGTGCGGCGCCGCGTGTAGGCGGGCGGGCCCGTACGCCCCGGGGGCGCGGGCCGGGCCGGGCACGCCGCGGCCCCGTGCTCCTCGCCGGGGGGCGGGGCACGGGGCCGCGGTCACGCCTCGGGGCGGCGGGGCTCCCCCGGCGCCCGGCCGGTCAGGCCAGGTGCTGCTGGATCTCGGCGGCGGCCTCGTGGCCGTAGGCCTTGGTGAAGCGGTCCATGAAGTGGCTGCGGTGCAGTTCGTACTCCTGGGTGCCGACGGTCTCGATGACGAGGGTGGCGAGCATGCAGCCGACCTGGGCGGCGCGCTCCAGGCCGACGCCCCAGGAGAGTCCGGAGAGGAAGCCGGCGCGGAAGGCGTCGCCGACGCCGGTCGGGTCGGCCTTGGTGTTCTCCTCGGGCGTGCCGACCTCGATGACCGGCTCGCCGACGCGCTCGATGCGGACGCCGCTGGCGCCGAGGGTGGTGACGCGGGTGCCGACCTTGGCGAGGATCTCCTCGTCGCTCCAGCCGGTCTTGGACTCGATGAGGCCCTTCTCGTACTCGTTGGAGAAGAGGTAGGCGGCGCCCTCCATGAGGGTGCGGATGGCCTCGCCGTCCATGCGGGCGATCTGCTGGGAGAAGTCCGCGCCGAACGGGATCCGGCGGGTACGGCACTCCTCGGTGTGGCGGATCATCGCCTCGGGGTCGTCCGCGCCGATGACGACGAGGTCGAGGCCGCCGACGCGTTCGGCGACGGTGTGCAGCTCGATGAGGCGGGCCTCGCTCATGGCGCCGGTGTAGAAGGAGCCGATCTGGTTGTGGTCGGCGTCGGTGGTGCAGACGAAGCGGGCGGTGTGCAGCACCTCGGAGATGCGGACCGAGCGGGTGTCGACGCCGTGGCGGTCGAGCCAGGCGCGGTAGTCGTCGAAGTCGTTGCCCGCGGCGCCGACCAGGATCGGCGCGGCGCCGAGCTGGCCCATGCCGAAGCAGATGTTGGCGGCGACGCCGCCGCGCCGGACGTCGAGCTCGTCGACGAGGAAGGAGAGGGAGACCGTGTGCAGCTGATCGGCGACCAGCTGGTCGGCGAAGCGGCCGGGGAAGGTCATCAGATGGTCGGTGGCGATGGAGCCGGTGACTGCGATACGCACGGCTGTCTACTCCTGCGGAGGCGTAGGGAGGGGCGGGCGTTGCACCACGCTACCCGCTCCCCGGGCCCCCTCCCACCTGCCGAAACTACCGCATAGTAGGGCTTTCCCGACTGACACCGGATGCGTACGGTTCCCGTATGACCAAGCATGTGAACCCCCTCACATCCCCGGCCCGGCCCGTGGGTGGCGCCGAGCCCGAATCGCTGGACCAGCTGCGCGGTGACTGCGCCCGGATGGCGCCGCGCTGGCGGTCGGCGCACCGTACTCCCCCGGCGCCGGACCACGCCGCCGAGCTGCACGGCGTGCGGGTGTCCCCGGCGTCTGCGGCGCTGGTGGACGGGATGGCGGAGTACGGCGACTGAGACCGGGTAGGGCCGGGCCGGGACGGCCGGGTGGCCGCCGCGGGCCGGTGGGCCGCGGGCGGGCGCCCGGCGTGTCCGGCCGCCGCCGGGTGTGTCCGGTGCACCGGCCCCGGGGAACCGCCCGTGCGCCCGCGCCGTCCCAAGGGTGTCCTCCCTCGCGGAGGGCGGCACGACGGACGGATGGCGGAGCCGAAGGAGCGATGCGGTGAACAGCGAGGACACCACCCCCGAGGCGGTAGCGCCCCCGCGGTCGCGGCGGAGCCGGGTCGCGGTCGTCTCGGTGGCCGCGGCGGTGCTGCTGGCCGGCGGCGGGGCCGCGTACTGGGCCTCGGCCGCCGGTGACGACGGGGACCGCGGCAGGGCGGGCGGGCCGCCGCCCCTGGTGCTCGACGGGTATCAGGGGCGCGGGCAGATCGCCGCCGGTGAGCCCAATCCGCAGGGCGCGGCGTACCGCGCGGTGAAGGCGCTGCCGGACGGGCCCGGTTCCGCGCCGGTGTACCGGCCGCACGGCGGTGTCACGCCGGAGGCGGTGAAGCGGCTGGCGGAGGCGTTGGATGTGGCCGGAAAGGTCCGGTCGGAGGGCACCAGCTGGAAGGTGGGCGGGCCGACGCACGACGGCCGGGGCCCGGTGCTCCAGGTGACCAAGACGGGTTCGGGCTCCTGGACGTACTCCGCGTACGGCACGCCCGGCGGCACCAACTGCGCGCTGCCCGCGTCCCCCGAGGGCGGGGCGGACGGTGCGTCGGAGCAGCCGGGGTGCCCGTCGTACCGGGGCGGGCCGGACGCCGCGACGCGGGACGACGGCAGCGGTGCGGGCGCGGTGTCACAGCAGCGGGCGGAGCGGGCGGTGCGGCCGGTGCTGGCGGCGCTGGGCCAGCCCGACGCCCGGCTGGACGCGCACGGGCTGTCCGGTGCGGTGCGCACGGTGCGGGCCGATCCGGTGCTCGGCGGGTTGCCGACGTACGGCTGGCAGAGCGATCTCCAGGTCGGTGCGGACGGTCAGGTGGTCGGCGGCAGCGGGCAGTTGGCGCGGCCGGTGAAGGGGGCGGAGTATCCGGTGCTGAGCGCGGAGCGGACACTGGCGCGGCTCAACTCCCGCGACGGGAGCCACACCCCGGGCGACTGCCGGTCGTCGGACGCGGCGCCGGGGAAGTCGGGCGGGATCGCGCCGTGCGAGCCGGCGCCGACGCGGGCGCAGAAGCCGGCCGAGGTGACCGGCGCGGTCTTCGGGCTGTCGGTGCAGTACGTGTCGGGCGGCCAGGCGCTGGTGCCGTCGTGGCTGTTCACGGTGGTGCAGCCGGGTGCGGGTGACGGACCTGACGCGACGGCGACGGTGGCGCACCCGGCGGTGCAGCCGCAGTATCTGACGCATCCCGGCGACGGTCCCGCGAAGGGGTCCGGCTCGCCGTCCGGGGAGCCGGGCGCGATGGCGCTGGAGTCGTACGCGGTCTCCGACGGCGGCCGGAAGCTGACGGTGCACTTCTGGGGCGGGGTGTGCAGCACCTACACGGTGCGGGCGCACGAGTCGGCGAAGGCGGTGCGGGCGGAGATCACCGGCAAGGAGAAGAAGCCGGGCCAGGTCTGCGTGAAGAGTGCGAAGGAGTTCACCCGGACCGTGACGCTGGAGAAGCCGCTGGACGGCCGGAAGGTGATCGACGTGTCGACCGGTGAGCCGGTGCCGGCGCGGTAGGGCGCGGGGTCCGTCCGCGCGGGCCCCGGCCGTGCGGGCCGGCCGGATCTCCCCGTCCGGCCGGTCCGCGCGGCGGGGCCGGGCGGGCGGACCCCGGAAACGCCGGAAGGCGGCACCCGCGGGGGTGCCGCCTTCCGGCGTCTGTCGTCCCGCAGCCGGTCAGCTGAAGGAGTCGCCGCAGGCGCAGGAGCCGGTGGCGTTGGGGTTGTCGATCGTGAAGCCCTGCTTCTCGATGGTGTCGACGAAGTCGATCGAGGCGCCGCCCAGGTACGGGGCGCTCATCCGGTCGGTGACGACCTTGACGCCGTCGAAGTCCTTGACCACGTCGCCGTCGAGCGAGCGCTCGTCGAAGAAGAGCTGGTAGCGCAGACCGGAGCAACCGCCGGGCTGCACGGCGACCCGGAGCGCGAGGTCGTCGCGGCCCTCCTGGTCCAGCAGGGCCTTCACCTTCGACGCGGCCGCGTCGGACAGGATGATGCCGTCACTGACGGCGGCCTTCTCGTCCTGAACGCTCATCTACATCTCTCCCGGGTTGTACGGACCGCTTGTCAACGGATGCAACCAACTGCAACCGGCGTCGTCCCGGATTAATTCCGGCTGCACGCGTGGTGGGTCGGGCCCTTCCGGGCCGTCCCGGCCGGGCTCCGCTGACCTTCCTTTCCTCATGCTCGCACATCTGAGCACGGGACCGCTGTGACGCCCGGCGAACGGCGGGTACGGATGCGTCACATCGACACTATGGCCATCGTCAAAGTGACGTGAAGCGGATATCATGAATAACGTCAAATAGACGAAAAGGGTCGGGCGGCACCTCCGCCGCGGCCCCCGGTGCGGCCCCGCCGCACCCGCCGAGGAGAAGAGAGGGTGCGTGTCGTGACCACCGCCCAGCCCCTGGACGTAACGCCGACCCCGCTGGCGCTGCTGCTGCTCGGCCGCGAGGCCGACCCGAAGAGCGAGCGCGGCGTGGAGTGCCCCGGCGATCTGCCGGCCCCGTCCGACCCGGATCTGGTCGCCCGTGCCCGCGCGGCCAAGGCGGCGCTCGGGGACAAGGTGTTCGTGCTGGGCCACCACTACCAGCGCGACGAGGTGATCGAGTTCGCCGATGTCACCGGCGACTCCTTCAAGCTCGCACGGGACGCCGCCGCCCGGCCGGACGCCGAGTACATCGTCTTCTGCGGTGTGCACTTCATGGCGGAGTCCGCCGACATCCTCACCGGCGACGACCAGCAGGTGATCCTGCCGGACCTGGCGGCCGGCTGCTCGATGGCCGACATGGCCACCGCCGAGCAGGTCGCGGAGTGCTGGGACGTCCTGACCGAGGCGGGCGTGGCCGACCGGACCGTGCCCGTGTCGTACATGAACTCCTCCGCCGACATCAAGGCGTTCACCGGGAAGCACGGCGGGACGATCTGCACCTCGTCCAACGCGAAGCGGGCGCTGGAGTGGGCGTTCGCGCAGGGGGACTCCTCGTCCACGAAGGTGCTCTTCCTCCCGGACCAGCACCTGGGCCGCAACACCGCCGTCCGCGATCTGGGGATGTCCCTGGAGGACTGTGTGGTCTACAACCCGCACAAGCCGAACGGCGGGCTGACCGCCGAGGAGCTGCGGGCCGCGAAGATGATCCTGTGGCGCGGCCACTGCTCGGTGCACGGGCGGTTCTCGCTGGACTCGGTGAACGACGTCCGCGCGCGCATACCCGGCGTGAACGTGCTGGTCCACCCCGAGTGCAAGCACGAGGTGGTGGCCGCGGCGGACCAGGTCGGTTCGACGGAGTACATCATCAAGGCGCTGGAGGCCGCCCCGGCCGGTTCGAAGTGGGCGATCGGCACCGAGCTGAACCTCGTCCGCCGGCTGGCGAACCGCTTCGCACCCGAGGGCAAGGAGATCGTCTTCCTCGACCGGACGGTGTGCTTCTGCTCGACGATGAACCGCATCGACCTGCCGCACCTCGTCTGGGCGCTGGAGTCGCTGGTCGCCGGGAAGACCGTCAACCGCATCGAGGTCGACAAGGAGACCGAGCACTTCGCCAAGCTGGCGCTGGAGCGGATGCTGGCGCTGCCGTAGCCGGAACCGCGTGCCCGACGGGGCCGCGTCCGCCCGGATCCCCGGGTGGGCGCGGCCCCGTCCGGTGCCGCGCCCTGGGGCGCCGGAGGGCGCGTTCCGGGGCGAAGCCGTCCACGGAGGCGCCGGGTGAGAGCGCCCGTCGCCGGGAGGAACAAGGGCCTGTCCCCCTTCCTCTTCCGCGGCGTGGTGCGGGAGGCTCGTGGCCCGGGTAGGTCAGGGGCCGACGGGGCGCCGGGGGCGAGGAGGCGGACGTGGACGTGGACGGTACGGCGGACGGGGACTGGTATGTGGACGGACGGTGCACCAACTGCGATGTGGCGCGGCAGCTCGCGCCGGAGCTGATCAAGGAGATCGGCCGCCGGTCGGAGGTGGTGCGGCAGCCGCGCGACGCGGCGGAGGAACGGCAGCTGCACGCCGTGGCGTTCGCCTGCCCGACGCGGTCGGTGCGGCGGCACGGCGGGCGGGTGGCGGCGGAGCGGGACCCGTTCCCGCTGCGGCTGGACGACACGGTGAGCCTGTGCGGGCACAACTCGCCGCACACCGCGGGCGCCAACGCCTATCTGCTGCGGCGGCCGGACGGAACGCAGCTGATGATCGACACGCCGCGGTTCGCCGAGGCGCTGGCCGCCCGGTTCGAGGCGGACGGACCGGTGACCGATGTCCTGCTCACCCACCGGGACCACGCCGCGCACGGCCGCCGCTACGCCGACCTGTTCGGGGCCCGGCTCTGGATCCACGAAGGTGATCTGGACGCCTCGCCCGACGCGGACCAGGTGCTGCGCGGTACCGGCCCGGTGACGGTCGCCGACGGGGTGGTCGCCCATCCGCTGCCCGGCCACACCCGGGGCAGCGTCCTCTACGTCGCGGACGAGCGGTACTGCTTCAGCGGCGACAGCTTCTTCTGGTCGCGGACGACCGGCGACCTCGAAATCGCGGAGAGCGTCACCTGGTACTCCGTCACGGAGCTGGCCGCGTCGCTGGCCCGCACCGCCGGCCGGCTGCGGTTCTCCTGGCTGCTCCCCGGGCACGGCGACCGCAGGCATCTGCCGGAGGCGGAGATGGCCCGGCGGCTGCGGGAGTTGACCGACCGGGCGCAGGAGATGCGGCCGCGGCCGGTGGATTTCACCGCGCTGCGGTGGTGAGCGCGGGCACGCGCGGCACGCCGTGGCGCGCCCGGCGCGGAGGGGCGCCGTCCGCCGGGCGCCGCGGGAAGGACGCAGCCCCCGCGACCGCCGGCTGCGGTCGCGGGGGCTGGTACGAGGCGCTGTGTCACGCCGTACGGAAGGCTGTCAGACCCCCGCGGGCTCCGGCGCCCGGTCCTCTTCCGTGTCCGGGGTGGCGGCCGGGTTCCCGTCCTTGCGGGCCCGCCTGTCCGCCTTCTTCCGCGCCCGGCGCTCCTTGCGCAGCTCGATGATCGCGTAGAGCGTCGGGACGAGGAGGAGGGTGAGCAGGGTGGAGGTGATCAGACCGCCGATCACGACCACCGCGAGCGGCTGGGAGATGAAGCCGCCGTCGCCGGTGAGCGAGAGCGCCATCGGCAGCAGCGCCATGATCGTGGCGAGTGCGGTCATCAGGATCGGGCGGAGCCGGTGGCGGCCGCCCTCGATGACCGCCTCGACGACGCCGTAGCCCTGTGCCCGGTACTGGTTGATCAGGTCGATCAGCACGATCGCGTTGGTGACGACGATGCCGATGAGCATCAGCATGCCGATCATCGCCGGGACACCCATCGGGGTGCCGGTGATCACCAGCAGACCGAGCGCGCCGGTGGCGGCGAACGGGATCGAGATCAGCAGGATCAGCGGCTGGACGATCGACCGGAACGTCCCCACCAGCAGCAGGAAGACGATCGCGATGGCCGCCAGCATGGCCAGGCCCAGCTTGCCGAACGCGTCGGACTGGTCCTGGGAGACGCCGCCGATGGTCGCGGTGGCGCCGGACGGCAGCTTCAGCCCGTTGATCTCGCTCTGCAGCTTCGCGGAGACCGCGCCGGTGTTGTCGCCGGTGGGCTTGGCGGTGACGGTCGCCGAGCGGGCGCCGTCGATCCGGGTCATCTGCACCGGACCGGCCACGGTCTTGACGGTGGCGAGGTCACCGAGGCGGGCCATGCCGGACGGGGTCGGCAGCGGCAGGTTCTTCAGTTCGGCCTCGGTGGTCGCCGGGTGGGCCGACGTGATCACCACATCGCGCTCGGTGTCGTCGAGCACCGCCTTGCCGCTGGGGGTGCCGCTCACCGCCTGGGCGACGGCCTGGCCGAGGGTGGCCTGGGTGTATCCGGCCGCGGCGGCCTTGTCGTTGGGCGTCACGGAGATCCGCGGCACCGACTGCGAGAGGTCGCTGCGGACGTCGGTGACGTCGTCGAGACCCGCGACGGCCTTCCGGACCTGCTCGCTCGCCTTCGCCAGGACGTCGGCGTCACCGGCCTTGACGACCACGCTGAGGTCCTGGTTGCCGAAGCCACCGCCGCCCGCGCTGACCGAGGTGGTGCCGGCGGACCGGCCGAGCTTCGCCAGATCGGCGCGGAGGTCCTCGGTGACCTTGTCGGAGTCGGCCGCGTCCTTCAGTTTCACCTGGTAGGTGGCCTGGTTGGCGGCGGAGCCGCCGCCGAAGGCCGCCATCATCCCGGAGGAGCCGACGGTGACCTGGTAGTCCGCCACACGCTCGTCGGCGGCGAGGATCTTCTCGACCCGCTTCGCCTGGGCGTCGGTCGCGCCGAGGCTGGTGCCCGGCTTCAGCTCCTGCTTGATGCTCAGGGTGTCCTGCTGGCCCTGGTCGAAGAAGGTGGTCTTGAGCAGCGGGGCCATGCCGAAGGTGGCGATCAGGACCGCCACGGCGATGAGCACGCTGACCGCGCGGCGGCGGGTGGCGAACCGCAGCACCGGCACGTACATCCGCTGCAGCGCGCTCCTCGCCTCCTTCTCCTCGGCCTCGCGGCGCAGCTGCTCGACGTCGGTGCCCTCGGGGATCTCGGGGGCGCGCAGGAACCAGAACGACAGGACCGGCACCACGGTCAGCGAGACCAGCAGCGAGGCGAGCAGGGCGACGGTGACGGTCAGCGAGAAGGAGCCGAAGAGGGCGCCGACCATGCCGCCGACCACACCGATCGGGAGGAAGACCGCGACGGTGGTGAGGGTGGAGGAGGTGATCGCGCCGGAGACCTCCTTGACCGCGTTGATGATCGCGTCGCGGCGCTCCTCGCCGTAGCCGAGGTGCCGCTTGATGTTCTCCAGCACGACGATCGAGTCGTCGACGACCCGGCCGATGGCGATGGTCAGACCGCCCAGGGTCAGCATGTTCAGGGAGAGGTCACCGGTCCACAGGACGATCAGGGTGAGGACCACGGACAGCGGGATGGAGACCGCGGTGACCAGCGTCGAGCGCAGGCTCAGCAGGAAGACCAGGATCACGATCACGGCCATGACCAGGCCGAGCAGGCCCTCGGTGGTCAGCGACTCGATCGACTTGGAGACCTGCGGGCCCTGGTCCGAGGCGATGGTGACGCTCGCTCCGGCGCCCAGATCCTTGCGGATGGTGTCGAGCTTGTCCTTGACCGCGTCGGAGATGGCGACGGCGCTGCCGTCCTGGCTCATCGTCACGGTGACGGAGAGGCTGGGCTTCCCGTCGGTGCGGGTGATCGACGTCGGGGTGGCCGCGGTCTCCGCGACGGTGGCGACGTCACCGAGGCGGACCGGCTTGCCGCCCTGGCCCGCCGGACCGGCCGCCGGGGCGACCATCAGGTCCTTGATCTGCTGTACGGCGGTGAAGCCGCTGCCGACCTGCACGGTCTTGCTGCGGCCGTCCTCGGCGAAGGCACCGGCGGGCACCGAGGCGCCGCCGGCCTGGAGCGCCTGGCCGAGCGCCGCGCCGTTGAGGCCCGCGGCGGCCATCTTCTTCTCGTCCGGGGTGACCGCCACGATCCGGTCCTGGACGCCGCCGACGTTGACCTGGCCGACGCCGTCGATGTTCTTCAGGTCCGGGACGACCGTGCGGTTGAGCTGGTCGGCGAGGCTCTGCTGGTCCTTCTTGGTGGAGGAGGCGGCGAGGACGACCGTGGGCAGATCGTCGGTACCGCCGGAGACCACCTGCGGGTCCACGTCCTTCGGCAGCTTCGCCCGGGCCCGGTTGACGGCCTGCTGGACGTCGGCGACGAGGGTCTTGGAGTCGTTGCCGTAGTCGAACGACGCCATGATCACGCCGGCGCCCTCGCTCGACGTGGAGGTGACGCTCTTGATGCCGTTGACCGCCTGGATGCCGTTCTCCAGCGGCTCGACGACCTGCTTCTCGACGACATCGGGCGAGGCGCCCTGGTACGGCGCGACCACGGAGACCATCGGCAGGTCGATGGAGGGCAGAAGCTGCTGTTTGAGCTGCGGGATCGCGATGACGCCGAAGGCGACCGCGACGATGGATATCAGCGCTATCAGGCCGCGTTGCACGAGGCTGATGCGGGACAGCCAGGACATGGGTGAGGGTCCTTCTTCTGTTCTGGGGGGGCGGCGGTAACGGATCGGGGGACGGCCGGGCGGCAGCCGCGGTCAGCGGGGCTGCGGCTCCCGGCCTTCGGGCGTCGGCGGGCACACACGAAGCGGCCCGGTTACACCTTCGGCCACCCGGCCGCCGATTTTCCTCGCTCCCAGGTCGGTTTCCGCAGGCGGGGCGTACCGCGATCGGAGTACGCCCGCCGCGCGCTCACTGCACCCGTGGGCGTACGAGCCCGGTCTCGTACGCGGTGACCACCAGCTGGGCCCGGTCGCGGGCGCCGAGCTTGGCCATCGCGCGGTTCACGTGCGTCTTCACCGTCAACGGGCTGACCTGCAGCCGGGCGCCGATCTCGTCGTTGGACAGGCCCCCGGCGACATGCACCAGGACCTCCCGCTCGCGGCCGGTGAGGGTGGCCAGCCGCCGGGCGTCGTCGGAGTGGTCGCCGGGGGCGGGGGTGTCCTCCCCCTGGGCGAGGAACTTCGCGATCAGGCCCTTGGTGGCAGCCGGGGAGAGCAGCGCCTCACCGGCGGCGGCGATGCGGATCGCGGCGATCAGCTCGTCCGGCTCGGCGCCCTTGCCGAGGAAGCCGCCGGCCCCCGCGCGCAGCGCCCGGACCACGTAGTCGTCGACCTCGAAGGTCGTCAGGATCACCACGCGGACGCCGGACAGCTGCGGGTCCTCGCTGATCAGCCGGGTCGCGGCGAGGCCGTCGGTACCGGGCATCCGGATGTCCATCAGGACCACGTCCGGCACGGTGGCGCGGGCCAGCTCGTACGCCTGGGCGCCGTCGGACGCCTCGCCGACGACCTCCATGTCCGCTTCCGAGTCGACCAGCACCCGGAACGCGCTGCGCAGCAGCGCCTGGTCGTCGGCGAGCAACACCTTGATCGTCACAGCGGGGTCCCTTCCGTACCGGCGGGGTGCAGAGGAAGGGTGGCACGCACCTGGAAACCGCCGGTCGGCCGGGTCCCGGTGACGACGGTGCCGCCCAGCGCCTGGACCCGCTCGCGCATCCCGATCAGACCGTGGCCACCGCCGGGCATCCCGCCGTCGGTACCGGTCCGGCCGCGCGGCACCGGGGGCCCTCCGGCGCCGTCGTCCAGCACCGTGACGGTCAACGCGGCCTCGGTCCGGACGATGCGGACCGTCGCCCGGGCGCCGTCACCCGCGTGCTTGCGGACGTTGGTCAGCGCCTCCTGGACGACGCGGTAGACGGTGAGGTCGACGGAGGCGGGCAGCCCCTGGGCGGACGCCGGGGCCTGGAGGTCGACGGGGAGCCCGGCGCGGACGAAGCCGTCGATGAGCTGGTCGAGGACGCCGAGGCCGGGCGCGGGCTCGGTGGGCGCGCTCGGGTCGTCGGACTGACGCAGCAGCCCGACGGTGGCCCGCAGCTCCCCGAGCGCCGAGCGGGACGCCTCCCGGACGTGTGCCAGGGCCTGTTTCGCCTGGTCGGGCCGGGTGTCCATGACGTGTGAGGCGACGCCTGCCTGGACGTTGACGAGCGCGATGTGGTGGGCGACGACGTCGTGCAGCTCCCGGGCGATGCGCATCCGCTCCTCGGCGACGCGGCGGCCGGCCTCCTCCTCGCGGGTGCGTTCGGCGCGTTCGGCGCGTTCGTGGATGGCGTCGATGTAGGCGCGGCGGCTGCGGACCGCGTCGCCGGTCGCGGCGGCGAGCCCCGTCCAGGCGGTGATCGCGAGATTCTCCTGGGCGTACCAGGGGCCGGTCCCGAAGAGCATCGCGGCGCCGGTCAGCACGACGACGGTCAGCGCGCCGACCCGCCAGGTGGTGGAGCGGTCGGTGCGGGCGGCGAGGGTGAAGAGCGCGACGAAGGCGGCCGCGGCGACCGGTGCACGGGACTCCCCCGTCTCGGTGACCAGCTCGACGAGGGTGAGCGCGCCGGTGACGGCGAGGACGGTGCGCGGGGCCCGGCGGCGCAGCACCAGCGCGGCGCAGGCCAGGACGGCGAGGGCGGCGACGACGGGCGACGGCGGGTGGCCGATGAGGCGCGGGCTGTGCGGGCCGTGCCGGTCGACGACCGCGCCGAACATGATCGCGGTGAGGACGCAGACCGCGACGGCGACGTCGGCCGCCAGGGGGTGCTTCCGGTGCCAGTGGAAGCGGCCGGGGCGCGGGGCTTCCCGGCCGGTGTCGGGAGGGGTCACGGGAGCACACGGTAGCGCCCCGGTCCCTGAAGGGGCCGGGGCGCTGTCCGCATGCGCTGGAGTGGGCGCCCGGGGCCGGGCGCCGACCGGTGTCAGCCGGGGATGAGCCCGTCGTCGCTGAGCATCTCGCGGACCTCGTCGAGCGTGGCGTCCTGCGCGGGCAGGATCAGCTCGGACGGTTCGAGGGAGTCGTCGGGCAGCGGGCTGCCCAGCCGGCGCACGGCGTCGAGCAGGGCGCCCAGCGTTCTGCGGAAGCCCTCCTCGTCACCGCTCTCCATCTCGTCGAGCAGTTCGTCGTCCAACGCGTTGAGCTCGGTGAAGTGGGCGTCGTCCAGCTTCACCTGGCCCTCCCCCATGATCCGTACGATCACGACGGTCTCCCTCGTGTGCGGTCCGGCGATCCCTGTGAGGCTATCCGCCGACGTGGGTCACTGCTTGTCGAAACGCGGCTGGTCCTGGGGGGCGGAGGGCTGGGCCTGACCGCCCTGGCCGCCTTCGATGGCCTGCTGTCCGGCGGAGGAACCGCCGGCCAGTTCGGCCTTCATCCGCTGCAGCTCCAGCTCGACGTCGCTGCCGCCGGAGAGGCGGTCCAGCTCGGCCGTGATGTCGTCCTTGGCCATGCCGGTCGGGTCGTCGAGGGCGCCGGAGGCGAGCAGCTCGTCGATGGCACCGGCGCGCGCCTGCATCTGCGCGGTCTTGTCCTCGGCACGCTCGATGGCGAGACCGACGTCGCCCATCTCCTCGGAGATGCCGGAGAACGCCTCCCCGATCTGGGTCTGCGCCTGGGCGGCGGTGTACGTCGCCTTGATCGTCTCCTTCTTGGTGCGGAAGGCGTCGACCTTGGCCTGCAGCCGCTGGGCGGCGAGGGTCAGCTTCTCCTCCTCGCCCTGGAGGTTCTGGTGCTGCGCCTGCAGGTCGGTGACCTGCTGCTGCAGCGCGCTGCGGCGCGAGAGCGCCTCACGGGCCAGATCCTCACGGCCGAGCGCGAGCGCCTTGCGGCCCTGGTCCTCCAGCTTGGAGGACTGGCCCTGGAGCTGGTTGAGCTGCAGCTCCAGGCGCTTGCGGGAGGTCGCCACATCGGCGACGCCGCGACGCACCTTCTGGAGCAGCTCCAGCTGCTTCTGGTACGAGTAGTCGAGAGTCTCGCGCGGGTCCTCGGCCCGGTCCAGGGCCTTGTTGGCCTTCGCGCGGAAGATCATCCCCATCCGCTTCATGACACCGCTCATGGGCCTCGCGCGCCCCCTTCTGACCGAGTTACCTCGGGCTTGGACTCCAGCACACCTACAGACCCCACAGTACGGGCCCTGGTTCCATTACCGCACTGTTCGGGGCCGGATGTGCTCCTCCTCCAGGACGAGGATTTCTCCGGCGCAGGGTGGAGGCGGCGTCACGGGGCGTCGTCACCGCGTCCGGTTGGTCCCGTTACAGCGGGTGTGGCCGGTCCGTACCGTTGCCGGATCGTGCCCCCTCGGACCGCCGCTCCCCTCCGCCGACCCCGTACCCTTGGGTGTTGTGTTCCGAAGCCGTTCGAAGGATGAGCAGGCCGCGACCGCCAAGGTGACCGCGGACCAGCCCCAGCAGCCCCGCGACCCGCAGGCCCCCAAGGGCCGCCCGACGCCGAAGCGCAGCGATGCGCAGGCCAACCGCCGCACCCGTGCGCACACGCCGGCCAACCGCAAGGATGCGGCGAAGGCGCAGCGTGAGGCGCGCCGCGCCGACATGGCCAAGCAGCGCGAGGCCATGGCCAACGGCGATGAGCGCTATCTGCCCGTGCGTGACAAGGGTCCGGTGCGCCGTTTCGCCCGTGACTACGTCGACTCGCGCTGGTGTGTCGCCGAATTCTTCCTGCCGATGGCCGTGATCATCCTGGTGCTCACCATGATCCGGGTGCCGCAGATCCAGAACGTCGCGCTGCTGCTCTGGCTCGTGATCATCGTGCTGATCGTGCTGGACTCCGTCGGCATCTGGCTCCGTATGGGCAAGCAGCTCAAGGAGCGCTTCCCGAACGAGAGCCACCGGGGCGTCAAGGCGTACGCGGTGATGCGCACGCTCCAGATGCGCCGGCTGCGGCTGCCGAAGCCGCAGGTCAAGCGCGGAGAGCGGCCCTGACCGCGACCGACGCCGCCGCGGTACCCGCTCCGGAGGCGGCTGCCGTGGCGTCCGCCCCCGAGACGCCCGCCGTGACCGTGCCCGTCCAGTCGGCCGGTCCCGCGGGGCCCGTCACCCCGGTCCCTCCGGCCGCGACCGCCGCGCCCGTCGTGCGGCCGTCCGTGCGGCAGGAGCTGCTGGGGCGGCAGATCGAGGAGCAGATCGCCGGGCGGTTCCCCGTCGGGCAGCGGCTGCGGGTGCTCGACGCCGGGACGGGTGACGGGGTGCAGGCGCTGCGGCTGGCCCGCGCCGGACACCACGTCACCGCGCTGGAGCAGGATCCGGGCGCCCTGGAGGGTGTCCGGGCGGCGCTGGCGGCCGAGCCGGACGGTATCCGGGAGCGGGTGCGGCTGGTCGAGGGCGACGGCCGGGACACCGGTGCGCACTTCCTGCCGGGCTCGTTCGACGTGGTGCTCTGCCACGGGCTGCTGAGCGGCGCGCGGGACCCGGACGCCCATCTGGCGGGCCTCGCGCGGGTGCTGGCCCCCGGTGGCCTGCTCTCCCTCGTCGTCCGCAACACCGGCGCCGCGGCGATGCGGCCCGGGCTCGCCGGGGACTGGCACGGCGTCCTCGCCGCGTTCGAGGCGCCCGAGGGTGAGCGGGGCGCGGCGCGGTCCGGTCTGGACGCGCTGACCGCGTCGCTGGCCGGGATCGGTGCGCCGCTCCAGGAGTGGTACGGCGTCGGCGTCTTCACGGACGCCTCGGCCGATGCGGCGCCGCAGGTGCCCGCCCAGGGCGGTGCGGACGGTGCGCGGCGGCGGGAGCTGCTGCTGAGCGCCGAGGAGCGGGCCGGCCGGACCGATCCGTACCGTACGGTCGCCGGGCTGCTGCATCTGTGCGGGGTGCGGGGCGGCTGATCCCCCGGCGTCCCCGGTGTGCACGTCACGAGGCCCGCGGCCCCCGGTGCGGGGGCCGCGGGCCTCGTCGTGTCCGGGTGGTGCTCAGTCGTCGTCGGCGTGGAGGCTCATCGGGCCCGGGTAGATCTCGGTGCCGTCCTCGAAGAGACGGACCTGGTCGACGCCGCCGTCGCGCAGCGCCCGCCACTCCTCGCCGATCCAGGATTCGGCGTCGCCCTGGGTCGTGAATTCCTCCGGCTGCACCGACGGCGCCGTCTCCGTACCGTCCGCCGTCTCGAACCGCCACGTCCACGCCATGTCCGCCTCCTGGGTGCCGGGGCGCGGCGGGAGGTGCCGGGGCCCGTCCGCCGTGCCGTGATGTGCTGCTGAGCGTGTTGTCCTGCTGGTCGTACGTGGTGCCGGTCAGCAGCCTATCGGCCGTGTCGAGAGGTCCCCGGCGCGCTGCGCGGCCGGGCCCGGGGGAAAATCGCCGCGTGGAACTGACACTGCTCGGCACCGGAGCCCCCCAGGGACTGCCGCGCCCCGGCTGCCCGTGCGCGGCCTGCGCCACCGCCGTCGGCGACGAGGCGCGGGCGGCGACCTCGCTGCTGATCGACGGCGCGCTGCTCATCGATCTCACCCCCGGCCCGGCGTTCGCCGCCGCCCGCGCGGGGCAGTCGCTGGCGGGTGTGCGGCAGGTGCTGCTGTCGCATCCGCACGACGGTCCGGCGCTGGAGGTCCCGGCGGGGCTGCCGCAGCCGGGGCGGGTCGCGGACGGGCGGGAGCTGGCGCTGCTGGACGGGCACCGGGTGCGGGCCATCGCGGTGGACATCCCCGGTACCGGCTACGAGATCGGCGGCGGGGGCGGTGAGCGGCTGCTGTACCTGCCGCCGGGCGCCGCGCCGGCGGGGCCGGTCAACGGTGTGGCGGCGGGCGGTGGTTACGAGGCGATGGGCGGCACCGGCCCGTACGACCTGGTGTTGCTGGACGTCATCGGGCGGCCGGACGCGCTGGCGCGGCTGCGGGCGAGCGGGGCGGTGGACGCGGCGACCGATGTGCTCGCCGTCCATCTCGACCACGCGGTGCCGCCGGGTCCTGAGCTGCACCGCAGGCTGGCGGCGGCGGGGGCGCGGGCGGTGCCGGACGGGACGACGCTGGTGGCCGGGGAGTTCCCGGTCGGGGCGCCGCCGGAGCTGCCGCGGCGGACGCTGGTGCTGGGCGGTGCGCGCAGCGGCAAATCGGCGGAGGCGGAGCGGCGGCTGGCGGCCTTCCCGGACGTGCTGTACGTCGCGACCGGCGGCACCCGGGAGGGCGACACGGAGTGGGCGCACCGGGTGGCGCTGCACCGCGAGCGGCGGCCCCCGGGGTGGCGTACCGCCGAGACGTGCGATCTGGTGCCGCTGCTGACGGGCGAGGAGCGGGACGCGGCGGGCGGGCCGCTGCTCGGTCCGGCGCGGGAGCCGGGGGCCGGGCGGCGGGCGGGACCGGGCGGCGACGACGCGGCCGACCGGGTCTTCGACGCGTCGCCGCTGCTGATCGACTGTCTGGCGCTGTGGCTGACGCACGCCATGGACGAGGTCGGGGCGTGGGACGACGCGGCGTGGGAGGCCGGGGGGCGGCGGGCGCTGCGGGAGCGGACGGACGCGCTGGTGGCGGCCGTCCGGGCGACGCGCAGGCAGGTGGTGGCGGTGAGCAACGAGGTCGGGTCCGGGGTGGTGCCGGCGACCCCGGCCGGGCGGCGGTTCCGGGACGAACTGGGGCGGCTGAACGCGGCGTTCGGCGCCGAGTGCGAGCAGGTGCTGCTGGTCGTCGCCGGGCAGCCGCTTGCGCTGCGCGGATGACACGGGGCCGGCGGGGCACGTGTCCGCTTGCCCGGCGGCCCGGCGGCGGGTGCTCTTGAACGGTGACCGAATCCGAGCTGACGGAGCTGACCGGGCGGACGGGGCCGGGTTCCGCCGCCCCCGTCGGAGCCTGCCACCGGGGCGCGCCGCGGGCCCACGCCCGGGCCGCCGGGGCCGCGGCGCGTGCGGTGCGGCGGGCGCCCAGGGATCCCGGGGCGGTCGATCCGCCCGGGGTGCGGGCGGCGGGGCGGCGCGGCCGGTGCCTGGACGCGGCGGTGCGGACGTATGTCGCACGGCATCCGGAGGCGACGGTGGTGGCGCTCGGCGAGGGCCTGGGCACCGGCTACTGGCGGTTGGACAACGGGCGGTTGCACTGGCTGTCGGTGCTGTCGCCGGAGACCGCGGCGGTGCGCCGGATGCTGCTGCCGGACGGCGTGCGGCGCCGCACGCTGGTGCGTCAGGAGGACGGTTCCGGCTGGCTGGACGCGGTCGGTGAGCCGTCCCGCGGGGTGATCGTGACGGCGCCGGGGGTGCTGATGCGGCAGCCGCCCGGGGAGGTGCGGGCGCTGCTGGCGGCGTGCGCGGAGCGGCTGCCCGGCGGGGCGCTGGTCTTCGACGCGCTGCCGCGGCGGGCGGCGGCGGTGGCCCGCCGCTACCCGGTGCCGACCGCCGGACCGCTGCCCGGCCCGGTGCGCTGGTGCCTGGAGCGCGGTCAGCTGGCGGCGCTCGCCGCGGTGCATCCGGCCATCGCGTCGGTACGTGAACTCCCCTTGCCGGGCGGCCGGTTGGCGCTGCCGGGGGCCGCCGGCGGGTACGGGCAGCGGTTCCCGGTGCTGCGCTCGTGGGCGCCGTTGGTGTGCGAGGTGCGGTTCGCGCGGTAGGGCGTGCGGGCGGGCGGCGGGCGCCTCCCGGGACGCGCCGGGCGCGGGCGGGGCCGTCCGGCCGGTGGCGGCGCGGGCCCGGGGCGCGGTGCGTACCTGCCGTACGCGGGCGGGCCGCGCGGCGTGGCGCCGCTCCGGCCCGCGGTCGTACGGGGTGCGCTCCGGGCGCGTCGGCGGGGTGCGGTTGCCGGTAATCTGCGCCCAATGAGCGCCCTGAATCTCGATGACTTCGCCCACCTGATCGAGCGCCCCGACGGCGGCGCGCGCCGTGACGCCGAGGAGCGGCGGGCGCGGCTGGCCCTGCCGCCCGGGGCGCTGGGCCGCCTGGACGAGTTGGGCGAGTGGCTGGCCGCCACCCAGCGGCAGGTGCCGGTGCGGCCGCTGGAGCGCGCCCGGGTGCTGCTGTTCGCCGGTGACCACGGGGTGGCCGAGCTGGGCGTCTCCGGGCGCCCGGTGGGGGGCACCAAGGACCTCGTACGGGCCGCACTGGACGGCAGCAGCCCGGCGGCGGTGCTGGCCCGCGGTGCCGGGGCCGGGCTGCGGGTGATCGACATGGCGGTCGACTGCGCCGCCGAGGAGCTGCCCGCCGACGTCACCCGGCACCGGGTGCGGCGCGGTTCGGGGCGGATCGACATCGAGGACGCGCTGAGCGCGGAGGAGGCCGAGGCGGCGTTCCGGGCCGGGATGGCGGTCGCCGACGAGGAGGCCGACGCCGGGACGGATCTGGTGGTGCTGGGCGATCTGAGCGTCGGCGGCACGACCGCGGCGTCGACGCTGATCGCCGCGCTCTGCGGGACCGACGCGTCGGTGGTGACCGGCCGCGGGGGCGCCGGGATCGACGATCTGGCGTGGATGCGCAAGTGCGCGGCGATCCGCGACGCGCTGCGCCGGGCCCGGCCGGTCCTCGGCGACCAGCTGGCGCTGCTGGCCACGGCCGGGGGCGCCGATCTGGCGGCGATCACCGGGTTCCTGCTGCAGAGCGCGGTGCGCCGGACGCCGGTGATCCTCGACGGTGTGGTGTCGGCGGCGTGCGCGCTGGTGGCGCAGCGGGTGGCGTTCCGCGCCCCCGACTGGTGGCTGGCCGGTCAGCTCAGCGGCGAACCGGCGCAGGCCAAGGCGCTGGACCGGATCGCGCTCAACCCGCTGCTCGACCACGGCGTCACAGCCGGCGAGGGAACGGGCGCCCTGCTGGCGTTGCCGCTGGTCCGGGCGGCCGCCGACCTGGCGGCGCAGCTGCCGGTCCGCGACTGACCGCAGCCGCCCCGGCCCCTCTCGCGAGGACCGCCGCCGCGCCGATTCGCCCGTCCGCGCCCCGGTGAAATGCCGGAGGTCGCCGGCCGGGCGGGCCATGCTCGGGTCGGTGCGGCCGCGCGGCCGCCTCCGGACGGGAGGGGCGGTACGGGCGCGCCGCGCCGTGAGCAGCAGGGGAGCAACCGATGAGCGAGCCGGTCCGGGCCGGTGTGGTGCGCCGTGCCGTGGTGGCCGAGTGGGGTCCGCTGTGGCGGGCCGTGCGGGGGCCGTTGGCGGCGCGCGGGCCGCGGGCGATCCCGCTGACGCTGGTGTCGGTGACGCTGACGCTGGTGCTCCAGATCGTGCAGAACCAGCCGTGGGGGCAGGGACCGGTGCAGGCGGCCGGGGCGCCGACCGCCGGGGCGCCGCTCTGGCTCGCCCTGCTGCGCACCCCGCTGTCGCTCTTCGTCCCGGCGCTCGATCTGCCGGTGTGGGGCGCGTTGGCGCAGGTCCTGGTGGTATTCGGGATCGCGGAGGTGACGCTGGGCCGGTGGCGGACGCTGGCGATGGCGTACACCGCGACGCTCGCCGGGACGCTCTACGCACGGCTGGGCATCCGGCTCGGGCCGGGCACGCCGATCGGGCTGCCGCCCGGGGACGCCTGGGTGGTGGACACCGGGCCGTCGGCCGCGGTGGTGGGCCTGGCGGTGTTCGTGTGCTGGCGGCTGCGGGCGCGGGTGACGTGTGCGCTGGTGGTGGCGGCGATGGTCGGTGAGGTGGTGTTCGTCAAGAACAACCTCGCGGGCAAGGAACACATCGCGGCCGTCGCGGCGACGCTGCTGGTCTGTCTGGGCTGGGAGCTGGCGGCGCGGCGCCGCCGGACGGCCGGGGCGGTCTGCGCCGGCGCGGCGGAGCGGTCGCGGTGAGGGCGGCGGGGCAGCCGCCCTGGCCGCCGGGTTAGCCTGCCGCGATGACCGATGCGCCCGAATCCGCCGCCCCTGCGTCCGCCGCCGCACCGCCGCCGCCCGGCGGCCGGGCCGGCGCCGGGGACGCGCTGCGGTTCGCCTTCGGGACGCTGACCGTGCTGCCGGTGCGGGTGCGCCGCTGGGACCGGGCGGCGGCGCGCGGCGGGATGCTCTGCGCGCCGCTGGCCGGGCTGGTCGTCGGGGTGGGGGCGGCGGCGGTCGGTACGGCGCTGCTCGCGCTGGGCGGCTCCCCGTTGCTCGCCGCGACCGGCTCCGCCGCGGTGCCCGCCGCGCTCACCCGTGGCCTCCATCTGGACGGTCTCGCGGACACCGCCGACGGGTTGGGCAGCGCCAGGCCGCCCGAGGACGCGCTGCGCATCATGAAGCAGTCCGACATCGGCCCGTTCGGTGTGATCACCCTGCTGTTCGCGCTGGTGGCGCAGGTGGCGGCGGTGTCCGGGCTGTACGCCGGCGGCTGGGCACGCGGGGCGGTGGCCGTCGTCGTCTCGGCGACCGTGGCGCGCTGTGCGCTGACCCTCGCCTGCCGCCGGGGGGTGCCCGCCGCGCGGCCGGAGGGGCTGGGCGCCGCGGTCGCCGGGGCGGTGCCGCGCGGTGCGGCGGCCGGGTGCGCGGCGCTGGTCTGTGCGGCGGCGGCCGCGCTCGGCGCCACCGGCGGGCCGTCCGGTGCGGTGCACACCGCGGTGGCGGTGGTGGTGGCGGTGGCCGTCGCGGAGGGGCTGCTGCGGCACTGCCGGCGGCGGTTCGGCGGGGTGACGGGCGATGTGTTCGGGGCGCTCGCGGAGACGGCGGCGCTCACCGCGCTGGTGGTCCTGGCGCTGGGCTGAGCCGCCGTCGGCGTGCCGTTCAGGGGCCGTTGGCGCCGCCGTGCCGTGCGGTGTCACTGTGGCGCCGCTCTCATTCCGCGTGCGGAACAAGCCGTTCGCCCCCTTTGCCCCGGCGTCCCGTACCGGCCGGAAAACCCCCAACTTCCCTGCCGTAACAGGGGTGTTGGGTCGTACGGGTACCGTCCGCGCGGGCGGCGGGGATCGGACCTCCGCCGCCGCTCCCCGTTCCGTACGGGCGCCCCGAGCGTAGGCTCGGCCGCACGCCGCTCCCTGAGCGCGAACGGATCCCCGGACGGAACAGGACTTTCATCACCGTGACTGCACTGACCCTCAGTACTTCCTCCGCCGCAACGGCGCGCGCGGATGCCGTCGTCGTGGGCGTGGCCAAGGGCGCCAAGGGCCCCGTGCCCGCCGCCGGCGCCGAAGCCGTGGACGAGGCGTTCGGCGGCAAGCTCGCCGCCGTCCTGGAGACTCTCGGCGCGACGGGTGCCGAGGGCGAGGTGACCAAGCTGCCCGCCGCCGACGGCCTCAAGGCGCCGGTCGTGCTGGCGGTCGGCCTCGGCGCCGCACCGGCCAAGGGCGAGACGTACGACAACGAGACGCTGCGCCGCGCCGCGGGCAGCGCCGCCCGTGCGCTGAACGGCACGAAGAAGGCGGCCTTCGCGCTGCCGCTGGAGGACGCCGAGGCGGCGGCCGCGGTCTCCGAGGGCGCGCTCTTCGGCGCGTACGCCTTCACCGCGTTCCGCAGCGACGCCGCCCCCGCCAAGGGCAAGAAGGGCGCGAAGGCCGGCAACGGCTCCTCGGCCCCGCTCGCTGAGGTCACCCTGGTCGGCGGCAAGCCGCGGGACAAGGAGTTCAAGGCGGCGACGGAGCGCGCCCAGGTGCTGGCGGCGGAGATCCACCGCGCCCGCGACCTGGTCAACACCCCGTCCAACGCCCTGAACCCGAAGACCTTCGCCGCCGAGGCGCAGGCCGCGGCCAAGGAGTTCGGCCTCAAGGTCGAGGTGCTGGACGAGAAGGCGCTGAAGAAGGGCGGCTTCGGTGGTCTGCTCGGCGTCGGCCAGGGTTCGGACGCCCCGCCGCGCCTGGTGCGCATCGCGCACACCCACGCCAAGGCGACGAAGACGCTCGCGCTGGTCGGCAAGGGCATCACGTACGACTCGGGCGGCATCTCGCTGAAGCCGGCCGGGCACAACGAGACGATGAAGTGCGACATGGCCGGCGCCGCCGCGGTGTTCGCCACCGTCGTCGCCGCGGCGCGCCTGGGCCTGGAGGTGAACGTCACCGGCTGGCTGGCGCTCGCCGAGAACATGCCGTCGGGCAACGCCACCCGCCCCGGTGACGTGCTGACGATGTACAGCGGCAAGACGGTGGAGGTGCTCAACACCGACGCCGAGGGCCGCCTGGTGCTCGCCGACGCGCTGACCCGCGCGTCGGAGGAGGAGCCGGACGCCATCGTCGACATCGCGACGCTCACCGGCGCGATGATGCTGGCGCTGGGCAACCGCACCTTCGGGATCATGGCCAACGACGAGGCGTTCCGCACCACGGTCCACGAGATCGCGGAGGAGGTCGGCGAGCAGTCCTGGCCGATGCCGATGCCCGCCGAGCTGCGCAAGGGCATGGACTCCCCGGTGGCGGACATCGCCAACATGGGCGAGCGGATGGGCGGCGGCCTGGTCGCCGGTCTGTTCCTGAAGGAGTTCGTCGGCGAGGGCATCACCTGGGCCCACCTCGACATCGCGGGCCCGGCGTTCCACGAGAGCGCGCCGTACGGCTACACGCACAAGGGCGGCACCGGCTCCTCGGTCCGCACCCTGCTGCGGCTGGCCGAGCGCACCGCCTCGGGCGACCTGGGCTGAACCCCGCTCCCCCGCGCGTCCGACGGCCCCGGGCTTCACCGTCCGGGGCCGTCGGTGCGCCGCGGGTGACCGCGGTCCGGGCGCCTCCCGGGGGCAGTGTTTGCCGCGCCCTTCGGCCGCGGCGTTCGCCCTCAACGAAATCCGTAGGCCGCCCCTCCGCCCTTCCCAGGTGGTGGTTGACGCCACGGCGCCGCCGCCTACGCCCGAGTAACCCGTGTGCGGCGGCGGATGCGCCGCCGCCAGGCCCGGCCCGCCGTCCCAGCTTCACCGAACAAGTGCGAAGATGGGTTCTCGGCAGGACAGGGCCCCCCTTACCCAGGGCCGACGTGAAGAGCGGCCGAACCACAGCCGCCGACCGGTCATCGGAGACCGGTTCCGGCGTACCCATGCATGGAGGACGTGACGTGGCGAACGACGCCAGCACCGTTTTCGACCTAGTGATCCTCGGTGGCGGCAGTGGCGGTTACGCCGCGGCCCTGCGCGGGGCGCAGCTGGGCCTGGACGTCGCCCTGATCGAGAAGGGCAAGGTCGGCGGTACCTGCCTGCACAACGGCTGCATCCCCACCAAGGCGCTGCTGCACGCCGGTGAGATCGCCGACCAGGCTCGCGAGAGCGAGCAGTTCGGTGTGAAGGCCACCTTCGAGGGCATCGACATCGACGCCGTCCACAAGTACAAGGACGACGTCATCTCCGGCCTGTACAAGGGCCTGCAGGGGCTGATCGCCTCCCGCAAGGTGACCTACATCGAGGGTGAGGGCAAGCTCTCCTCCCCGACCTCCGTCGACGTGGGCGGCCAGCGCGTGACCGGCCGCCACGTCCTGCTGGCGACCGGCTCCGTGCCGAAGTCGCTGCCGGGCCTGACCATCGACGGCGACCGCATCATCTCCTCGGACCACGCGCTGAAGCTGAACCGCGTGCCGAAGTCCGCGATCGTCCTGGGCGGCGGCGTCATCGGCGTCGAGTTCGCCTCGGCGTGGAAGTCCTTCGGCACCGACGTCACCATCGTCGAGGGCCTCAAGCACCTCGTCCCGGTCGAGGACGAGAACAGCTCCAAGCTGCTGGAGCGCGCCTTCCGCAAGCGCGGCATCAAGTTCAACCTCGGCACCTTCTTCGACAAGGCCGAGTACACCGCCGACGGCGTCAAGGTGACGCTGGCCGACGGCAAGAGCTTCGAGGCCGAGGTCCTCCTGGTCGCGATCGGCCGCGGGCCGGTCTCGGCGGGCCTGGGCTACGAGGAGCAGGGCGTCGCCATGGACCGCGGCTACGTCCTGGTCGACGAGTACATGCAGACCAACGTTCCGACGATCTCGGCCGTCGGCGACCTCGTCCCCACCCTCCAGCTCGCGCACGTCGGCTTCGCCGAGGGCATGCTGGTGGCGGAGCGGCTGGCGGGTCTGAAGACCGTGCCGATCGACTACGACGGCGTGCCGCGCGTGACGTACTGCCACCCCGAGGTCGCCTCGGTGGGCATCTCCGAGGCGAAGGCCAAGGAGCTGTACGGCGCCGACAAGGTCGTCACGCTGAAGTACAACCTCGCGGGCAACGGCAAGAGCAAGATCCTGAAGACCACGGGCGAGATCAAGCTCGTCCAGGTCAAGGACGGTGCCGTGGTCGGCGTCCACATGGTCGGTGACCGTATGGGCGAGCAGGTCGGTGAGGCCCAGCTGGTCTACAACTGGGAAGCCCTGCCGGCCGAGGTTGCGCAGCTCGTTCACGCGCACCCCACGCAGAACGAGGCTCTCGGGGAGGCCCACCTGGCGCTGGCCGGCAAGCCCCTCCACTCCCACGACTGACCCTCAGTCCCGGGCGCGACCACATCCGCACCTCCCCGCGGGCCGACACCGGCCCGCGCGGGAAACCATCCGTTAGGAGCAACAGAAACCATGGCGGTTTCCGTATCCCTTCCGGCGCTCGGCGAGAGCGTCACCGAGGGCACCGTCACCCGCTGGCTCAAGGCCGAGGGTGAGCGCGTCGAGGCCGACGAGCCCCTGCTGGAGGTGTCGACCGACAAGGTCGACACCGAGATCCCCGCCCCCGCCTCCGGCATCCTGTCGTCCATCAAGGTCGCCGAGGACGAGACCGTCGAGGTCGGCGCCGAGCTGGCCGTCATCGACGACGGCTCCGGCGCCCCCGCCGCGGCTCCGGCCCCGGCCGCCGCCGAGGCCCCCGCCGCGCAGCCCGAGCCCGAGGCCGCCCCCGCGGCCGAGGCCCCGGCGCCCGCCGCCGCCCCGGCGGGTGGCGCCTCCGGCACCGACGTCACGCTGCCCGCGCTGGGCGAGTCGGTCACCGAGGGCACCGTCACCCGTTGGCTGAAGGAGGTCGGCGAGGAGGTCTCGGAGGACGAGCCCCTGCTGGAGGTCTCCACCGACAAGGTCGACACCGAGATCCCGGCGCCGGTCTCCGGCACCCTGCTGGAGATCCTGGTGGCCGAGGACGAGACCGCCGAGGTCGGCGCCAAGCTCGCCGTCATCGGTTCGGCCGCCGCGGCGCCCGCCGCCCCGGCCGCTCCTGCCGCCCCGGCTCCGGCTCCGGCCGCTCCGGCCCCGGCCGCCCCCGCGGCTCCGGCGCCCGCGCCCGCCGCCCCGGCCCCGGCCGCTCCGGCTCCGGCCGCGCCCGCCGCGCCGGCTCCGGCCCCCGCGGCCCCGGCCGCCCCGGCGCCGGTCACCCCGGCTCCGGCCGCCGGTGAGGGCGACGGCGCGTACGTCACCCCGCTGGTGCGCAAGCTCGCCGCGGAGAACGGCGTCAACCTCGCCACGGTCAAGGGCACCGGCGTCGGTGGCCGCGTCCGCAAGCAGGACGTCATCGCCGCCGCGGAGGCCGCCAAGGCCGCCGCTCCGGCTCCGGCCGCCCCGGCCGCGGCCGCGGCGTCGAAGCCCGCCGCCCCCGTCATCGAGGCGTCGCCGCTGCGCGGTCAGACGATCAAGATGCCGCGGATGCGCAAGGTCATCGGCGACAACATGATGAAGGCCCTGCACAGCCAGGCGCAGCTCACCAGCGTGGTCGAGGTGGACGTCACCAAGATCATGCGGATGCGCAACAAGGCCAAGGACGCGTTCGCGCAGCGTGAGGGCGTCAAGCTCTCCCCGATGCCGTTCTTCGTCAAGGCCGCCGTCCAGGCGCTGAAGGCCCACCCGGTCGTCAACGCCCGGATCAACGAGGACGAGGGCACGATCACCTACTTCGACACCGAGAACATCGGTATCGCGGTGGACGCGGAGAAGGGCCTGATGACCCCGGTCATCAAGGACGCCGGCGACCTCAACATCACCGGTATCGCCAAGAAGACCGCCGACCTCGCCGGCAAGGTCCGCTCCAACAAGATCACCCCGGACGACCTCGCCGGAGCCACGTTCACCATCTCGAACACCGGCTCCCGTGGCGCGCTCTTCGACACCGTGATCGTGCCGCCGAACCAGGTCGGCATCCTCGGTATCGGCGCCACCGTCAAGCGCCCCGTGGTCATCAACCACCCCGACCTCGGCGAGACCATCGCCGTCCGGGACATGACCTACCTGGCGCTCTCCTACGACCACCGTCTGGTGGACGGCGCGGATGCCGCCCGTTACCTGACCACGGTCAAGCAGATCCTGGAGGCCGCCGAGTTCGAGACCGAGATCGGTCTCTGAGCGAGGCGCCGACCAGCGCGTGCAACGGCCCCGTCCGGGTTCTCCCGGGCGGGGCCGCTCGCGTTCCCGGCCGCGTTCTCCCTGGTGGCACCGCGTCGGAACCGGACGGCCGTGAGCAGCACCACGTGTGATCCAGCTCCCGCGGCCCCGCCCGGCGGCGACCACGCCCCGTATCGTCTCCGTCACCACCCCACCCGCGAGGAGCACCGTCATGACCCCGCCCGTCGTCCATTCGCTGCGCGAGCAGATCCGCGAGCACATCCTTGAGGGGATCGTCCGCGGCAGGTGGCAGCCCGGCGAACGGATCGTGGAGCGGCGGATCGCGGCCGAGCTGGAGGTCAGCCAGACGCCGGTGCGGGAGGCGCTGCGGGAGCTGGAGTCGCTGCGGCTGATCGAATCGGCGCCCAACAAGGGCGTCCGGGTGCGGGACCTGTCCCCCGCCGACCTCAAGGAGAGCTACCCCGTACGGGCCGGTCTGGAGCAGGTCGCGGCGGAGCTGGCGGCCGGTCAACTGGCCGAGGACACCGAGGCGCTGGAGCGCGAGGTGGAGCGGCTGCGGGAGGCGGACCGGACGGGCGACGGCGAGGCGCAGGTGCGGCACACCGTGGCGTTCCACCGGGAGATCGTGCGGGCGGCCGGGAACGGCGTGCTGCTGCACACCTGGGAGTCGCTGGGGGTGGAGGTGTGGACGACGCTGTCGATCCGCTGGTTCAGCCCCGAGCCGCGCTCGCACGCCCAGGACCACCAGGAGATCGTGGACGCGTTCCGGCGCCGCGATCCGCGGATCGGCGCGCTGCTGCGGACCCACGTACTGAGCTGCGCGCCGCGGGTCTGACCGGCGGGACCGGGCGGGGCGGGGGCGGCCGTACGGCGGCGATTCCGCCCCGTTTGCGTCTGGCACGCGGTGCCCGGGTATGCGGCACCCCGTGCCGACCTGCGACGATTCTCCCGGGCAGCGTTGATCGATCATCGATCAGGGGCGTATGGTCGCCCGCGGGGCGCGACACCCCTGCCTGCCGAATGCCTGCCGAAGCATTCCCCTCTGTTCCCCCTCTGTCCGGAAAGGGGCCACCCATGCCCGATCCCGTGCGCCTGCCGTACAGCCAGCTCGACCAGCTCCCGGACCGGGATCCGGAGGAGACGGCCGAGTGGCGCGAGTCGCTCGACGCCGTCACCGCGGCGGCGGGCCCCCACCGCGCGGCGTACCTGATGCGCCGCGCGGTGGAACACACCGCCGACCCGGCGCTCGCGCCCCTGGAGACGGACTACGTCAACACCATCCCGACCTCCGCCGAGCCGGAATTCCCCGGCGACGAGGCGATGGAGGCCCGGATCACGGCGTGGAACCGCTGGAACGCGGCCGCCATGGTCACGCGCGGTTCCAAGCTCGGCCTCGGCGGCCACATCGCCACCTTCGCGTCGGCGGCGTGGCTCTACGAGACCGGCTTCCAGCACTTCTTCCGCGGCAAGGAGGGCTCGGGCAGCGGCGACCAGCTCTACATCCAGGGCCACGCCTCCCCCGGCATCTACGCCCGCGCCTTCCTCGACGGCCGGCTGAGCGAGGAGCAGCTCGACCGCTTCCGCCAGGAGGCCGGCGGCGACGGCCTGCCGTCCTACCCGCACCCGCGGCGCCTGCCCTGGCTGTGGGAGTTCCCCACCGTCTCGATGGGCCTGGGCCCGCTCTCCGCCATCTACCAGGCGCGCTTCAACCGCTACCTGGAGCACCGCGGCATCAAGGACACCGCGGACAGCCACGTCTGGGCGTTCCTCGGCGACGGCGAGATGGACGAGCCCGAGTCGACCGCCGCCCTGGCGCTGGCCGGCCGTGAGGGCCTGGACAACCTCACCTTCGTCATCAACTGCAACCTGCAGCGCCTGGACGGCCCGGTCCGCCCGAACTTCAAGATCGTGCAGGAGCTGGAGGCGCAGTTCCGCGCCGCCGGCTGGAACGTCATCAAGTCGCTGTGGGGCCGCGCGTGGGACGAGGTCTTCGCGCTCGACACCGACGGCGCGCTGGTGCGCCGCCTGCGCGAGACCCCGGACGCGCAGTTCCAGACGTACGCCACGCGGGACGCCGGCTACATCCGTGAGCACTTCTTCGGCGCCACGCCGGGGCTGCGCGCGCTGGGCGACTCGCTCGACGACGCCAAGCTGCTGGAGCTGTTCCAGACCTCCCGCGCGGGCCACGAGCCGCGCAAGGTGTACGCCGCGTACCAGGCGGCCGTCGCGCACAAGGGCGCGCCGACCGTCATCCTGGCGCAGACCGTCAAGGGCTACACGCTCGGCGCCGGTTTCGAGTCGCGGAACGCCAACCACCAGATGAAGAAGCTCACCGGGCAGGAGTTCCGCGCCATGCGCGACCTGCTGGAGCTGCCGATCCCGGACAGCGCCCTGGAGGGCGACACCGTTCCGTACTGGCGGCCCGCCGAGGACTCCCCGGAGATGGTCTACCTCCGCGAGCGCCGGGCGGCCCTGGGCGGCCCCGCGCCCGCCCGCAAGGTGACGCCGAAGCCGCTGCCGATGCCGTCGGAGAAGGCGTTCGACGCGCTGAAGAAGGGCTCGGGCAGCCAGGAGATCGCCACCACCATGGCGTTCGTCCGGCTGGTCAAGGACCTGATGCGGGACAAGGAGACCGGCAGGCGCTGGGTTCCGGTCGTGCCCGACGAGGCCCGCACCTTCGGCATGGAGTCGCTGTTCCCGTCGGCCGGTCTGTACTCGCCGGTGGGCCAGACCTACGACCCGGTCGACCGCGACCAGCTCCTGTACTACAAGGAGGCGAAGAACGGCCAGATCCTCAACGAGGGCATCACCGAGGCCGGTTCGCTCGCGGACTTCACCGCCGCCGCCACGTCGTACGCGACGCACGGCGAGCCGATGATCCCGTTCTACATCTTCTACTCGATGTTCGGCTGGCAGCGCACGGCCGACCAGTTCTGGGCGCTCGCCGACCAGCTGGGCCGCGGCTTCGTCATCGGGGCGACCGCGGGCCGCACCACCATGACCGGTGAGGGCCTCCAGCACGCCGACGGCCACTCGCACCTGATCGCCTCCACCAACCCGGCGGCGCTCTCGTACGACCCGGCATTCGCGTACGAGGTCGCGGTGATCGTCAAGGAGGGGCTGCGCCGGATGTACGGCCCCGACGCCGAGGACGTCTTCTACTACCTGACGGTCTACAACGAGACCAAGGTGCAGCCGGCCATGCCCGCGGGGCTGGACGAGGAGGCGATCCTGCGGGGCCTGTACCGCTTCCAGGAGGCCGCGGCCCCGGCCGCCGACGCACCGCGGCTCCAGCTGCTGGCGTCCGGTACGGCCATCCACTGGGCGCTGGACGCGCAGCGGCTGCTCGCCGAGGACTGGGGTGTGGCCGCGGACGTGTGGTCGGCGCCGTCCTGGACCGAGCTCCGCCGTGAGGCGCTGGCCTGCGACGCCGCCCGGCTCGACGGCGAGGACCGCGTCCCGTACGTGACCCGTGCGCTGGAGGGCGCGCCCGGTCCCGTGGTGGCGGTCAGCGACTGGATGCGGGCGGTGCCCGACCAGATCGCCCCCTGGGTCGAGCAGGACTGGACCTCCATCGGCACCGACGGGTTCGGCCTCTCCGACACCCGTGACGCGGCCCGCCGCCACTTCGGTGTGGACCCGCAGTCGGTGACCGTCCAGGCGCTGGCCGCGCTGGCCCGCCGGGGCGACGTCAAGCCGGAGACGGTCAAGGAGGCCAAGGCGCGCTACGGCCTGTGATCAGGGGCCGTCCGGGCCTGTGATCACCGAGCGGGGCGTCCGGCCCCGCTGCCGGGCGGCCCGGCTCGTGCCGGGTACCGCCCCTCGGACCGGGTGGTCCGTGGTGCACCATCCGGCGCCGCGGGCCGCTCCACCCGCTCCCGTGCGGAGATCACCACCGCGCCCGGGGTCTTCGCACGGGAATCCCCGCCGGCCCGGCCGGCCGCGCCTTCGGGCGTGGCGGGCCGGGCCGTTCGCGGTCGGGGCGGCAACCGCCTCCGTACGGCGGGGCGTTGTCAGTGGTGCCCGGCATGATGGATCCATGCGTGCTGCCCGGCTGATCAAGATGGTGCTGCTCCTCCAGTCCCGGCCGTCGATGACCGCCGGTGAGCTGGCACGGGAGCTGGAGGTCAGCGAGCGCACGGTCGCGCGGGACGTCCTGTCGCTCTCCGAGGCGGGCGTGCCGGTCTACGCCGACCGCGGCCGGACGGGCGGCTACCGCCTCCTCGGCGGGTACCGCACCCGGCTGACGGGCCTGGGCCGCAGCGAGGCGGAGACGCTGTTCCTGTCCGGGGTGCCGTCCGCGCTGCGGGAGCTGGGCCTGGCGGACGCGGCGTCCGCGGCGCGGCTGAAGGTCTCGGCGGCGCTCCTGCCGGAGCTGCGGGAGGCCGCATCCGGCGCCGCCCAGCGCTTCCACCTGGACGCCCCGGCCTGGTACCGCAGCCCGGAGACCCCCGCCGAGCTGCCGTCCCTCGCCGAGGCGGTCTGGGACGACCGCCCGGTACGCGCCCGCTACCGCCGCAAGGACCGCGAGGTCGAGCGGGAGTTGGAGCCGTACGGGCTGATCCTGAAGGCAGGCGTCTGGTACGTGGCGGCGTGCGCCCGGCGGGCGGGGCACGGGGCGGCCGCGGCGGGGGACGCGGGTGCGACAGGGGACGCGGGCGCGGCTGGGCGGACGCCCGCGCCGCCGGGCTCCAGGGGTGCCGCCGGCCGCGCACCCGGGCCCGGGGACGCCGCCGACGTCCCGCCGGTCCCCCCGTTCCGTATCTACCGGGTCGACCGCTTCACCTCCGTGACGGTGGCGGAGGAGGGGCGCTTCGTCCGGGACCCCGGCTTCGACCTGCCCGCTTTCTGGGAGGAGCGGGCCGCGCAGTTCACCCGGTCGCTGCTGCGCGAGGAGGTGGTGCTCCGGCTCACGGAGCGCGGTATACGCCAGTTGCCGCACGTCACCGAGGTCACCGCGGCGCGCGAGGCGGTGGCGGGCGCCCGGGGGCCGGGCGCCGACGGCCGGTGGACCGTCACGCTGGCGGTGGAGAACGCCGAGGTCGCCTACGCGCAGCTGCTGGGGCTGGGACCGGAGTGCGAGGTCCTGGCGCCCGAGCCGCTGCGCGACCGCTTCGCGGCGGCGGCCCGCCGGACGGCCGGGCTGTACGGCGGGTGAGCCGCGGCCCGGCCGGGGCGGCGCCGGCCTGCGCCTACCGGTAGTCCTCCGCCGTCCCTTCCTTCCCGCCGAGGACCACGTCCTCGAAGTAGCCGAAACCGTCGGGGCGGGAGCCGTCCGTGTCGGTGAAGCCGTAGACCTTGGCGAGTTGGCCGCTGGAGAGGGAGCGGCCGGTGAAGCGGGCGCGGTCGGGGTCGGCGGCGAGGGCGGCGACGCCGCGGCCGACCAGGGCCGGGGATTCGGCCACCGCGAAGTGCGGTTCCTGGGCGACGGCGTCGCGCCAGTTCTCCTCGGTGACGCCGAAGTGGTCCAGCATCTCCTCGGAGCGCAGGAAGCCGGGGGTGAGCGAGACGACCGTCGCGCCGTACGGCTCCACCTCGGCGGCAAGGCCGAACGCCATCCGGTGCGGGGCGTTCTTGGCGAGGTCGAAGCAGAGGTTGCCGCGGTAGGCGCGGTTGAAGGCGGCGGTGCCGTCGGTCATGTCGACCAGCAGGCCGCCGGGGGCGCGCAGCAGCAGCGGCAGCGCGTGGTGGCTGGTGATCAGGTGGGTCTCCACGCCGAGGCGGAGCATCCGCAGGCCGTCGGCGAGGTCCAGCTCCCACAGCGGGGTGTCGAACCGGAGGAGGTGGTCGCCGCCCCACACGCTGTTGACCAGGACGTCCAGCCGGCCCTGCTCCCGGTCGATCCGGGCGACGAGGCCGGCGACCTGCTCCGGTTCGAGGTGGTCGCAGGGGACCGCGATGCCGGTGCCGCCCGCGGCGGTGACCCGTTCCGCGGTGCCCTCGATCGTCTCGCCGGGGCGGCCCACCTCGCTGACGTGGTCCCGGGTGGTGCGGCCGGTGACGTAGACGACCGCCCCCGCCCGGCCCAGCTCCACGGCCATCGCCCGGCCCGCGCCCCGGGTCGCCCCGGCCACCAGCGCCACCCGTCCCGCCAGGCTCCCCGCGCCCGCCGTGCCGTTCGGTTCCGTCGTCATCCGTGCCACTCCTCGCCGTGTGCGGTGTCTCCGTACACGGCGACCGTGCCAGCGATACCGGACATCCTCTGTCGGGTATCGATCGGACTCCGCGAAGTTCCGCCGGACGGCGCGCCGGACGGCGCGCCGGACGGCGGACGGCGGCCGGTGCGGGCCGGCCGCCGTCCGCCCCGGATCACCGCCGCATCGCGTGCAGCAACCCCCCGGAGGGCAGCACCCCGGCGACCCGCGCCGGCGCGTTCGCGGGGACGGCGACGGCGAGGGTGGTGTCACGGGTGGTGCGGTGCACGGCACCGGTGACATCGAGGCCGCGCACCGCGGAGCTGCCCGCCGCGAGCAGGTACCAGTGACCGGACCCGGCGCGCCAGCGGGTCTCGCCGACGACCTCCGGGCCGTACGGGCTGCACGCGGCGGTGTCCCGGGCGCGGCCGACGATCCGCGCGGGCCGTGCGGGCCCGGCGGCGGCCGGGTGGAACTGCACGGTGACCCGGCCCGGGCCGCGCCAGGTGTCGGCGCGGCTGCACATCCAGGTGGCGGCGCCGCCGCCCTCCGGCAGCCGCTGGCGGGCGTAGACCCAGTTGTTGACCGACCGGACACCGGCGCCCCGCTCCCCGCGCAGGGAGCAGGCGGTGCGGGCCCAGCTCAGCAGCGCCGTGGGGGTGGTCGCCTCGGCCGGGGGCGCGGCGGTGGGCCCGCCGCCGGTGGCCGGGCCGTACGTCAGGTGGACGGGCGTGAGGTCACCGAGGTCGGTCAGCAGGAAGCTGTGCCGTGCGGTGACCCGCGCCGAGGAGCGCAGCCGGGTCACCGGCCACTGTCCGCAGGCGGCGCCGTTCGCGGGCGGCTCGGGGATGCGGTCGGTGACGCCGTCCGGGGCGACGTGCAGCGCCTTCTCGGGGGCGCCGGGCCGCAGCAGGTCGCGGGTGGTGGTGTCGGTGACCCACGGGGCGATGAGGTAGCGCATCCAGCCGGTGCCGCGCCCGATGACCAGCGCCCCGGCGGTCGTCAGATCGGCGTTGTCGACGCGGGCGAACTCCAGCTCCGCGGGTTCCCCTTCGGGCTCGGCGTACCGCACCAGCCGGTCGCCGTCGTGGAGGACGACCACCGTCACACCGTCGATCACCCCGGCGTAGAGCAGCCGGGGCGGCTGGTCCGGCGGCCGGGTGGAGGTGGAGTCGGCGGCGGTGACGCGGACATCGGAGTCCGGCGCGCCCCACACCCGCAGGGCGCGCCCGAGCAGCGCCGCGTCCCCGGCGTACTCGCCGCGCGGCGACCAGGCGGTGAAGTCCACCCGGGAGGTGTCGGCCCAGGCGTCGTCGGGGGCGCGTACCAGCCGCTGCGGGTCAAGCGCCTGCCGCGCCCGTACGGTGGCCGGGTCCGGGCGGGCGGGCGGCGTCGGGCCGTCCGGTCCGCCGACGGCGGCGAGCAGCGCCGCACCGGCCGTCAGCACCGCGGCGCCGGCGATCGCCACCCGCCTGCCCTGGCGGCGCCGGAGCAGATCGGTGGGGCGGGCCTGGACGGTGCAGGGGTCGAACTCGCCCGAGTTCAGCAGCGCGGCGGTCCCCGGGCCCAGGGCGACGGCGGCGCGCTGCGCGGCGCCCGGGTCGGCGACCCCGGCCGCGCCGAGGACCGCGACGACCTCGTCCTCGTCCAGCTCCTCCAGATGCCACAGCGCGACGGCGGCCCGGGCGGGGGCGGAGAGCGCGGACAGCGCCTGGTCCAGGGCGAGTTCGTCGGCGCCGCCGGCCCGCGGGAAGAGCCGCAGCCCCCACACGACGGGCAGCGGGGAGCGCCAGCGCGGCGGTTTCGCCTGGGCGAGCGCCAGCTCCAGGACGCGCGAGCGGACGAGCGGGTAGCCCGCCGCCGGCCGCGGGCCGCGCTGGCCGGGCAGGACGGCGCGGGCCCGCTCACGGCTCGTGGACGGCAGGGCGCGCTGGACGATCCCGTGCGCGGTCAGCACCCGGCGGTGGCGGCCCATCGCGGGCGGCAGGACGAGATGGGCGAGGCGCACCAGGCGCGGGTAGTGCTCGACGATGGCCGCCTCGGCCCGCTCGACATCGGCGCGGGTTCGTTCGTCCATGGGCATGGCGTGGAAGCGCCCTTCAGGAATGGGGTCTGCCGATCGGGTAGAGGAAGGTGCCGCGAGGGGCCAGCCTTCCAACGAGTGATTCTTGCACCGGTCACCCCGTCGTTGATCAACAACTCCGGTGCCCGCACGGCGCGTACACCGCATCCGGGGGCAATCCGCCTGCGCCTGCGCGGGAGCCGCCGCACGGGTGGCGGCGGACCGCTCCACATGCGTACCGCCCCGGCAGGCCCGATGCTGGAGCGGTGATGGACGAGACGGAGTTCTGGGAGCTCATCGACGCCTCCCGCGCGGCCGCCGACGGCGACCCGGAGGACCAGGCCGACGAGCTGACCGAGCGGCTGCTGGGCCGCGACCCGGAATCCGTCCTGGACTTCGCCCGCCACTTCGAGGCCCGCTGCCACCGCGCGTACACCTGGGACCTGTGGGCCGCGGCGGCGGTGCTGCTGGACGGCGCGAGCGACGACGTCTTCGACGCGTTCCGCTGCTGGCTGATCGGCCAGGGCCGGGAGGTCTTCGAGGGCGCCCTGCACGATCCCGACCAACTCGCCGATCTGCTCGGCGGGTTCGACGAGGAGACGGACGGCGACGGCGAGGAGCTGGGGTACGCCGCCGACGACGCCTACGAGCAGCTGACCGGCGCCGAACTGCCCGGCCTCGGCCTGCCGCCGCAGCCCGCCGAACCGCTGGGCGGCTATGTCGACGTCGACGACGACGCGGCGCTGCAGGCCCGGTTGCCCCGGCTGTGGGAGCGTTTTCGCGCGTAAGCCACGCCCAGGGGGGCCCGGCGGGCAGGATGACGCCATGCGGATCGCGATCACCGGCTCGACCGGTCTCATCGGCTCAGCTCTCGTCCGGTCGTTGCGGGCGGACGGGCACACCCCCGTCCGGCTGGTGCGGCGGCCGCCCGCGGCGCCGGACGAAGTGCTCTGGGATCCGCGCCGTCAGGAGGTCGACACGGCCGGGCTCGCCGGGTGCGAGGCGGTGGTGCACCTGGCGGGCGCGGGCGTCGGCGACCACCGCTGGACCGCCGCGTACAAGCGCGAGATCCACGACAGCAGGGTCCTCGGCACCGCCGCCCTCGCCTCCGCCCTGGCATCGCTGGACACCCCGCCGCGGGTCTTCGTCTGCGGCAGCGCCATCGGCTACTACGGCGACACCGGCAGCCGGCGCACGGACGAGACGGCACCGGCCGGTACGGGTTTCCTGCCGGAGCTCTGCGTCGACTGGGAGGACGCGGCGGCCCCCGCCGAGGCGGCCGGGATCCGGACGGTGTTCGCCCGCACGGGCCTGGTGGTGGCCCGCTCGGGCGGTGCCTGGGGGCGGCTGTTCCCGCTGTTCCGGCTGGGTCTCGGCGGCCGTCTGGGCGACGGCGGCCAGTACTGGAGCTTCATCGCGCTCCACGACCACGTCGCCGCACTGCGCCATCTGATCGACGGCGACCTCGCCGGGCCGGTCAACCTCACCGCCCCGGAGCCGGTGACCAACCGTGAGGTGACCGCCGCGATGGGCCGGGTGCTGCACCGCCCGACGCCGTTCCCGGTTCCGGCGGCGGTCCTGAAGGTGGTCCTGGGCGAGTTCGCCGGGGACGTCCTCGGGAGCCAGCGGGTGATCCCGCGGCGGCTGCTGGCGAGCGGGTTCACCTTCGCGTACCCGGGCATCGAGGCGGCCGTCCGGGCGGCGTGAGGGCGCCGCCGCCGTCGCGGACGGACCGGATCGGGGCCCCCGCCGCCGCGGACGGGCCGGCTCCGGCGCCGCCGCCCCCGCGCGGCGGCCGCTGCCCACCGCCGTCCGGGCGGTGCCGGCCCCGGGCCCCGTCCGCGGGCCCGGCCCGGCCGCGGCGGGGACCGGCGCCCGTCCCGCTCCGACGCGCCCCGCGCGACCCCTGGCCGCCCTGGGCGGCCCGTCCCTACCGTGCCCCCACACATCATCCGGCGTCCCGCGTACCGCCCGGTGCGGGCGGGCGGGACCGAGCTGAGGAGGGGCACGTGCAGCGCACCTCACCGACCGTGGACGCGGTCATCGTGGGGGCCGGCCCTGCGGGGCTGGCCGCCGCCCGTCAACTGACCGCCGCCGGGCTGACGGTCACCGTGCTGGAGGCCGCCGAGCGGATCGGCGGCCGGTCGGCCACCGACGACGTCGACGGCTTCCTCCTGGACCACGGCGGCAGGCCGCTCGTCGCCACGCCCGGCCTGCTGCGCATGCCCGGCCTGGAGAGGCTGAAGCTGTGCCGGTTCGCGCCGTGGATCGGGCTGCACAACGGGCGGCGCGCGCAGCGGGTCAGCGCCCTCCGGAGCACGAGGGGCGCACTCGCCGCCGCACGCGCCCTTTCGCGCGCCGACCGGCATCCGGAGCGCCCCCAGGACCGGCGGATGGACCGCCTCGGCGACCGTACGGCCCCCGACCGTCCGGCGGCCGATGCGCTGTCCGCCCGGCCGGTCTTCGCCCCGCGCGCCCACGACGCGTTCCTGCGGCCGCTGCTCGGTGTGCTGCTGGGCGATCCGCGGCTGGCCGGCTCCAGCCGCGGCGCCGCGCTGACCCTGCGGGCGTTCGCGGAGGGGCGGCTCTGTCTGCCCGCCGGGGGCGCCGCCGCGCTGCCCGCCGCGCTCGCCGCGGGCCTGCCGCCCGGCACCGTCCGCACCGGCGTCCGGGTCACCTCCGTCGCCACCACCTCCGTCACCACCGCGGACCACGGCGAGGTGACCTGCCGGGCGGTGATCGTCGCGACCGGCGCCCGGGACGCGGCGGCGCTGCTGCCCGGGCTGCGGGTACCGCCGTTCCACCCGGCGACGGTGCTGCACCACACCACCCCGCCCGGCCACGGCCCGCACCCGGCCGGACCGCGCGAGACGCCGCTGCTGCTCACCACGGAGTCCCCGCTGGCCTGCAGCTACGCGGCAGGGGCCATCGACCCCTCGCGCGTCCCGGCCGGCCGGACGCTGCTGACGACGGTGGTGCTGGGCGCCCCCGCGGCGCTACCCGCCGCCACCCTGGACGCGGCGGTCCGCCCGCAGCTGGCCCGGGTCCACGGCACCGCCACCACCGAGTGGGAGCTGCTGTCGGCGCGGCACACCCCGGCGGCGATCCCGGCGATGCCCGCCCCGCACGACCCGGAGCGGCCGGTCCGGCTGCTCTCCGGGCTGTACGTGTGCGGCGACCACCGCGGCATCAGCACCGTCCAGGGGGCGCTGGACTCCGGCCGCCGGGCCGCCCGCGCCCTGCTGAGCGACCTCGGGCTGCCCACCGCCGAACCGGCCGCCCTGCACACGGCCGCCTGACGGACGGCCGGCCCGCACCGCCCGGGAGGCGGTACGGGCCGGCCGGCGGGTCCGGCGTCTCAGCCCAGGGCCGCCACCCGGTCCCGGTACCCGCGCACCGGCGCCGCGTCGCGGTACGGCTCCAGCCGCCGCTCGAACTCGGTGACGTACTCATGGGCGCGCACCGACCGCATGTCGGCCGCCTGGAGCGCCGCCTCCGCGCCCAGCGAGCACGCCTGCTCCAGCTCGCCCAGGGCCAGCCGGGAGGTGGCCAGCACCACCCGGCAGAACAGGCGGCTGCGGGCGAAGCCCGGCGCCCGCAGCTCCAGGGAGCGTTCGGCGTGCTGGGCCGCGGCGCGGAACTGCCGCAGATCGCGGTGGCAGTGCGCCAGCTCGTCGGCGAGCTGCGCCTCGTCGAAGAAGCGCGCCCAGTGCGGCGTCTCGTCACCGGGCCGGGCGACCTCCAGCGCCCGCTCGGAGCGCGACAGCGCCGCCGTGCAGGCCCGCACCTCGCCCATCAGGCCGTGGCCGCGTGCCTCCGCCGCGTGCAGCAGCGCCAGCACGGCGGGCGGCGCCGCGGCCCCGACGCCCTGCTGCGCCACCCGCGCCAGCTGCACCGCCTCCCGGCCGTGCCCGAGGTAGACCGCCTGCCGGCTCATCGTGACCAGCACGTACGAGCCGTAGGCGCGGTCGCCCGCCGCCTGCGCCAGCCGCAGCGCCTGGACGAAGTACCGCTGCGCCAGCCCGTGCGCCACGATGTCGTACGACGTCCACCCGGCCAGCCGGGTCAGATCGGCGGCCGCGGCGAAGAGCTTGCGGCCGGTCGCCTCGCCGTAGGTGCCGCGCAGCATCGGCTCGGCCTCGTGCTCCAGATAGCGCACCAGCGCCTGACGGGCGTGGCCGCCGCCGTAGGCGTGGTCCAGTGCGCGGAACAGTTCGCCGACGGAGCGCAGCGCCGCGATGTCCCCGGCGGTGACGCGGGCGCCGCCGACCCGGTCGAGGTGGTCGGTGCGGCGCTGGCGGGGGACCGCGATCCGGCCCTGGAGCGGGACCCGGCCGGTGCCGTCGGGGCCCAGCTCGCCGCGGGCCACCCGTTCGTCGGGGCGGCCGATGAGCCAGTCCCGGCTGGGCACCACCAGCCCCGCCGGGGTGAAGGCGATCTTGCGCAGCTCGACATGGCTGCCGGAGTCCTTGCGCCACAGACCGCTGACGATGTCGACGGCCTCGGTGGGTGTCGCGGCGAACTCCAGCCCCGCGTAGACCGGTGCGCAGGCGTCCAGGCCGAGGTCCTGTGCGGACAGGCGGCGGCCCAGCTTGCGGGTGAAGACCTCGGCGATCAGCGCCGGGGTGGTGCCGCGGGGCTGCTGGCCGCGCAGCCAGCGGGTCACGGATGTCTTGTCGTAGCGCAGGTCGAGGCCGTGCTCGATGCCGAGCTGGTCGACGCGCCTGGCGAGTCCGGCGTTGGAGAACCCTGCCTCGGCGATGAGGGCGGCCAGCCGGCGGTTGGGCGTGCGGTGCGGGGGTCGTTCCGTCATCAGCTTTACCGGTCTCCTGCCTTCCGGGCCGGGCCGCCGGGCCCGGCTGACCCTGTCCGGCACGCTCGTCGCCCTTGTGGAACGGCGCGAATGTAACGGCCTTCGGGGCTCTTCTGGCCGCCTGAGCACCGCGTTCATCCGATCGTGTGAGCAGGGCGCATGCGCTCCACACCGAGGTTCACCCGGCTCACGCCCCCGCCTTCCCTACCCGCCGGCCGGTTTCCCGGCCGGTGCGGGCGGGTCCCCCGGCCACCGGCGGTCCGGCCCCCCGGCCGTACAGTGGCCTGGGCGCGAAGTGGCATCGGACATGCAGGAGCCCCGTATCGAACGGATGCGGAGGCACTGCGTCGAACGTCGCAGCCCGCTGCGACAGAAGTGCGAAGAGGAGCTGCCGTGACTGCGATCTCTCGGGGGGACACCCCCGCACCCGAGGGGCTGCGCTTTGTGCATCTGGGCTTCGGCGCCGACGCCGTGCCGTACGAGACGGCGTGGCAGGAGCAGCGGCAGATCCATGCCGCCCGCTTCGCCGACGAGGTCCCCGACACCTGCCTGCTGCTGGAGCACCCGCCCGTCTACACCGCGGGCCGCCGCACCGCCGACGACGAACGCCCGCTGGACGGCACCCCGGTCATCGACGTCGACCGCGGCGGGAAGATCACCTGGCACGGCCCGGGCCAGCTGGTGGGCTACCCGATCCAGAAGCTGCCGCGCCCGGTCGACGTCGTCGCGCACGTCCGCCGCCTGGAGGAGGCGCTGATCCGGGTCTGCGCCGACTTCGGCGTCGGGGCCACCCGCGTCGAGGGCCGCAGCGGCGTCTGGATCCTCGGCGACCCGGTCGAGGAGCGCCCGTCGCCCGGCGGACTCCAGCTCGACCTCGCCCCGCAGCCCGGCGAGGACGCGGACGAGATGTACGACGCCCGGCTGCGCGGTCCCGAGTACGCGCCGTCCAACGCCGGTCAGCGCGGTGAGGACCGCAAGCTCGCCGCGATCGGCATCCGGGTCGCCAAGGGCGTCACGATGCACGGCTTCGCGCTGAACGTGAACCCGGACAACACCTCGTTCGACAAGATCGTCCCGTGCGGCATCCGGGACGCCGGGGTCGCCTCGCTCTCCGGCGAGCTGGGGCGCGAGATCACCATCGCCGAGGTGCTGCCCTCGGTCGAGAAGCATCTGCGGGACGTCCTGGAGGGGGCCGAACTCCTCCCCCGCGCGGTCTGAGCACCGTCAGGAATGCCGCCCTCGTATCCGGGGTTGGCGAGCACGTAAAGACGTGCGAAATACCGGGCGTACCCTGGTGTACGCCGCTGAATCGAATGCCGCGATAGCAGAAAGGGGCGCCGACGTGTCCGCTGTCGCACCCGACGGACGCAAGATGCTGCGCCTGGAGGTCCGGAACAGCCAGACCCCCATCGAGCGCAAGCCCGAGTGGATCAAGACCCGGGCGAAGATGGGCCCCGAATACAACCATCTGCAGGGCCTGGTGAAGAGCGAGGGTCTGCACACGGTCTGCCAGGAGGCGGGCTGCCCCAACATCTTCGAATGCTGGGAGGACCGCGAGGCGACGTTCCTCATCGGCGGTGAGCAGTGCACCCGCCGCTGCGACTTCTGCCAGATCGACACCGGCAAGCCGCAGGAGCTGGACCGCGACGAGCCCCGCCGGGTCGCCGAGTCCGTCCAGACCATGGGCCTGAAGTACGCCACGATCACCGGCGTCGCCCGCGACGACCTGGAGGACGGCGGCGCCTGGCTGTACGCCGAGACCGTCCGCCAGATCCACGCCGCGATGCCCGGTACCGGCGTCGAGCTGCTGATCCCCGACTTCAACGCGGTCCCCGAGCAGCTGGCCGAGGTCTTCTCCTCCCGCCCGGAGGTGCTGGCCCACAACGTCGAGACGGTCCCCCGCATCTTCAAGCGCATCCGCCCCGGCTTCCGCTACGAGCGCTCGCTGGAGGTCGTCACCAAGGCCCGCGAGGCCGGGCTGGTCACCAAGTCCAACCTGATCCTGGGCATGGGCGAGACCCGCGAGGAGATCAGCGAGGCCCTCCAGGACCTCCACGACGCGGGCTGCGAGCTGATCACGATCACCCAGTACCTGCGGCCGTCCGTCCGCCACCACCCCATCGACCGGTGGGTCAAGCCCGCGGAGTTCGTGGAGCTGAAGGAGGAGGCCGAGGAGATCGGCTACGCCGGCGTCATGTCCGGCCCGCTGGTCCGCTCCTCGTACCGCGCCGGCCGTCTCTACCAGCAGGCGATCGAGCGGCGCGAGGTCGAGGCGTCCACTCAGGCGGTCTGACCCGCCCCGGCGCGCTGATCGGCGCTTCCTGGCACATGCTGGGAGAACGCGGCCCGCACTCCCCCAGGCCGGGGGTGGCGCGGGCCGCTTCGTCGTCGCGCCCGGGTGTGACCGGCGGGTCATCCGCCGGAAACACCCGTCGGTGACGATGGACCTCGCACCGCGTCCGCCCGCCCCGCGACCTCCCCGAGGGAGACCCCCACCATGCAGGCCGTGCCGCTCCGCGCCACCGCACGCCCCGTCCCGTCCGTCACCGCGGCCCTGCGCGCCGTCGAGGCGCTGCTGCTCGGCGGCGGACAGCGCACCGCCCGCCGCAACGCCTGGAACTCGGTCCTGGAGGACCGCCGCCGGGCCAGTGACCGGCGGGAGGCGCAGGACGTACTGGAGGCCGCGGCGACCCGCCGCCCGCGGGCCACGTAAACTTCTTGGTATGGCGAGGAAGGCAAACACAGACGGCGCTGCCGGCGCCGGCACCCCCGGGCGGCTGAAGCAGATCGCCCAGACCTACAAGATGACCCGTCGGGTCGACTCCAAGGTCGGTCTTGTCGTCGCTGGCGTGGGCATCGTCGTGTTCGGCGTACTCCTCGGCCTCGGCTTCGCGATCGGTCACCCCGTCTACGGGGGCATCCTGGGCTTCGTCCTGGCCTTCCTCGCGATGGCGATCGTCTTCGGGCGCCGCGCCGAGCGGGCGGCCTTCGGGCAGATGGAGGGCCAGCCGGGCGCGGCCGCCGCGGTGCTGGAGAACGTCCGCGGCTGGACGGTCACGCCCGCGGTGGCGATGAACCGCAGCCAGGACGTGGTGCACCGCGCCGTCGGCAAGGCGGGCATCGTCCTGGTCGGCGAGGGCAACCCGAACCGGCTGCGCGGTCTGCTGGCCGCCGAGAAGAAGCGGATGGCCCGTACGGTCGCCGACGCCCCGGTCCACGACTTCGTGATCGGCGAGGGCGAAGGCGAGGTGCCGCTGAAGAAGCTCCGCACCCGGCTGATGAAGCTGCCCCGCGTGCTGCCCGGCGCGCAGGTCACCGCCGTCAACGACCGGCTGCGCGCGCTGGGCGACCTGATGAGCAACATGCCGGTGCCGAAGGGCCCCATGAACATGCGGCCGCCGCGCGGCAAGATGCGCTGACCGCGTCCCGGCCCGCCTCCCCACCGACCACGACGCCCCGGAGCCTTCAAGGCTCCGGGGCGTTTCTGTACGAGGTGGGCGGTCACGCACCGTGCGACCGCCGCCGCCGTTTCGTATACGTGTACGGGCCGTGCGGGACCGCCGCGGGCTCAGATGCGGACCTGCACCGCGCGGCTGAGGCGGTCGTGGAGACCGCGGCCGTCGCGGTCCCAGATGACGGCGGGAATGACGATCACCAGCAGCACGGTGCGCAGCACCACGCGCGGCAGCGAGAGCCGTCCGCCGCCCTCGGCGACGACCCGCAGCCCCAGCAGCCGCTTGCCGGGGGTGAACCCGACGGTGCCGACGGTCAGAATGCTGAGGACCGCGAAGACGACCAGCGCCCAGTTGCTCGCCGCCTGCGCACGACCGCCGCTGAGCAGCCCGTACGCGATGAGCATGCACAGCGCCCAGTCGAGGAAGAGGGCGGCGAAGCGGCGACCCGGACGGGCGATCGAACCAGGCCCCTCCTCCGGCAGACCCAGCTGCGCCCCACGGTGCCCGAACTCGACACCCATGTCCTCGGCGGCCGCGCGGGGGCCGGAGATCCACGATCCGATTGCTTGCCTGTTGTCCACCCGACCACGGTACTGCGCGCGTGTCCGTTCTCCGGCCGAGGGGCGCCGCCGAGGGGCCGAATACGGCATGACCAGGCATGATCGAAGGTGAGGCAGGCCGCGTCCCGGTTAACCGCGACGAAACAAATGGGTCATGCCCGGGAAATCACGGCTGCCTATGGTCGGGCGAGCGCGCCACTGAAGAGGGTCGCGCTCCGTGCATCAGCCCCGCGTCCGCCGACCGGTGACCGGGCTAGGAGGAGTAGGGATGTTCCAGAACGCCGACGACGCGAAGAAATACCTCGCCGATGAGGACGTCAAGTTCATCGACGTGCGGTTCTGCGACCTGCCCGGTGTGATGCAGCACGTCACCATCCCGGCGAAGGCGTTCGACCCGGACGAGGAGCTGGCGTTCGACGGCTCCTCGATCCGCGGCTTCCAGGCGATCCACGAGTCCGACATGTCGCTCCGCGCCGACCTGTCGACGGCCCGGCTGGACCCCTTCCGCCGCGACAAGACCCTGAACATCAACTTCTTCATCCACGACCCGATCACCGGCGAGCAGTACAGCCGCGACCCGCGCAACATCGCCAAGAAGGCCGAGGCGTACCTCGCCTCCACCGGCATCGCCGACACCGCCTACTTCGGCCCCGAGGCGGAGTTCTACGTCTTCGACTCGGTGCGCTTCGACACCTCCGCGAACCAGTCCTTCTACCACATCGACGCCGAGTCCGGCGCGTGGAACACCGGTTCCGAGGAGAACAACCGCGGCTACAAGGTCCGTTACAAGGGCGGCTACTTCCCCGTCCCGCCGGTCGACCACCACGCCGACCTGCGCGCCGAGATGTCGCTGGAGCTGGAGGCCGCCGGGCTGGAGATCGAGCGCCAGCACCACGAGGTCGGCACCGGCGGCCAGGCGGAGATCAACTACAAGTTCAACACGCTGCTCGCCGCCGCCGACGACCTGATGCTCTTCAAGTACATCGTGAAGAACGTCGCCTGGCGCAACGGCAAGACCGCGACCTTCATGCCCAAGCCGATCTTCGGTGACAACGGCTCCGGCATGCACGTCCACCAGTCCCTGTGGCAGGGCGGCAACCCGCTCTTCTACGACGAGCAGGGCTACGCGGGCCTCTCCGACACCGCCCGCTACTACATCGGCGGCATCCTCAAGCACGCCCCGTCGCTGCTGGCCTTCACCAACCCGACGGTGAACTCGTACCACCGCCTGGTCCCCGGTTTCGAGGCCCCGGTCAACATGGTGTACTCGCAGCGCAACCGTTCCGCCGCGATGCGCATCCCGATCACCGGCACCAACCCGAAGGCCAAGCGCGTCGAGTTCCGCGCCCCGGACCCGTCGTCCAACCCGTACCTGGCGTTCTCCGCGCTCCTCCTCGCGGGCCTGGACGGCATCAAGAACAAGATCGAGCCGGCCGAGCCGATCGACAAGGACCTCTACGAGCTGGCTCCCGAGGAGCACGCCAACGTCCAGCAGGTCCCGACCTCCCTCCCGGCGGTCCTGGAGGCCCTGGAGGCCGACAACGAGTACCTCCAGCAGGGCGGCGTCTTCACCTCCGACCTGATCGAAACCTGGATCGACTACAAGCGCACCCACGAAATCGCCCCGATCCAGCTCCGCCCGCACCCGCACGAGTTCGAGCTTTACTACGACCTGTAGGGGGCGGGGGCGGGTGGGTGGGTCGGCGGCAATCCCGCCGACCGCCACCGCAACACCTGGCCCACCCTCACGTCCGGTGGTCCGGGCCGTCATCTCCTCACCGGAGGTGGCGGCCCGGACTTCTTGCATGGCGGCGAACAGGGTGGCGTTCATGTGCGCTTACCGGCTCAAACCGCAGGCACTGGTGTACTGAAGTCGAGGATTGGACGGGACGGGATCGCGAGCGATCGGAAACTTGGCAGTACGTGATGCACTGCTGAGCCGCATTCTGCGCGGCCCGGAATTGGTCAACAGGAATGCGGAGCCGCACGGATTCGCCAATTGCTACACGCATCACACCGGCGATCTCGTCATCGAGTGGTGCTTTGGTGTCACCGTGGAAACGCTCTGCGCGACCCTCCTGGCCCACGGCTTCGCCGACAACATTCCCCGAGCGGATGCGATCGAATTACTCTCTCGCCACTCGGCCCATTTCGGCGAGCGCACGGTGATCCTGAAATGCCATGCGACATGTTTGTACGGCCACGGCGTGGAGCGGGTGAGATCTGCCGAATCCTGGCCACCTCGTTGCACGCAACGGGGAGGCCTGATTCGCGGGATGGGCAGCCACCCGGACCCGAGCCTTCCCTCGCCTCCCCTTCAGTCTGCGCGGGGCCGCCAGACGGTACCGACAAGGATCGGTGAGTAACGGCCCACAACGCTGGGCCACCCGGGGTGACGGGGTCCCTTCGCTGGCCGCAGGGGCATGAATTGCATGGCATATTCCTGGGGCATTTCCGGACTTGACCAGCGGCAGATCTCCTGTACGTTGGCCTCCTCGCCGGAAGATCATCGGAAGTTTCCTGCTTCCGTCCTCCGCGTATCTCTTAGCGACCCAGATCGAAAGATATTTCACCCTTGAAGTACATACTCCGTCGCGCCACCGCGCTGACACTGTTCGGCATCGTCGCTCTCGCCGTCGTCCCGGGCCAGGTGATGTGGCTGACCGGACCGAAGCAGGAACAGACGACCAGCTAAGCCCCGTCCGCCAAGGGCTCCCGGTTGTGTGGCGCAGGTCCGGGAGTCGGCGTCTGTCGGCGGCCGAGGAAGTGGCGCAGGGTGTCCGCCTCGCCTCGGGCGCCCAGGCGATGGAAGAGCATCAGGGCCCGTTCCGCGTAGGAGCGGGCCGTTTCCTTGTCCTGCAGTTGCTCGTGGGTGCGGGCGATTCCGGCCAGGGCGTCGGCGATGCCGCGACGGAAGTCGAAGTCCTCGGCGAGGCGGCAGGCGTGATCGTAGGTCTCCAGGGCCGTCGTATATTCCCCGGCCAGCCGGTGGGCGTCGGCCCGGCCCACCATGGCGCGTTGCTGCTCGTAGACGTTACCGAGGCGCAGGGCCAGGCTCTCCGCCGCACGGAGGAGGCGCATCGCCTCCTCCGTGCGGCCGGCCGCGGCATGTGTCCGGCCCAGTCCGATCAGGGAGTTCAGCTCTCCGACGGCGTCGCCGCGGGCACGGTTGCTGGACAGGGCCCGGCGGAAGTAGGCCTGCGCCTGATCGACCTGGTCCATTCCGAGATGGGCGTCGCCCATGTTGTTGTCGAGGATCGCGGCCTCCCGTCGGCCACCGAAGCGCTGGACCAGCTTCAGGGACTGTTCGTAGTGGTGCAGGGCCTGCTCCCTCTTGCCCTCGTGGGTGTGGATCTCCCCCATGTTGTTGAAGGCTTTGGCCTGGCCGTGCAGGTCGCCCAGACCGCGGTGGATGTCCAGCATGGCGACGAAGCAGCGCATCGCCCGCGGGTAGTCGGCGCAGAAGATGAGCGCGGCGCCCTGGACGTTGAAGCTCTCCGCCACGCCGTACCGGTCGCCGGCCGTCCGGTAGAGCTCCCGGGCCCGTTCCAGCGCGTCTCCGCAGTCGTCGTGGTGGCCGGCCGCCAGATGGGCGCGGCCCATCTGCAGGGAGGCGTCGGCGCGGCCGTGGTCGTCGCCGAGCGTTTCGAAGTGTGCGTACGCCTCGGAGGCACAGCCAAGGGCCTGTCCGTGGTCCGACTGGGCCAGGACGTCGGCGCGTGCCACCAGGGACCGGGCCAGCGCGGCGCGGTCGTCTGTGCCCCGCAGTGCGGTGACGGCCACGTCGAGCAGTTCGGCCGCGACCTCCCCGATTCCCCACAGTTTGAGGGAATGGAGGAAGGCGAGCGGGAACAGGGCGGCGAATTCCGGGAATTCGGCGGCGGCGGTACGCGCCGCGGCCAGGAGGTTGGCGCGCTCCACGGTGAGCCAGACGGCGGCCCGGTCGGCGGCCCCGTCGCCGGTCGCGGCGAAGTCCGGCGCGTAGGGGGATTCCCGGTCGAGGACGAGGTACCGCCGCAGCCCGGGGTGGGCGGAGCGCTCCGCGCGGTCGGCGGCCGTCAGGTAGTACGACAGGAGCCCTCTCATCGCCTGGCAGCGGGCGTACCGGGGTACCTCCATGCGGCACATGCGGCGGCCGAACACCCGTGACAGGTCGTGGAGTTGGTAGCGGTCGCGGACGGGTTCCTCGATGAGGTGCCGGTCCAGCAGCTCGTCCGCGGCGCGGCGGATCTCGTCCGGCGGTGCGGCGCACAGGGCCGCTGCCGCGTCGACGGTGATGTCCGGGCCCGGGTGGAGCGCCGCGTACCGGAAGAGCCGGCGGGCCGCGGGGCGGAGGTCGGCGAAGGAGAGCCGGAAGGCGGCCGTGACGCGTTCGCCGATCTCGTCGAGGGGGTCGTCGGCATGGGCCAGGCGTCCGGCGACGTACTCCAGGTCCCAGGTGTCGCGGTGGCGTAATCGCCCGGCGAGGAGCTGCAGGGTGAGCGGGTGACCGCCGAAGATCCGCATGATGCGGCGCAGGGCGGCGTCCGAGGGCCGGCCGCGGCCGGCGACCCGGGTGAACAGTGCGGACGCCTCGGAGAGCGAGAGTTCGTGGAGCAGCAGGGAGGTGGCGCCGTCCAGTTCGGCCAGGCGGTTGCGGCTGGCCACGATCGCCCGGCAGCTCGCCGCGCCGGGGAGCAGCGGGAGGATCTGGTCGGCGTCCCTGGCGTTGTCCAGCACGACCAGCACCCGGCGGTGGGCGGTCCACTCCCGCCAGCGGGCCACCCGTTCGTCGAAGGTTTCCGGAAGCGGCGGATCGGGGACGCCGGCGCTGCGCAGGAGGAAGGTGAGCGCCTCGGCGGGCTCGTACGCGGGCTGGTCGCTGTAGGCGCGCAGGTCGACGTAGAGCAGGCCGTCCGGGTAGCTGGTGCGCAGGCGGTGGGCCGCGTGGACGACGAGGGCGGTCTTGCCCACCCCGGGCATGCCGTGGACCACGGTCAGCGGCAGGGCGGTGGGATGGCCCTCGCGCGGCGGGGCTTCGAGCAGGGTGCGCAGTTCGCCGGTGCGGCCGGTGAAGTCCTTGGTGTCGCGGGGCAGGGTGCTGCTCACCCCGGTGCTCGGCGGCGCGGCGGTGGCCTGTCCGAGGCGGGCGGTGGGCGGCGGGGGCGGCGGGGGCGCGTCCAGCGTGGCGTCCTGCGCGAGGATGCGGCGTTGCAGGGTCCGCAGGTCGGCTCCGGGGTCGATGCCGAGTTGGTCGTGGAGGTGGCGGCGGGTGGCGGCGTACAGCTCCAGCGCCTCGCCGTCGCGGCCGGAGCGGTAGAGCGCCAGCATCAGGGCGGCGACGGCACGCTGGGCGAGCGGGTTCTCCGCCACGAGTTCGCGGAGTTCGCCGATCAGATCGGTGTGGCGGCCCAGTTCCAGCTCCAGGCGGATGCGCTCCTCCTGGAGGGAGCGGCGGTCCTCGGTGAGCCGGGCGCCCACCGCCGCGGCCCAGGCCCCGGGGAACTCGGCGAGCGGTTCGCCCCGCCACAGCGCCTGGGCGCGCCGCAGGTGGGCGGCGGCGGTCTCCCGGTCCCCGTGGGCCTGTGCCGCGCGGGCCTCGGCACGGATGCGGCGCAGCCGGTAGAGGTCGACGTCGTCGGGGTCCGCGACGCTGAGCCGGTAGCGGCGCGGGGAGACGAGGTCGATACGGGCCCGGTCGCCGACCGTTCTGGTGAGGTTGGTGCGCAGCCGCGACAGATAGCTCTGCAGGGTGGCCACGGGAGAGTCCAGGGTCTCGTCCTCCTCGCCCCAGACGCGGTCCAGAAGGGTCTCGACGCCCACCGGCTCACCCTGTGCGTACAGCAGGGAGGCGAGCACATGGCGCGCCTTGGGTGAGCCGATCGGCCGCTGGCGGCCGTCGTGCCACAGTTCGAGCGGCCCCAGCAACAGAAGTTCCACCATCGCCCCCTGATGGTTCGCCTTCCCGCCCCCGCCCGGAGGTCACCGGACACCCGGGCGAGGCTCTTCTCACTGTTGCCCGGTGCCGGGGGGACCGGAGGGGGCGGGCAGGGGCGCACCGTCGCGCCAGGGGCGCACGTGCCAAGGGCAGCTTCCGCACCCGCCCCGACCGGCGGCTCAGGAACCGTACAAGGATTCTGCAGGCCCGGCGACAGGTCTCCCCCGCACAGTGGGCATCGCGGCGGAAGGGGTCGCACACGCGGGACCGGCCGACGGGGGCGGACACCGCGGACCACATCGCAGGGAGCGGCCGACTCGGCCGGAACTTGGGGGAGTTCGGATGAGCGTGACGGTTTCGGGATTCGAGTGGCGGCATGTGCCGCTACGACTGGACGTCGAACGGTGGGCCACCCGCCGGGTCCGGAAGAAGATTCTCGCGGTGGTGCACACGGTCACCGCGGGACAGCGGCTGCTGGACGCGGTGCAGTTGCTCGCCGGGGACCCGCGGCTACAGGTGATCTTCACGGTCGCGCCCGATGTCTTCAGCCACGGCGTGGACGCCTTCCTGGAGGGCACCCGGGCGCTGGTGCTGCCCTGGGCGCAGGCCGTGAACATCTCGTTCGACCTGGCGCTGGCGGCCAGCCACGGCAGCCTGCACGAGCTGCACGCGCCGGTGATCGTGCTGCCGCACGGCGTGGGGCACAACAAGGTCGTGTCGTCGCCGGCCGGGGGCGCCGTCCCGGCGGCCGGTCCGGCGGAGCGCGGGGTGTACGGGCTCAGCCGCCAGCGGCTGGTCCGGGACGGCACGGTCATCCCGGCGGCGATCGTGCTCTCGCACGCCGAGGAGCTGGCCCGGCTCGGCCGTGAGTGTCCGGAGGCGGTTCCGGCGGCCCATGTGGTCGGGGACCCCTGCTACGACCGGATCAGGGCGAGCATGCCGTCGCGGGCGCTGTACCGGAAGGCGCTGCGTACCGGGGCGCACCAGGAGCTGGTGCTCGCCTGCTCCACCTGGGGGCCGCAGTCGCTGCTGGGTGAGGAGTGGGAACTGCTGGAGCGACTGGCTGCGGATCTTCCGCGGGACGAGTACAGCATCGCGCTGATGCTGCACCCGAACATCTGGAACGCGCACGGCGAGTGGCAGATCAAGAGCTGGCTGACCTGGCTCGGGCGCGCCGGGGTGCAGGTCATCAGCCAGTACTCGGACTGGTGCGGCGCGGTCGTCGCCTCCGACATCATCGTCGGGGACCACGGCTCGGCCGCCCTGTACGGGACGATGACCGGCGCGCGGGTGCTGACCACGGGCTCGGTCAAGGCGGAACTGGACCCGGGCTCCCCCATGGCCGAACTGCGCTCCTTCGCCCCCCGGTTGCGGGCCGACCGCCCGCTGCGGCGGCAGCTGCGCGCCCCGGCCGCCGCGGCACGGCCGGAGCTTTACGCCCGGGTGGCCGCCCGGCTCACGTCGGAGCCCGGACGGTTCGCCCGCCGGATGCGGTCGCTGATCTACCGGACGCTGCGGCTGCGGGCACCGGCCGCGCGGCTGGTGCCGGAGCCGGCGTCGCTGCCGGTCACCCTGGACTTCGGGGTACCGGGCGGGGCGGAGACATGACGGCGCGGTGGCGGGAGCTCCACGGGCCCGGCGGTGCGCTGCGCGCCGCCGTCGAGGAGACACCGGTGCCCGGGGCCGGGACGGCGGTGCGGACCGCGGTACGGCTCCGGCTTCCGGACGGCAGGCGGATGACCGACCACCATCTGCGCGTGGCGCCTCCGGCCCCGCGCCCGTGGCCGCTGCTCGCCGATGTGCTGGTGGTGCGGGACCCGGGGCGGGCCGGGGCGGCGCACCTCGCCCCCGGGGCCGCGGTCCTGGCCCTGCCGCAGGGTCCGTCGGGGTGCCGGTTGCGGTGCGGTCCGCGGCGGGACGCCTGGGTGGAGCTGGGACCGGGGCATGCCGCCGTGGCGCCGTGGGAGGTGTGGGCCTCACTGGCGCACGCCTGGCTGGTGGCCGGGCTGCCGGTGCAGGCGCTGGCGGCGGCCCCGGGCGGTCATCCGGCGGTGTCGAGCGCGTCCAGTCGGGCCCGGACCGCGTCGGCGCGCTCCGTGCGGTGCACGCCGACATAGAGGTCCAGCGCCTCCTCGTAGCGGGCCCTGGCCACCGGGGTCGCCCCGCGGTCCCGCGCGATCTCGGCCAGGGCCTCCAGGGCCCGCGCGACCTCGTAGCCCGCATCGACGCCGCGGAGTACGGCCAGTGCCTCGGAGAGCAGGTCCTCCGCCTCCTCAGCCGCCCCGGCGAGCAGGCGGGCGCGGCCGAGGAGGGTCGTCGCGCGGGCCGCGTTGTACGGGTCGCCCGCCTCGCGCAGCACGTCGCGTGCCGCCCGGGCGGCGGCCGCGGCTTCCTCGGGGCGGGCGGCGTCGAGGGCGATGCCGGCGGCGTTGAGGCGGGCCAGGCCGCCGGCGCGCGGATCTCCGTGGCGGGGCAGCTCGGCCGCGGCGCGGGTGAACAGCACCGCGGCCGCCTCCGGTTCGCCGCGGCGCTGGAGGGCGAGGCCGCGGTAGTTGAGCGTCCGGGCGTGGCCCAGGGCGTCGCCGTCCGCCGCCAGGATCTCCGCCGCCGACTCGAACATCTCCAGGGCCCGGTCGTGCGCACCGCATCCCAGCTCCCCCAGACCGCCGGAGGTCAGCATCCGCGCCTGCGCCGCCCGGTCGCCGTGCTCCCGGGCCGCCGCCAGCCCCTCGCCGTGCACGGTGCGCCAGTGGTCGTAGTGCTTGCGGCGCGGGAAGAGCGGCCACAGGGCGTCGGCCAACTGCCAGCTGAACCACGGGAAGGCGGTGGTCCGCACGGACCGGATGACCGCGACGAGATCGGGCAGTTCCCGCTCCAGCCAGTCCAGCGCCGCCTCCGCGTCCCCGTCACCGAACGGTGCGGAGTGCGCCTCCCGGGCAGCCGGATCGCGCTCCAGGGTGGGCCGCCGGGGCTCGACGGCGTGCTCGGCGCGGGTGGCAAGGGCGAGGTAATGCCCGGCGATGCGGCGCAGCGCCGCGGCGCGTTCCGCCGCCGGTTCCTCCTCCTCGGCCCGCGCCAGGGCATGCAGCCGTACGAGGTCGTGGAAGCGGTAGCGGTCCTCACCCGTCTCGGTGATCAGGTGCGTGTCGTGGAGGGCGTCGAGGAGATCCGCGGCCGCACCGGCCGTCACCCCGGCGGGGGCCAGCAGCGCCGTCGCGAGGCCGTCGTCGAAGTGTCTGCCCGGGTGGGTGCCGAGGAGCCGGTAGAGCCGGGCGGCCTCGGCGGGCAGGCCGCGGTAGGACAGGTCCAGGGCGGCGCGCACACTGTGGTCCCCGTCGATGGCCAGGGCGTCGAGGCGGCCGCGCTCCTCGGACAGGGCGCCGACCATCATGGCGATGCTGCGCCGCGGCCGGGCGGCGAGGCGGGCGCCGACGACGCGTACGGCGAGCGGCAGACCGGCGCAGAGAACGACCAGGTCGTGGGCCTCGTCGGGGCATTCGGCCACGCGGCGGTCCCCGAGGGTGTCCGCGAGGAGCTCCATGGCGTCCTCCGGTGCGAGCGGTTCGAGGTGGAGCTGGTGGCCGCCTTCGAGGGTGAGGCCGGTCATCCGTCCGCGGCTGGTGACCAGGGTGACGCTGCCCCCGCCGGGCAGCAGCGGGCGGACGTGTGCCGCGCTCTCGGCGTCGTCCAGCAGCACCGCGACCGGCCGCCGGGAGGTCAGCGAGCGGTACAGCGCCGCGCGTTCGGCGAGGGTGTGCGGCACCTGCTGCGGGGCGACGCCGAGCCCGCGCAGGAAGCGGCTGAGCGTCTCCGCCGGGTCGACGGGGCCGCTCGGCGACCGCGCACCCAGATCGGCGTAGAGCTGTCCACCGGGCAGGGACGGTCGCAGGGTGTGCAGCCAGCCCAGGGCGAGGGCGGTCTTGCCGACGCCGCCCAGACCGCTGATGGCCGCCAGGAAGGGGTGACCTCGCTGGACGCAGCGGTCGCGGCGGCGCCTGAGGAACAGCAGCTCGTCCGCGCGGTCGGTGAGCGGCACGGCGGGTGGTAACTGCCACGGTGCCGGCGGGAGGACGGGTTCCTGGTTCCCGATGTACACATCGCCGTGGATGATCCCCGCCTGCACGGTGGGGCCCAGGACCTGCCCGCTGATGTCGTTGTGAACGCTTCGCTCGTCCACGGGCATGCGCCCCCCTTCGGCACGGTATCCGGCTGCACCCGGACTCCTGCATGAGTATGTCCGAGGACGCGGCGGGAGAAGCGGCGGCAGCGGACGGCCCCGGCCCGGGGTGGGTGGCGGTTCCCCGGCCCGGGGCCGCTCCGAGCGGGCCGGAGGGGCCCGCAGGCGGCACACTGACCCCATGCCCGAATTGCCAGAAGTCGAGTCGCTTGTTCGGTACCTGCGGGGGCGGGTCGGGGGGAAGACCGTGGGGTGGGTGGTTCCGGTGGCGGTCAGTGTGCTCAAGACGTACGAGCCTGCCGTGGCGGAGCTGGAGGGGCAGGTGTGCGGGGACGTCGTGCGGTGGGGGAAGTTTCTGGACGTGGGGGTCGGGGGGCTGCATCTGGTGATGCATCTGGGGCGGGCGGGATGGGTGCGGTGGCGGGAGGAGGTGCCGGAGGCGGTGCCGCGGCCGGGGAAGGGGCCGTTGGCGTTGCGGGTGCGGCTGGTGGCGGGCGGCGGGTTCGACGTGACGGAGGCGGGGCCCCGTAAGCAGGTGGCGGTGTATGTGGTGCGGGATCCGCGGGAGGTGCCCGGAGTGGCGCGGCTGGGGCCCGATCCGCTGGGCGACGCGTTCACCCGCGAGGCGTTCGCGGCGGTGCTGGCCGGGGAGCGGCGGCAGATCAAGGGGGTGCTGCGGGACCAGGGCGTGCTGGCCGGGATCGGGAACGCGTACTCGGACGAGATTCTGCACGTCGCCCGGATGTCGCCGTTCAGGGCGGCGGCGTCGCTGACGGAGGAGGAGGCCGATCTGCTGTACGCGGCGATCGGGACGACGCTGGCGGATGCGGTGGCGCGGTCGGGCGGACTGGAGCCGGGGAAGCTGAAGGCGGAGAAGAAGAGCGGGATGCGGGTGCACGGGCGGGCCGGTCAGGCGTGTCCGGTGTGCGGGGACACGGTGCGGGAGGTCGTGTACCGGGACCGGTCGATGCAGTACTGCCCGACGTGTCAGACGGGCGGGAAGATCCTGGCGGACCGGCGGATGTCGCGGTTGCTGAAGTGAGGGGGCCGCCGGGGCCGGGGCCTCACCCGGTCCCCGGCCCCTGCCCCTGCCCCTGTTGTCCCTGTCCCCGAAAGCGGCTCCGGCCGGGCGCCGCACGGGGAAGTGCGGCGCCCGGCCGGGCGACCGGCCGGTGGGACGGGCCCTACCGCTCCCGGCTCACTCCTCCCCCAGCAGCTCCCGCAGCTCCTCCACCGCCGTCCGCAGCTCCTCCGCGAAGGTGTGCATCGGGCCCGCGACCGCCTCCGGGGTGCTGAGGTAGAGGTGGAAGCGGTCGGGGAGGAGGACGTAGGCGACACCGATGCAGCGGCTGCTGGTGGAGCCGAAGCCGAAGTACTGGATGTGGGCGGAGGGGGCGGAGCTGGTGCTGAGGTAGTCGTCGCGCATGGTCAGCCAGCCCGGGGAGCGGTAGAGGGCGGGCTGGTCGGGGAGGCCGAGTTCGGGGCCGCGGCGGCGCTGGATCAGTTCCAGTTCCCACAGGTGCTGTTCGGGGGCGCGGCCCGCCTGGCAGTCCTTGGCGCGGGCGACGTGGGCCGCGGCGGCGGTGCGGACGGCGGCGCGGCGGGTGGCGGGGTCGGCGGCCGGGTCCTCCATGGCGGCCACGAAGCGCTGGATCTCCTCGGTGACCACCCGCATCGCCTCGGTGCGGCCGCGGCGCCACTGCCGGGTGGCGATCGATTCGTAGGTGGCGCCGAGGTGGCCCTTGGCGCGCCGGTGGGCGAGTTGGTACGCGAGCTGGACGAAGGCGTCCGGGGAGATGCCGAGGGCCTTGGCGGTGTCGGCGCCGAAGTCGTCGAAGGCGACGGTGCGGGTGGCGGTGGCCTCGCCGTACGCGGTGAAGGCGTCGGCGGCGGCGCGGATGCGGGCGCGGGTGGCGTCGTCGGTGGTGAAGGTGAGCGGGGACGGCTCGGGCGGGCCCTGGGTGCGGGCGCCGGCGAGGCGGGCGTGTTCCTCGGGGGTGGTGGCGAGGAGGCCGTCGACGAAGGCGAGGACGGTGGTGCCGTCCAGTTCGCAGTGTTCGATGTTGATGCCGGCCCGGCCGTCGGCGAAGACGATCAGGGAGACGGCCTTGTCGAACCAGCGGTTGCCGCGGTCGCCGTACAGCAGCTCGTCGCACGCCTCCTGGACGCCGTCGGGGGCGAAGTCCTCCAGGCAGACGCAGAAGAGGGCGGTTTCGACGGCGTCGAGGGCGGCGGCGTTGCCGGGGTCGGTGCGCAGGTCGGCGCGGGCGTCGGCCCATTCGGCGCGGGCCAGGGTGGTGAGGTGGCCGACGGAGGTGCCCGGTTCGGCGGGGTCGGCGCCCGCCTTGCGTACCGCGTCGAGCGCGGCGCGCAGGTCGTCGAGCCCGTAGGGGGTGCCGTCGGGGGCGAGGACGTCGAGGCGGAACATCCGGCCGTGGAAGAAGACCACGATGTGGCGGGCGCGGGAGGGGCCGGGCCACTCGGCGGAGTAGGGGGCGCGGACGGTGTCCTGGGCGGTGCCGGGGATGCGGGTGGTGGAGAAGAGGTAGCGGTGCTGGTCCATCGACTGCGGGCGGCCGCGCTGGACGACGGGGGCCAGCTGCTCCTCGTCGAGGAGGTGCTTGTGGTGGAGGGCGCCGGCGATCAGGCCGGCGGCGCGGTCGAGTTGGGGGTCGCTCCCGGGGCCGGTGGGCTCCTCGTCGCGGAAGAGGAAGAAGAAGTTGGCGTTGAGGGCGATGCGGTCGCGGCGGCCGAGGTAGCGGTAGGGCCAGAAGGTGTCGAGCCAGCTGTGGGTGGTGGGGAGCGCGTCGTAGGCGGCGAGGGCGGCGTGCAGGACGGGGCCGGGGCCGTCGGGGGCGCGGAAGGCGGCGACCTCGGCCTCGGTCGCGGCGCGTTCGGCGTCGGTCAGCAGCGGGCGGCACCACTCCAGGAAGAGGGCGCAGCTCTCCTCAAGGGTGGGCAGCGGCACCTTCGGGAGCTGGTCGTCGTGGGCGAAGGTGGTGCCGGGTGCGGTGTCCTCGGGTGTGGGCATGGCGGCTCTCGATTCGACGGTGACGTACGGGGCAGCGTGGGAACGGGGCAACGAGCCGGAATCGTACGGTGGTTGGGTCAGTCCAGGAGGGTGTCGCCGCGGACGGTGCGGCGGGCGGCGGCGAGATGGGCGGGGAGGACCCGGCCGAAGAGCTGGCGGGTGCGGGCGACGGAGCCGATGACGCCGGGGCGCTCGCTGTACGCGAAGATCGCGGAGTGGCGGGCGCGGCTGCCGCGGACCGGGCTGACCCGGTGCAGGGAGTAGCGGCCGCGGAAGAGCTGGAGGTCGCCGGGGCGCAGCGGGAGGCGGTGGACCAGGTGGCCGCCGTCGCCGTCGAGGACGGCGCGGACGTCGTCGAAGCGTTCGTCGGCGGCGGACCGGATGCCGGGGCAGTACTCGAAGTCGCCGCCGTCAGCGGCTTCCTGGGTGAGCATGCTGACGGTGAACTCGTTGGTGTCGAAGTGCCAGGGGTGGTCCATGCCCGGTTCGACGACGTTGAGGACGAGTCCGGCGAGCGGGTCGGCGAGCGGGTGCAGCCGGGGCAGGCCGAAGCAGGCGGCGAGGAAGCGCTGGAAGCCCGGGTCGGTGTGGAGGCGGCTGATGAGCGCGTCGGCGGGGATGCGGTCGCGGGGGACGAAGGCGTTGCCGCGCCGGAAGGTGCGGTGTCCGGGGTGGCCGGCGGGGAGCGGGGCGTCGGTGGCGATGTTGTAGACGTTGACGGTCTCGGTGGCGAAGTGGGCGCGCGGTGCGAGCGCCGCGCACTCCTCGCGGAGGGCGTCGCGCTGCGGCGGGCGGAGGAAGTCCGTGAGGACGGTGCAGCCGTGGGTGCGCAGGTCACGGCGGGCCCGGTCGACGACGGCGCGGGCGGCGGGGGCGTCGGGGTCGGCGAGGGGGTAGCGGTCGGAGTCGACGAGGTGGTCGAGCGTGAGCGTGGTGGGCGGTGTGCTCATGCGGTCCCTTCCGTGTGCGGGCGGGCGGGCATCGCGGCGCGCGGCGTCACTCCCGTGCGGAGCGCGCCGGAGGCCGCCCCTCGGAATGCGGCAACTCTACTGACAGGTAACAGAGTTGGGGGGCGCGGGGAGCGGAAGTTCGCTGTGAGACGGCCCACGGCGTTCCGGTCCCGGACGGCCGGGGCGGGGGCGCTCAGGCGGGGCGCGCGCACCGGGGGCGTGCGGGCCGGGCGGACGCGGCGGGGCCGGGCGGGCCGGACGCCGGACCGTCGCCTCGGTCACTCTTTTATGCAACTTGTTGCACATCCCGGCTCCGGTGCCCTAGAACGTCCCTGACGACCGCCGCTGCGCCAGGAGGCCCGATGCGCCCGAGCCCGTATCCGTATCTGATGAGCCCGCTCACACTGGGCTCCGTGACGCTGCCCAACCGCGCACTGATGGGGTCGATGCACCTCGGCCTGGAGGAGGCGCCGGGCGGGTTCGCGCGGATGGCCGCGTTCTACGCCGAGCGGGCACGCGGCGGCGTCGGCCTGATCGTCACCGGCGGATTCGCACCCAACCACGCCGGGCGCCCCTACGAGGGCGGGGCGACGCTGACCACCGAGGAGCAGGCCGCCGAGCACCGGCAGATCACCGACGCGGTACACCGCGAGGGCGGCCGGATCGCGCTCCAGCTGCTGCACTTCGGCCGGTACGCGCACCACCCGGACCTGGTGGCGCCGAGCGCGCTCCAGGCGCCGATCAGCCCGTTCACCCCGCACGCGCTGACCGACGACGAGGTCGAGCGGACCGTCGAGGACTTCGTGCGCGCCGCGGAGCTGGCGCAGTCCGCCGGGTACGACGGCGTCGAGATCATGGGGTCCGAGGGCTATCTGATCAACGAGTTCCTGGTGCCCGCCACCAACCGGCGCACCGACCGGTGGGGCGGCCCGTACGCGCACCGGATGCGGTTCCCGGTGGAGATCGTCCGGCGGGTGCGGGAGCGGACCGGGCCGGACTTCCTGATCATCTACCGGCTGTCCATGCTCGACCTGGTACCGGACGGCTCCACACTGCCGGAGGTGATCGCGCTGGCCGAGGCGGTCGAGGCGGCCGGGGCGACGCTGCTCAACACCGGGATCGGCTGGCACGAGGCGCGCATCCCGACCATCGCCACGTCCGTGCCGCGCGGCGCGTACTCCTGGGTGACGCGGCGGGTGCGCGAGGCGGTGAAGCTGCCGCTGATCGCCGTGAACCGCATCAACACCCCCGACGTCGCGGAGGAATTGCTGGCCGGCGGGGCCGCCGACATGGTGGCGATGGCGCGGCCGTTCCTCGCCGACCCGGAGTTCGTGGCCAAGGCCGGACGGGGGGAACCGGAGGCCATCAACACCTGCATCGGCTGCAACCAGGCGTGCCTCGACCACACCTTCAGCGGCAAGCTCACCTCCTGTCTGGTCAATCCGCGGGCCTGCCACGAGACGGAGCTGGTGCTGTCGCCGACACGGCGGCGCAAGCGCCTCGCCGTGGTGGGCGCCGGCCCCGCCGGGCTGGCCTGCGCGGTGTCGGCGGCCGAACGCGGCCACACCGTCACGCTCTTCGACGCCGCCGCGACGATCGGCGGGCAGCTCGACATCGCCCGCCGCATCCCCGGCAAGGAGGAGTTCGACGAGACGCTGCGGTACTTCCGCCATGCGCTGGAGCGGTGGCGGGTCGACGTCCGCCTCGGGACGCGGGTCACCGCCGAGACACTGGCGGGCGCCGGGTACGACGAGATCGTGCTGGCCACCGGCGTCACCCCGCGCACCCCGCCGATCCCCGGCACCGACCATCCGAGCGTGCTCGGCTACCTCGACGTGCTGCGGGACGGGGCACCGGTCGGTGAGCGCGTCGCGGTGATCGGCGCCGGCGGCATCGGCTTCGACGTCGCGGCGTTCCTGACGGACGGCGGCGAACCGGCCGGCCGGGACCCGGAGGTCTTCTTCCGGCAGTGGGGCGTCGACACCGGCTACGGCGCCCGCGGCGGGCTGACCGCGCCGGAGCGGAGCGCCCCGCCGCGCCGGGTCCATCTCCTCCAGCGCAGCACCACCAAGGTCGGCGCGGGCCTGGGGAAGACCACCGGCTGGATCCACCGCACCGAACTCCGCCACCGCGGCGTGACGATGGTCGCGGGCGCCACGTACCACCGCATCGACGACGAGGGGCTGCATCTGACGGTCGGCGGGGAGCGGCAGGTGCTCGCAGTGGACACGGTCGTGCTGTGCACCGGTCAGGAGCCGCGGCGGGAGCTGTACGACGCGCTGGTCCGGGACGGGCACTCGGTCCATCTGATCGGCGGCGCGGAGGTGGCGGCCGAACTCGACGCCAAGCGGGCGATCGACGGCGGGACGCGGCTCGCGGCGAAGCTGTGAGGCGCGTCCCGAGGCGGTGAGGCGGTGTCCGCCCGGGGCCGTCCGGGCCCGGGCGGACGCGGGGCCCGGCGCGGGCCCGGGCCTCCGGTGGCTGCGGGCCGGGGGCCCGGGGCCGGCGGCGGGCCCGGCCTAGGATGCGTCCATGTCCCTGCCGTACGCCATCCTCACCGCCCTGTTGGAGAAGCCGTCGTCGGGGCTGGAGCTGACGCGGCGGTTCGACAGGTCGATCGGCTACTTCTGGTCGGCGACACACCAGCAGATCTACCGCGAACTGGGCAAGCTGGAGGCGTCCGGACTGATCCGGGCGCTGCCCGCGGCGCAGCCGGCCCGCGGGCAGAAGAAGGAGTTCGAGGTCCTGCCGTCCGGCCGCGCCGCGCTGACCGCCTGGGCGGCCGAGCCGCAGGACCCCAAACCTCACCGGGACGCCCTGCTGCTGCGGATGCGGGCCGCGGCCGTGGTGGGGCGCACCGGACTCGACGACGAGCTGCGCCGCCATCTCGACCTGCACCGGCGGCAGTTGGCGGAGTACACCGCGATCGAGGAGCGGGACTTCGCGACCGCCGCGTCCCCCGCCGAGCGGTTGCAGCGGTTGGTCATGCGCGCCGGGATCGAGCTGGAAACCTTCTGGATCACCTGGCTGACGTCGGCACTGGCGGAGCTGGCGGAGCTGCCGGATGCGCGGGATGCGCCGGATGCACCGGGTGCGGAGAGCCCGGGCCCGGGCGGCGCGGCGGGCGCGCCCTAGCCCGTGCGGCCGGGAGCGTACCGGCCCCGGCGCGCTCCCGCAGCCGGTCCGCCGCCCGCTCCGCCCCTCCCCCGCCGGGAGCGGTTCCGCGCCGGAGCGGGTAGTGCCGCCGCCCTCCGGGATTCATCACCTCCAGGCGATCAATCCGCGGTGAGGTGCTATCACTCCGGCGTTGTGGCCACCGCGCACGGGGTGGCAGGCTGCTGGTGGCGGCGCGGGCAGCAGGCGCTGCGATGCCACGTGGGCGGCGTCCGCCCCGCGGGGCGCGTACGGCGGGCCGCCCTCGGACATCCCGGCCCCGGCGACGCGCACCGCACCACGGGTCCGCGCCACCGGGGCACGCACCGTCCGACGGGGGAATCGGGGGGAAACCGGGCCCTCGCGGGCGTCACCACGACGCCCGCGGGGGCCCGATCTCCTGATCGCGCGTCTTCCTCGGGTCAGCAGTTGTCGTAGAGCAGGGCGCGCACCAGCCGGCAGGTGGTGTCGGACGGCCGGTGGACGCCGATGGCCTCGGCCACCGTGCGGATGCGGCCGTTGGGTGCCTGGTCGGGGCTGTGGGCCCCGGTGTCGAGCAGGGCTATCGCCAGACGCATGGCCTTGAGGCGGCGGTTGTGGGATTCATACCGCTCGCGGGGCCAGCCGGCGGGCAGCGGCTTCTTGGGCAGCGGGTGGGCCGGAAGAGGTTTCGTCATCAGAGTGGCAGGGGCCATCGGGCAACCTCCGAGTGCTGGGTGAACCCTCACTTACTGGTCCCCATTCTACGGCCGACCACTGACAAAAGCCCCTGACCAGCAGCGATATGACGGGTCCTGGCCCGTTCCCGTCAGGACGCGGCGACGGCCTCCGCGGCCGGGCCGTCCGCCGCCCGCAGCCGGACCTTGTCGGGCTTGCCGACGGGCGTCAGCGGCAGCGCGTCCAGGATCCGGAACGCCACCGGCGCGTACATGGCGCCTTTGTCGTGAACCACCAAGTCGCGCAGCTGCTCCGGGTCGACGGTGCGGCCCGGCGCCGGGACCACCGCGGCGTGCACCTCCTCGCCGTCGTCGGTGCGTACCCCGTAGACGGCGCACTGTGCGACGTCCGGGTGGGCGTGCAGCAGGTCCTCGATCTCCAGCGGGTGGACATGGCCGCCGACGACGATGATCACGTCCTTGGCGCGGTCGGCGAGGTACAGCCGCCCGTCCTCGGCCAGGAACCCGATGTCGCCGGTGCGCAGCCAGCCGTCGCCGGCCAGGACCTCGGCGGAGCGCTCCGGGTCCTTCCAGTAGCCGCTCATCACGCCCGCCGACCGGACGTGGATCTCGCCCTGCTCCCCCGGCCCGAGGGTGCGGCCGTCCCCGTCGCGTACGGCGATCTCGACGCCCGGGCGGGCGCGGCCGACGGTGAGCCGGCCGCCGGGACCGGTGACGTCGAGGTCGGCGGGGACCGCCTCGGTGATCGACAGCGCCTCGGACTGGCCGTACTCCCCGTAGAGCACGGGCCCCAGGACCTCGGCGGCGCGCCGCATCCGGGACGGGGAGGCGGGGCTGCCGCCGTAGGTGACGCGGGTGAGGGAGGAGAGGTCGGTGGCGGGCAGGTCCGGGTGGTCGAGGAGGCGGTAGAGGAGCGGCGGCAGGGCCCACAGATGGGTGATGCGGTGGCGGGCGACGGAGGCGAGGACGTCGCCCGCCTCGAAGCCGCGCCGCAGGACGGATATGCCGCCGGCCACCAGCGCCGCGTCCGTGAAGATGCCCGCGAGGTGGGCGAGGGAGGTGGCGGCCAGGAAGCGGGGCGGGTCCCCGGCGGCGGCCATCGGGCGGGTCAGCATGCGGGCGTAGGGCGCGTGCGTCATCCGGACCCCCTTGGGGATACCGGTCGTTCCGCCGGTGTGCCGGATGCACCAGTCGTCCCCGGGGAGCGCCGCGCCCGGCACCTCGGGGGTCTCCGGGAGCGCGGCGCCGGCGGCCAGGAGGTCGTCGCCCAGGGGCGGTGCGTCCGGGTCCGGGCCGAGGGTGAGGACGGCGGGCCGCGGACCGGACAGGTGGCCGAGGAGGGCGCGGGCGGTGGCGGCCAGCTCCGGTTCGACGAGCAGCAGGGCCGCGTCCACGCTGTCGACGAGGGTGGCGAGGGCCGTGGGGGCGAGCCCGTCGTAGAGCAACACCACGCGGGCGCCGAGGTGGTTGACGGCGTAGCGGGCGGCGAGCACGGCGGGGGCGTTGCCGCTGAGCAGGGCGACGGTGGCGCCGCGGCCGATGCCGCGGGCGGCGAGGACGGCGGCCGTCCGGTGCACGGTGGCGGCCAGTTCGCCGGCGGTGATCTCCGTGCCGTCGGCGGCGATCACGGCCGTACGGGCGGGGTCGCGGCGCAGGGCGGCGAGGACGACGTCCACATAGGGGGCGGCTACGGGCTCGGGGGCGTTCACGGGTGGGCTCCTTCACGCGGTGGCGGTGCGGCGGGCGGGTGGCCGCCATCGGGGCGGCCGGCCCGCCGGTACGCCGACGCTACGGCCGAAGGCGGCCCGCACCTGCGGGAATGCGCCATCCAGGTGGGCGCGCCGTCAGTCGAGCGCCTGCTCCGCCGCCGCCAGGATCTCGGTGACGCGGCGGCCGAAGCGGAGGTCGCAGGGGTGCGGGTGGCCGGTGCGGGCGGCGAGGAGGAGGGCGTCGACGGCGCGGTGGTAGGCGGGCAGCGGGCCGTCCTGACGGCGCGGCAGGGCGGTGACCCCGGCGGCGCCGCGCAGGATGACGGTGACGCCGGCCGCGGCGGGGGGCGCGGTCAGGCTCAGGGTGGCGGAGCTGGCCGCGCCGCTCCGGTGGCGCAGCGTCAGCAGCACCGTGTCGGCCGGTCCGCGGCGCGCGGCGACGTCCACCGCGTCGCCGAGGACCGGCAGCAGGACGGAGAGCGCGTGCGGGCCGACGTCCCACAGGGCGCCCTTCTCGCGGCGCCAGGCGGAGGCGGCGTACGGGCTGTCGCTGCCCTCGGCGAAGACGGAGCCGAGCCAGTCGGCGTGGGCGGTGAACCAGCCGCCCTCCTCCGCCCGTCCGGCGATCCACTCCGCCTCGTGGGTGCCGAAGCGGGCGGTGAAGAAGACGACGGCGGCGACGCCCGCGCGGGTGGCGGCCTCGTCCAGCGTCCGGGCGTCGTCCGGGTCGAGGGCGACGGGCTTGTCGAGGAGGAGGTGGCAGCCGGCCTCGGCGGCGCGGGTCGCCAGCGGCGCCTGGACGGCCGGGGGCAGCGCCAGGGCGACGGCGTCGCACGCGGCGAACAGCGCGTCCGGGGAGGTGTGGGCGCGGGCGCCGTGGGCGAGGGCCAGCTCCTCGGCGGCCTCCGGGCGGCGCCCCCAGACGCCGGTCAGCTCCACTCCCGGGTGGGCGGCCAGGGCGGGTGCGTGGACGCGCTGCGCCCAGAAGCCGGTGCCGAGAAGTCCGATGCGCGGGGTCGTCATGGGGCCAGTCTGCCCCGCCCGGGTCCGCTCCCCGGGGTGCCGCAACCCGGGGAGCGGACCCGAATCACCCGGGGTTACGCGCATCCGGGCGGTGGCCGCCGGCCCGGGCCCGGTCCCTGGCGCTGCCGCCGCGCGGTCCGGGCCGGCGGCGCGCCCCGTCCGCCAGGGGCGCGCGTACGCCCCCGCGCTCCCCCGCGGTCGCTCCGTACGCCCCGCCCGCGCCCGTACGACGGCGTCGCGGTGGCGCGGAACGGGACCGTGGAGGGCAGGGGTGAGCAGGGGCGGGGCGTACGGGCGGGGCACGGTGTCCGGGATGCGGGCGGTCCGTCTCACACGGCGGTCTTGTGAAGGACATATCAACAACGGTCTGGTTGAATGGCGGGCATGGCCAGCCTCCTTGACAGCGCGACAGGTCGCAGCGACCTTGAGCCCTTCTGGCCGTCCCGCCAGGCGCACGCCTTCGATCGTCTGTGTTGCCACGCGCACTGAGCGCGGGCCCGCACTCCTCAGTCCGACGCCGTTGACCGGTGTCGTCGGCCCTGCCCGCGCGCACGACGTCCCTGACGCTTCTCTGCGCGAAAGAGCTGAATCCCATGACGAACATCCGCCCTCTGCCTGCCACTTCCGCGACGGCTCCGCACCCTTCCGTCCCTTCCCCGCACCTCGCCCGGCAGCGGCTGCGTGCCGTGGCACCCGATGAGGTGCCACCGGTCGCCGAGCTGCTGACCGCGGGCGCGACGTGGCTGCCCGCCCCGCAGAGCAGCCTGCCGGTGCTGCCGGGCCGCCCGCCGATGGTCGGCTATCTGGTCCTCGTCCCCGCCGAGCAGGCCGCCGCCGCGGGCCGCCGTGCGGACGCCGCACCGGCCGCCTCCGGACCGCCCGGCGAGCCCGCCCCGCAGCCCGCTCCCGGCCCCGCCGCGGGCACCGGCGACGAGGTCGTCCGGATCGATCCGGAGCAGCGGACGGCGCGGGTGCTGGGCCGCCTGCTGGACCTGACGTACCTCGAATTCGAGCTGCTGGCACATCTGGTGGCGCATCCGCACCGGGTGCACACCCGCGATCAGCTGGTGACGACGGTGTGGGGTTACGGGCACGTCGGTGACGGCCGGACCGTCGACGTGCACATCGCCCGGCTGCGGCGGAAGCTCGGCTCCGACCACCGGGCGTCGATCGTCACGGTGCGGCGCGTCGGCTACAAGTACGTGCCCGGCTCCTGATCCGCACGGCCACGGCCGGGCGCGGCACACCACGGTGCGCGCCCGGCCGTCCGCCTGCCCGGAGAGTCAACCGCCGCGGTACGTGGGCGCGTTGCCGGCCGCGCCGAGTACGGCGTCCCGGGCCAGGGCCGCCAGCTCGCGGCGGTCCCGGCAGCGGCCCGGGGGCAGCGGCGGGTGCGCGGTGACCCGTACGGCGAGGCCGCGGGCGGCGAGGACGCGGCGGAGGGAGGCCAGGAAGGTGTCCGGGCCGCAGAACGCCGCGACGGTGGAGGGGTGCGTGTCCTGGGTGTAGGTGAGCGTCACCGGGCGGACGGGGGCGCCGGCGTCCAGGGCGGCCTGGAAGGTGGCCCGCCGGAAGACGCCCGCGTCGGCGGTGCACCAGGTGGTGGCCTGCGGGAACACCGCGACGGACCGGCCGGAGGCGAGGATCTCCGTCAACCCGGCCACCACCTGCGGGAGTCCGCGCGGGCTGGTCCGGTCGATGAAGTGGGTACCGGCGCGGCGGGCGAGGCCGCCGATCAGCGGCCAGCCGCCGACCTCGCGCTTGGCGAGCACCGCCACCGGGTCGACGGCGAGCAGCGCGGGGATGTCGAGCCAGGAGATGTGGTTGGCGACGACGAGGGTGCCCGGCCCGGTGGCCGGTGCGCGCAACGGTCCGGCGCCGTCCAGGCGGACGCCGAGCGCGCCGAGCAGCGCCCGGGCGTGGGCGCGCAGCCGTGCCGGGTCGGCGAGGCGGCCGCCGTCGGCGAGGGCGCGGCGGACGGCGGCGGCGAACGCGGCGCCGCGCAGCGCGGTGGCGTACGCGGGGGCCGGCGGCCGGGCGTGGCGGGCGCAGTCGCGGTCGCAGCCGGGGATGACGTCCCAGGGGCCGTCGGTCATGCCTCACTCCCCGAGGAAGTAGCGGCGGTAGCGGGCGCCGAGGCGGTCCATGTCGAGGACGACGAAGAAGTCGGCGACGCCGAACTCCGGGTCGTGGGCGGGCGGTCCGGCGATCCAGGCGCCGAGCCGCAGATAGCCGCGGAGCAGCGGCGGCAGCAGTGCGGCGGTGGGCCGCTCGGGCAGCGGTCCGGCGGGGAGCCAGGGCCGGTGCGGTACGGCGTGCAGGCCGGGCGGGGCGGGGTGGCGGGTGCGGGCCAGCGCCCAGGCGTGGGCCGCGGCGGTGCCGTTGTCGGTGAGCGGGACGGAGGCGCAGCCGGCGAGGTGGCGGTGGCCGGAGAGGAGGGTGTAGCGGGCGAGGGCGGCCCACATCTGGTTGATGACGGCGCCGCCGCGGTGGTCGGGGTGGACGCAGCTGCGGCCGGCCTCGATCAGTGAGGGGCGCAGCGCGTCCAGGGTGGTGAGGTCGAACTCGCCGTCGGAGTAGAGCCGCCGGGTGCGGCCGGGCGGCAGCAGCCGGTAGGTGGCGACCACCTCGCCGGTGGGGTGGTGGACGGTGACGAGGTGGTCGGCGTGGGCGTCGAGGGCGTCGGTGTCGTGGCCGGGCAGCTCGGTGTGGAGGGTGGCGCCCAGCTCCTGGGCGAATATCCGGTGCCGCAGCCGCTGCGCGGCGCGGATCTCCGCGTCCGTGGCGGCGAGCGCGGTGGTGTAGCACGGTTGCCGGGCGCCGTCGGGCGCGGGGCGGGCGGGGGTGGTCGGGACCGTACGCATGGGGAACCCTCCGGGGAGGCTGCGGCGGCCGCCCGGCTGCGGGGGCCGCGGAACGGTGACGGATGCCGGCCGCGGGAGATGCGGCCGGTGGGATACGGGGCCGGGTACGGAGCGGTGTCGGGGAGGCGGACGGGCGGCGCGGGCGGGCCGCGGCCCGGTGCGCGGGCGGGGCCCGGCGGCCGGGGGCGGTGCGTCCCGCCGCCTCGACTGTCCCCGCGGGTGCCTCCCGGGCGCGTGAAGCGCAGGGAGCGAACGGGTGAGAGGCCGCGGAACAGTCACCGGAGGGCGCGGGGTGGGCGGCGCGGCGGAGGGGAGGGGCGGGCCCGGGCGGCGCAGCAGGCGCGGGGGCCCGGCCCCGGATCCGCGCGGCAGGCACGGCAGGCCCGGCCCCGAGGCGGCACGCCGGAAGGGGGGGTCCGGCCCCGAACGGGCGGCGCGGCAGGCCCGGCCCCGGATCCGCGCGGGAGAGGCAGCCCCGAGGCGGCGCGGCAGGCGCGAAGGCCCGGCCCCGGAGCGGCCGCGCGGGCGAGGCCGGATCGTTCCGGTCCCCCGGCTCCCGGGGCTCCCGCCTCCTTGGAGGGGCGTCCGGGGCCCGTTAGCGTGCCGGGGCGGGAGTGCCGCCCGCGCCGCGCTTTTGTACGTCCCCGTTGTGTCGCCGTACGACCGCCGAGCAGTGGAGGCCGCCATGACCCGTCCGACCCGTCGTACCCTGCTGGGCTCCGCCGCCGCGCTCGGGGTGCGGGCCACGCTCGGCGGGGGCGCCGCCGTGCCGGGTCCGGCCCCGGCCGACGGGGGCGTCCCGTTCGACGCCGGTCCGGCGCGGGAGGCGCTGCGCCGTCTGCTGCCGCACCGTGCGGCGCAGTTCCGGCTCGTCCCGCTGGCCCGTGACGGGGCCGGGGACCGTTTCCGGGTCGGCGGGCGGTCCGGGCGGATCGAGGTGGCGGCGACCTCCCCGGCGACGCTGCTGACCGGGGTGCACCACTATCTGCGCCACACCTGCGGGGCCCAGCTGTCCTGGGGCGGCGACCAGCTGGCGCTGCCCGAGCGGCTGCCCGCGCCGCGCGGAGCCGTCGAGCGGTCGTGTGCGCTGCCGCACCGGTTCGCGCTCAACGACACCCACGACGGCTACACCGCCCCGTACGCCGACTGGCCGCGCTGGGAGCGGCTGATCGATCTGCTGGCGCTGCACGGGGTGAACGAGGTGCTGGTCACGCCCGGTGCGGAGGCGGTCTACCACCGGCTGCTGACCGGGTTCGGGTACTCCGACGCCGAGGCGCGGGCCTGGATCCCGCAGCCGACCCACCAGCCGTGGTGGCTGCTGCAGAACATGAGCGACTACGGCGGGCCGATCGATCCGGCGCTCCTGGCGCGGCGGGCGTGGCTGGGGCGGCGGATCACCGGCCGGCTGCGCGCCCTGGGGATGCGGCCGGTGCTGCCGGGCTATTTCGGCACCGTGCCGGTGGACTTCGCGGCGCGGAACCCGGGGGCCGTCACGGTGCCGCAGGGCGTCTGGGCGGGGCTGCGGCGCCCGGACTGGCTGGACCCGCGCACCGGCGTGTTCACCGACGTCGCCGCCGCGTTCTACCGCCACCAGCGCGAACTGCTGGGCCCGGCCGGGCACTTCAAGATGGATCTGCTGCACGAGGGCGGCGACCCGGGTGACGTACCGGTGGCGGACGCGGCGCGGGCGGTGGAGCGGGCGCTGCGCACCGCGCACCCCGGGGCGACGTGGGTGATCCTCGGCTGGCAGGAGAATCCGCGGCCGGAGCTGCTGGACGGCGTCGACCGGGACCGGATGCTGATCGTGGACGGGCTGAGCGATCTGGACACCGTCGGCGACCGGGAGCGGGACTGGGGCGGGACGCCGTACGCGTTCGGGACGATCCCCAACTTCGGCGGGCGCACCACGATCGGGGCGAAGACGCACCGGTGGACGGAGCGGTTCACGGTGTGGCGGGACAAGCCGGGCAGCGCGCTGGCCGGGACGGCGTACATGCCGGAGGCGGCGGAGCGCGACCCGGCGGCGTTCGCCCTCTTCGCGGAGCTGGCGTGGAGCGAGCGGCCGGTGGACCGCGCCGCGTGGTTCGACGGCTGGGCCGATGCCCGGTACGGGGGCCGGGACGCCGCCGCGCGGGCCGCGTTCGCCGCGCTGCGCACCAGCGCCTACGAGATCGCGAGCGCCGACGGGCGGCCGCACGACGCGGTGTTCGCGGCCCGGCCGGACCTGGCCGCGCGGTCGGGGACGGCGCACGCCACGCACACCCCGGCGTGCGATCCGGCGGCGGTCGACACCGCGTTCGCCGCGCTGCTGGACGTCCGGCCCGCGCTGCGCGGCGCGGACACCTACCGGCACGATCTGACCGACCTGGCCCGGCAGGCGCTCGCCAACCGTTCCTGGCAGCTGATTCCCCAGCTCCAGGAGGCGTACGGGCGGGGTGACGGGGCGGCGTTCGGGGCGCTGTCGGCGCTGTGGTTGCGGCTGATGCGGCTGAGCGAGGAGGTCACCGGCGCGCACCGGCGTTTCCTGCTGGGGCCGTGGCTGGCGCAGGCGCGGGCGGCGGCCGCCGGGGACGCGGCGCTGGAGGCGCGGCTGGAGCGGTCGGCGCGGGCGCTGATCACCAGCTGGGCGGACCGGCCGACGGCGGACGGCGGGAAGCTGTCGCGCTACGCCAACCGGGACTGGCACGGGCTGATCGGTGAGGTGTATCTGCCGCAGTGGCGGGCGTATCTGGACGAGCTGGGGGACGCGCTGGCGGCCGGGCGGGAGCCGAAGACGTTCGACTGGTACGCGTGGGAGGAGGAGTGGACGCGGCGGCGGGAGCGGCATCCGCAGCGGCCGGACACCGATGCGTACCGGACCGCGCGGCGGGTCCGTGACGTGCTGGCGGCGGCGCCGTACCAGGGGACGCTGACGGTCACGGCGGAGCCCGCGGCGCTGCCGCCGGGCGGGCGGGCGCGGGTCACGGCGGCGCTGCGGAACGTCAGCGGGCTGCGCGCCACCGGCCGGGTGGACTTCGCGCTGAGCGGCCCGGCGGCCGAGCCGGAGGGTCCGTTGTCGCTGCCGTCCGTCGGGGGCGGCGCCACCGGCCGGGCGCGCTGGCAGGTCACGGCGCCGGCCGGCCCGCCGGAGGAGCCGCTGCGGGCGCTGCCGTACACGCTGACCGCCGCGTACGGGCCGCGAGGTGAGGCACGGGTGCGGGCGGTGCGCGCGGGCACGCTGTGGGTGGCGGGGCCGCTGGAGGCAGGGTTGGCCACGGTCACCACCAATGGGGCGGTTTTCGGTCAGCTGGCGGAGCGGTTCGCGATCGACGGCGGGGGCGCCGATCTGTGGCGCGCCACCGCGGAGTTCGGCGCGGTGTACCGGCCGGGGGCGTTCGCCGCGGGCGGGGCGGCGCAGGCCGAGGTGGTGCGCCAGGACGCGACGGCGCCGTGGGCGCGGGCGGGCCTGATCGTCCGCAACGGGCTGGCCTCGGAGCCCGGTTCCCCCGGGGCGCGCGGTTTCCTCAACCTCTCCGTCACCCCGGCCAACGGTGTGGTGCTCTCCTACGACGCGTCCGGCGACGGCACCCTCGGCACCTACGAGCGGCTGACGGGGGTGACCGCGCCGGTGACGCTGCGGCTGGTGCGGGGTGCGGACGGGGCGGGCGGCGGTACGTACACCGGGTCGTGTTCGGTGGACGGCGGCGCGACGTGGCGGACGGTGGGCACGGTGCGGGTGCCGGGGGCGGCCGCGGCGCAGGATGCCGGGCTGCACCAGTGTGCGGCCAACTCCGGTTCGGGGGTGCGCGGGACGGCCGAGTTCCGCCGCTGGAGCCTGCGGTGACCTGCCGGTCACCCCGTACGCTGAGCCGGAAAAATCACGTGAGTGAGGGGACAACGGCATGAGCGCCGCAGCGGAGCAGGAAGCAGCCGACCGGGAAGCGGCCGAGAGGGCGGCGGCGAAGGAGGCCGAGAAGGTGTGGCTGTACGGCCTCGACATCTCGGACGCCACCTGGCAGCGGGCCCCGGGCGACGCGGAGGAGGCGGTGGAGATCGCGTTCCTGGAGCGCGGTGCGGTGGCGATGCGTAACTCCACCGAGCCGGATGTGGTGCTGCGCTACACCAAGGCGGAGTGGGACGCGTTCGTGCTGGGCGCCCGGGACGGCGAGTTCGACCTGGAGATCTGAACGTCCCTGGGGCGGGCGGCCGTCGGCGGCCGGGCCCGCGCGCTCTTCCGGTCACCCGTCCCGGCCTCGGTGCCGGCGGGTGACCGGCCTCGTCGTCGCTCGTTTCACCGAGCGTGAAACAGCAGTCGACATCCTCCCGTCAGGACGGCGCCCCCGAGGGCCGCGTCGCCGAGCACCCGGCCGGCACGGCCCCGGACGGCCTCGACGCACTCGACGTCGAAGAGGCCGAGGAAGCACTGGTCACGCACTATTCGCGGCTGGTGCGGCTGGCCTATCTGGTGCTGCCGCACGGCGGTGGCCGCGGCCGCCGGGTGCGCGCCGCGCACGCCGTCACGCAGCGTGCTCTTCCCCGCCGCCGTACCACCACGGCGTCCCTGCCGCTGCCCGGCCCGCGCGGCCTTCCGGCGGTGGACGGTCCCGGGTACGCGGTGCTGCGGGTGCGGGTGTTGCGCCAGGCGGTGGCGGTGGCGGGCGGCCGGTGGCGGCGGCCCGGGCCGTTGCCGCAGGTGTGGGGGGTGCGGCTGGCGCCGCGGCCCGGCGGGGCGGCGGAGTCGGCCCTGGACCGGGAGTTGGCGGAGCTGTCGGCGGCGGGGCGGGCCGCGTATGTGCTGCGGGAGTTGGAGCGGCTGACCTCCACGGAGGTGCTCCGGACGCTGGAGGCCGCCGGGGTGCGCGATCCGGAGGTCGCGGTGGTGGAAGCGGAGGAGGTGGCGGCGCCGGGTGCGGTGCGGGGCCGGTCGCTGCTGGAGTCGCCGGAGTTCGACGCGTGTGCGCTGCAGGCCCGGCCGACCGATCTGATCCGGCGGCGGCAGCACGGCCGGGCGCTGCTGGCGGCGGGCGTCGCGGTGGTGGTGTGCGGGGCGCTGCTGGGGCTGCCGGGGCAGGGGTGGGGGCCGCAGGGCGCGGCGGCGCCGCCGTACGCGGAGAACGCGGCGGCGCGGGCGGCGATGGATCCGGCGCGGCTCGCGGTGTCGTCGCCGACGGCGTGGAAGTCGGCGGCGCGGGAGGATTTCGCGGCCTGGCCGGCGCGGGGCGACCGGATCGGTGACAAGGCGTTGCTGCGGCGGGCGCTGGCGGTGTGGGCGCGGCCGGGGCCGCAGGTGAAGGTGGCGGCGACGCCGGGCACCGCGCCGGGTCCGGCGGCCGGTCCCGCGCAGTTGCTGTTCGCGGGGACGGTGGATCACGCGGCGGTGGTGCTGCTGCACGACGGGCAGCGGCTGGTGCGGTACGCGGAGGCGGCGGACGGCGCGACGGACGCGGGGGCGGCGCTGGACTTCGCGCGGGCGGACGGGGCGCAGGGCGCGTCGGCGGCCGTGCTGGCGGTGGGCCGCACGGCCCGTAACGTCCGTTATCTGACGGCGCCTTGGGCGTCCTCCGTCCGGCTGGTGGATCTGCTGAAGCCGGACGCGCCCGGGGAGCGGCTGGCGGTGGACGCGCAGGGGCTGACCGCTCCGGCGCCGTCGCCGGGGCCGTCCGGGGGGTGCGATTCCTGGCCGGCGCTGCGGACGGACGGTGCGCTGCTGACCGATCTGGGCGAGACGACCCCGGTGCGGCTGACGTACGGGACGCCGCAGGCGCCGGGTGCGGTGGACGGTCCGGAGGGGCGGACGGCGTGGGCGCGGACGGCGTGCCAGCTGCCGGCGTTGCGGGGGCTGGGTGTGCAGTCGGTGAACGCGTGGCCGTTCGCGCGGCAGACGCTGCCGGGCGGGGCGGGCACGGCGTCGTGGCTCTGTGCCCGGGCGGAGACCTGGCGGGGTCCGGGCAGCCGGACGCTGTCGGTGTTCCAGCCTCCGGCGCCGTCCGGGCAGCCGTATGCGACGGCTGCGGTGACGGCGGCGGCCGAGGGGGGTACGGCGTGCGGGCCGCGGTCGCCGCGGGTGCTGGCCGGGGTGTTGTGGAGGTCCGGGGGCGGCGCGTGGTGGCTGCTGGCGGCCGGCAGCCGGCAGGTCACGTCGATCGCGGCGTCCGGCGGGGTGCGGGGCGGCGCGGCGGGGCGGTTGCTGTCGCTGCGGGTCCCGGCGGGCAGCCAGGCGCAGCTGACGGGCCGTCTGGAGAGCGGCGGCCGGATCGACGGGCTGGGCTAGGCCCGGCGCTGCGGGGCGGGCGACGGCGGTCCCGTAAGGGCGGCGGGCAGCCCCGTGACGGCGGAGGGACGGATCCCGGGAGAACGGTGGACCACACCGTTCTCCCGGGATTTTCCCTGTCCCAGGGGTATTGCCAACGCCTTACTTCCCAGTAAATTGACGCCATGTCTAACAAGGCGTCGTCGCGGCCCGAGCCGGTCGCACAGGAGCATGTGCCGCTGAAGGCCCGCAACGTCGCGTTCGACTGGGCCGGCACCCCTCTCCACTGGGTCCCCGGGGACCCGTCCACCACCCACACCATCAACGTGCTGCATCTGCTGCTGCCCGCCGGTGAGCGCTGGTTCGTCCACGTCTACAAGCAGGCGCTGCCGCTGATCCGCGACGCCCGGCTGCGGGAGGACGTCATCGGCTTCATCGGGCAGGAGGCGATGCACTCGCAGGCGCACGACGGGGTGCTGCCGCATCTGCGGGCGCAGGGCCTGGACCCGGAGCCGTACACCGCGCAGATCGACTGGTTCTTCGAGAAGCTGCTCGGCGACCGGACGCTGCCGCCGGGGCGGGCGCGGGCGTGGTGGCTGCGGGAGCGGATCGCGCTGATCGCGGCGATCGAGCACTACACCGCGTTCCTCGGCGACTGGGTGCTCAACGCCGAGGCGCTGGACGCGAAGGGCGCCGACCCGGTGATGCTGGATCTGCTGCGCTGGCACGGCGCGGAGGAGGTCGAGCACCGGTCGGTCGCCTACGAACTCTTCCTGCACGTCGACGGCGGCTACCGGCGCCGGGCCCGCACCTGGGCCCTGGCCTTCGGCGCGCTGGTCTTCCTGTGGCAGCGCGGGATCCGCTTCTTCATGGAGAACGATCCGACGCTGCGTGACGGCAAGGCGTCCGCGAAGGACTTCTGGCGCGGCGGCCGGGAGGGCGTGCTGCCGGAGCCCGTCGCCATCCTCCGCTCCGCCCCGCAGTACCTGAGCCCGTCGTACCACCCCTCGCACTACGGCAGCACCGCGCAGGCCGCGGCCTATCTGGCCCGGTCCCCCGCCGCGGTCGCCGCCGAGGCCGGATCCCCTGGAGGCGCCTGAGATGTCCGTCGTTCCCCGTCCCCGTGCCGTACGGACCGCGCTGGCGGCGGGCGGTGTGGCCGCGGCGCTGCTGGCGCGCTCCGCGCTGCGCCGCCGCATCCAGCGGTCGCCGCTGTGGCCGCTGCCGTCGCTGGAGGAACCGGTGTCGGGCCGGGGCGGCGGCCGGGGCGCCGGCGGTCTGCGGCTGCGCGTCGCGGAGCGCACCGAGGCGGCCGAGGGCGTGGTGGCGCTGCGGCTGGCCGGCGCGCGGCTGCCCGCCTGGGAGCCGGGCGCGCACGTGGACCTCGTCCTGCCGTCGGGCACCGTACGGCAGTACTCGCTGTGCGGGGATCCGGCGGACGCGGGCGCGTACACCGTCGCGGCGCGGCTGATCGCGGACGGGCGGGGCGGTTCGCGGGAGGTGCACGAGACGCTGCGCGAGGGGGTGGAGGTGGAGGTGCGCGGCCCGCGCAACCGCTTCCCGCTGGCCGACGCGCATGCGTACCTCTTCGTCGCGGGCGGCATCGGCATCACGCCGCTGCTGCCGATGGTGCGGCAGGCGGAGGCCGAGGGGGTGCCGTGGCGGATGGTGTACGCGGGGCGTTCGCGGGTGTCGATGCCGTTCCTGGCGGAGCTGGAGAAGCTGGCGGGCGGTGAGCGGCTGACGGTGGTGGCCGAGGACACCGACGGGCGGCCCGATCTGGCGGCCGCGCTGGCCGCGGCGCCGCCGCACGCCGCGGTGTACTGCTGCGGTCCGGATCCGCTGATGGACGCGGTGGCGGCGCTGCTGCCGGACGGGCCGGAGGGGCTGACGCTGCACACCGAACGGTTCGCGCCCGCCGCGGCGCCCGAAGCGGCCGCCGGGGACGCCCCGTTCGAGGTGGAGCTGCGCCGCACCGGCCGCACGGTGACGGTGGAGCCCGGCACCAGCGTGCTGCGCGCCGTCCGCGAGCAGGCGCTGCCGGATCTGCCGTACTCCTGCGAGCAGGGCTTCTGCGGGACGTGCCAACAGCGGGTGGTGGCGGGCGAGGTGGACCACCGCGACGAGCTGCTGACCGACGCCGAACGCGACGATTCGATGCTGCTCTGCGTCTCCCGGGCGCGGGGGGCGTCGCTGACGCTGGACCTGTGAGAGCGGCGGCCGTCCCCGGTCGTTAGGGTGTGCGCCATGACGACCGGGGCGCGCCGCAGGATGGGCGTCGAGGAGCGGCGGGAGCAGCTGATCTCCGTCGCGCTCGACCATTTCAGCCACCGTTCGCCCGAGGACGTGTCGATCGACGAGATCGCCGAGGCGGCCGGGATATCGCGGCCGCTGGTGTACCACTACTTCCCGGGCAAACAGCAGCTGTACGAGGCCGCGTTGCGGCGCGCCGCCGAGGAGCTGACGGCGCGGTTCGTGGAGCCGCGCGAGGGTCCGCTCGGGGCGCGGCTGCTGCGGGTGATGGAGCGGTTCTTCGACTTCGTCGACGAGCACGGGCCGGGGTTCTCGGCGCTGATGCGGGGCGGTCCGGCGATCGGTTCGGGCCGCACCGGCGCGCTGATCGAGGGCGTGCGCCAGGCCGCGTACGAGCAGATCCTGGCGCATCTGGAGGTCACCGCGCCGTCGCCGCGGCTGACGCTGGTGGTGCGGTCGTGGGTGTCGCTGGCGGAGACCACGGCGCTTCTGTGGCTCGACGGCCGCAAGGTGCCGCGCGGGGAGCTGGAGCGGCAACTCGTCCACGATTTCGCGGCGTTGGCCTCGGTGAGCGCGGCGTACGACGACGGGATGGCGGACGTCGTCCGCACCCTGCTGGAGAAGGAACCGCCGGACGGGATGTTCGCGGACCTGCTGGCCCGGCTGCCGGCGCTGGCGCCGCAGCAGGTCTGAGCCGGGACGGTACGGCAGGGCGGTACGGCGGGGCGGTACGGCGGGGACGCGCCCGCCGTACCCGGGTGCGCCGTCACACCCTCCCCGGTACGCCCTCCCCCTCGCGGGCCGCGTCGTCGACGCCGTCCAGGTAGGTGAGCATCCGGGTGTTGACCTCGTCGGCGTGGTCGAACTGCGGGCCGTGGCCGGTGTGTTCCAGGATCACCGCGTGGGCGCCGGGGACCAGCCGCGGGACGCGCTCCGCCTGCCGCTTCGGGTGCAGCAGCAGGCTCCGCCGGCCGAGGACCAGGTGGAGCGGGGTGCGGATGGTGCGCAGTTCGCCGTCGGTGAGCGGTACGGGCGCCGGGCGGCGGATGCGGTGGGCGCGGACCCCGGCCCGCACCATGGCGCGCAGCTCCGGGACGACGAGCACCGGTTGGTCCAGCCAGGCGGCCAGGCGCGGGCGGAGCGCCGCGGGGGCGGCGGTCGCGAAGAGGCTCACGAAGATCCACAGGAAGAACCGGAGCCCCACCTTCTCCAGACCACCCGGGTCGAGCAGCGTCGCGGACGCCAGCCGCGCGGGCCGCCGGTGCGCCATGTTGAGTGTGAGCCAGCCGCCGTACGAGGTGCCGATGAGGTGGACGCGGTCGAGGCCGAGTGCGGCGAGCGCCTCGTCCAGCCACTGGGCGGCGCGTTCGGGCTGGTGGAGCGGGGCGCGGTGCACGCTGCGGTTGGCGTCGCCCGGGGTTTCGAGCGCGTAGACGGTGCGTTCGGCGGCGAGCGCCGGGGTGTTCGGGTACCACATGGCGGCGCAGCCGCCGGCGCCGTGCACCAGGACGACGGGGGTGCGCTCAGCGGCGCGTCCGGCGGCCGCGGTGCCCTCCTCGGGTCCGTAGCGGTAGACGTGGGTGGTCCCGAACGAGGTCTCCACGTCGTACTCCGCGCGGGCGGGTGCGCCCAGTGCGTGGACGGCGTCGCAGGCGGCGAAGTACCGGTCGCGCAGGGCGTCGTTGACGTAGCGGCCGATGTCGGCCGGGGCGCGGGTGGCGGTGTCGGACACGGGGGCACCTCCTGGGGGCCTCGTTTTCGTGATACGACCGTACCACGTTGATGATACGGCGGTACCATGAAAATCCGAGGCCGCAGCGGCCGGACGGACCGAACCCGGGGAGCACCGATGCCCAAGCGCGTGGACCACGACGAACGGCGCACCGAGATCGGCCGGGCCCTCGTCCGGGTCGCGGCCCGCCGCGGACTGCACGCCGTCGGCATGCGCGACGTGGCCGCCGAGGCCGGAATCTCCCTCCGCCTGGTGCAGTACTACTTCCAGACCAAGGAGAACCTGCTGCTCCACGGCCTCCAGCAGCTCACCGAGGAGTTCGGGAAGCGGGTCACCGCACGGGTCCGCGCGGCCGGCGAGAACCCCGGCCCCCGCGCGGTCGTCGAGGCACTGCTGACCACCTCACTCCCCACCGACGAGGAGAGCCGCGCCTTCCACCTCGTCCTCACCTCCTACGCCCTGCTCGCCGTGACCGACGAGGCGCTCGCCGCCCAGCCCTACCTCCAGCGCCCCGACGCCGCCGAGGACGCCGTGACCGGCCTGCTCGAACAGGCCCGGGAAGCCGGACCCCTCACCTCCGGCACCGACGCACGGACGGAGGCGATCACCCTGCTCGCACTCGCCGCCGGGCTGGGCACGAGCGTCCTGACCGGCCAACGCACCCCGGAGTCGGCCACGGAGGTGCTCCGGCACCAGCTGAACCGGATCTTCCGCCCGGCAGCGGCGGACTGACCGCCGTTCGCCGCCGCCCGGCAGCGGCGAGCACGTCGGCTGCCATCCCGCTCCGCCCGCGCAGCGGCGGGGAGGGGGCGGGGGAAGCCCCCCGGGGATTCCGCTCCCCCCGCCCGCCCTGCGAGAGTGCGGCCATGAGTGACCTGGTGATCCGTCGGGCGGAGCCCGGCGACGCGCCTGCACTGGCGGCCTTGCGCCGGCGGTTCAAGGTGGAGGAGGACGGTGACGACGTCCCGGCGGGCGGCGGCGACGTCCCGCAGAGCGAAGAGCAGTTCCTCGCCGAGTGCGGGGAGTGGCTGCGTACCCGGCTCGCCGGGCCGTGGCGCGGCTGGCTCGCGGAGGTGGACGGCAGGCCCTGCGGCCATGTCTTCGTCTGCCTCGTGGAGAAGGTCCCGAGCCCCTTCCCCAGCTCCGACGCGCTCGGTTACGTGACGAACTTCTACGTCACCCCGGAACAGCGCAACCGCGGCCTGGGCAGGGCCCTCCTCGACGAGGTGAACGCCTACGCCCGGGCCCACCGTCTGGACACGTTGATCGTGTGGCCGTCCGAGAGGAGCGCACCGCTGTACCGGCGCTGCGGCTTCGACGGACCGGCCGAGCTTCTCGAACAGCCCGTGGAGCCGAGCTGAGCGGACGGGCGCAGCGGTGGAGGGGCCGGGGTCCGAGGTACTGCGCCCGCAGTCGGGCCGCGACGCACCGCCCGGACGCCCTCGCCGCCGCAAGCCGACCGGGCCCCGCCGCGCCCCCCATCACCGCTTCCCTCACCCGTCGGCCCCCGGTCCTGCGGGTCCCGCCGTCAGTCCGGAGAGACCCGCAGGACCGGGCGAGCAGGCGCCCCGACCGGCCCGGCGTGTCTGCGGGTGTCAGCCGACCGGCATGGGCCGGACGGTGAGGATCTGTTCCGCGTGGCCCACGGGGCCGTGGAGGTCGTGCAGGATGCTGCTGGTGACGCCCTGGCCGGTGGGGCCGAAGGTGACGCTGGTGTCCAGGCCGGTCCAGGGTCCCCGGGGCGTGCGGTGCAGGTGGATGGTGAGGTCCACGTTGGGGAACATCCACGCGGTGGGGTCCTGCTGGACGGCGATGCCGTTGGCGGTGTCCACGAGCGTGAGGTAGGAGGCGAGTTCGCTGCGCGGCTCGCCGGCGACCAGATCGACGGTGGACGAGATCCACGCCTGGTTACGGCCCTTGCGCTGCGACGGGACCCGGCGGGCGTCGAGGGAGGCGATGTAGCCGCCGCCCCAGGTGTCGCCCATGGTCCACGGGGCGAGGGTGTCGGGGTGCGGGAGGGGCTCGAAGGGGGTGTCGGTGACGGCGGTGGTGTCGAGCGAGGCGAGGAGCCAGGCGCGGGCGCGGACGACCGGGCGGTCGCCGATCCGCAGGACGGCTTCGAGGAGTTCGATGGTCCGGCCCGGCCGGATCGTCTCCACGGTGACCTCGCACTCCTCGAAGGCGATGCGTCCGAGGATGTCGTAGCTGATCCGGGCCATGGCCAGCCCGGCTCCGGGGCGCTCGGCGAGGTGGCGGTCGAGGACGTGCGCGAGGAGTCCGGACACCGGCCCGAAGTGCTGTTCGTCGAGGCTCCAGGCGCCCTGCGCATGGGGGGTCGGCTTGTAGTGGCGCTCGTCCGTGCGCTCGTAGTAGCTCTCGCGGCTGCTCCGACGGGGGCTCTCGTGTCCGGTGGGGGCGATGGTCACAGGCGGTTCTCCTCACGCGGGACGGGCGTCGGTCGAGCGGGCAGCCGACCGGGCAGGCGACCCGGCCGCGCCGTCCGGCCCGTGCAAAGGAGGGTAAAGGCCCCGGTGTTGCCTGGGCAGGGGCCGTGATCCATTCCACAGGTCGGGGCGGGCGTGCTCGCGCTTCCGCGCCGCCCCTGTGCGTCCGGCCCCGGAAAAGGGTTTGCGGTCGGCGTGCCGGCTCGGAAAGGTGGGTCCTCGGCCCGCCCGCAGGTGTGGCCGGCGACCGCGACATCGGAAGGAGGGGGCAGGCATGACCACCGCTGTCACCGCGCCCGCGTCCTCCCGGGACACGGACTCCCGCTGATCCCGGAGGGGACGGGCGCCCTCGTAGGAGTGCGCCTTGACCACGCATGAGCACCACCGACGCGCGAGCGACCGCCCGCGCCCGGCACCCGTACCGAGCGACCACCGGAGTACCCCCCTGAGCAACCCGGACCACGCCCTCAGCTCTCCCGCCACCGCGGGCCTTTCTCCCGGGGCCCACGCTCCGGATGGCCTGGCCGGCGCGGACGGCCTCGTCCTGCGCGCCCTCCGCGGGCCCGAGGAGTTGGACCTCTTCCGCGCTCTCCCCTACACCCTCGACGACGAGCTGGCCGACGACCTCGCGGAAGGGCGTCGGAGGCCGTCGTGGATGTGGGTGGCGCTGCACGGTGACCGGGTGCTGGCGCGGGTGGCCTGGTGGTCGTGGCCGGGTGACGCCGTTCCGGCGCTGCTGGACATCTTCGATCTCGACGACGCGGGCGCGGCACCCGCCGGGCCCGTGGCGACCGCCACGGGCCCCGATCCGTGCGGCACGGGGCCCGATCCGTTCGACGCAGGGGTGCGGCTGCTGCGCGCCGCGTCGTCCGCCGTGCTGCCGGACGGTGCGCACCCCGGGTATCTGCGGTTCCTCCCGCCCGGCTGGCGTGCGGATCCGGCAGAGCGGCGCGTCGTGGAGAGCCGGATGGCGGCGCTGGAGTGGACCGGCGCCCGGCTGCTCGTCGAACGGCTGCGGTGGGAGTGGACCCCGCACGACGCCGACGGCCCCGGCGCCCTGGAGCGCGGCGCCGGCCCCGTCCGCGGGCCCGCCGCCCTCACCTTCCGTCCGCCCCGCGACCGTGCGGAGTTGCTGGGGCTGATGACGGCGGTGCTGGACGGCACGTTGGACGCGCACAGCCGGGCCGAGCTGGGGCGGGTGTCCGCGCGGGAGGCGGCGGTTCGGCAGTACGAGGAGGAGTTGGTGCGGTATCGCAGCCCGCGGGAGTGGTGGCGGGTCGCGGTGCTGCCCGGTGGTGAGCCGGTCGGGTTCGTGATTCCGGCGCGTAACGACTACCACGCGATCATCGCCTACCTCGGGGTGGTGCCCGTACACCGCGGCCGCGGCTACGCCGATGCGCTGCTCGCCGAGGGCACCCGCGTCCTGGCCGCGCAGGGTGTGCCCCGTATCCGCGCCGCCACCGACCTCGGCAACACCCCGATGTCGGACGCGTTCCGGCGCGCCGGATACCGGAATTTCGCGGACCGCATCGATATGACCTGGGACTGATATCTGAGACCGACACCTGGGCCCGCGTCGGGGCTGAGCCCGCCCCGGAACGACAGGAACAGCCGAAGCACCGGACAGCCGGACAGCCGGAACGACCGGACAGCCGGACCCTCCACCCCCTGGAACGCCATGACCACCTGGACCACCCGCCCCGAATCCCCCGCCGACGTCCCCGCCGTCCGGGACATCAACCTCGCCGCCTTCCCCACCCCGGAGGAGGCCCGGATCGTCGAGGCGTTGCGGGCCGATCCCGGGGCGTGGATCGACGGGCTGTCGTTCCTCGCGCTCGCGCCGGACGGGACGCCGGTGGGGTACGCGCTGCTGACCCGCTGCCAGGTGGGCGGGCGGCCGGCGCTGGCCCTCGCGCCCTGTGCGGTGGTGCCGTCGGCGCAGCGGACGGGTGCCGGGTCGGCGGCGATCCGGGCGGCGCTGGAGGCGGCCCGGGCGCAGGGCGAGAACCTCGTGGTGGTCCTCGGCCACGCCACGTACTATCCGCGCTTCGGGTTCGTGCCCGCCTCCCGGTTCGGTATCCGCGCGCCGTTCGACGTGCCGGACGAGGCGATGATGGCGCTCGCCCTGGACCCGGACGCGCCGGTGCCGTCCGGGACGATCCGCTATCCGGCGGCGTTCGGCGTCTGACGGCCTGGCGCGCGCGGCGCCCAGGAGACGGCTCCTCGCCCGTCAACTCCGGTCGTATAAGCGCGAGTTACCGCCATTCTCGGTGGCTGCCCACGCTGCTCGCACTGCCTTCCGGGCCGGTCCCGTCGTGCGGAAATCCGTTCGTGCCGGGGCGGGTGGCGCCGTACGGTGTCGCGGTCGGCGGCGGGCGGAGTGCCGCGCGTCGGGAGCGTACGGGCGGAGGGGCGGGACCGGTGGAGCGGTGTCAGGGCGAGGTGGACGAGGGTTTCGGGGGCGTCGCCGAGGCGTTCGCGCGGAACTTCGCGGACTTTCCGGAACTGGGTGCGGCGGTCTCGGTGTTCGTCGGCGGCCGGAAGGTCGTCGAGCTGTGGGGCGGGGTCGCCGACGGGCGGACGGGGCGTCCGTGGGAGCGGGAGACCGCCGTGCCGGTGTTCTCGTGTGCCAAGGGCCTGGTCGGGGTGTGCGTACAGCTGCTCGTTCAGGAAGGGTTGCTGAATCTTGATGTGCCGATCGCGCGCTACTGGCCGGAGTTCGCCCGGCACGGCAAGGACGAGATCACCTGCCGGATGGTCCTCGGGCACCGCGCCGGGATACCCGTCCTCGACCGGAAGCTCACGTTCGAGGAGATCGCCGCGTGGACGCCGGTGATCCGCGCCGTCGAGGAGCAGCGGCCGCTGTGGGAGCCGGGGGCGTCGTACGAGTACCACGGCCATGTCTTCGGGTTCGTTCTCGGCGAGGTGATCCGGCGGCTGACGGGGCTCACGCCGGGTGCGTATTTCCGCCGGGCGGTGGGTGATCCGCTGGGGCTGCGGGCCTGGATCGGGCTGCCGGAGGAGGAGGTGGCGGGCCGGGCGGTGCTGACGGAGGCGGCGGGGCGGCCCGCAATGCCGGGGCCGGAGCATCTGCTCACCCGCATCGTGACGATGAACGGTGCGCTGGTCTTCCCCGGCACCGACGCGCCGTACGGCTGGAACGACCCGGCGTTGCTCGGCGCGGAGCTGCCGGGCGCGGGCGCGGTGGCCTCGGCGTCGGGGCTCGCCGGGCTGTACGCGGCGGCCGTCACGGGCCTGGACGGGCACGGGCGGCTGCTGGCACCGGAGTCCGTGACGGATGTGGTGCGGGAGCTCTCGTCCGGCGCAGGCTGGCTGGGGTTCGACGCCGGGGCCCGCTGGGGCGCGGGGTTCCTGCTGGATGCGCCGTTCCGGCCGATGCTCGGTGCGCGGAGCTTCGGCAGCGACGGCGCGGGCGGTCAGTTCGCCTTCGGGGACGACGCGTTCGGCGTCGGCTTCGCGTATGTCGCCAACCGCATGATCGGCCACGGTGATGCGCGGGCGGATCGGCTGGTGGGGGCGGTGCGGGAGTGTCTGGGGGGCTGAGCGGGCGGGCCCGTCACCGTGGGTCTCCGGGCCCGGTCGGCCGAGCCGTCAGGGTGCGTCGGGTCTGCTCACGTGGCCCTGTCCCGGCGGATGAACGCCGTGCCGGAGTCGAGGTCGACGGAGTGGGGCGGCGCTCCGGAGTCGGCGTCGTCCCGGAGGACGAGTTGGCGTTCCCGCTCTTGTTGGACGTGGCGCTGGGAGGGGTGGAAAAGCTCGCCCCACGTCTGGACGGCCGGGGTTCCTCCACCGCCGTGCGTGCGCCGACGCCAGCCGGCCCATGTGAAGAGGGCGAGCCACAGCACGATGAGGACACCGGCCATCGTGAGTATCAAAATGTCGCCTCCCGGACGCCGACGTGTGCCTGCCGAGAGGCTACTGACCACCAGGCAGCATGTCGATCGCCCGGCCGACGTGACGCGCTGAGCCACCGGCCGACCGGCCCGGCGCCCGTGGCGTACGCCGGGCCGGGGTCAGCGGCTCGGCGTCGGCCTCCTGGCGAGAAGTGCCGGGACGACACACGGGCGCTGTGCCTGGCGGGCGGTACGGAAGCCCCGGGCCGAGCGGGCGAGGGGCGGCGCAGAAAGCAGACGGCTACCGCCCGTTCTCCGGCCCCGGTTCGCCGACCGACAGCAGGTGAACGGTCTCCCGCCCGTCGGGGGTCGTGTACTCGACGCGGTCGCCCGCCTCGTGGCCGAGCAGGGCGCGGCCGAGGGGGCTGTCGGCGGTGACGAGTGTCGGGTCGCGGTCCGACGCCAGGCGGGCGAGGTGGAGCGTGGCGCGGTCGCCGTCCGGGAAGCGCACGGTGCAGGTGCTGCCCACGCCGACCGCGTCGACGGGCGGCACGCCGGCGCGTTCGCCTTCGTGCAGGCGGAGGGTGATCTCGGCCAGGCGGACCCCGATGTGGGTGGCCTCGTCGACGCGTTCCGACTGGTCGGCGGCGTCGCCGCGGTCGCCCGCCTGGCCGGAGTCCTGCGGCGCCGGGGCGTCGGCCGCGCGGGCGGCGCGCAGCGCGTCGCGGTCCCGCTCCAGCGCGCGGCGTTCGGCGGCGCTGATCGGTTCGGGTTCCTCACTCATGCCTACTCCACGCCTCTGACCTGTGCGAACGTCTGATCTGCGGGTCGGCTGAACCCGCGTGTCCGGGGCGCCCGCGCCTCCGGCCCGCCCGTACGGCCGACCGCCCCGCGCTCACTCCTCGTAGCCGGAGGGCGGGTAGGGGTTCCGTCGCTTCCGTGCGGCGACGCTGCGGGGCATGGTGCCGCTGTCGGCCTCGCGCTCCACCTCGGCCCGTTCCTCCGCGTACCGGGTCGCGTCGTCCTTCCCGGCGCCGTCGGGCAGGCCCGCCTCGCGGCGGTCCTCCTCGGTACGCCGCTCGGCCGCGCGTCCGTCGGGCCGCCGGGGCATCCCGCGCCCGTGGCCCGCGTCCGGGTCGCCCTCGACCGCCTTGTTCGGCTTGTGATGGTGGTGTCCCATGCGCCCGCCTCCTCGGCTGCGGCAGCCGGACCGCGTGCCGCGCCCGGCCTCTGGGGAAATGCGCTTCTCCCAGGATCGCCGGGGCGGCGGAGGGGTGCATGTCGGGGCGGGCGGTGTCCCGGATCGCGGGGCACCGCCCGGCGGGGTGCCGGGCGGTGCCGTTCGGGTCGTCCGCACCCTTGATCCGCACGGCACCGCACAGCCGCGGTCGCCGCGGCGGAGTTGCTCCGCCGGCCGACGGCCGCGGGCCGGTCACCTCCGATACCGCTGCGCCACTGCCGTGAAGGCGGCCTTGGGTTCCCATTCCATGTCGGGGTAGGTCTGCCCCCGGCGTCCTTCGAGGAGTTTGACGATGCCCAGGCCGGCCCGGTCCAGGTCGTCCCGGGGGTCGCCGTCCGGGCGGTGCGGGTAGCCGGGCAAGGCGAACAGGAACACGAACGCGCTGTCCACGCCCTCGGTGTCGAAGATCTCCAGGAGTTCGCTCAGATAGGCGGCCTGGCCGGCCTCGTCACGCTCGTACATGCCGTTCAGCCGCACAGGGGCCTTGGTCCGCGGATCGTGCTCGACCACTTCCAGCACGCGCCCGCCGCGGTCTCCCGCGCCGCGGTAGGCCGCGGTGCCGAACCCGGTGATGGCGAGCGGCTTCGGGCCTTGGGCCAGGGTGCGCACCGCTTCCCGGAACCGGTCGGCGACCTCGGCGGAGCGGATCAGCTCGAACGTCACCATGTCGAAGGGAGTCCAGTCGACCTGCTCGAACTGGATGGCTGCGTAGGTGAGCTTGCCCTGGAAGCGCTCGCGGATCGTGGCCGCGGCATCGCGGAGGAACGCGTTGATACGCACGCCGAGCCCGCGCATCGCGTCGGCCCGCCGCTCGGGTGGGCTCATCAGCTGCTCGACCCGCTCCTCGGGGCTCTCTCCGGGCAGGAACCCGCGGTTCATGACGCTCAGCTCGACGCCTGCGACGAACACGACTGCGGCCCCCTGCTGCCGGAGCCGTTCCGCTCGCTCGGCGCAGTCGCGGAAGAGCGTGAGGATCTGCTCCGGAGCCAGCTCCAGCGGGTAGGGCGAGAACCAGACCTCCAGGCCGAGTTCGGTGGCGGCACCGGCGGCCAGCGCCAGTCGGTCCGGGTCACCGCCGATGATCTGGACCGCATTGCAGTGCAGGTCGTCGCGGATGATGGCGAGCTCACGCCGGACCACCGCGGGGTCGAAGCGCTCGCGGGACATCTGTCCGTGCACGACGAACCCGGTGTCGTAGGTCATTCCTCTTGCTCGCATGGTGACGTCCCCTCATGTCGGTCTCGGTCGGGCCGAGAGTGACAGGAAACTTGCGTGCACGCAAGTTTGCGTGCACGCAGTCCTGTGTGGAACGCTGAGCACCGTGACGACACCACCACCCGGGCTGCGGGAGCGGAAGAAGCAGGCCACACGCAAGGCGCTGCGCGAGGCGGCCCTGCGCCTGGCCGTGGAGCGCGGACCGGACCAGGTGCGGGTCGAGGACATCGCCGAGGCGGCCGGGGTCTCGCCGCGCACCTACAACAACTACTTCGCCAGCCGCGAGCAGGCGATCGCCTCCGCTGTCACCGCAGACCGGGAGGCCCGGATCGCGGCGGCGGTCACGGCCCGGCCCGCGGGAGTGCGCCTGGCCGACGCCGTCACCGACGCGGTGGTCGAGCAGTACACGCACACCGGCGAGCGCGAACAGCAGGCTCTGCTGCTGATCACCACCCGGACCGCGCTGCGCGACGCGTTCCTCGACGCCACCGCCGCCATCGAGCCCCCGCTCACGGCGGTGATCGCCGAACGCCTGGGCGACAGCGGAGCGCACACGGCCCGCGTTCTCGCGGCAAGCGTGGCCGCGGCGGTTCGCATCGCACTGGAAGGCTGGCTCCGGCCGGCCGCGAACCCGGAGGCCGCCGGGGGTTCCGGTACCGGAGGACTCGTCGTGCCCTCCGGCTCACTGCCCGACCAGCTCCGCGCGGCGCTGGCCCCGCTCGCGCCCGCCTTCGACGCCGCCGAGCGGCACACCCAGCGGTGAAACCGGCCCCACTGGGGCATCCGCCGGACAAGCGGTAGATCCGGAAGACGCCCGCGCGGCAACGTCCCTCACAGCGTCACCTCCGCGCGGACGATCTTGCCGACGCCGGGGCGGTCGGTGACCTCCCAGCGCTCGGCGAGGGCGGCCACGAGGAGGAGGCCGCGGCCCGATTCGGCGTCCGGGGCGAGTGGCCGCAGGTCGCCCGGGTCCGGCGGCCGGGCCTCGGTACGGGTGTCGGCGACCTCGATGCGTAGCCGGTCGCGCCCGTCGGGACCGGCTACGGGGGTGAGCCGCAGCTCGAAATCCCGGCCCGGGACGCGGCCGTGCAGGACGGCATTGGCGGCGAGTTCGGCGACGAGCAGGGCGACGGTGTCGGACCGTTCGCTGCCGTAGGGGGTGCCCCAGGCATCGAGTTGCGCAGTGGCCAGCCGACGGGCGAGGCGGGCGCCCCGACGGGTGGCGCTGAAGCGTTGCGCGAACATACGCGCGGTAACGGGGGTGGGGGTGACGGGAGAGGCGTGCATATGCCCAAGTTGGCGCCCCGAGCAGCGCGTTGACCAGCACCTGAGCCCGTACGCTCGGTCAGCGTACGGGTGCGGAGAGTGGACAGTACGGGTAACCGACCGTGAGCATGGCCGAGTTGGCGGAGGGGCGCGCACAGCGGAGGTGCCGAACATGGCGAAGAAAAAGGGCGGCGGCGAGCCGGAGTGCACGGACAGCCTCAAGGCGTTCGGCGCGGCAGTCAAGGCATTCCGGGAACGGGCCGATCTGACGCAGGAGGAGTTCGCTCCGCTGGTGGGGTTCTCGGCCCAGACAGTGGCGTCGGTCGAGCAGGGACGGCGATTCCCTCAGCCGGATTTCGTGAAGAAGGCAGAGGAAGTGCTGGACGCACACGGCGTGTTGGCTGCGATGGCACCGCATCTCGCCCGGAAGCCGGGGTTGGCGGCATGGTTCCGTCAGTGGGCTGCACTGGAGCAGAAAGCGCTGAGCCTGTACGCGTATGAGTGCCGGATGGTGCCTGGAATGTTGCAGACGGAGGCGTACGCGAAGTCGCTGTTCGCCAACCGGCTGCCGCCCCTGGACGACGAACAGATGGCGAACCAACTCGCGGCGAGGATGGATCGGAAACGCTTGCTGCGGGAGCGCCCGAACACGGCGTACAGCTTCATCCTGGAAGAGCACCTGTTCCTGCGTTGCGCGGGCGGCAAGGACGTGACCAGGGAACTCATTGGCCACGTGATCGAGATCGCCCAGATGCGCAACGTAGAGGTACAGATCATGCCTCAAGTACGAGAAACTCATGCTGGATTGGCGGGGCCGATGCAGCTGGCGGAAACCCCGGAGCACAAGTGGTTCGCCTACTGCGAGGGCCAACGATCCGGCACCCTTATCTCCGACCCCAAGGAGATCAGTGTGCTCCATATGCGTTATGCCAGGATGCGTTCACAGGCTCTCTCCCCCGAAGACTCACTGAGCCTGTTGCAGCGGATGCGAGGAGCACTATGAACACCACCGAACCGGCCTGGCGTAAGAGCAGCTACAGCGGCAGCGAAGACGGCGACTGCATCGAGATCGCCCCCTCCCCCACCACCATCCACATCCGTGACTCCAAGGACAAGGACGGACCGCAGCTCGCGGTGGGCGCCGACACCTGGAGCGCGTTCGTCGCGTACGCGGTCGCTCGGCGCTGAGCGCTCACCCCCGTAGCGCCCCCGTCGACCCCCGCACCACCAGCTCCGGCTGGAAGACGAACTCCGTGTGCCGGACCGGATGGCCCTGGATCTCCTCGATGAGGGTGTCGACGGCGGCGGCGGCCATCGACTGGACGGGCTGGCGGACCGTCGTCAGGGGCGGGTCGGTGAAGGCGATCAGCGGAGAGTCGTCGAAGCCGACGACGGAGACCGCGCCGGGGACGGGCAGGCCGCGTCCACGGGCGGCGCGGACGGCGCCGAGGGCCATCAGGTCGCTGCCGCAGACCAGGCCCGTACAGCCGTCGTCCAGGAGGGCGTCGGCCGCCGCGTGGCCGCCCTCGACGCTGAACAGGGTGTGGCAGACGCGGCGTTCGGCGTCCGCGGGCGGCAGACCGAGGCGGTCGGTCAGGGCCGCCTTGAAGCCTTCCGCCTTGCGGCGGGAGGGGACGTAGCGGGCGGGGCCGACCGCGAGGCCGATGCGGGTGTGGCCGAGGGCGGCGAGATGGTCGACCGCCATGCGGGCGGCGGCGCCGTCGTCGGGTGAGACGGACGGCGCCGGGATGTCCGGGCGGTGGCCGTTGATCAGGACGTACGGGACGCCGCGGTCGCGGAGGCGGTGGTAGCGGGCCGGGTCGGCGCCGGTGTCGGCGTGCAGGCCGGAGAGGAAGACGATGCCGGTGACGCCGCGTTCCTCCAGCTGCTCGACGAGTTCGTCCTCGGTGGAGCCGCCCGGCATCTGGGTGCACAGGACCGGGGTGTAGCCGTGGCCGGCCAGTGACTGCTCGATGATCTGGGCGAACGCCGGGAAGATCGGGTTGGTCAGCTCCGGGAGGACCAGCCCGACCAGCCCGGCGCTGCGGCGCCGGAGCCGGACGGGGCGTTCGTAGCCGAGGACGTCGAGGGCGGCGAGGACGCGCTGCCGGGTGGCGTGGGCGACGCCCGCGCGGCCGTTGAGGACGCGGCTCGCGGTCGCCTCGCTGACCTGCGCCTGGGCGGCGAGGTCGGCGAGGCGGGGGGTGGCGCGGGAGGCCGGTGCGGTCACTCTTCCCACCAGACGGTGGTGTCGGCGGGAAGGATGAACTCGCCGTCCACCGCGGGGATCTGGCCGGAGGAGAGCAGAGGTTTGCCGGGGGCCGGGAGGCGGACGGCGGTGTCGGTGGTGTTGACGGTGCAGACGAGGCCGCCGGGGCGGCGGAAGGTGAGGATGCCGTCGGGGGCGTCCAGCCAGGTGACGCCGGTGCCCGCGCCGAGGCCGGGGTGGGTGCGGCGCAGGGCGAGGGCGGCGCGGTACAGCTCCAGGGTGGAGCCCGGGTCGCCGGTCTGGGCGGCGACGGAGAGGGCGCCCCACTCCGCGGGCATCGGGAGCCAGCTGCCGCCGGGGCCGAAGCCGTAGGAGCAGCCGTCCTTCTCCCAGGGGATCGGGACGCGGCAGCCGTCGCGCAGTCCGTCCTGGCCGGAGGTGGCGGTGCGGCGGGCGAACGCCGGGTCCTGGCGGGCCTCGTCGGGCAGGTGGGTGACCTCGGGCAGGCCCAGTTCCTCGCCCTGGTAGAGGTAGGCGGAGCCGGGCAGGGCGAGCATCAGCAGGGTCGCGGCGCGGGCGCGGGCGAGGCCGCCGCCGAGGCGGGTGGCGTGGCGGACGACGTCGTGGTTGGAGAGGACCCAGGTCGCGGGGGCGCCGACGGGGCGCATCGCGTCGAGGGAGGCGTCGATGGTTTCGCGGAGGGCGGGGGCGTCCCAGGCGGTGCCGAGGTAGTGGAAGTTGAACGCCTGGTGGAGTTCGTCGGGGCGGACGTAGCGGGCGGTGCGGTCGGGGCTGGGGGCCCATGCCTCGGCGACGGCGATGCGGGCGCCGTCGTACTCGTCGAGGAGGGTGCGCCAGTCGCGGTAGATCTCGTGGACGCCGTCCTGGTCGAAGAAGGGCAGCTCCTGGTTGCCGATCAGAGTGGCCTGGCTGCCGCGGCCGATGTCGGGCAGGCCGGCGGCCTTGATCAGGCCGTGGGCGACGTCGATGCGGAAGCCGTCGACGCCGCGGTCGAGCCAGAAGCGCAGCACGGAGCGGAACTCGTCGCGTACGGCGGTGTGCTCCCAGTTGAAGTCGGGCTGCTCGGGGGCGAAGAGGTGGAGGTACCACTGGCCGTCCGGCTCGGGCAGGCGGGTCCAGGCGGGGCCGCCGAAGACGGATTCCCAGTCGTTGGGCGGGAGTTCGCCGCCCTCACCGCGGCCGTCGCGGAAGTGGAAGCGGTGGCGGAGCGGGGAGGTGGGGCCCTCGGCGACGGCCTGCCGGAACCAGGCGTGCTGGTCGGAGCAGTGGTTGGGGACGAGGTCGACGATGACGCGCAGGCCCAGGGTGCGGGCGTCGCGCAGGATCGCGTCGGCGTCGTCGAGGGTGCCGAACATCGGGTCGACGGCGCGGTAGTCGGTGACGTCGTATCCGGCGTCGGCCTGCGGCGATGCGTAGAAGGGGGAGAGCCAGACGGCGTCGACGCCGAGGTCGCGCAGGTGGGGCAGGCGGCGGCGGATGCCTTCCAGGTCGCCCATGCCGTCGCCGTCGGCGTCGGCGAAGCTGCGGGGGTAGACCTGGTAGATCACCGCGTCGCGCCACCAGTCGGGGCGGGCGGCGTCCTGGCTCGGGGCGGATGCGGAGGGGTCCGGAAACATCAGGTCTCCTTCGTGGATGTCGCCGGCTTCAGCCGGGGGAGGAAACGAAGCTCCCGCGTGAGCGGGGCAGGAAAAGCCGATTTGCTGCCAGGACGGATCGGCGTACACCAAAACCGCTGGTGAGGGGCGTCGCAAAGAGTAAGGGGGCTCAACTGTCAGTCCTCCCATGTAGGTTCTGATGCATGACGGCAGAGGTGAGTGCGCAGGCGGCCGGGTATTGCCGGTACACCTACCGCCTTCGCCTGTCGTCGTCGGCGCGTACGGCGCTCGAAGCCGAGTGGGACCGGGTGCGCTGGGTGTGGAATGAGTGCGTGGCCAAGTCCAAGGTCGTCCACGCGCACAACCGGGCGACCGGCGCGAAGACGACGTGTGGGCCGGTGCAGCTCGCAGCGATGCCGACCGAGGCCCGAGCCCGCACACCGTGGCTGCGTGAGGGCGCGTGTGTACCTCAGCAGCAGGTGATACGCGACTTCGGCACGTCGCGGGCGAAGGCCCTCAAGGACATCAAGGCCAGATTGCCGATGCGGCAGCGGGCCGGGATGCCCAGGTGGAAGAGGAAGCGCGAAGCGCTGCCCACCCTCGAATACACCAAGCGGGGATTCCGTCTCAAGGATGGCCGTCTGCATCTGGCGGGCGGCATTGTCGTGACAGTGGTGTGGTCGCGGGAGCTGCCCGGACCGCCGTCGTCGGTGCGCGTGTACCGCGATGCGGTAGGGCACTGGTGGGCTTCCTTCGTGACGGCCGCCGTGACCGAGGATCTGCCCCTGACCGGCCGCGTGATCGGGATCGACTGGGGCGTGAAGGAGACCGCGACCACCACCAGCGATGTTCATGATCTTCCCCACCCGCAGCATGGGCGCACTGCGGCGCAGAAAATGGCCCGCTACCAGCGGACGATGGCCCGGCGTGGGCCACCCAAGGGGCAGGCAGCTTCGAAGGGTTACCGCGAAGCGAAGCGGCAGACCGCGAAGCTGCATCGGAAGGTCGCAGCCCAGCGGCAGGACACCGGCCGCAAGTGGGCCAAGTCCGTGGTCCGCGACCATGACGCCATAGCGGTGGAGGACTTCCGCCCGAAGTTCCTGGCGAAGACCACCATGGCCCGAAGAGCCGCCGACGCCGCGATCTCGGCGACGAAGAAGGCCCTGGTCGAGATGGGCCGCAAGCACGGCCGGATCGTGCACCTGGTGCACCCGGCGCACACCACGGCGGATTGCGCAGACTGCGGAGCGAGAACCAAGCACGCGCTGCCTCTCTCTGAACGAACGTATACGTGCACCGCGTGCGGAGTGTCCCGACCGAGGGACAAAAACTCAGCCCGCGTGATGCTCGTCCGGGCTGGTCTCATACCCGGCCAGTGCTGATCGTGTAAGACCTGCACCCCCGTCGGGGGTCAGGCGACGTGAGCTGGAAATCCCCCTCGTTCACGAAGGGGAGGAGTCAACCCTTGGTGGTGCCGGCGGTCAGTCCGGCGACGAGGTGGCGCTGGGCGAAGGCGAAGACGGCGGTGGCCGGGACGGCGATGAGGACGGCGGCGGCGGTCATCGAGCCCCAGTCGTTGGTGTACTGGTTGACGAAGGTCTGGAGCCCGCCGGCGAGGGTGAGGTGTTCGTCGCCGGTCATGAAGGCGGAGGCGTAGGCGACCTCGGCCCAGGCGGTGACGAAGGTGTAGAAGCCGGTGACGGCGAGGCCGGGGCGGGCCAGCGGCAGCACCAGACGCCAGAAGGTGCCGAACGGCGAGAGGCCGTCGACGCGGCCCGCCTCGTCGATCTCGACGGGGATGGTGTCGAAGTAGCCCTTCATCATCCAGGCGCAGAACGGCACGGCGATGGTCAGGTACGTGATGATCAGGCCGCCGGGCTGGTTGAGGAGGCCGAGGCCCGCCATCAGGTTGTAGAGCGGCACGATCAGCACGGCCACCGGGAACATCTGGGTGATGAGCAGCAGCCACAGCAGCGGGCGCATCCCGGGGAAGCGGAAGCGGCTGAGCGCGTAGCCGGTGGTGGCGGCGAGGAGGACGCCGACGACGGTGGTGACGGCGACGACGAGGACGGAATTGCCGAACCAGGTCGGGAAGGAGGTGTCGCCCAGGACGTGGCGGTAGTTGGCGAGGGTGGGGTGGGAGACGACGTCGGTGGTGAAGGCGTCGTTCTTCGGTTTGAACGAGGTGATCAGCAGCCAGAGGGGCGGGAAGACGGCGATCACGGCGGCGAGCAGCAGCGTGGCGTGCAGGCCGGCGGAGGCGAGGGGGGAGCGCGCGCCGCGGCGGCGCGGGGGCTTCGTAGCTGCGGTCACGGTCACCACGTCTCTCCCTGCTTGCGGAGCGCGCGGCGGTGGAGGACGGCGGCGGCGCAAAGGAGCAGGAGGATCAGGACGCCCCAGGCGGCGGAGCCGGAGAAGTCGCGGGGGCTGTCGACGAAGGAGAGGCGGTAGGCGTAGGTCACCAGGATCTCCGTGGCGTCGCCGGGGCCGCCCCGGGTGAGCAGGAAGATCACCGGGAACATGTTGAACGTCCAGATGGTGGAGAGCAGGATCACCGTGGAACTGACGGTGCGCAGGCCCGGCAGGGTGATGTGCCGGAAGCGCTGCCAGGGCCCGGCGCCGTCCATCTCGGCCGCCTCGTACAGCTCGCCCGGGAGGGACTGGAGGCCGCCGAGGAGGGCGACGAGCATGAAGGGGACGCCGAGCCAGACGTTGACGGCGATGACCGCGATCTTGGCCCAGGTGGGGTCGTTGAGCCAGGGGATCGCGCCGATGCCGCCGCCGGTCAGGACGGAGTTGAGCAGCCCGTTGCGGTCGTTGAAGAGCATCCGCCAGGTGAAGACGGAGACGAAGGCGGGCAGCGCCCACGGCAAGATCAGCGCGAGGCGGTAGCCGGTGCGGCCGCGCAGCGGGCGGTTGAGGAGCGTCGCCAGGCCCAGCCCGATGAGGTACGTGATGCCGACGCAGGCGACCGTCCAGACCACGGTCCAGCCCAGGCGGCCCCAGAACACCGGGTCGGTGAGGATCGCGCGGTAGGTGTCGAGGCCGGTGAAGTGGTAGGTCGCCGGCAGGTGGTTCACGCCGATGTCGCGTGCGACGTTGGCCTCGTCGGCGTCGGTGAGGGAGAGGTAGACGCCACGCACCAGCGGGAACCCGATGATGACGCCCAGGACGACGGTGACGGGCGCCACCATCGTCCAGGCGTACCAGTGGGGTGCCAGCGCGCGGCGGACGCGGGCGGCGAGGGTCACTTGTAGTCCTTGAGCAGCTTCCGGTAGGCGTCGCCGGTGGCCTTGGCGGCCTGGCTGGGGGTGGCGGCGCCGGTCAGGACCTTGTTCATCTGGACCTTGATCGGCTCGAAGAGGGAGTTGCCCTCGGCGATCCACGGGCGCTGGACGGCGCCGTCGACGGCGGGCTTGAAGAACTTCACCATCTCGTTCTTCTCGACTGACGGGAGCTGGTAGACGGACTTGCGGGTCGGCAGCAGGCTGAGCTGTTCGGTGGTCTTCCGCTGGACGTCCGCGCCGCTCATGTACTTGACGAAGGCGTAGGCGGTGGTGAGGTTGGCGGACCCGGCGTAGACGGAGAGGTTCCAGCCCCCCTGCGGGGAGCCCTGGGCCTTGCTGCCGCCGGGGACGGGGGCGACGCCGAGGTTGTCCTTGTCGGCGAACGCCTTGCCGGCGCGGGCGCCCTCGATGTCCCAGGGGCCGTCGATCGCCATCGCGACGTCGCCGTCCTTGAGCGCCTTGAGTTCGTTCTCCTGGCCGTCGGTGGCGTCGGTGACGGCCGCCTTGGAGTCGACGAGGCGCTTGAGGGTGGCGAAGGCGCGGGTGCCGGCGTCGTCGTCGATCTCGACGGTCTTGTCGCGGGCGTCGACCATGTCGCCGCCCTCGCCGTAGAGGTAGGGCAGGAACCAGTACGGGTCGTCGCCGCGCAGGTAGAGGGCGGTGGCGCCGGTCTTCGCCTTGATCTTCTTCGCGGCGGACTCCAGCTCGTCGAAGGTCTTGGGGACACCCACGCCCGCCTTTTTCAGCAACGCCTTGTTGTAGAAGAGGCCGAGGGTGTCGATGACCTGCGGGGCGGAGTAGGTCTTGCCGTCGAACTTGGTGGAGCCGAGGGCCTGCGGGAGGTAGTCGGCGGTGTTGTCGAGGGCGGGGGTGCCGTCGAGGGGGGCGAGGTAGCCGAGGTGGGCGAAGTCGGCGGTCCAGGCGACCTCGGTGCGCATCACGTCGGGGGCGCCGGCGTTGCCGCCCGCCGCGTTCTTGAACTTGGCGTTGGCGTCGCCGAAGGGCACGTTGACGTACTTGACGTGGACGCCGGGGTGTTCCTTCTCGAAGCCTTCCGCAAGCTTGCGGTAGGTGCCCTTCTCGGCGTCGTTGGAGGTGTCCCAGAAGGTGACGGTGCCGGAAATCTTTCCGTCGTCGGCCTTGCTGTCACCGCCGCCGCCACCGCAGGCTGTCGCCGTCAGGGCCAGGCCCGCCGCCAGTGCGGTGGCGGTGACGCCACGTATGCCACGCCGCATGTGAACTCCTTTGGGAATCGCCTGAGATGGCGTGGAGGAACGTAACAGCGCCGCAAGAAAACCGAAAGACCTTGCGGGATATTTCTGCAAGGTTGCTGGAAAGGTCTGCGGCGGGAAGGCGTACGAGCCGTCACCCGGCGCCCTCTGGCGCGTTGTTTCCGGTGCCAGGCGACCTACTCCTGGTGGCGCACGGCGCCCCGGCGGCCCCGCGCCGCACCGGCGGCCCGCCGTCCGCCCTCCCCGCACGAACAGGGACGGCAGATGACCCAGCAGCTCACCTCCCCCAGCCCCGCCCGCCGCGCCGCCGGAGAGACCTCCGGGCCCGGCTGGTGGCGCGACGCCGTCATCTACCAGGTCTACGTACGGTCGTTCGCGGACAGCGACGGCGACGGCATCGGCGATCTGCGCGGGGTCCGCGAGCGGCTGCCGTACCTCAAGCAGCTGGGCGTGGACGCCGTCTGGCTCACGCCGTTCTACGCGTCACCGCAGGCCGACGGCGGGTACGACGTCGCCGACTACCGCACCGTGGACCCGCTCTTCGGCAGCCTGGAGGACGCCGACACGCTGCTCCGCGCGGCCCACGCCCACGGGCTGCGGGTGATCGTCGACATCGTGCCGAACCACACCTCCGACCGGCACCCGTGGTTCCGCGACCCGGAGCTGGCCCGGGAGCGCTACCTCTTCCGGCCCGGCCGCGGCGCCGACGGCGCGCTGCCGCCCAACGACTGGGAGTCGGTGTTCGGCGGCCCCGCCTGGACGCGCACCGACCGCGGCGACTGGTACCTCCACCTCTTCGCGCCCGAGCAGCCCGATCTGAACTGGGACAACCCCGAGGTGCACGCCGAGTTCGCGGCGATCCTGCGGTTCTGGCTCGACCTCGGTGTCGACGGTTTCCGGATCGATGTCGCGCACGGCATGGTCAAGGCGCCGGGCCTGCCGGACATCGGCCGCGGCAGCCAGGCCACCCTGATCGGCAACCAGTCGCTGCCCTTCTTCGACCAGGACGGCGTCCACGCCATCCACCGCTCCTGGCGCACCCTGCTGGAAAGCTACGGCGGCGCCCGGATCGGCGTCGCGGAGGCATGGGCGCCCACCCCGGAACGGCTGGCGCTCTACGTCCGCCCCGACGAGCTGCACCAGGCGTTCAACTTCCAGTTCCTGACGGCTGGTTGGGAGGCGGCGGCGCTGCGTGAGGTCATCGACGCCTCGCTGGCCGCCACCGCTTCCGTCGGCGCCCCGACGACCTGGGTCCTCTCCAACCACGACGTGGTCCGCCACGCCACCCGCCTCGGCTCCCTGGCCCGCGCCCGGGCGGCGACGCTGCTGATGCTGGCGCTGCCCGGCTCCGTCTACCTCTACCAGGGTGAGGAGTTGGGCCTCCCCGAGGTCACCGACCTGCCCGACGAGGTCCGCCAGGACCCGGCGTTCCTCCGCCGCCGCGCCGCCGGCGCCGGCTCCTCCGGGCAGGACGGGCTGCGCGACGGCTGCCGGGTGCCGCTGCCGTGGACCGCGGACGGGCCCTCGTACGGCTTCGGCGACGGCGGGAGCTGGCTGCCGCAACCGGCCGCGTGGGGCGGGTTGTCGGTCGCGGCGCAGACCGGCGACGTGGACTCCACGCTGGAGCTGTACCGGGCGGCGCTGGCCCTGCGGCGGGCGCTGCCGGGCCTGGGCGACGGCGGGATGACCTGGCGGGAGGCGCCGGACGGAGTGCTGGCGTTCGCCCGCCCCGGGCTGGTCTGCACCGTCAACACCACCGGTGGCGACGTCGCGTTGGAGGCGCCCGGAAAGCTGCTGCTGGCCAGCGCGCCACTGCCCGCCAGGGGGGCGTCGGCGGTGCTCCCGGGGGACAGCTGCGCCTGGTGGGCAATCTGAGGGGCGAAAGGTAAAGTCCCTGGCATGACCGCCCGGCTGGCCGATATCGCAGCGCAGGCGGGTGTCAGCGAGGCCACCGTCAGCCGGGTGCTCAACGGTAAACCGGGCGTCTCCGCGACCACCCGCCAATCGGTGCTGGCCGCCCTCGACGTCCTCGGCTACGAACGCCCGGTACGGCTGCGGCAGCGCAGCGCGGGTCTGGTCGGGCTGATCACCCCGGAGCTGGAGAACCCGATCTTCCCGGCGTTCGCCCAGGTGATCGGCCAGGCGCTGACGCGGCAGGGGTACACGCCGGTGCTCGCCACGCAGACGCCGGGCGGCTCGACCGAGGACGAGCTGACGGAGATGCTGGTCGACCGCGGGGTCGCCGGGATCATCTTCGTCTCCGGGCTGCACGCCGACACCTCCGCCGACATGCAGCGCTACGCCCGGCTGCGCGGCCAGGGCGTCCCGTTCGTCCTCATCAACGGCTTCTCCCCCGAGGTGCGGGCGCCGTTCGTCTCCCCCGACGACCGGGCGGCGGTACACCTGGCGGTCACCCACCTCGCGGCGCTCGGCCACCGCCGTATCGGGCTGGCGCTCGGACCGCGGCGGTTCGTACCGGTGCAGCGGAAGATCGAGGGGTTCGTCCGGGCGGTGCGCGAACAGCTGGGGCTGGACGCGGCGGCGGCCGAGCGGTGCGTGGAGCACTCGCTGTACTCCCTGGAGGGCGGGCAGGCGGCGGCCGGTGCGCTGCTGGACCGCGGGGCGACGGCGGTGGTGTGCGCCAGCGACATGATGGCGCTCGGGGCGATCCGGGCGGCCCGGCAGCGGGGGCTCGACGTGCCGCGTGAGGTCTCGGTCGTCGGGTTCGACGACTCCCCGCTGATCGCGTTCACCGACCCGCCGCTGACCACCATCCGGCAGCCGGTCCCGGCGATGGGACAGGCCGCGGTGCGGGCGCTCCTGGAGGAGATCGGCGGGACGCCCGCGCCGCACAGCGAGTTCGTCTTCCATCCGGAGCTGGTGGTGCGGGGCTCGACCGCGTCGGCGCCGCGGACGGCGGCGGGCGCGGATGCGGCGGGGTGGCCCGGCGGCGCCGCGGAGGCCACCGGCACCGCGACGACCGAACCCCCTTCCCCCACAAAGCGGACAAAGATCCCGGAACCATCCACTCCGCCCCCGGAGGACGGGGTCGGGACATCCACCCCGAGAGGTACACAGGTCGTCGCCAACCCCACCAGGGAATGACAGACGGGTAACCCCTTTCTGGCAAACTGTCTGCCTATGGGTGAAGCGCATGTGAGGACCGTCGACGACCGGCCGGCCAGCCCGCCACCTCATGGCGCGACCGCGAAGCGCCCGCCCCGCCCGGGCCGGATGACCCGGCTGCGGGCACCGCGCGCCCCCCGGCTGTGGTTCGAGATCCTGCTCATCGCGCTCAGCTACTGGACGTACTCGCTGATCCGTAACGCGGTGCCCGAGCAGGAGGCGAAGGCGCTGCGGAACGCCGACTGGATCTGGCAGATCGAGCACACCCTCGGCATCGCCGTCGAGCACACCGTCAACCACGCGGTGAACGCCGTGACCTGGCTGATCGTGCCGATGAACTACTACTACGCCACGCTGCACTTCGTGGCGACGATCGGTGTGCTGGTCTGGCTCTACCGCTGGCACCCGGGCCGGTACGCCGCCGCCCGGCTGGCGCTCTTCGCGACCACCGGCGTCGCCCTCGTCGGCTACTACTTCTATCCACTGGCGCCGCCGCGGCTGATGGCCGACGGCGGGTTCGTCGACACCCTGGTCCAGCACAACACCTGGGGCTCGATGGCGTCCGGGAACCTCGCGTCGATGTCGAACCAGTACGCGGCGATGCCGTCGATGCACATCGGCTGGTCGCTGTGGTGCGGTCTGACGGTGGCGCTGCTGGCCCGCCGGGTGTGGGTGAGGACGGCGGCGCTGCTCTACCCGTTCTTCACCCTGCTGGTGATCGTCTCCACCGCCAACCACTTCTGGCTGGACGCCTTCGGCGGCGCACTGTGCCTGCTGTTCGGCTTCGCGGTGGCCTTCCTCTGGTACGGGACGCTGCCGCACCATCTGGCGCGGTACGCGGTGGGGCGGGAACGGAAACCGGTGCGGATCTGAGGCGCCGGGGCGGGGCCGGGGCGGTGGCCCCGGCCCCGCCTCCGTTCAGCCGCGGTGGGTGACGCGGCCGCCGGACATCGTCAGCCGGACGGGGGCCGTGGCGACGTCGTCGGCGGGGGCGGTGACCGGGTCGACGGCGAGGGCGGTGAGGTCGGCGCGGTAGCCGGGGGCGATCCGGCCCGCCTCGTGCTCCTCGCCGACGGCGAGCGCGGCGTGGGTGGTGCAGCCTTCCAGCGCCATCAGGCCGGTCAGGGCCTGTTCGGGGGTGACCGGCGCGGTGCCGGGAGCGCCCGCGGGGCGGCGCAGCCGGGCGGTGGCGAGGGTGGCGCGGGGGTCGTGGTGGGCGATCGGCCAGTCGGAGCCGAGGACGAGGACGGCCCCGGCGTCCCGCAGATCACGGCAGCGCCAGGCGCGTCCGGCGCGCTCCGCACCGACCCGGCGGGACCAGGCGTCGGTGTGGTCGGCGCGGGTGTAGGCGGTGTGCAGCGGCTGCATGGAGGCGGCGACGCCGAGCGCGGCGAAGCGGGGCAGCTGGTCGGCGGGGACGGTCTCGATGTGCTCGATGCGGTGGCGGTGGCGGCCCGCCGCGCCCGTGTCGCCGAGGAGTTCGACGGTGTCGAGGGCGTGGCGTACCGCGGCGTCGCCGATGGCGTGGGTGACGGTGCGGACCCCGGCGCGGGCGAGGTGGTGGACGGCGCGGGTGTACGCGGCCGGGTCCGGCCAGAGGGCGTCGGTGGACTCACCGTGGCAGTCCGGGTGCTCCAGCCAGGCGGTACCGCCCTCGACGGTGCCGTCCATGAAGAACTTCACGCCGCCGACCCGCCAGTGGCGGCCGTGCAGTTGCTGGAGGGCGACGAGGTGGTCGAGGCCGTCGGTGTCGATGCCGGGCATGCACCAGGGGGCGAGGCGGAGGCGGACGGGGAGATGGCCGTCGGCTTCGACGGCGGCGAGGAGTTCGGGGACGCCGGGGCTCTGCATGTCCATCACATGGGCGCCCGTCAGCCCGGCGGCGGCCATCTCGTTCAGCGAGGCGAGCAGCCGGGCGCGGCGCTGTGCGGGGTCGGGCAGCGGGACGACGTCCGCCAGCAGCTCCATCGCGGCGTGTTCGATCAGATGCCCGGTGGGGCCGTCCGCGTCGCAGACGACGCTGGCGCGCTGGGCGAAGGTACGCGGTCCGGTGACCCCGGCGGCGGCCAGCGCCGCGCCGCTGGCCAGCGCGGAGTGGCCGTCGTAGAGCCGGAGGAAGGCGGGGGCGCCGCCGAGGGCGTCCTCGATGAGGGAGCGGTGGACGGGGTGGTCACCGAAGACGTTGTGGTCGAGGCCCCAGCCGGTGACCCAGCCGCCGGGCGGCAGGTCACGGGCGGCGGTGGCGAGGGCGGCGCGGAGCCCGTCGAGGTCGCGGACGGCGGTGAGGTCGGTGCCGTCGGACATGTCGACGCCCCAGACGGGGTGGCTGTGCCCGTCGACGAGGCCCGGGGTGAGGGTGGCGCCGCCCAGGTCGACGACCTCGGTGGCCGCGCCCCGCCAGTCCCGTACGTCGGCGTCCTCGCCGACCGCCGCGATCCGGCCGTCCTTGACGGCGACGGCGCTCGCCCAGGGGCGCTGCGGGTCGAGGGTGCGCACCCGGGCGCCGGTCAGCACGGTGTCGGCGGCGGTCAGCGGGGCGGGGGATGCGGTGGGCACGGGGCCTCCTCGGTCGGGGTGGGGCGGGGTCAGGAGTGGTCGGCGGGACGGGTGGTTGCGGGGGCCGTGGCGGGGGCCGTGGCGGGACCGCCCGGCGCCGCGCCATCCGCGCCGTCCCCGCCGTCATCGTCGTCGGCTTCCGGGGGCTCGGCGGCGAACCCCTCGTACACGGCGGGGCGGCGGAGCCGCAGGCGCCGGGCGAGTGCCAGGCCGAGGAGGAAGGCGGCGGGGACGAGGAGGACCAGGACGGTGTTGGTGGCGAGCGGCGCGGCCGTCATCAGGTCGATCTTGGAGATGACGAGGCCGAGGGCGCCGGTCATCAGCACGGCGGCGGCGAGCGGGGCGACGCGGGTGCGCCAGACGCCCTCGCCGTGGGTGAAGCGGCGGAAGAAGAGGGGAACGGCGGCGGCGGTGAGCGCCTGGAGCGCGAGGAGGCCCAGCATGCCGGGGGTGTTCATCCAGAGCAGCAGCTGCCGGTACGGATCGGCGCCGGCCACCGCGAACCCCGCGACGACGAGGACGGCGAGGGCGCTCTGCACGGCTCCGGCGACGTACGGGGAGCGGTTGCGGGGGTGGACGCGGCCGAGGGCGGCGGGCAGCACGCCCTCCTGGGCGAGGGAGAGCGCATAGCGGTTGATGGCGTTGTGGAAGGCGAGTTGGGAGGCGACGATGCTGGTCACGATGAAGATGTGCATCAGGTCGGTGGCCCAGGCGCCGACGTAGCGGGTGGTGGCGGAGAAGAAGAGTCCGGCCGGGTCGTGCAGGGCGGCGGCGACGATCCGGTCGGGGCCGTACGCCTGGACGATGATCCAGATGATGAAGGCGTAGAAGAGGCCGAGGAAGGCGACCGCGACGTAGGTGGCGCGGGGGATGGTGCGGCCCGGGTCGCGGGCCTCGCGGCGGTAGATGGCGGTCGACTCGAAGCCGGTGAAGGCGGCGAACGCGAAGGCCAGGACGGCACCGGTGCCGGGCACCAGGACGTGCGCCGGGGTGAAGGAGTCGGCGCCGAGACCGTGTGCGCCGCCGTGCAGCAGGACGCCGCCGGCCAGCAGGACGAGGATGCCGGTCTCGGCGACCAGCAGCACACCGAGGACCTTGGCGCCGAAGTCGATGCTGCGGTACCCGAGGTACCAGATGACGGCGATCCCGGCGAAGGCCAGCGGCGGCCAGGGGACGTGCACGCCCCAGAAGGCTTCGAGGGCCTCCTGGGTGGCGGTGGCGAACAGCCCGTGGACGCCGATCTGCATGCCGTTGTACGCGAGGAGGGCGAGGGTGGCGGCGCCGAGTCCGGCGGGGCGGCCCAGCCCGCGGGTGATGAAGGCGTAGAAGCCGCCGCCGTGGCGGACGTGGCGGGCCATGGTGGTGAAGCCCACGGCGAAGAGGGCGAGGGTGGCGCCGGCCAGGAGGTAGCCGACGGGGGCGCCGAGACCGCCGGCGCCGATGGCGACGGGCGAGGTCCCGGCCATGACGGTGAGCGGGGCGGCGGCGGAGATGACGAAGAAGGCGATGTCGGCGGCGGAGAGGCTGCCGCGGCGCAGCGTCGGTTCCGAGGTGCCGGGTGGCGCGGGGCGGGGCGGGGCCCCTTGCGGGGCGGTGGCGGGTGCGGCCATGGCGTGCGGGTGCCCTTCTGCGGCGGAGAGGAGGGCGGCCCGGTGCGCGGGAGGGGTGGGCACGGCAACGGGACCGCAAGGAATTTAACCTAAAGCCTTTCGGTTTTTGCACCGTAACCCCCGCCCGTACGATTCGGGAAGACCTCACGGGCGGGAGAAGACGACATGGCGAGGCCGCGGACACCGCTGCTGGACCGGGCGCGGATCGGCGAGACGGCGCTGCGGCTCGTGGACGAACAGGGCGATTTCAGCGTGCCGCAGATCGCCCGGGAACTGGGGGTGCGCACAGCCTCCGTCTACCACCACGTCGACGGCCGGGCCGGCGTCATCGAGCTGCTGCGCGAGCACGTCGGCGGCGCCATCGACCCCGCCACGCTGGAGATCACCCCGTGGGACGCGGCCCTGGAGGCCTGGGCCCGCAGCTACCGCGCCGCCTTCGCCGCACACCCCCGCACCATCCCGCTGCTGACCGTCTCCCCCGTCCGCGCCCCGCGCGTACTGGCCCTCTACGAGCGGGCGTGCGGGGTGCTGCTGGACGCCGGGTTCGCCCCGCCGGAGGTGATCCCGGTGATCGTCGCGGTGGAGAACGTCGTCCTCGGCTCCGCCCTCGACCTCGCCGCCCCCGAGACGATGTGGGAGGTCGCCGACCCCGCCGACACCCCGCGCCTCGCCGCCGCCGTCGCCCACGCGGGACCGCACCGCGCCGACACCGCCTTCGCGCTCTCCCTGGCGGGGGTGATGGAGCGGGTGCGGGCGCTGCACGCGGCGGGCGCGCAGGAGGGGACGGCGTAACACATCGATGCCGCCGACACCCGCCGGAACGGCGGACGCCGACGGCATCGGCACCCTGCGGAGCGACCGGGCGCCCCGGCGGGTCACACCGGGCGGACCTCGCCCTGCAACTCCTCGACGGCGGTCACCAGCGGCGCGAGCGCGGGCTCGGCGGCCGCGCGGTCCAGTGCCTCCCGCAGGGCCGTGTTGTGGGTGGGGCGGGCCTCCTCCAGCAGGCGCAGACCGGCGTCGCTGACATCGGTGTAGATGCCGCGGCGGTCGGTGGGGCACAGATACCGCGCCAGCAGCCCGCGCTCCTCCAGCCGGGTCACCAGCCGGGTGGTGGCGCTCTGGCTGAGCACCACGGCGTCGGCGACCTGCCGCATCTGGAGGTGGCCGCCCTCGCCGTCGTGCTGGCGGCTCAACACGTCCAGCAGTGAGTACTCGCGGGCACTCAGGCCGTGCCCGGCCTGCAGCGCCCGCTCGACGCTGCCCTCGATGCGGCCGTGCAGCAGCGAGAGCGCCGACCAGCTGTGCGCCAGTGCGGTCATCGCCGGGTCGGTGGCGGTCATGGACAGCTCCCTCGGTCGGGTCGTACGAGCGGAGGCGCCGGCAGGTTCCTGCCGCCGTATCACGGGATCCACTATACCCGCGTTTGCCATTAGCCATCGTCTGCAACTATTGTCAATGCACGTAAGACGCTCATGCATCTTCTGGCTGTCGCCCTTTCCCCGCATCTCAAAGGACCCTCGTCATGCCGCTCGCACTTCTGGCCCTGGCCATGGGAGCCTTCGGAATCGGCACCACGGAATTCGTCATCATGGGGCTGCTGCCCCAGGTCGGCGCGGATCTCGGGGTGTCCGTACCGACGGCCGGATTCCTGGTCACCGGCTACGCCCTCGGCGTCATGATCGGCGCCCCGATCATGACCGCCCTCGGCACCAGGATCTCCCGCAAGAACATGCTCATGCTGCTCATGGGCCTGTTCATCGTCGGCAACGTGATCTCCGCCGTCGCCCCCGTCTTCGCCGTCATGCTGATCGGCCGGGTGGTGGCCTCACTGGCGCACGGCGCGTTCTTCGGCATCGGCTCCGTCGTCGCCGCCGAACTGGTGGCCCCGGAGAAGAAGGCGGGCGCCATCTCCATGATGTTCACCGGCCTGACCGTGGCCAACGTCGTCGGCGTGCCCGTGGGCACGTTCGTGGGCCAGAGCGCCGGCTGGCGGGTGACCTTCCTGATCGTCGCCGCCCTCGGCGTCGTGGGGCTCGCCGGCGTCGCCAAGCTCGTCCCCGACGTCCCCAAGCCGGAAGGGGTGCGGCTGCGGGACGAGGCCGGCGCGTTCAGGAACGGCCAGGTCATCCTGGCGATGGCGATGACGGTCCTCGGCTTCGGCGGCGTGTTCGCCGCGATCACCTACATCGCGCCGATGATGACCGAGGTCAGCGGCTTCGCGGAGTCCTCCGTCACCTGGCTGATGGTGGTCTTCGGGGTCGGCATGGTCGTGGGCAACCTCACCGGCGGCCGGTTCGCGGACCGCAAGCTCATGCCGATGCTCTTCACCGCCCTGGGCGGCCTGGCCCTGGTCCTGCTGCTCTTCACCTTCCTGGCCTCCGGCAAGATCGCCGCCGTCGTCGCCGTCTTCCTCATCGGCGCACTGGGCTTCGCCACCGTCCCGCCGCTCCAGAAGCGCGTCCTGGACCACGCCCACGGCGCCCCGACGCTCGCCTCCGCGGCCAACATCGGCGCCTTCAACCTGGGCAACGCCCTCGCCGCCTGGCTCGGCGGCCTGGTGATCTCCGCCCACCTCGGCTACGCCGCACCCAACGCCGTCGGCGCCGTCCTGGCCGCCGCCGCCCTGGTGCTGGCCCTCATCTCCCGCCGGCTGGAGCTGCGCTCCCCCGCCGCGGTGACCGCCGCCCCGGCGGCTGCCGCCGGGGCCGCCGCGCCCGCCCCCGCGGGATCCGTCCACTCCTGACCCCGCGCCCGCAGACCGACCGCGGGCCCGCCCCCGGACCGGTCGGCGCCCCTCCCCGGCGCGCCGCCGCCCACCCTCCCCGCCCCCACGGCACCCGTGAAAGGAACCCCCTGATGACCTCCGTACCGCACGTGACGCTCAACAACGGCGTGACCATGCCGCAGCTGGGCTTCGGCGTCTTCCAGGTCCCCGACGAGGCGACCACCGCCGCGGTCTCGTCCGCCCTGGAGGCCGGCTACCGCAGCATCGACACCGCCGCGATCTACGGCAACGAGCGCGGCACCGGCAAGGCGCTGGCCGACTCCGGCATCCCCCGCGAGGAACTGTTCGTCACCACCAAGCTGTGGAACGAGGACCAGGGCGCCGACCGCGCCCCGGCCGCGTTCGACGCCTCGCTGGACAAGCTGGGCCTCGACCACGTCGACCTCTACCTCATCCACTGGCCCACCCCGGCCCGCGACCTGTACGTGGAGACGTACCGGGCGATGGAGAAGATCCTCGCCGGCGGGCGGGCGCGCGCCATCGGCGTCTCGAACTTCCAGATCCCGCACCTCCAGCGCCTCATGGAGCACACCGGCATCACCCCGGCGGTCAACCAGGTGGAGCTGCACCCCGGCCTCCAGCAGGCCGAGTTGCGCGCCTTCCACGCCGAGCACGGGATCGCGACCGAGGCGTGGAGCCCGCTCGCCCAGGGCGCGGTCCTGGCGGACGAGGCGATCGTGCGCATCGCCGCGGCACACGGCGTCACCCCGGCGCAGACCGTGCTGCGCTGGCACCTCCAGCTCGGCAACGTCGTGATCCCCAAGTCCGTCACCCCCGCCCGGATCCGGCAGAACCTCGACGTCTTCGGCTTCACCCTCACCGACGCCGAGATGACCGGGATCGCCGGACTCGACCGGGGCCTGCGCACCGGCCCGGACCCCGACACCCTCAACTGAGCCGCACCGCCCCGTGGCGCCGGTCCCCCGCGGACCGGCGCCACGGGGCACCCGTCCGACGGGACCGGATTCGGCCACCACTTCATCTCGTACATTCTTCCGGACGTCATTCTCCGAGCGTCCGGGCAATTCCGCGGCTCCCGAGGAATGCGAAAAGTTCTACTGGTGACGGCGAGACTCTCGGGGATAAGATATCGCGCGCGGCTCGCGATAACGGGTGAGGTCGGGGGAAAACCGTGCTTGAGCTGCACAAACACGCACGTCAGGGCGGTCCCGCCCAAGATCACGAAAGCGCGTTCGCTTTTCCTGTTCCACCGCGCTCACAGCTCAGCCGCAATACCCCTCGCACCCTCACCACAAAGCGGTCCACGCAACAGCCGTGGGCCCTTTTTTCTCCCATGACGTGCGCGACCGGCGTCCGCACCCAAGGGCACGAAGCGCACGGGTGGCGAGCAGCGGGGGCTCCTTTTCCACGACACGAGAAGTGTGGAGTGTGATGCCATGAACCGACTCGGCAGGGACTCGCGCCGATGGGCCCGGAGGCTCGCGGAGCCGCCGGCCCGCATCGCGTTATCCGTTCTTCTGCTGGCAGGCGGCGCCGTGGGAACGGCGGCCGGACCGGCCGCCGCTTCGCCCGCCGACGGCACTCTCACCGTTGAGGTGCTGCGCGACTTCTTCGGCACCGGCGTGATCAACGCGGCGATGGACATGCCGCAGCGGGGCATGGAGGTGGCGGTTTCCGACCCCGCCGGGCATGTGGTCACCGGCGTCACGGATGCCACGGGAAAGGTCGTGGTGGCGCCGTCGACCGTGCTGAGCGGCGGCCGCTACCGCGTCGACGTCAGCATCCCGGCGCCGCACAGCGGCTATCTGCGGGCGGCGCCCGCGTCGACGGCGGGGAACCACTTCGACAGCTTCACATCGTTCGTGGACGTGTCGGGCGGAAAGAACGCCTCGGTGGTGACGGGGGTGTGGAATCCGGCCGACTACGCGCTACCGGACTCGCGGTACTTCGTACCGGTCCACAACGGTGCCAACGGGACCGACAACCGGGCGTTGGTGGCGTTCGGGACGAAGGTCCGGGGCACGTGTCCCACCGATGTGGCGTGCCCGGCCACGCTGGCCACGCAGGACCAGGTGGGCACGACATTCGGGTTGGCGTACGACAAGTACCGGACCCGGCTGTTCCAGAGCGCGTTCGCCCGCCGGTACGCCCCGTACGGGCCGCAGGGCGGCGGCGCGATCTACACGGTGCCGGTCAACGGATCGGGTGCGCCGAAGCTCTTCGCGCGGGTGCCGGACGCCGCGGTGACGCGCCACGACACCGCCCACGTGATCAAGGATCCCGGGTTCACCGACGCGCCGGGCAAGGAGAGCATCGGTGGCCTGGCCCTGTCGGAGGACGGTTCCACGCTGTACGCGGTGAACCTGCGGAACCGCACAGTGGTGAGCTTTGACGCGACAGGAGCCACCGCCGCGGCGCCCGAGTCCACGGTCCCCGTCCCGGACCCGGGGTGCGCGAGCCCCGGCGACTGGCGGCCGTTCGGTCTCCAGGTCCACGACAACACGCTGTACGTCGGCGGCGTGTGCAGCGCGGAGAGCACACAGCGGCGCGCGGACCTGAGGGCCGTCGTCTCCGCCTACGACGGGAAGCGGTTCACCACGGTGCTGAGCCACCCGCTCACCGACGAACGCGGCAGCGTCTTCGGCTCCGGCGACAAGGCCACCCACTGGAACCCGTGGAACACCGGCCTGGACACCTGGGACGACCGGAAGGCCGGCAACGTCTTCATCGACCCGCAGCCGGAGCTGGCCTCCCTCGCCTTCGCCCGCGACGGCTCGATGATCCTGGGATTCCGTGACCGGTTCATGGATGTGCTCAGTTGGGGAGGGCTGGACCCCCGCCCGGGGAACGACACGGCGGAAAACGGCATGTCCGGTGGGGACATCACCATGGTCTGCGCCACTCCCACCGGTGCGTACCAGTGGGAAGGCACCGGGAGCTGCCCCAACCACGCCACCCCCGCCGACAACGGCGGCCAGTCCGCCGATGTCGTCGAATACTTCCCGGGCGACTTCTACGCCAACGCGCACCAGGAGACCGCGCTGGGGTCGGTGGCCTACATCCCGCAGCAGCAGTGGGTCGTCAGCACGGAGTTCGACCCGGTCGTCAACGTCGCGACCTCGGGGACCGGCTACCACGACATCACGACCGGCCAGGGCCCGGGCAACAACCCGACCGCCAACGGATTCCAGTTCGTCAGCCCGGGACAGGGCGGGTTCGGCAAGGCCGGCGGGCTCGGTGACATCGCGTACGCGGCGGCGAACGCCCCGGTCCAGATCGGCAACGTCGTGTGGTTCGACGGCGACCACAACGGCATCCAGGACCCGGGGCACGTGCTGCTGCCGGGGGCGACGGTCAACCTGCTGGACGCGGACGGCAAACAGGTCGCCACGACCAGGACCGATGCCGCCGGCGAGTACTACTTCGGTGGTGTCGGCGCCGCGTACGAGCTCACGCCGGGCGCGAAGTACACGGTGCAGTTCGACGTGTGCACGGCGGACACCAGCCAGGTGCCCGAGCATCCCCCGGCGGACGAGCTGCGGTTCACGCTCCCGCGGGCCGGTGCCGACCGTGCGCACGACTCCAACGTGCCCCCGCCGACCACCGGCCCGCTGTGCAGCGGCGACGCGCCGGTCACGGCGCCGGAGAAGCCGGGCGGGGTCGATCACACCATCGACGCCGGGGTGTACATCCCGAAGGAAACACCGGTCCCGACACCGACCCCGACACCGACGCCGGCTCCGACGCCGCCCGCGGCCTCCACGCCGCCGTCGCCCGCGCCGCCCGCCCCCCACCCGGCCCCGGCCGGTGGGGGCGGGGGTTCGCTGGCGAACACCGGTACGCCCGGGCTGGTGGAGATGGCCGGCATCGTCGGCCTGCTGGTGGGCACCGGCCTGGTCATCGCGTTCGTGACCCGGGATCGCCGCACCCGGCACCACTGAACGAACGCACCACGGTGAGCTGCCCGTCCACGCTCCGGACGGCGCGGACGGGCAGCTCACGTCCCGGCCGGTCCACCAGGGCCGGCCTCGGCGTCGCCTGCCACCGGACCGCCGCGTGCCACCGTGAGCCCGCGGCGGCCGGACGGTGGGGTCAGCGAAAGGATGCGTCGGAGAGTGTCAGCGTCGAACCGCGTGCGGAGCAGGAGAATCCGGCAGGCCCCACCGGGCCGTCCGGCCGAACGGCGCCGAGGGCCGCGGGCGCGCCGGGCCGCGGCCCTCGTCGGCGCCGCGGCCGTCGTGGCGGCCGCGGTGTCCGCGTTCCTGATCGCCGACGGCGGCGCCGGCGGTCCGCGCCCCCTGACGACGGATGAGGCGAACCGGCTGGCGCTCACGCGATTCCGTAACTACCAGGCGCGGGGCCGCGCGGTGACGATCACCGTGCCGGGCACGGCCGGCGGGCTGACCGTCACCGCGTCCGTCGACTACCGGCGCAAGGCCGGTTACGGCGTGGTGCACGGTACCGGGCGCGACGAGTCCAGCGACGGGCTGATCCGGTGGACGCCCACCTCGGTGCGCATCCGCCCGATGCCGGACGCCCCGGCGCACGCCCCCGCGTCGCCGCCCCGTTCGGGCTGGTACGAACGTCCGCTGCTGTCATCCGGCAGCGCGCTGGACACCTCCCTGTCCATCGTGCTCGGTCTCGGCGGCGACCGGCCGGACAACGCCGAACTGCTGCCGCAGAACGGCGCCGCCTGGCAGGGGCGGGAGCAGTTGGACGGGCGCTGGACGGACGTCCTCACCGGGCCGTCCTCCCCCGGCCACTCCGGTACGGCGGGCAACGTGCGCTACTGGATCGGCTCCGACGGCACCATGTACCGGGTCCGCGTCAGCGCGGGTTCGCAGCCGGAGCCGGTGGTCGTCGATTTCGACACCCACCCCTACGTTCCGGTGAAGCCGGTCCCCGGAACCACCCCGGCCCGGTAGCCGCGGTTCAGGACGTCCGCACCCGCGCGTGCGCGGCGAGCAGGGACGCCGGCGGCAGCCGGATGTCCGCCACCTTCGGCGGGGTCACGACGGGCGGGACCACGGTGGGGCCCGCGGTGGCGGCGTCGGGGAACTGCGGCTGCGGAGCAGGCGCCGCGACCTCGGTGAACGGGATGCCGCCGGGGGCCGCCGGCGCCGTCCACGTACCGGTCGGCGAGGACGCCCCGGCCGGAACCGGGCAGGCCGCGGTCGCCGCGAGCCGGGCGGGCACGGTGGTGCGCAGATCGTTGCCCCGCAGGCAGTTGCCCCGGCCCCGCGTGGCGGTGGGGAACGTCCAGCCGACGTCGATGCCGTTGCCGGTGAACACGTTGTCCACGATCTGGTTGCCGACCGGCGGTATGTCGGTGGTCGCGGTGATCACCAGCCCGGCGTCGGTGTTGCCGGCGATGCGGTTGCGGAGGAACCGGTTGTCGGTGCCGCCGTCGATGCCGGCGCCGATGCCCCACCCGCCGTCGGCCTGCTCCGGGGTGGCCGTCTGCTGGTTGGCGGCGATCAGATTGCCCGCGATGAGGGCGCCCTTCTGCGGGAGCAGTTTCTCCTGGTGGTCGGAGTTGGTGGTGAGGCCGACCCGGTTGCCGACCAGACGGTTGCCGACCACGTACATGTCGCCGCCGGCGTTGGTGCCTTCGTAACCGACCGCGTTGAGTTCGGCGACGTTGTCCCGCACCACGATGTTGCAGGGCTTGCACTGGCCGACGTAGATCCCCGAGTCGGCGCCGCCCGATGCGTACGAGTTCGCGATGACACCGTTCCGGGCGGAGAACGCGTAGATGCCGTACAGGCCGTTGCGGGTCGCGGTCACGTGGGAGACCAGGAACGACTTCAGGAAGGTGACGGGCTCGTCGCCGGTGTCGTAGCCGCCGCCTCGCCCCGGCAGGCCGGCGGCCGCTTTCGCCGAACCGGTGACCAGGACGCCGTTCTGTGTGTTGTTCTCCACGGTCAGGTTCTCCACGGCCACCCCGGGCGCCGAGACGACGATGCCGTTCGGCTGCCGCAGCCGCCCGTCGATGACGACCTTGTCCCGGGACACCCCGCGGAGCGTGATGCGCGCCGTGTCGATCCTCACCGACTCGTGGTACACACCCGGCGCGACCAGCACCAGGTCGCCGGGCCGGGCCAAGGACACCGCGTCCGAGACCGTCGGGGCATCGGCGGGTACCCGGATCGTCACCCGCGCACCGGTCGGGCGGTGGCCTCTGCCGGAGCCGCCGTCGCCGCCGCAGCCGGAGACCAGTGCCAGCGTGCCCACCACCGCGGCCACCACACGAAGAGCTGATCGAGGCATGATCCCAGTCTGGCATGACGCCCAATTCCACGCCAGAATCGCGAAGTTGACGGACGCGCACAATTCGGGTGTGGCACTCTGCACCCCATGCGCCGAGCCGATCACCAGCCGTCACGCCGGGCGTTCCTCGATGTCACCGGCGCCATGATGGCCGCCGGCCTGACCGCGGGGTGCACACCGGCCCCCGCCCGGCAGCACGCCCCGACGCCCGGGCCGGTTCCCGCGACGGGCCGCCATCAGGCGGGCATCACGCTTCCCCGACCGGCCCAGGCCCACCTGCTCGCCGTGGTCGCCGACCTCGGCGCCACCGTGGCTCCCGGCCCGGTACTGGCCGAACTCGGCCAGGCCATCCGCACGCTCACGGCGGGGACCGACCCGCGGCTGCTGGGCCTGCCGCCGGGCGACCTCACCGTGACCGTCGGTGTGGGCCCCCGGCTGGTGCGCACGGCCGGTGCCTCGCTGCCCGGCGCGGCCGACCTCCCGCGTTTCTCCCGCGAGCGGATCGCCCCGCGAGCACACGGCGGTGACCTGCTGATACAGATCTGCGCTGGCGACCCGCTGCTCCTACCGGCCGTCGCCTCCGCGCTGCTGGACCAGGCCGGTGACCGCGTCCGCGAACGCTGGCGCCAGTCCGCACACCGCGGTGCGCAGGTGTCCGTCGGCAACGGCCTCACCGCGCCGCGCAACCCGCTCGGATTCCTCGACGGCATCGTGGGTCCGCAAACGCCCGCCGAACAACGACGCGACCTGTGGCTGACGGGGCCCCCCGCGGTCGCCGGCGGCACCCTTGCCGTACTGCGGCGTATGGAACTCGACCTGCCGCGGTTCGCCGCCCTGTCCGTGGCCGAACAGGAAGCGGTCTTCGGGCGGCGCCGGGCAAGCGGCGTGCCCCTCTCCGGCGGGACCGCCGCCGCGGGCCCGGACCTCGGGGCCAAGACACCGGACGGACGCTATCTCGTCCCCGCGGACGCCCACGTACGCCGAGCGCACGCCACCGTGGTCGGGGCCGGGCTCATGCTCCGCCGCTCCTACAGCATCGCCGCGCCCGCCCCCGGCCTGCTCTTCATCAGCTTCCAGAACGACCTGCGGACCTTCACCGCCACCCTCACCCACATGGATGTCTCCGACGCGCTGCTGCCCTTCACCACCACCACCGCCGGCGCCACCTTCCTGATCCTCCCCGGCTTCGACCGGCGGCGCCCGCTCGGATCCCCGCTGTTCGGCTGAGCACGACCCACCCGGGCCCGCCGGGGCCCTCACCCCCCGTAGAACACCTCCTCCACCACCCCGCGGGCGCGGCGGGTGAGGCGGCGGTAGTCGTCGAGCATGTCGCCGACGTGGCCCTCCTCGTAGCCGAGGTAGCGGCCGACGGCGGCCAGTTCGCGGGCGTCGGCGGGGAAGGTGTCGCCGGGGCGGCCGCGGACCAGCATCACGCCGTTGCGGACGCGGGCGGCGAGCACCCAGGCCTCGTCGAGGATCTGGGCCTCCTCGGTGCCGATCAGCCCGGCCTGGTGGGCGGCGGCCAGGGCCTCGCGGGTGCGGGTGGTGCGCAGGCCGGGCAGTTCCCAGCCGTGCTGCAGCTGGAAGAGCTGGACGGTCCACTCGACATCGCTCAGCCCGCCGCGGCCCAGCTTGGCATGGGTGGTCGGGTCGGCGCCGCGGGGCAGCCGTTCGGACTCCATCCGGGCCTTGAGGCGCCGGATCTCGCGGACCGCGTCCTCGTGCAGGCCCTCGACGGGGTAGCGCAGCGGGTCGATCAGATCGATGAAGCGGCGGCCCAGCTCGGCGTCGCCCGCGACCGGTTCGGCGCGCAGCAGCGCCTGCGCCTCCCACGTCAGCGACCAGCGCCGGTAGTACGCGGCGTACGAGGCGAGGGTGCGCACCAGCGGGCCGGAGCGGCCTTCCGGGCGCAGGTCCGCGTCGATGGGCAACGGCGGGTCGGAGGAGGGGAGTTGGAGCAGCCGGCGCATCTCGTTGGCGACGGCGCGGGCGGCCTTGGCGGCCTCCTGTTCGTCGGCGCCCTCGCGCGGTTCGTGGACGAAGAGCACATCGGCGTCCGAGCCGTAGCTCAGCTCGTGGCCGCCGAAGCGGCCCATGCCGATCACCGCGAAGCGGGTCGGCAGGGTGTCGCCCCAGCTCTCCCGGACGGCGGCGCGCAGCGCGCCGGCGAGCGTCGCGGCGTTCAGATCGGAGACCGCGGAGCCGACCGCGTCCAGCAGCCGCCCGTGGTCCTCCTCGGCGGGGTGGTCCTCCGTGCCGTACGCGCCGATCAGGTCGGCGGCGGCGGTGCGGAACAGTTCGCGGCGGCGCACCCCGCGGGCCGCGGCCACCGCCGCCTCCGCGCCGTCCGCCCGGCCGACCGCCGCCAGCACCTCCTGCTCCAGCGCGAGGCGGCCGCGCGGGCGCAGCCCGTCGGCGGCGCCGAGCAGCGCCACCGCCTCGGGCGCGCGCAGCAGCAGATCGGGGGCGAGGCGGCCGCCGGACAGCACCCGGGCGAGGTTCTCCGCGGCGGCGCCCTCGTCGCGCAGCAGCCGCAGGTACCAGGGGGTCTTGCCGAGCGCGTCGGAGACCTTGCGGAAGTTGAGCAGTCCGGCGTCCGGGTCGGCGGAGTCGGCGAACCAGCCGAGCAGCACCGGCAGCAGCGTCCGCTGGATCGCCGCCTTGCGGGTCACACCGGACGCCAGCGCCTCCATGTGGCGCAGCGCACCGACCGGGTCCGCGTAGCCGAGCGCTTCGAGGCGCTGGCCGGCGGCCTTCGCCGAGAGGCGGATCTCGCCGGGCTCCAGGTGGGCGACGGCGTCCAGCAGCGGGCGGTAGAAGAGCTTCTCGTGCAGCCGCCGCACCTCACGGGCGTGCCACTTCCACTGGGCGCGCAGCGCGTCGACCGGTTCGGTGCGCAGGCCCAGGGAGCGGGCCAGCCGCCGCAGGTCGGCCTCGCCCTCGGGCATCAGATGGGTGCGGCGCATCCGCTGGAGCTGGATGCGGTGTTCCAGGGTGCGCAGGAAGCGGTAGGCGGCGTCGAGGGCGGCGGCGTCCTGACGGCCGACGTAGCCGCCGGCGGCGAGCGCGGCGAGGGCGTCGAGGGTGGTGGCGCTGCGCAGCGTGGCGTCGCTGCGGCCGTGGACCAGCTGGAGGAGCTGGACGGCGAACTCGACGTCCCGCAGCCCGCCGGGGCCGAGCTTCAGCTCCCGGTCGACCTCCGCGACGGGGATGCCCGCGATCACCCGGCGCCGCATCTGCCGTACGTCGGTGACGAAGTTCTCCCGCTCGGCGGCCTGCCACACCAGCGGGGCGAGGGCGTCGACGTACGCCCGGCCCAGCTCGGGGTCGCCCGCCGTCGGCCGGGCCTTCAGCAGCGCCTGGAACTCCCAGGTCTTGGCCCAGCGCTGGTAGTAGGCGAGGTGGCTGCTGAGGGTGCGGACCAGCGGGCCGTTGCGGCCCTCGGGGCGGAGGTTGGCGTCGACCGGCCAGATGGTGCCCTCGACGGTGACGTCCGAGCAGACCCGCATCAGCCGCGCCGCCAGCCGGGTCGCGGCCTGGAGCGCCGCCGCCTCCTCGGTGCCCTCCTTGGCCTCGGCGACGAAGACGACGTCGACGTCCGAGACGTAGTTCAGCTCCCGGCCGCCGCACTTGCCCATCGCGATGACGGCGAGGCGGCAGACGGCGGCGTCGCCCGGCGCCTCCTCGGAGGCGATCTGCAGGGCGGCGCGGAGGGTCGCCGTCGCCAGGTCGGCCAGCTCGGCGGCGGCCTCGCTGACGTCGGTGGTGCCGCACACGTCGCGCGCGGCGATGCCCAGCAGGCAGCGGCGGTAGGCGATCCGCAGCGCGTCCGGCCGCGGCAGCGCGGAGCCCTCCTCGCCCCAGACGCCCTCGGCGAGCGCCTCCTCGAACTCCGGGGTGGCCGGGTGGAGGTCGGCCGCCTCGTACGTGACGAGCGACTGCCAGTCGCGCGGATGGCGGGCGAGGTGGTCGGCGAGCGCCTCGGAGGCGCCCATGACGCCCAGCAGCCGGTCCCGCAGCGGCTTCGCGGTGACCAGCGTGGCCAGCAGCCGCTGCCGCTCCGCCTCGTCCTGCGCCTCGACGAGCCGGACCAGCCCGAGCAGCGCCTGATCCGGGTCGGCGACACCGGAGAACGCCTCCAGCAGCACCGGGTCCTCGTGCACGGCGGCGAGTTCGGGTGTCCGGAGCAGCCGGGCGGCGGCCGACGGGTCGGTGAAGCCGTGGCGCAGCAGCCGGGTGAAGGTGCTGCTCCGCCGGCCCTGCGGAGCGGGTTGTGCCATGGCGGGCGCCTCTCGGGGTCCGCCCGGCCGCCGGGCCGGGCGACGGCGGGGGTGGACTACAGGACCGGCAGCATCTTGCGCAGTTCGAAGGCGGTGACCTCGGAGCGGTACTCCTCCCACTCCTGCTTCTTGTTGCGCAGGAAGAAGTCGAAGACGTGCTCGCCGAGGGTTTCGGCGACCAGTTCGCTGCGCTCCATCAGGTCGATGGCCTCGCCGAGGTTCTGCGGCAGCGGCTCGATGCCCATCGCGCGGCGCTCGGCGTCGGTCAGCGCCCAGACGTCGTCGTCGGCGCCGGGCGGCAGTTCGTAGCCCTCCTCGATGCCCTTGAGTCCGGCGGCGAGGAGGACCGCGTAGGTCAGGTACGGGTTGGCGCCGGAGTCGATGGAGCGGACCTCGACGCGGGTGGAGCCCATCTTGCCGGGCTTGTACATCGGCACCCGGATCAGCGCGGAGCGGTTGTTGTGGCCCCAGCAGATGTACGAGGGGGCCTCGCCGCCGGCGCCGGCGGTGCGGTTGGTGCCGCCCCAGATGCGCTTGTAGGAGTTGACCCACTGGTTGGTGACGGCGGAGATCTCCCCGGCGTGGCGGAGCAGTCCGGCGATGAACGACCGGCCGACCTTGGAGAGTTGGTACTCGGCGCCGGACTCGTGGAAGGCGTTGCGGTCGCCCTCGAAGAGGGAGAGGTGGGTGTGCATCCCGGAGCCGGGGTACTCGGAGAACGGCTTGGGCATGAACGTCGCCTGCACGCCCTGCTCCAGCGCCACCTGCTTCATGACCAGCCGGAACGTCATGATGTTGTCGGCGGTCGACAGCGCGTCGGCGTACCGCAGGTCGATCTCCTGCTGGCCCGGGGCGCCCTCGTGGTGGCTGAACTCCACGGAGATGCCCATCGATTCGAGCATCGTGATCGCCTGGCGGCGGAAGTCCATGCCGACGTTCTGCGGGGTGTGGTCGAAGTAGCCGGAGGAGTCGCCGGGGGTGGGCCGGCGGCCGTCCACCGGCTTGTCCTTGAGCAGGAAGAACTCGATCTCGGGGTGGGTGTAGAAGGTGAAGCCGAGGTCGGAGGTCTTCGCCAGGATGCGCTTGAGGACGTAGCGCGGGTCGGCGTACGAGGGGGAGCCGTCGGGCATCAGGATGTCGCAGAACATCCGGGCGGTGCCGGGGCCTTCGGCGCGCCAGGGCAGGATCTGGAAGGTGCCCGGATCCGGCTTGGCGATCATGTCGGACTCGTAGACCCGGGCGAAGCCCTCGATGGCGGAGCCGTCGAAGCCGATGCCCTCGTCGAACGCCTGCTCAAGCTCGGCGGGCGCGACCGCCACGGACTTCAGGAACCCGAGCACATCGGTGAACCACAGCCGTACGAAACGGATGTCACGCTCCTCCAGCGTGCGGAGCACAAACTCCTGCTGCTTGTCCATGGTTCACCAATCCTTGCAGGTCAATCAGCCCGTCCCACGTGTGGGATCACATCGTGTGGCACACCAGTATCACGCGCGGGGGTTACCGTCACATTACGCACCCTTGGCCTGATTCAGAACCGCCCGGCCGTGTCCTCGGGCCACCGCCCGTCGTGTCCGGGGCGCGCCCGGCGGGCCCGCCAAGGTCAGCGTGGGGCGCCCGGGCGCCGTCTGTCACGGGCCGCGGCAGGGCAAACCGGCGGCTTGGCGCACTCCTGACCTCCCGGGGAGGCGCCGTTGACCCGCCCATGGGGTGCCGGGAGCGCGGCCCGGTCACAGCTCGCGCACGGCGCGGGCGACGGCCTCCGGCGCGTCGGCCATCAGCAGATGTCCGGCGGGCGCGGCCACCACGAATCGGCCACCCAGCTCCGCGGCGAGCCCCCGCTGCCGCTCCAGCCATCGCAGCTCACGGGGGGTCTCCCCGCCGCCGTACGCCGCGAGGACCGTCACCGGTACGGGTGGCAGCGCACGCCGCGGACGCAGCGCCGCCACCTCCGCCGCCTGGTAGGGGTGGGCGGCGTTCTCCAGCGCGCAGGCACGCACCACCCGGCTGGTGCGGTACGTGGTGCGCTCCCAGGGGTGCGCGGGGTGCGGGCCGAGCGCCCCGGCGCGGGAGATCAGCCGGCGGCCCGCCGGACCGAGGGCGCGGGGCAGTCCGGCGGCGGAGGCGGCGCCCGCCACGCCGCCCGCCCAGGCGTGCCGGACGGCGCGCGGCAGCACCGGGCGGGCCGGGTCGGCGAGGGAACCGTCGGCGAGGACGAGGCCCGCGCAGCGGTGCGGGTGGAGCCGGGCGAACGCCTCGGCGTGGAAGGCGGCCATGGAGTGGCCGACGACGGTGGCCGGGCCCGGGTGGCCGAGCGCGTCGAGGACATGGGCGATCCGGTCGGCCTCGGCGGCGGCGGTCGGCGGGCCGGGCGCGGGGGCGCTCAGGCCCAGGCCCGGGCGGTCGAAGCGGATGACGGTGCGGTCCGGCGCGAGCAGGGCGGTCACCGCCTCCCAGTCGAACCAGGCCATGCCGAGGCCGCCGCAGAGCACCACGGCGGGGCCGGTGCCCTCCCGGAGGACGTGCAGCGGCACGCCGTCGACGCGCAGCATCCGGCCGGGCGGCGCGCCGGGGCCCGGGCCGTCCGTGGCGCCCGCGCCACGGGGCCGGTCCGGCGCGCGGCCCGCACCGCCGGGGAACGTGCCCTCCTGGCCGCCGCTCCCGCGGCTGCCGCTGTCGTGGCTGCTGTCGTGACTGCTACCCCTGCTGCGGTTCATCCGCGGCCTCCCGCTCATCCGTCTCGCACCGCCCCCGGCCGCGCCCTGCTCGGTTTCTTCCCTCCCACCACCGATTCTCCCGCCCACCCGGCGTCGAGATTCGCCCGCCCGGTCCAGGGGCTCTCCCGCCCACCCGGCCCTGCGGTTCCCCCGACCCGCACGGCGCCTCCCCCGCGGGCGGGGCGAGGCCGGCGGGAGCGGGCGCGCGGGGCGGCGCGCGGGCCGTGCGCCGCGGGCAGGCGCCGAATGCTCCGGGCGCCGTCGCCGTACGGCGCCTCCACCACCCGGTGGATACCCCACGGGGGTAACGACCCGGAGTGGCGGATGACCCCGGAGGGAGGAGTGGCGTCCGGGTGGGCGCCGCGACGCCGCGGATTCGCGGGTCCCAGGTCGTAAGGTGCCCCGCGAGGCACCACCCGACCGCCGGGTCTGCCGCGCGCCGTCACCGGCACCCACCCGACACCCCCACCCGCCTTCCCTCCACCCACTCCCCCACTGGCGATTTGTCCGCATTCATTCACTTTTGCACCACGCTCGTTCCGTCCCGTCCGCCCATCCGGCCGGGCGCCCACCGACACCCCGAGGTACTCCATGCGACCTGAGCGCCCCTCCCGCCCCCAGACCGAACCGTCCGCCCGTCCCGCCGAACCCGGACGGCGGGCGCTGCTCGGCGCGGGAGCCGCCGCCGTCGCCGCCGGGCTGCTCGGCGCGGGCGGCACCGCCGTCGCCCGCCCGGCCGGCGGCAGGGGCGCGGCGGCCGCCCCCGGCGACGTCCCGGCCGGCTACGTCACGCCCGGCGGGCCCCAGGTCCGCGACGCCGAGAAGCGGCGCGGCAACGGCCCCGTGCGGCAGTTGTCCCTGCTCGCCACGCCCGCCCTCGTCCAGCTCGGCGGCCGCGCCGTCCGCACCTGGACCTACGGCGGTGCACTGACCGGGCCGGAGATCCGGGTGGCCGCCGGCGACATGCTGGCGGTCGACTTCGCCAACCAGCTGCCGCAAGCCACCACCGTCCACTGGCACGGCCTGACCCTCCGCAACGACATGGACGGGGTCCCCGGCATCACCCAGGACGCGGTACCCCCCGGGGAGTCCTTCACGTACCGCTACATGACGCAGCGGCCGGGCACGTACTACTACCACCCGCACGTCGGCGTCCAGCAGGACCGCGGGCTGTACGGGCCGCTGATCATCGAGGACCCCCGGGAGCCGCTCGCGTACGACAAGGAGTGGGTGGTCGTCCTCGACGACTGGGTGGACGGGATCGACGGCTCCGACCCGGACGCCATCCTCAAGGAGCTGAACCACGGCATGAGCAGCGGCCACGAGATGCGGGCCGCCGCGCCGGAGCCGAAGGGCCCGTCGCGGATGCTGAAGCGCTCCCACAGCGATCTGCTCGGCGGCGAGGCGGGCAACGTCGACTACCCGCTGCACCTGATCAACGGACGGACCGCGGACGACCCGGAGACCTTCACCGCCGCCCCCGGCGACCGCATCCGCATCCGCATCATCAACGCGGGCGGCGACACCGCCTACCGGGTGGCGCTCGGCGGGCACACCATGACCCTCACCCACACCGACGGCCACCCCGTCGAGCACGCCGACACCGACACGCTGCTGATCGGGATGAGCGAGCGCTACGACGTGCTGGTCACCGCCAAGGACGGCGTCTTCCCGCTGACCGCGCTCGCCGAGGGCAAGAAGCACCTGGCCCAGGCCGTACTGCGGACCGGCGGCGGCGCGGCGCCCGGCCCCGGCACCCGCCCGCAGGAGCTGGACGGGAAGCTGGTCACCGCGTTCGACCTGGACTGTGCGGAATCGGTACGGCTGCCCGACCGCGAGGTCGACCGCCGCCACGAGCTGGTGCTGACCGGGTCGATGCGCCGCTTCGACTGGGCGATCAACCACAAGCCGTACACGTCGTCGCAGCGCTACCCCGTCCGCGAGGGCGAGCGGGTGGAGCTGGTGTTCCGCAATCACTCCCCGATGTGGCACCCGATGCATCTGCACGGCCACCCCTTCGAGCTGACGTACGGCGGGGCGCGCAAGGACACCGTCATCGTGCGCCCGGGCCACACCATCCGGGTCCACCTGGACGCCGACAACCCGGGCCTGTGGATGCTGCACTGCCACAACGTGTACCACTCGGAGAGCGGGATGATGACGGTGCTCGGATACCGCGACGAGCCCCGCGTGTAAGGGAGTTGAGGGGCGGCGGCCGGGCGCCGCGGGCCGCCGCCCCTCGCCCGGCCGGGCGTCCGCGCCCCGTCATCCGCCCGTAACGCGGCCGCCGGCCCCGTAACCTTCCCGACCCCTGCCGCGCCGGGCGGACGAATAAAATGGTGGGGTGCCTCAGCTTCGGCTCGCCCTGAACCAGATCGACACCTGTGTGGGCGCGCTCGCGCGCAACACCGGGACGCTGCTCCACTGGACGCGGGGCGCCGCGCAGCAGGGCGCGCACCTCGTCGCCTTCCCCGAGATGGCGCTGACCGGCTATCCCGTCGAGGACCTCGCGCTGCGCCCGTCGTTCGTCGAGGCGAGCCGGGCGGCGCTGACGGAGCTGGCCGGGCAGCTGGCCACCGAGGGGCTGGGCGACCTCCCCGTCGTCGTCGGGTACCTCGACCGCGGCGCACCGGAGCCGGCGCGCTTCGGACGGCCCGCCGGGGCGCCGCGGAACGCGGCGGCGGTGCTGCACCGCGGCCGGGTCGCGCTGCGCTTCGCCAAGCACCATCTGCCCAACTACGGCGTCTTCGACGAGTTCCGGTACTTCGTGCCCGGCGACACGCTGCCCGTGGTGCGGGTGCACGGCGTCGATGTGGCGCTGGCGATCTGCGAGGACCTCTGGCAGGACGGCGGCCGGGTGCCCGCCGCCCGCACCGCCGGTGCCGGGCTGCTGCTCTCCCTCAACGCCTCCCCGTACGAGCGGCACAAGGACGACACCCGCCTGGAGCTGGTGCGCCGCCGGGCCCGGGAGGCCGGGTGCACCACCGCCTACCTGGCGATGACCGGTGGCCAGGACGAGCTGGTCTTCGACGGCGACTCGCTGGTGGTCTCCCCCGACGGCCGGGTCCTGGCGCGGGCCGCGCAGTTCGCCGAGGGGTGCCTCCTGGTCGATCTGGAGCTGCCCGGGGCCGCCGCCGAGCCGCCGTCCGGGGTGATCGACGACGGGCTGCGCATCGACCACGTCACGCTCTCCGCCGACCCGCTGCCCGCCTACCCCCCGCAGAGCCTGGGCGGCGCGGCGGAGCGGCTGTCGGACCTGGACGAGATCTACACCGCGCTGGTCACCGGGGTGCGGGCGTACGTCACGAAGAACGGCTTCCGCAGCGTGGTGCTGGGCCTGTCCGGCGGTATCGACTCGGCGCTGGTGGCCACGCTCGCCTGCGACGCGCTGGGCCCCCGGAACGTCCACGGCGTCGCGATGCCGTCCGCGTACTCCTCGGAGCACTCGCTCACCGACGCCGCCGAACTGGCCCGCCGCACCGGGCTGGCGTTCCGTACGGTGCCGATCGGGCCGATGGTCGACGCGTACATGGCGTCGCTGGAGCTGAGCGGGACGGCGGAGGAGAACCTGCAGTCGCGGGTGCGCGGCACCACGCTGATGGCGCTCTCCAACCAGGAGGGCCACCTCGTCCTCGCCCCCGGCAACAAATCCGAGCTGGCCTGCGGCTACTCCACGCTCTACGGCGATTCCGTCGGCGCGTTCGGGCCGATCAAGGACGTCTACAAGAGCGAGGTCTACGCACTGGCCCGCCGGCGGAACGCCGCGGCCGCCGAGCGGGGCGCCACCCCGCCGATCCCGGAGCACACCCTCACCAAACCGCCCAGCGCCGAACTCCGCCCCGGCCAGCTCGACACCGACACGCTGCCCGACTACGCCGTCCTCGACCGGATCCTGGAACGGTACGTCGACGGGGACCGGGGGCGGGCCGAGATCGTCGCGGAGGGGTTCGACGACGCGTTGGTGGTACGGGTGCTGCGGATGGTGGACGCGGCGGAGTACAAGCGACGGCAGTACCCGCCGGGCACCAAGATCTCCGTGAAGGGGTTCGGCAAGGACCGGCGGCTGCCGGTCACCAACCTGTGGCGGGAGGGCGCCTGAGGCGTACCGCGCCGGGCGGGCGCGGTCAGCCGTGGTGGTCGGCGGGCGCGGTGGCCTCCGCGGCCGCCTCCGGACCACCACCGCGGGCCACCACCCGGGAGGCGTCGCCCTTCTCCGTACGGTCCAGGAGTCCGGCGGTGACGGCGACCGCCAGTCCCGCGGCGGCCAGTCCCGCGCCGACGAGGGCGGGCGAGGTCCAGCCCCAGCGCGCCGACAGGGCCAGGCCGCCCGCCCAGGCGCCACCCGCGTTGGCGAGGTTGAACGCCGACTGGTTGGAGGCGGCGGCCAGCGTCGGCGCGCCCTGAGCCTTCTCCATCACCAGCATCTGCAGTGGGGTGGTCGTCATGAAGCCGACGGCGCCGATCAGGACGACGGCGACCAGCACGAGCGGCTGGTGCGGCGCGGCCAGCGGGAAGAGCGCGAGGACGGCGGCGAGGGCGGCCAGCGAACCGTAGAGGGTGGGGCGCAGCGCCCGGTCGGTGAGCGGTCCGGCGGCGAGGGCGCCGAGCGTCATACCGATGCCGAAGAGGGCGAGGACGACCGTCACGGAGGTCTCGGAGAAGCCGGCGACCTCGGTCAGCGCCGAGGCGAGGTAGCTGTAGAAGGCGAAGACCCCGGCGAAGCCGAGGACCGTGGTGAGCAGCCCGAGCAGCACCTGCCGTCCGGCGAGGGCACGCAGTTCGCGGCCGATCCCGCTGCGCTCCCCGGCGGGCAGCGGCGGCACCAGCCGGGCCAGCGCGGCCATCGCGACGACGCCGATGCCCGCGACGACGAGGAAGGTGGCGCGCCAGCCGAGGTGCTGGCCGAGGAGGGTCGCGGCGGGCACGCCGACGATGTTGGCGACGGTCAGGCCGAGGAACATCGTGGCGACGGCGCGCGCCTGCCGCCCCTCGCGCACCAGCCGGGCGGCGACCACCGCGCCGATGCCGAAGAACGCGCCGTGCGGCAGCCCCGCCAGCAGCCGCCCGGCGATCAGCAGTGGGAAGTCGGGGGCGAGGGCGGAGGCGAGGTTGCCGGCGGTGAAGAGCGCCATCAGCGCCACCAGCATCGGCTTGCGGGGGACGCGGGAGCCGAGCGCGGTCAGCAGCGGCGCGCCGATGACGACGCCGAGCGCGTAGGCGGAGACGAGGTGGCCGGCGGTGGGCACGGAGGTGCCCAGATCGTCCGCGACGTTGGGCAGCAGGCCCATCATCACGAATTCTGTGGTGCCTATTCCGAAGGCCGAGATCGCGAGCGCGAGCAGAGCCAAGGGCATGGGAGACCTTTCGGAGCGGGACGCGGGCGGGCGACGGGCACGGGTGTCCGGGCGGGCCACGCCGCCGGATCGCCTCGGTGGCACCGTCATAAGTTCGGGGACGGAACAAAGTCTGGCAGGTCCGGAATTCCGGGGGGTGACGGCGGTGTGACCCCGGGGTGTGGCGTCGCGCACGGTGCGGTGGGCGGGACCCGTCTCCCACGGGGGCGCGGTGCGCGGGCGGGGCCGTCGCGTACGGGCCGGCGGGCGCCCCGCGGGTCCGGCTCCCGTACGGCCCCGGACATGCCGGAGCGGGCGGAACGTCGCCGTTCCGCCCGCCCGGTGGCCGCTGGGGTCAGGAGCCGCCGTCGAGGTTGATCGAGGCGGCGATCGGGAGGTGGTCGCTGCCGGTGGCGGGCAGCGTCCAGGCAGCCACCGGCTCCAGGTTCCGGGTCATGATCTGGTCGATCCGGGCCATCGGGAACGACTGCGGCCAGGTGAAGCCGAAACCGTCGCCCGCCGCGCCCTGCGCCGACCGCATCTGGGAGGTGACCGGCGCCAGCGAGCGGTCGTTCATCGTGCCGTTGAGGTCGCCGAGGAGGACCACGCGGTGCAGCGGCTCCTGCGAGACGGCCTTGCCGAGCGCGGCGGCGCTGTCGTCGCGCTGGCTGGCGGTGAAGCCCGCCTTGACCTTGACCCGTACCGAGGGCAGGTGCGCGACGTACACCGCGATCTTCTCGCCGTCCGGCGCGGTCAGCGTGGCGCGCAGCGCGCGCGTCCAGCCCATCTTGATCGGCACCGCCGACGCGTCGGACAGCGGCCGCTTGCTCCAGAGGCCGACGGTGCCCTTGACCGCGTGGTACGGGTACGCCGCCGCGAGGCCCTTCTTGTAGGCGGGCAGCGCCTGGGCGGTGACCTCCTCCAGGGCGACGACGTCCGCGTCGGCGGCGACGAGGTCGCGGGCGGTGCCCGCGGGGTCCGGGTTGCCGGCGTCGACGTTGTGGGTGAGGAACGTCAGGTCGCCGCCGGTGCCCGCCTTGCCGATGAGCTGGCCGCCGAAGAGGTTGACCCAGGCGAAGACCGGCAGCACCAGCGCGATCAGCGCGGTCGCCGAGCGGCGCACCACCGCCAGCACGAGCAGCAGCGGGACGGCCAGTCCGACCCACGGCAGGAACGTCTCCAGCAGGCTGCCGAGGTTGCCCACGGTGTTGGGGACCTTGGCGTGCAGCAGCATCAGCAGACCGAGCGCCACGGCCAGCACCGCGAGGACGATGCCGCGCCGCCACATCCGCTCCGGCTGCCACCACCTGCGCAGACGCTCGGCCCGGGAACCGGTCTGTTCAGGGCCGGGCCCCTGCTCCGGCTCCGTCATGTACGCCTGCGCCATTCCGCTTCCCTCACTGCTCTGTTCCGCCGCGGCCTCGACTCCGCCCACCGACCCTAGGTGATCGTGGGGCGGTGCCATTCCACCCGTAGTGACGAGGTGCCCACGGCGGAAAGTTCCGGCCGCGGGTGCCGTACCGCATCCTGTGACAGAACGGGCACATGCGTCCGTCCGCCCCGGCGCGCGGCACGCCGCCGGGCGCCCCCCGCGCAGTCCGGGCGCCGTGCGTCAGGGGCGCGGGCGCACCCCCTCCAGCACCGTGTCGACGATCTGCTCGGCGAGCCCTTCGGGCAGCGCCTGACGCTCGTCGAGGAGGGCGCGCGCCAGCATCGGGCCGACGAAGAGATCGGCGAGCACGCCCACCTCGCGGTCGGCGCGGATCTCGCCCCGGTCGATCCCGCGCCGCAGCACGGCGTGCATCGCCTCGCGGCGGGCCCGTATGACCGTGTCGTGGTACTCGCGCCAGACGTCGGGCTGCGCCTGGACGTGGGTGAGGACGGTGCGGAAGACCGCGGAGTGGCGTTTGACCAGGCCACGGTGGCGCAGATGCTCCAGCATGGCGACGAGGTCGTCGCGGACGGAGGCGCCGCGCGCCGGGGGGAGGTCGTCGTCCAGGGAGCGGATGACGTCCAGGAGCAGGGCGTTCTTGCCGGACCAGCGGCGGTAGACGGTGGCCTTGCCGACGCCGGCGGCGCGCGCGATGCCCTCCATGGACAGGTCGCCGATGGAGGCGCCCTCCTCGATCAGGCGCAGCACCGCCTCGATGATGGCGGTGTCCGCCGCGGCGGAGCGGGGACGGCCGCGGCGCCCGTCCCCGGCCGGCTCCGGGGCGGACGGTCCGGGGCCGGTCATCGCGGGGCCCGTTCGGTCTCGTCGGGGCGCGGGGCGGCGACGGGCACGGCGGGCGCCGGACGGCCGGGCAGGAAGACCGCGACCACCGCGGCGCCGAAGAGTGCGATGCCGGACGAGACGAGCGCGGTGAGGTGCATGGCGTGGACGAAGGCGTCCTGCGCGGCGGCGACCAGGGGCCGTCCGGCGGGGCCCAGCCGGGCGGCGACGCCGAGGGTGGCCTCGATGGACTCGCCGGCGGCGTGCCGCGCCGGTCCGGGGAGCCCGGGGACGGCGTCGAGGGTGGCCTTGATCCCGTCGCGGTAGGCCGTGGAGAGCACCGAGCCGAGGACCGCGACGCCGAGGGTGCCGCCGACCTGCCGGAAGGTGTTGTTGAGCGCCGAGCCGGAGCCGGCCTTCTCGCGGGGCAGCGCCTGCATGATCGAGACGGTGACCGGCGGCATGATGTGCGCCATGCCGGTGCCCTGGAGGAAGAACAGCACCTCCATCACCCACATCGGGGTGTCGGTGCCGAGCACCAGCATCCCGGCCATGGTGACGGCGACGCTCAGCATCCCGGCGGTGCACACCGCGCGGGCGCCGAAGCGGTCGACGACGTGCCGGGCGCGCGGCGCGAAGATCATCTGTGCCGCGGCCAGCGGCAGGATCAGCAGCCCCGACTCCAGCGGGGTGTGGCCGCGCACGCTCTGCACGTAGAAGACGATGAAGAAGGTGACGCCCATCAGCGCGAAGAAGACCAGCGCTATGGCGCCGACGGCGGCGGAGAAGGCCGGGTTGCGGAAGTAGCCGATGTCGATGGACGGGTGGTCGCTGCGCTTCTGCTGGAGGACGAAGAGCGCGAGGACGGCGACGCCGCCGAGGACGGTGCCGACGACCTCGGGGTCGGTGAAGTCGGCGAGCTGACCGCCCTTGATGATGCCGTAGACCAGCAGGACCAGGCCGACGACGGAGAGCGCGACGCCGACCGGGTCGAGGCGGCCGGGCGCCGGGTCGCGGGAGTCGGGCACCAGGAAGACCATCGCGACCAGCGCGATCAGCACGATCGGAACGTTGATCAGGAAGACCGAGCCCCACCAGAAGTGGTCGAGCAGCAGTCCGCCGGCGATCGGGCCGATGGCGATGGCCAGGCCCACCCCGCCCGCCCAGATGCCGATCGCCTTGGGCTGCTCCTCGCGCTCGAAGACGTTCATCAGGATGGCGAGGGTCGCGGGCATCACGAAGGCGCCGCCCAGGCCCATCAGCGCGCGGAAGGTGATCAGCTCGACGGGTGAGGCGGCGAACGCGGCGAGCACCGATCCGGCGCCGAACACCGCCAGCCCGAACAGCAGGACCTTCTTGCGGCCGAGGCGGTCGCCGAGCAGGCCCGCGGTGAACAGCAGCCCGGCGAAGACCAGCGTGTAGGCGTTGATCGCCCACTCCAGCTCGCTCTGGGTGGCGCCCAGACCGGTGGGTGCGGGGGTGGCGATGGTCTTCATCGCGACGTTGAGGATGGAGTTGTCGAGCACCACGATCAGCAGGCTCAGCATGAGCACGGAGAGGATCACCCAGCGGCGGCGGTGCACGGCCGCGTCGACGCGGCCGGGGCTCGGGCCGCCGGAGCGGATCGGGGAGTTGGCCATGCCCGCCAGCGTACCGCCTTTCGATACGGGACCGTTCCGTATCGGTGTACGGCCGGAGCGCCGCGGGTACGCCGTGCCGGCGGCCCGGCCCCGCCGGCACGACTCCCCCTTCCCCGTCCCGGCGGCGCGTGCCAGCATGGAGGGGAGTCCGGAGACGCCGTCAGGGCGCTTCGAGATGAGAACAGGAGCCGTCACCATGACGCAGCTTTCGCCTGCCCGGAAACCGTCCGCGGAGCCCTCGGCGCCGCCGCCCGCCGAGCCCGGCAAGACCCTCTACGGCGGCACCCGCTCCCGCCGGGTCACCGTCCGTGACATCGCCGCCGCCAAGCGGCGCGGGGAGAAATGGCCGATGCTGACCGCCTACGACGCGATGACCGCCTCGGTCTTCGACGAGGCCGGGATCCCCGTCCTCCTGGTCGGCGACTCGATGGGCAACTGCCACCTCGGCTACGAGACGACCGTGCCGGTCACGATGGACGAGATCGCCCTGCTGTCCGCCGCCGTCGTCCGCGGCACCGACCGGGCCCTGATCGTCGCCGACCTGCCGTTCGGCGCGTACCAGGAGGGTCCCGTCCAGGCGCTCCGCAACGCCACCCGGCTGGTCAAGGAGACCGGCGCCGGGGCCGTGAAGCTGGAGGGCGGGGAGCGCTCCGCGCACCAGGTGGAGCTGCTGGTGTCCGCCGGGATCCCCGTCATGGCGCACATCGGGCTGACCCCGCAGTCGGTCCACGCGTTCGGCGGCTACCCGGTCCAGGGCCGCGGTGAGGAGGCGGCGCAGCAGTTGCTGCGGGACGCCAAGGCGGTGCAGGACGCGGGCGCCTTCGCGGTGGTCCTGGAGGCGGTCCCGGCGGAGCTGGCCGCCGAGGTCACGCGATCGCTGCACATCCCGACCGTCGGCATCGGCGCCGGCGCGGAGTGCGATGCGCAGGTGCTGGTGTGGACGGACATGGCCGGGATGACCGCCGGCCGGGTGCCGAAGTTCGTCAAGCAGTACCTCGCCCTGCGGGAGCTGCTGGGCGGCGCGGCGAAGGAGTTCGCCGAGGAGGTCGTCGCCGGGACGTTCCCGGAGGAGCGGCACACCTTCCACTAGGCAGGGCGACCGGGGCCGGTACGTGCGCGTACCGGCCCCGTGTCGGCGGTCCGTGGCCGTGGCCCGACCGGTGTCGGCGGGATGTCGGTGCGGTGTCGGCGGGGCCCGGCACCGTGGGGGACATGACACGACAGACGAAGACCCCCCGGGGCGGCAACGCCGTGGAGGTGCGCGGTCTGGTCAAGCACTTCGGCGAGGTGAAAGCCGTCGACGGGGTGGACCTGGACGTGCGCGAAGGCACCGTGCTCGGCGTACTCGGACCGAACGGCGCCGGCAAGACCACGCTCGTCCGCTGCCTGTCCACGCTGCTCGTCCCGGACGCCGGGAGCGCCGTGGTCGCCGGGTACGACGTGGTGCGCCAGCCGCGCGCGCTGCGCCGCACCATCGGCCTGACCGGCCAGTACGCCTCGGTCGACGAGAAGCTCTCCGGCTACGAGAACCTCTACATGATCGGCCGGCTGCTCGACCTGTCCCGCAAGGACGCCCGGCGCCGCGCCGACGAGATGCTGGAGCGGTTCTCGCTCACCGAAGCCGCCAAGCGTCCGGCCGCGAAGTACTCCGGCGGTATGCGCCGCCGCCTCGACCTCGCCGCCTCCATGATCGGGCAGCCCGCCGTCCTCTACCTGGACGAGCCGACGACGGGACTCGACCCGCGCACCCGCAACGAGGTGTGGACCGAGGTGCAGCGGATGGTCCGCGAGGGCGCCACCGTGCTGCTGACCACGCAGTACATGGAGGAGGCCGAGCAGCTGGCGAGCGAGCTGACGGTCATCGACCGCGGCCGGGTGATCGCCGAGGGCCTCGTCGACGAGCTGAAGGCCAAGGTCGGCGGCCGCACCCTGCAGATCCGGCCCGCCGACCCCACCGCCCTGGACACGGTGGCCGCGGCCCTGGCGGGCGCCGGGCTCGACGGCCTCGGCGGGGCGACACCCGACCCCGCCGAAGGCGTCGTCAACGTCCCCATCATCAGCGACGAGCAGCTGACCGCGGTGATCGGTCTGCTCGGGACGCGGGGCATCGCCCTCGCCGGGATCAGCACCCATCTGCCCAGCCTGGACGAGGTGTTCCTCGCCCTCACCGGCCAGAAGTCCTCGGAAGCACCGGCCGACGACGCACGCGAGAGCGACCAGCAGCACGCGGAGGTACCGGCATGAGTGCCGCGACACTGACACCGCCGGCGACGAAGCCGGGCGCCGACGAGGGCCGGATCGGGCTGCGGGCCAACCTGCGCCACATCGTCGCGCTGGCGCGGCGCAACGCCCTCCAGATCAAGCAGGATCCCGAGTCGATGTTCGACGTCCTGCTGATGCCGATCATCTTCATCCTGCTGTTCGTCTACGTCTTCGGCGGCGCCATCGCCGGCAAGGGCCACCAGCAGGAGTACGTGCAGTACCTGGTGCCCGGCATGATGGCGATGATGGGCATGAACATCGCCATGGCGGTGGGAACCGGCGTCAACGAGGACTTCCGCAAGGGCGTCATGGACCGCTTCCGGACCATGCCGATAGCCCGTTCGTCGGTACTGATCGCCAAGATCGTCGTCGAGATCGGGCGGATGCTGATCGCCACCACGATCCTGCTGGTCATGGGCTTCCTGCTGGGCCTGGAGATCAACGGCGGCTTCCTGCCGTTCCTCGCCTCGGTCGCCCTGTCGACGGTGTTCGGCGCCGCCCTGATGTGGATCTTCATCCTGCTGGGCCTGTCGGTGAAGACGCCGCAGGCGGTGCAGGGGCTGGCGATGATCGTCCTGATGCCGCTGCAGTTCGGCTCGTCGATCTTCGCGCCGACCGCGTCGATGCCCGGCTGGCTGGAGGGCTTCACCAAGGTCAACCCGCTCTCCAACCTCGCCGACGCCGCCCGCGCCCTGATCAACGGGCACGGCGCGGTCGCCCATCCCGCGCTGATCACGCTCGGCTGGGCGGCGGTCATCACGGCGGTCACCATGCCGCTGGCGGTCAAGAAGTTCCGTACCAAGACCTGATCGTCACGGACAGGTGCCCGCACCGGCGGCGGACGCGTTCCGTCGTCGGCCGGGGAGCGGACCTGACGCGCCCGGTGGCCGTCCGCCCCGGGAGTCCTTCGCCCGGCTCGCGTCAGATGAGGGCGGTGGCCTGCTCCAAGGAGAGGCCGCCGCCTTCGGCGTGCCACCGGGTGTACGCCGCGTCGCCGACCGCCGCGCGGACCGCCGCCTCCGCCGTCCCCCTGAGATACCGGACGGCGCGCGGCGGGGCGTGCCCCGGCGACCACAGTGCGTCGTACGCCCCCACCAGCCGCGCCGCGTCCCGGCCGGCCGCCGCGCCGCGCACCGCGATCAGCACCCGTGCGCCGGTGAGCAGTTGGGTCACCGGCAGGTCCGGGGCGACCAGCCGGGTCAGCTCGCCCCCCATCTTGGCGACGGCCGACCGCAGCCGCTCCAGCAGCCCGTCGGAGCCGCCCGCCTCGGCGTCCACGGTGACCAGCGCCGCGTCCACCATCCCGGCGAACAGGTCCGGCCCCCAGGTCAGCGACTCCGCGCGGACCAGCAGCAGTTGCTCACGCGCCCCCTCCAGCCGCCCCGTCACCAGCAGATGCATCGCCAGCGTCAGCCGGGCGAACGGCAGCGCGTCCCGTCCGGCGGCCAGATCCTCGGTCCCCGCCAGCACCTCGCGCAGCAGCCGCTCCCCCTCCGCCTCCCGCCCGTCCTCGATGAGCACCCCGCCCAGCCGGGTCCGCAGGATCAGCGTCTGGCCGTAGGCGCCCAGGTCACCGGCGTACCGCATCGCCGCGCGGTAGTCGTCGGCGGCGAGCGCGTACCGGCCGCGCCCCTCCCGGGCCTCGCCGCGCCCCGCCATCGCCTCGGCGACGCCCCAGTCGTCGCCGATCTCCAGGAACAGCCGCAGCGACTCGTCGGCGTCCCGGGCCGCCTGCTCCAGGCCGCCGGGCCGGTCGTTGAGGATCTTCGCGCGCAGTTGGAGGACGTACGCCAGCTCCCAGTCATAGCCCAGCGCCCGGCAGGCGGCCACGCCCTGATCGACGAGGGCGACCAGGTCCTCCTGGCCCCCGGAGAGCAGCACCGGGTAGAACCAGAACACGCCCGGCACCCGGCAGGTCTGCGGCACGCCCCCGCGGTACGCGGTGAGGATCCCGGCCATCTCCGCCTTCCGCTCCCGGCCGGCGAAGATCTCCGCATACGACTCCGCGGACGACAGCTCCACCAGCCGCACCTGACGGCGCGCCTCCACCAGCTGTTCCGCGCTCATCGGCGGCGGCGCGTCGATCGGCCGGTCGTACAGTTCCGGCGCGGGTGTGACGGGCGGCAGGAAGGGGTTGGGGCCCAGCGCGCCCGCCGCCCGCGACCACGTACAGGCGTCCGCCCGGTGGTCGCGCAGACCCCAGAACCACTGGAGCGACAGCACCAGGCAGAGCGCCTCGTGTTCGTCGGACGCGGCGACGGCGCGGCGCAGCGCGGTCCGCAGGTTGTCGTGCTCCAGCTCCAGCCGCTCCAGCCAGGCCCGCTGGCCGGGGCCGCGCAGCAACGGGTCGGCGGTGCGGGCCAGTTCGCGGTGGGCGACGAGGTGACGGCGTTCGGCGGCGGCGCGTTCGCCCGCCTCGTCCAGCCGCTCGCCCGCGTACTCGGCGACCGTCTCCAGGAGGCGGTGGCGCATCCGGCCATCGGCCACGGGGGCGGCGACCACCAGCGACTTGTCGATCAGCGAGCCGAGGACGGCGGCCACCTCCCGCCGGTCGACGCCGTCGCCCGCGCAGACCTCTTCGGCCAGCTCCGGGTCCCAGCCCCCGGCGAAGACGGACAGCCGCCGCAGCACGGCGCGTTCGGGCGCGTCGAGGAGGTCCCAGGACCAGTCGACGACGGCGCGCAGCGTCTGCTGGCGGGGCAGTGCGGTGCGGCTGCCGCTGGTCAGCAGCCGGAAGCGGTCGTCGAGGCGGTCGGCGAGCTGCCGCGGGGAGAGCATCCGCAGCCGGGCGGCGGCCAGTTCGACGGCGAGCGGCAGCCCGTCGAGGCGGCGGCAGATCTCGGCGCAGGCGGCCGGGTCGTCGTCGGCGCGGAAGCCGGGCCGGGCGGCGGCGCCCCGGTCGGCGAGGAGTCGCAGCGCCACCGGGTCCGGCAGCGGCTCCACCGGGCGCAGCACCTCGCCGGGGACGGCCAGCGGCTCCCGGCTCGTCGCCAGGAGCGTCACGCCCGGACAGTCGGTCAGCAGCCGCTCGGCCAGCGCGGCGGCGGCGCCGACGACGTGTTCGCAGTTGTCGAGGATCAGCAGCATCCGGTGGTCGGCGCAGAGCTCGGCGAGGCGGCCGAGCGGGTCGAGGGCCGTGGGGTCGGTGGCGGCGCGCAGCCCCTCGGCGGCGGAGCCGCGGACCACCGTCTCGCGGGCGCCGAGGGCGGTGAGTACGGCCTCCGGCACCGTCGCCGGATCGTCGACCGGCGCCAGCTCCACCAGCCACACGCCCTGCGGCCAGGCCCCCGGCGCCCCCGCCGCGGCCGCCTCCGCCCCCTCCTGCGACAGCCGCGTCTTGCCCGCGCCACCGGGCCCCAGCAGCGTGACCAGCCGGTGCGCGGCGAGATCGGCACGCAGCCCGGCCAGCTCGCCGTCCCGGCCGACGAAGGAGGTCCGGCGGGCCCGGAGGTTGCCGGGGGGCGGAGTGGCGGGAGGAGCGGAGGGCGCCGGGTGCGGGTGGGCGGACGGTGCGGGGCCAGCGGGTACGGCGGACTCCGCGGGCCCGGTGGCCCCGGCGGGTTCCGCGGGCGCGGCGGCCCCGGCGGGCGCAGCCGTCCCCGCCGTCCCGGTGGGCACAACCGTCCCGGCCGTCCCCGCCGTCCCGCCAGGTCTCAGCAACTCCCCGTGCAGCTCCCGGAGTTCCGGTCCCGGGTCCGCGCCGAGCCGGTCGGCGATGTCCCGGCGGATCTCCTCGTAGGCGGCGAGCGCCTGGGCGGTGCGGCCGGCGGCGCGCAGCGCCCGCAGCCGCAGCGTCTGCAACGGCTCGTCCAGCGGATGCTCCCGGCAGAGCGCGTCCAGTCCCGGCAGTGCCTCCTCGGCCCGTCCGAGGGCGAGATCCGCGGCGCACCGCACCCGGCGGGCGTCCAGCCGCCGCCGCTCGGCCCGGACCGCGTCCGTACGGGCCGCCGGGAGGTCGGCGAGGGCGGGGCCCCGCCACAGCCCCAGCGCCTCGTCCAGCACCGCGGCGGCACGGTGCGGATCGCCGCCGGTGAGCGCCGCGGCACCGTCCGCGGTCAGCCTCTCGAACCGCGGCAGGTCCACCGCGTCGGGCTCCGCACAGAGCCGGTAGGCGCCGTCGGACGAGGCGACGGCCGTGTGCCCCAGCGCCCGCCGCAACCGTCCGACCAGCGCCTGGAGCGCGCCGTTCGCGTCCGCCGGCGGGTCCATCCCCCAGATGTCCGCGATCAGCGCGTCGGTGGGCAGCGCCCGGCCGGGCCGCAGCGCGAGCGCCGTCAGCAGCGCGCGCAACCGTGCGCCCCCCAGGGGCACGGCCGTCCCGTCCGCCCTCAGTGCCTGCGTCGTGCCCAGAATTCCGTACCGCACCCGAACATTGTCGGTCACGTTCCTCCCCCTTCCTCCCCGTACGGCCCGCCGCCCCCCGGAACGGGCCCGCCCCACCTTCTCCCGGGCGCCCGCCCCACCACCACCGGAATCCGTGCCGGGGCGCGGGCGGCGTGCCCCGGCGCCGGGGCACGGGCGGCGCCCGGGGCCGCCCCGTGCGCGGCGCACGCACGGCGGCGCGCGCCCCGCGCGCCGGTTCCCCCGGCCCCGTGCGCGGACCACCCCGCCGCCGATACGGTCGGGGCTACCGTCACCCGGACCGTGCGGCCCGGCCCCACCGCGTACGCACCGTCCACCGCCGTCCGCACCTGGGAGCCCCGCACGATGACCACCGCCGTACGGCCCGCCGAGCGCCGCATCAGCCCGGTCTTTCTCTCACTCGTCGCCGTGATGGCGGTCTCGGGGTGGGCCGTCTGGAGCGGGCAGCTCGCCGCGAGCACCGGTTTCGCGGTGTTCCTGTTCATCGTCTCCGGCTGGGTGGTCTCGCTCTGCCTCCACGAGTACGCGCACGCCAGGACGGCGCTGCACAGCGGCGACACCTCGGTGGGCGCCAAGGGCTATCTGACGCTGAACCCGCTCAAGTACACCCATGCCCTGCTGAGCATCGTGCTGCCGGTGATCTTCGTGATCATGGGCGGGATCGGGCTGCCCGGCGGCGCGGTCTTCATCGAACGGGGCCACATCCGGGGCCGCTGGCGCCACAGCCTGGTCTCCGCCGCCGGTCCGCTGACCAACATCCTCTTCGCCGCCGTCGTCACCGCCCCCTTCTGGCTGCACGCCCTGGACGGTGTCCCCGACACGTTCCGCTACGCCCTGGCGTTCCTGGCCCTGCTCCAGGTGACGGCGGCGATCCTCAACTTCCTCCCCGTCCCGGGCCTGGACGGCTACGGCGTCCTCGAACCGTGGCTCTCCCCCGGCCTGCGCCGCCAGGTGGAGCCGTTCGCCCCGTTCGGCCTGCTGGCGGTCTTCGGCCTGCTGTGGGTCCCGGAGATCAACCACGTCTTCTTCCAGCTCGTGGACACGGTCCTCGACACCTTGGGCGTCACCCGCTGGGACTCCTACTGGGGCCAGGAATTCTTCCGCTTCTGGCAGGGCGAACCGCAGGTTCCGGTGCGGTAGGGGGACGGGCGGGGGCCGGGCGTCACGCCGTCGGCGCCGCCTCCCCCTCCGCCGCCCGGGTCATCCGGTCGCGGCGGGCGTAGAACCACGCCATGTTGCTGGAGATGCCGGCCATCAGGATCCAGACGATGCCGAGCAGGCTGCCCTGGACGAACGAGACGACGGCGGCCGCCACGGCGAGGACGCAGACCACGACGGCGAAGACGGCCAGTCGGGGTGCCGGGCGGGACGAGGGAACGGAGGGCATGGCGGTCGGCTCCTGTCGGGAATGGTGTGGTCCCTCCCAGTGTCCCCCATGGGTTCCGGGGGCCCGGCGGGGGTCGGGGGCGGCCCGCCCGGCAGCGGCCGCGCCGTCCCGCCGGGCGGTTCCCCGTGGGCGGCTCACACGTCGGTGAGGCGCACCCCCGCGTGGGCCTTGTACCGGCGGTTGACGGAGATCAGGTTGGCGACGAGGGATTCGACCTGGTGGGCGTTGCGCAGGCGGCCGGCGAAGACGCCGCGCATACCGGGGATGCGGCCGGCCAGGGCCTGGACGAGGTCGGTGTCGGCGCGGGACTCGCCGAGGACCATCACGTCGGTGTCGATCTCGTGGGTCTCCGGGTCCTGGAGGAGGACGGCGGAGAGGTGGTGGAAGGCGGCGGTGACGCGGGAGTCCGGCAGCAGCGCGGCGGCCTGTTCGGCGGCGCTGCCCTCCTCGGGCTTGAGGGCGTAGGCGCCCTTCTTGTCGAAGCCGAGGGGGTTGACGCAGTCGATGACCAGCTTGCCGGTCAGCTCCTCGCGGAGGGATTCGAGGGTCTTGGCGTGGCCGTCCCAAGGCACCGCGACGATGACGATGTCGCTGCGGCGGGCGCACTCGGCGTTGTCGGCGCCCTCGACGCCGTGGCCGAGTTCGGCGGCGGCGCTCTGCGCGCGGTCGGCGGCGCGGGAGCCGATGATCACCTTCTGCCCGGCCTTGGCGAGGCGGTAGGCGAGGCCGCGGCCCTGGTCGCCGGTGCCGCCGAGGACGCCGACGGTGAGACCGGAGACGTCGGGCAGGTCCCACGGGTCGCGCTTGAGGGCGGCCTTGGCGCGGGTCGCGACGTTCTCGGAGAGGGCGGGGTCGGCGGCGGGGTTCTGGTCAGCGGTAGTCATGGCAGTGATGGTGCCACGGCCGGCGGGACCGCGGATCATGCTGTGGACGGGCCTTTCGATCTTGGTCCGGGGCGCCGCGCCACGCCCCGCCGCGTACGTCCCCGCGCCGGGACGCCCGCCCGCCGTCACGCTTCGGGTCCGCCGTCACGCCTTGAGACCGCCGTCGGCCAGCCCCGTACGCCAGTACCGCTGGAGGAAGGTCATCAGGATCATCAGCGGGATGACGGAGAGCAGCGCGCCGCCGACCGTGTACTGGTAGAGGACGGGATGGCGGTCGGCGTAGCCGGTCCAGGTGGTGAGGCCGAGCTGGACGGGGTAGAGCCGCGAGTCGGAGAGCATGACCAGCGGCAGGAAGTAGTTGTTCCAGATGTGTACGAACTGGAAGAGGAAGACGGTGACGAGGGCGGGCGTCATCAGCCGCAGCCCGAGCGTGGCGAAGATCCGGGTCTCGCCCGCGCCGTCGATCCGCGCCGCCTCCAGGAGCGCGTCCGGGACGGCGGCGGTGGCGTAGATCCGGCAGAGGTAGACGCCGAACGGGCTGACCGTGCCGGGCAGCAGGACCGCCCAGTAGGTGTCGGCCAGGCCCAGGTCGCTGAAGAGGAAGTACAGCGGGAGGGCGAGGGCGGTGCCGGGGAGCAGGACCCCGGCGAGGACCACCCGGAAGACCGTCTCGCGGCCGCGGAAGGGGTACTTGGCGAGGGCGAAGCCCGCGGCGGCGGCCAGCAGCGTGGCGGCGGTGGCGCCGATCCCGGCGTAGAGCAGGGAGTTGGCGAACCAGCGGAGGTAGACGCCGTGGTCGTAGGTGAGGACGGCGCCGAGGCGGTCGAGCGGGTGCGGGTGGGCGAACCAGAAGCCGAAGGTGCCGAAGAGGTCGGCGGTGTTCTTGGTGGCGGAGACGGCGAGCCAGTAGACGGGGGTGAGGAAGTAGAGGGCGGCGACGGTGAGGAGGGAAGCGGTCAGGATGCGGTGGCGCAGCGGCGGGGTGGTCATCCGCGGTCCGTTCCGCGCCCGGCGGTCAGCCGCAGGAAGCCGAAGGAGAGGACGCAGGCGACGAGGGCGAGCAGCACCGCCTCGGCGGCGGCGAGGTGCGGGTTGTTCCCGGTGAACGCCTCGCTGTAGGCGTGCAGGTTGGGGGTGTAGCCGGAGTCGATGGCGGAGGCGAGGGGGCGCAGGACCATCGGTTCGGCGAAGAGTTGCAGGGTGCCGATGATGCTGAAGACGCCGGTGAGGACGAGCGCGGGACGGATCAGCGGGATCTTGATGTGCCGGGCGAGGCGCCAGGCGTTGGCGCCGTCGATGCGGGCGGCTTCGTACAGCTCCGGCGGTACGGCCTTGAGCTGGGCGATCAGGACGAGCATGTTGTAGCCGGTGAACTGCCAGGTCACGATGTTGGCGAGGGACCACAGGACGGTGTCGCGGGCGAGGAAGTCGACGTGTACGCCCAGCTGTCCGGCGATCTCGACGAGCGGGCTGATGCCGGGGACGTAGAGGAAGCCCCACAGCAGCGAGGCGATGACGCCGGGGACGCCGTACGGGAGGAAGAAGGCGGTCCGGAAGAAGGGGACGCCGCGGGCGCTCGCGCTCTCCAGGAGGAGGGCGAGGGCGGTGGCGAGGACGATCATCAGGGGGATCTGGACGGCGCCGAAGAGCAGGACGCGGCCGAATCCGGCGAGGAAGGTGGGGTCGCCGAGGGCCTGGGCGTAGTTGTCGAGCCCGGCGAACGTCTCGGTCGGGTGGCCGCCGAGGCCCAGCGGTCCGGTGCGGTGGGTGCGGTGGACGCTCTGGTACACCGCGTACCCGAGCGGGGCGAGGAAGCAGAGGACGAAGAGGGCGAGGAAGGGCAGGAGAAGGACGGTGGCGGCGCGGGCGTGGCGGGTCCGGGCCCGGCCCGGGCGGCGGCCGCGCGGGGGGCGTGCGGGGCGGACGCGCGCGCCGGGGGCTCGCGGGCGGGTGAGGGCGGTGTGGCTCATGCGCCGCTCACCGCGTCGAGGCCCTTGTTCCTCAGGTCGGTGACGGTGGCGCGCCGGACGTCGGCGAGGACGGCGCGGAACGGGGTGCCGTCGGCGAGGGCGCGGGTGAACGCGTCGCCGAGGCGCTGGTAGAGGGTGTCGACGCCGGGGCCCCATTTCCAGGCGGTGTCGACATGGGCTCCGGCGTCGGCGAAGACCTTGCTGTATTCCTGGCCGCCGAAGAAGGCACGGTCGACGTCGAGATCGGTGGTGGCATAGCCCTTCACCGCGCCGGGGAATCCGTATCCGCCGTCGATGAGGAGGGCGACGGATCGCGGGTCGGTGTTGAGCCAGAGCGCGAAGTCGAGGGCGTCCTCGGGATAGGAGGCGCCGGCGAGGACGGCGGTGGTGGAGCCGCCCCAATTCGCCTGTGCGTCGGCGCCTTTCTTCCATTGGGGAAGGGGCGCCACCCGCCATTTCCCGGCGGTGGCGGGGGCATTTCCGGCGAGCAGTGCGTCTCCCCAGCTGGCGCCGATCCAGGCGGGTACGGCGCCGGTTTGGATGTCCTTGTACCAGGCGTTCTGGCGGTCCGGGATCGTCTTGACGAGTTTCCTTTTGACGAGGGACTCCCAGTAGTCGGCGACGCGGCGGGTGGGGGCATCGTCGAGGTGGACGGTCCAGGTCTCGCCGCGGGCGGAGTACCAGGCGGCGCCCGCCTGCCAGGCGAGACCGGCGAAGCGGTTGCCGTTGGTGGGCGCGAAGGTGTCGATCCAGGCGCCTTTCTCACGGATGACGGCGGCGGCCGCCTCGTACGCGTCCCAGGTTTCCGGGGGCGCCAGGCCCCATTTCCGAAAGAGATCGTGCCGGTAGAAAAGGCCCATCGGGCCCGATGCCTGGGGAATGGCATAGATGCCGTCGCCGAAGACGGATTGTTGCCACTGCCAGCCGACGAAACGCTTCCGGTGCCGGGCGGCGCCGAGCGTGGCGAGGTCGTAGAGCCCGTTGTCGAGCAGGAAGCTGGGGATGACGGGGTATTCGATCTGGGCGAGATCCGGTGGATTTCCGGCTTTGATGGCCGCATGCATCTTGGCGTACTGCTGACCGTTGACCGCGGAGACCTTTTCGACGGTGACGTGGACGTCGGGGTGGGTGCGGTTCCAGAGGTCGACGGGTTTGTCGATGCCGGGGACCCAGGACCAGAAACTGAGGTGGATCTTCTCGCCCTTCTTGCGGCGGCGGGGTGCGGCGGGCCGGTCGGCGGCGCCGGAGCAGCCGGCGAGGGTGGCGGTGGCCGCGGCGGCTGCCGTGCCGAGGACCGTTCTGCGGCGCAGGGGGCGGTGGATCACAGCAGCTCCTCCACGGGGATGCGGCGGAAGGTGAGCGTGGTGTAGGCGCTGAAGTCGCCGGTCTCGTGCAGGAGTCCGACGGTGGCGGGGCCGGCGCGGCCGAGGTCGCCGTAGGCGGCGGGCGGCCGGAGACGGCGGGCGCCTGGTTGCGGGCGACGACCTGGAGCGGGCCCCGGGTACGGCCGCCGTCGGCGGAGCGTTTGAGGACGAGGTGGATGGTGCCGGTCTCGGCGGCGGAGTGGCGGCGCGCCTCGGCGAAGGCGAGGAGGTCACCGGAGCGGGCACGGACGACGGCGGGGATCCGGAAAGCGGCGTAGCCGTCGTCCCCGGCGCGGTACGGCACCGACGTCTCGTATGCCACGGGGCACCCCCATCGGCCGGACGTAGGACGTCCCTCGTCCTGCGGTGACCATAAGGAGCCCCCCACAGAGCGTCAAGAGACCGGGGATGTCCCGAATTCGTGTCGCAGGGGTCGGCGACGACGGACCTGATGGGGCGTTAACTTCTGGTGAACCGGAGCGGGTTGCGCAGGCGTGGGGCCCGGCGGGGCGGCGTCCGGGAGGCGTGTGGCGGGCAGCCCTCGGGAAGCGCCTGACGGCACGGCGTCCGGGAGGTGCGTGACGGGGCGGCGCCCTGGGGGCGCGCGACGCGCCCCGGAGCCCTCAGGCGCGCTCCGGTTCCGCCCCCGGGAGCTGCCCCGGAGCCGACCGCCCCGGTACCGCCACCCGGAACCAAACCGCCCCCGGGGCACCCCGGCGGCCCCGGCCCCCACCCCGCCTCACTCCGCCAACCGTCGCCGGATGTCCCCGAAGTGCCGGTGCATCGCCTCGACCGCGCGGTCCCCGTCGCCGTCCTCCAGCGCGGCGACGATCTCGGCGTGCTGATGGTGGGTCACCCGGGGGTCCCGGGGCCCGTCGGCGAGGTCGTCGCTGACCCGGCGGAGCGCGTCCCAGAAGGCGTCGAGGACGTCGCTGAGCAACTGATTGCCGAGAGAGCGGTAGAGGGCGAGGTGGAAGGCGCGGTCGGTGGAGCGGTTGACCTGCCCGGCGGCGGCCTCCTTCCCCATGCGGTCGACGAGCCCCTTGAGGGCGGCGAGGTCCTCGGGCGGCAGATCGCGGGCGACGGTGGCGATGAGGCCGGACTCCAGCGCCTCGCGGACCTCCATCAGTTCGTAGAGGCTGGATTCGCCCTGGTGGTGGCGGACGGCGGCGCGGAAGGCGACGCCCTCGACGAACGGTTCGAGGGTGAGCGGGCCGACGTAGGTGCCGAAGCCGTGCCGGATCTCGACGATCCGCATGGCCTGGAGCGCCTTGAGCGCCTCGCGGACGGAGTTGCGGCTGACGTCGAGGAGGGCGACCAGTTCGGCCTCGGTGGGCAGCGGGTCGCCCGGGGTGAGCCTGCGCTCCAGGATGAGCTGCTTGATCTGCGCCTGGACGTCCTCGGACAGCGTGCCTCGCGCCATGAATCTCCCTCTCCCGCCTCTGCCGTGCGGCGGTCGGCGACGCGCCCCGTACGGAGCGCGGCACCCTTGACCGACCGCGTGTCCACCTGGCTATTGTGACCCAGACATAGGACATCCCATGTCCGATGTCCCGCAGGACGGTACGCCCGCCCCCGCACCACCGCTGGAGAGCCCATGGCACTGCCCGCACCGCTGCACGGCGTCGTCCCCCCGGTCTGCACGCCGCTCGACCCGCGCGGCGAGGTCGACACCGCCTCGCTCACCCGCCTCGTCCACCACCTCCTCGACGGCGGCGTCCACGGGCTGTTCGCGCTGGGCTCGACCGGCGAGGTCGCCTACCTCACGGACGCCCAGCGCGCCCAGGTCCTCGACACCGTGGTCCGGGCGGCGGACGGCCGCGTCCCGGTGCTCGCCGGCGTCATCGACACCACCACCCCCCGCGTCCTCGCGCACGCCGCCACCGCCGCCCGCCTCGGCGCCGACGCCCTCGTCGCCACCGCGCCGTTCTACACCCGCACCCACCCCCGCGAGATCGCCGCGCACTTCCGCCGCCTCCGCGCCGCCGTCGACCTGCCGCTCCTCGCGTACGACATCCCGATGGCCGTCCACACCAAGCTGCCCGCCGCGCTGGTGCGGGAGCTGGCGGCGGACGCCACGCTGGCCGGGCTCAAGGACAGCAGCGGGGACGAGGCCGGGCTGCGGCGGCTCCTGGTCGCGCTGGGCGGCCGCACCGGGCGCCGCACCGGCCCGGCGCCCGGCTTCTCGGTGCTGACCGGTTCCGAACTCACCGTGGACGCCGCCCTGCTGGCGGGCGCGGACGGGGTGGTGCCCGGCCTCGGCAACGTCGACCCGGCCGGGTACGTCCGCCTGCACGCCGCGGCGCGGGCCGGGGACTGGGCGGCGGCCGCCGCCGAACAGGAGCGGCTGGCGGCGCTGTTCGCCATGGTGGACGTCGGCCCGGAGGCCGAGATGGGGCGCAGTTCGTCGGCGCTCGGGGCGTTCAAGGCGGCGCTGGCGCTGCGCGGCGTCCTCGCGCACGGCACGACCGCCGCGCCCCAGCTCCCGCTGGACGGGAGGGCCGTCGCCGAGGTCGGCCGGCTGCTGGACGCCGCCGGGCTGCTCCCGGTGCGGTGACGCCCGCAGCATCCCCGCAGCCCGTGCACGTCCGGCCCGCCTGGAGGCACCGTGCCCACTCCTCAGCAGCCGCCCCGGGCCGCCGTTCCGTGGTACCGGGAGGTGGGCCGCGCCCGGTGGAAGGCGTTCTTCGCCGCCTGGCTCGGCTATGTCCTGGACGGTTTCGACTTCGTCCTCATCACGCTCGTCCTGACCGAGATCGGCGACGAGTTCGGGCTGGACACGGTGGCGGCGGCCGGTCTGGTGTCGGGGGCGTTCATCACCCGGTGGCTGGGCGGCGCGGTGCTCGGGGCGGTCGGGGACCGCTTCGGGCGGAGGACGGCGATGACCGCGTCGATCACGCTGTACGCGGGCGCCACCTTCGCCTGCGGCTTCGCCTGGGACTACACCAGCCTGTTCACCGCCCGGCTGCTGATCGGCATGGGCATGGCCGGGGAGTACGGCGCGAGCGCGACGTACGTCCTGGAGAGCTGGCCGGCCCGGTTCCGCAGCCGGGCCGGTGCCTTTCTGATCTCCGGGTTCTCGCTGGGCTCGGTGGCCGCCGCCGAGTGCTACAAGTGGGTCGTCCCGGCGCTGGGCTGGCGCTGGATGTTCTACCTGGGGCTGGCGCCGCTGGCGGTGGCGCTGTGGGTGCGCCGGTCGCTGCCGGAGACGGAGCAGTGGCGGGCGGCCGTCGGGGAGCGGGCCGCCGCGCCGAGCCCGTTCCGCCCGCTGTTCGCGACGCCGCTGCGGGCGGTGGGTAACACCGTGGTGACGGCGGTGGCGACGGCGGCGCTGTTCGGGGTGTTCACCCCGGTCGGCGCGGGTGCGGTGCCGGAGTTGGCGGTGGTCGGCGGGGTGGCCCTCGTCGCGCTGGCGGTGCAGTTGGGCGGCGCCCGTGGCTGGGTGCTGTATCTCTCGCTGAGCGCCACGGTGTTCGTCGCGTTCCTCTACAGCTGGCCGTTGCAGGCGCTGTTGCCGACGTATCTGAAGACGGAGCTGCACTACGACGCGGGGCAGGTGGCCGACGTCCTGTACTTCGCCGGGTTCGGCACGATGGCGGGCTGCTGGCTGGCGGGGTTCGCCGGGGACCGGTTCGGGGCGCGGCGGGCGTACGCGTCCACGCTGCTGGTGTCGCTGGTGTTCGTCTTCCCGGTGTTCGCGGTCGCGGATCACCTGGTGCCGCTCGGGGTGCTGCTCTTCGTCCTCCAGGGGCTGAGCACCGGGGTCTCCGGGCTGTTGCCGCGCTATCTCGGCGGGCATTTCGCGACGGAGGGCCGCGGCGCCGGGCTGGGGTTCACGTACAACGTGGGGGCGTTGGGCGGGGCGGTGGCGCCGGTGCTGGGGGCGCGGCTCGCCGAGGGCCGGTCGCTGGGCGGGGCGCTGGCGGGGCTGACGTTCGCCGGGACGCTGCTGGTGGTGGTGCTGGTCGGCGGTGACGTCCCGGGCCGGCTGCACCGGCTGCGGAACCCGGACGCGCCGCGCGACCATCTCGCCGCGGAGCGGGGCGCCGCCGCGGACGGCACGGCGGCTCCCGGGGCGGCGGAGGGGGCCGCCCCGGGGGCCGCACCCCCTTTCGGGTGAAGTGCGGTCGGGTCGGCCCGGCGCGGCGGGGGCTGGGCGAGGATGCCGGGCCATGGATGCCGTAAGAGTCGCGTTGCTGCGGGATGTGCTGGCCGGGACGGAGTGGCTGCAGGCCACCCGCCGCTTCGCCGGGGCGCTGCGCTCCTCGGTCACCCCGCACGGCGGGCTGCTGCTGGTGGGCGGCGAGGCGTACGAGCCGTGGCATCTGGCGGCGCATCTGGACGACGAGGCGGCGTGGTCGGGGGTGCCGGAGCTGGCGCCGACGCTGGTACGGCACCGGGTGCCCGCCGGGAGTCCGGCGCATCTGGCGGTCTCCACGGAGCGGCTGGCGTCGGCCGGGCGCGGAGACACGCTGCTGGTCGTCTCGCCGTGGGCGCCGGGCGCCGGGCTGCTGGAGCGGGTCGGCGACGCCCGGCGCGGTGGCGCCACGGTGCTGGCGCTGGGCGGCGGGGACGCCGAGCTGCACGCGCTGGCGCACGAGGCGCTGGCGGCGCCGCCGTCGGTGGACGCGGGCGGCGCGGACGCCTCGCCGCTCGATCTGGAGACGGTGCAGCACCTGGTCAGTGCGGCCGCCGGGGAGAACGGTGCGGCCGCCGCGCGCGGGGGCCGCCGCTTCCGCGACCGGCTCTCCCGGCTGGCCGACGCGCTGACGTCCCCGCCGCCGCCCCGGTGGTGACGGACGCCGGACCCGGCTCCGTCATTCGATGCCGAGTGCGGCGCAGTCGGCCTTGAGGTCCTTGGTGCAGATGAGATCGGCGCGGACCGCACCGTCGCGGATCACGGTGTCCGCCATGTTTTTCCGGGTGACGATGCGGGCGCTGAAGAGCTTGGCGGGAATATGTGAATGGCTCTTGCTCGCGACGGTTGTCGGGGTCAGGTATCCGATGCTCTTTCCCTGGAGCAGATCGACGGCAATTTCCCCGGCGGTTTGCGCCTCGGGTCTGACTTCCTTGTAAACGGTGAAGGTCTGAACGCCCTTCACCAGCCTTTGCAGTGCGGTGAGTTCGGCGTCCTGGCCGCCGAGCGGAAGATGCGTACCGGACTTCTCCAACACCTCGGCGGCGGCGCCCGCCATTCCGTCGTTGGCGGCGTAGACCGCGTCGAATCCGGTCGGGCCGAGGGTGTTCACCGCTTCGGTGATCTTCTTCCGGGCCAGCGGTACGGACCAGCCGGGAATGTCCTTCTCGTAGACGATCCGGCCGACCTTGTGGTCGAGGACGGCGTGGGCGCCCTTCTTGAAGGAGACGGCGTTGGGGTCGGAGGGCGAGCCGTTCAGCATCAGCACCCGGGCGGTGGCGGCGCGCGTCCCGAGGGCGGTGAGCAGGCCCTCGGCCTGCAGTTCGCCGATCTTCTCGTTGTCGTAGGAGACATGGGCGGCGATGGCGCCCTCGGCGAGCCGGTCGTAGGCGACGACCTTGACGCCCTTCTTCGCGGCGGCGTCCACCCACGGGCCGGCGGCGCGGGAGTCGACCGCGTCGAGGACGATGACGCGGACGCCGCGGTCCACCATCTCCTCGAACTGGCGCCGCTGTGTCTCCACGTCGCCCGCGGCATTCCGGTAGGCGAGCTTGCACTCCAGACAGCGCGAGGCGATCTTCGAGGCCATGATGCGGCGGTCGAAGTCGTCGTAACGCTCGGCTTTGTCCGGCAGCAGCAATCCGATGGAGTTGTCGTCGTTCCGCGTCTTCGGCTGTTCACTTCCGCAGGCGGCCAACGGCAGGGCCAGGGAGAGAGTCAATGCGCCGATGAAAAATCTGCGCGGTTGTACATGCATTTCGAAATCTCCCCCGTGGGCCGCTCGGAACGGCTGAAGTGAACGCCACTACCAGCCGTAACGTCAATAATCGGGAGAGTAACGATATGAAATCGGAGGTAAGGAAGGGAGGGCGCCGGAACGCCCTTCTTCGTCAGGACTTCTTCGCCCGGCGCCCGCTTTCCGCGCCGCTCACCGGGGCCGGTCCGTCAGGATTCCGGGTCGTCCTTCTTGCCGCTGTCGTGCCAGCGGGGGTCGGTCTCCCACTCCAGATTGCGTTCGCGGGCCGTCTCCATGGCGTGCGCCGCCTCCTCGCGGGTGGCGTACGGTCCGAAGCGGTCGGCGGCCCGGCATTCGGGGCCCTCCTCGACCTTCTGGTGCCGCAGGCAGTAGAACCACTCTCCGGGCCTGCCCTCGGTCCGCCTCTTGAACAGCGCCATCGCCGCCTCCTGTGGTCCGTTTCCGTGCCGCCATCCTGCCCGATGGCCCGCCGATACACTCGCTGGCATGTCTGGCCAGTCGCTTCTTGTCCCGGGGAAGATCTCCCCCACCCGCCCCGTCCCCGCCTCGATCCCGCGGCCCGAGTACGTCGGGAAGGCCGCGCCCACGCCGTACGACGGCCCCGAGGTCCAGGACGCCGAAACGATCGAGCGGATGCGGATCGCCGGCCGGATCGCCGCGCAGGCGATGGAGGAGGCCGCCAAGCTGATCGCTCCCGGCGTGACCACCGACGAACTCGACCGGGTGGCTCATGAGTTCATGTGCGACCACGGCGCCTACCCGTCCACGCTGGGCTACCGCGGCTTCCCCAAGTCGCTGTGCGCCTCGCTCAACGAGGTCATCTGCCACGGCATCCCCGACTCGACCGTCCTCAAGGACGGCGACATCGTCAACCTCGACGTGACCGCGTACCTCAACGGCGTGCACGGCGACAACAACGCCACCTATCTGTGCGGCGAGGTCGACGAGGAGTCGAAGCTGCTGGTGGAGCGGACGCGGGAGGCGCTCAACCGCGCGATCAAGGCGGTGAAGCCGGGCCGGCAGATCAACATCATCGGCCGGGTCATCGAGTCGTACGCCAAGCGGTTCGGCTACGGCGTCGTGCGGGACTTCACCGGGCACGGCATCAACACGTCCTTCCACTCCGGACTGATCGTTCCGCACTACGACAGCCCGCACCACACGACGGACATCGTGCCCGGCATGACGTTCACCATCGAGCCGATGCTGACGCTGGGCTCGTACGAGTACGACATGTGGGAGGACGGCTGGACGGTCGTGACGAAGGACCGCCGGCGGACCGCGCAGTTCGAGCACACGCTGGTCGTCACGGACACCGGCGCGGAGATCCTGACACTGCCCTGACCAGGGGCCGCGCGGTGCGGCGGCGCCGTGCACCACATGTTTACCGACAGATTGTCGGGAACGGGTTGACCCGGGCCCGGGCCACGGGTCTACTCAGGCTTACCTGAGCAACCCGTTCCCGGAGGTCAGCTATGGACACGCACAGCACGGCCTCGCCCGCGCCCGCCCCCTTCTCGGCCCAGCTGCGCACCGCCTCGCGGCCGCAGCACGACGCCACGTCGGGCGACTCGTTCCTGGCCGACCTCATCGGCGCCCGGCACGGCGTGACCGCCTTCCGCTGCTACACCGAGCAGCTGTGGTGGGTCTACGACGCCCTGGAGGAGGAGGCGGAGCGGCTGGCGCGGGACCCGGTCGCCGGTCCGTTCGTCCGCCCCGAGCTGACCCGCGCGCCGGAGCTGGCGCGCGATCTCGCCCATTTCCACGGCCCGGCCTGGCGTACGCGGGTGGCGCCGCTGCCGGAGACGGCGGCGTACACCGACCGCATCCGGCACTGCGCGCGCCACTGGCCCGGCGGCTACGTCGCGCACCACTACACCCGCTACCTCGGCGACCTCTCGGGCGGCCAGGTGCTGCGCGCCACCGCCGAGAAGGAGTGGGGGTTCGCGCCCCGAGGCGACGGGGTGCGCTTCTACGTCTTCGAGGGGATCGCCAACCCCGCCGCCTTCAAGCGGGAGTACCGCGGGCTGCTGGACGCCCTCCCGGTGGACGATCTGGAGAAGCAGCGGATCATCGACGAGTGCAAGCGGGCCTTCGCGCTGAACGACGCGGTGTTCCGGGCGCTGAGCGCGCGGTTCCCGTTGAGCGCGTAGGGCAGGGCGCGGCAGGCCCGCCCCGGCGCCGTCAGGCGCGGCGCACCCGGCCGCCGATCTCGACGGTGCCGTCCGGTCCGGGCCGGGTCAGGATGCGGGAGGCCGTGCCCTGGTGGATCTCCAGGGGGCGGCCGAGCCGGTCGGTGAGGAGGAGGGCGGCGGCGCCGGTCGCCTCGTCCTCGGTGATGCCGTCGCCGCGGCGGGGGAAGCCGCGGGCGCGCACGGTCCCGGCGGTCTCGTCCTGCCAGGCCCAGGCGTAGAGCCAGCCCTCGCCGGGCGGCGGTGCGGGCAGCGCGTCGACCTCGGCGGGCGAGCCGTACCGCACGCAGCGGCGTTCGGTGACCCAGGCGGCGCGGCCGCGCACCCAGACCGTCTCGCCCTCGTGGGTGACGGTCACCTCCCCGGCCGGCGGGCGCAGGACGGCGGGCGGGCGGCCGAGATCGCGCAGCAGCCAGGCGAGGCCGACGAGGGGGTGACCGGCGAACGGGAGGCGGACGGAGGGGGTGTGGATGTCGACGGTGGCGCGGTCCGGGTCGTCGAGGAACACCGTTTCGCTGTAGCCCAGTTCGGCGGCGAGGGCGGCGCGTGCGGCGCGGTCCGGCAGGGCGGCGCCGTCGCGGAGGACGCCCAGCGGATTGCCGCCCGCGCCGTCGTCGCCGCAGAACACCCGGAGCACTTCGATGTCGGTCATCGGGCCATTCTCGGGACCGGGAGGCACCCCCGACGGCAGTGTGGCACAGGTCACATGGGGCGGTGTCATACGGGACGGCGGCCGCATCCGTGTACAGGGGGACGGGGTCACAACGGGGCCCCGCACCACGGGGAAAGGATGCACACGATGCGTAACAGGCGAATCCTCGGCGGCGTACTCACGACCGCCGCACTGACGGCGGCCGCTCTGGGGGCGACGCAGACCGCCGCCGGCGCCGCGACCGTCACCGAGGCGAAGGCCGCCGCCCCGGCCGCCCACGCCGCCCCGCAGTACAAGCCGATGGACGGCCCGCCCGGAACCGTCTGGACGGGCAAGAAGTTCTGGACGCTCAGCGGCTGCCAGGAGGCCGGGACGGACCTGGTGTCCAGCGGCAAGTGGGCGGACCCGTTCTGCGACGGCTCCGGCCTCATGTACGACCTGTGGGCGCGCCCGCTGTAACGGACACCGGGCCGGGCGCCCCGGCCCCGACGGCGCCGCCCGGCCCGCGCGGAACCGCGGCCGCGAGGGCGGGCGGCGCGCCTCGACACGGCAGGAGAGCCGGGCGGTCACCCCGACGACGGGTGACCGCCCGGCTCCGCCGCGTACAGGACCCACGGATGCGCGGTGGCCGAAAGGTGCGGGCCGGAGCCGCCCGGCCGGGCGGCGGGGCGTCATGGACACCCCACCCTCACGCCCCTTACTTGGCATTTTGATGACTTTTCCATGACGTAATTCCGGCCATTCCGTCATCGAGCCGTGTCCCATGAGAGCCGGATCACGGGCGTACGGGGGCTTCTTTCAGGTAAGCCTCAGATAACTTAGGTCTGCCTTAGCGCCCCTTACCGTTCCTCGCCTCCACTGGAGCCCGCATGCGAGCCCTCCGCTCACCCGTCGTCGCCGCCGTCGCCGTGGCCGCGGCCCTGACCGTCGTCTCCGGCTGCGCGGCCAAGAGCGACGGCAAGGGCGGCAAGGGGGTGATCGAGGTGACGGCGAGCGACAGCGCCTGTGAACTGTCGGCCGACACGTTCCCCGCCGGACACGTCCGCTTCGCCGTGCAGAACAAGGGCTCCAAGGTCACCGAGGTCTACGTCTACGCGCCCGGCGACCGCATCGTCACCGAGCGGGAGAACATCGGCCCCGGCACCAGCGCGGAGATCACCGCCGAGATCAAGCCGGGCCACTACGAGGTGGCCTGCAAGCCCGGGATGAAGGGCAGCGGCATCCGCAAGAAGGTGACGGCCGACGGCAAGGGCGCCGGCGTCAAGCGCGACCCGCGCCTCGACTCCGCGGTCGCCGCGTACCGCACCTACGTCCAGCAGGAGGCGGACCGGACGCTGCCCGCCGCGCAGAAGTTCGCCGACGCGGTGCGCGCCGGGGACGTCGAGGAGGCGAAGAAGACCTACGCCCTCTCCCGCGTCGGCTGGGAGCGGACGGAGCCGGTCGCCGAGTCGTTCGGGGACATCGACCCCAAGGTCGATGTGCGCGAGGACGGGCTGGAGGACGGTCAGAAGTGGACCGGCTGGCACCGGCTGGAGAAGTCCCTCTGGCAGGACAAGAAGATCACCGCGGACGACAAGAAGCTCGCCGCGCAGCTGATGACCGACCTCAAGGACTGGCAGAAGCGCGTCGGCACCGCCGACATCACGCCGACCAGCATGGCCAACGGCGCCAAGGAACTCCTCGACGAGGTCGCCACCGGCAAGGTCACCGGTGAGGAGGAGCGCTACAGCCACACCGACCTGGTCGACTTCCAGGGCAACGTCGAGGGCGCCCAGAAGGCGTACGAGCTGCTGAAGCCGGTGGTGTCGAAGAACGACCCGGAGCTGGCGAAGGAGCTCGACCGGCAGTTCACGGCCATCCACACCCAGCTCGACGACCACCGCGACAAGGGCTCCGCCGACGGCTTCGTCCCGTACGACACGGTCGGCAAGGACGCCCGCAAGAAGCTGTCGGACAGCGTGAACGCGCTGGCCGAGCCGCTGTCGAAGCTGGCCGCCGCCGTGGCGGTGACCAAGTGAGCGAGCCGGAGAACGACACGCCCGCGCAGGAGACGCCCGCCGTGGAGAAGACCGCGCCGTCGCGGCGGAAGCTGCTGGGCTGGGGCGGTGCGGGGCTGGCGCTCGGCGCCGTCGCGGCGGGCGGCACCGCCACCGCGATGCGCTCCGGCGGCGCCGACCCGGCGGACGCGGACGCCGCCGCGGGGGCCGCCGTGCCGTTCCACGGCGCGCACCAGGCGGGCATCGCCACCGCCGTCCAGGACCGGCTGCACTTCGCGGCGTTCGACGTCACCACCGACGACCGCGAGGCGCTGATCTCGCTGCTCAAGGAGTGGACGAAGGCGGCTGCCGCGATGACGGCGGGCGACGCGGTCGGTGACGGTGCGGTCGGCGGGCTCGCCGAGGCGCCGCCGGACGACACCGGCGAGGCGCTCGGGCTGCCGCCGTCCCGGCTGACGCTGACGTTCGGCGTCGGGCCCACGCTCTTCGCCAAGGACGGCAAGGACCGTTTCGGGATCAAGGACCGGCGGCCGGACGCGCTGATCGATCTGCCGCAGTTCCCCGGCGACAACCTCGACAAGGCGCGCAGCGGCGGCGATCTGTGCGTCCAGGCGTGCGCCGACGATCCGCAGGTCGCGGTGCACGCCATCCGCAACCTCGCCCGGATCGGCTTCGGCAAGGTCGCCATCCGCTGGTCGCAGCTGGGCTTCGGCAAGACCTCGTCGACGACGCCGGGCGCGCAGACGCCGCGGAACATGTTCGGCTTCAAGGACGGCACCGAGAACGTCGCGGGCGACGACCCGAAGTCGCTGGACAAGCACGTGTGGGTGCCCTCGTCGGAGGCGAAGGGCGACGCGGCGTGGATGGCCGGCGGTTCGTACCTCGTCGCGCGGCGCATCCGGATGCACATCGAGACCTGGGACCGCACCTCGCTCAAGGAGCAGGAGGACGTCTTCGGCCGGGACAAGGCCGAGGGCGCCCCGGCGGGCCGCACCCACGAGCGGGACGCGGCGCATCTGCCGTCGATGCTGCCGACCGCGCACGTCCGCCTCGCCCACCCCGACAGCAACGGCGGCATCCGCATCCTGCGCCGCGGCTACTCCTTCACCGACGGCACCGACGGGCTGGGGCGGCTGGACGCGGGGCTGTTCTTCCTCGCCTACCAGCGCGATGTGCGGCACGGGTTCGTGCCGTTGCAGCGGAAGCTGGCGCGGCACGACGCGCTCAACGAGTACATCCAGCACGTCGGTTCCGCGGTGTTCGCGGTGCCGCCGGGCGTCCGGGACGCCGCCGACTGGTGGGGCCGGGCGCTGTTCACATCCGCCTGAACCGCCCGCACCACCACCGCCGTACGCCACGAACGCCATGAAGGAAGAGAAGGGACCGACGTGTTCGGCAACTATCTGATCGGTCTGCGCGAGGGTCTTGAGGCCAGCCTCGTCGTCTGCATCCTCATCGCCTATCTGGTCAAGACGGGGCGGCGGGAGGCGCTGCGTCCGGTGTGGACCGGCATCGCGCTCGCCGTGCTGCTGTCGTTCGGGTTCGGTGCGGCGCTCCAGTTCGGTTCGCAGACGCTGACGTTCCAGGCGCAGGAGGCGCTGGGCGGCTCGCTGTCGGTCATCGCGGTCTGCCTGGTGACGTGGATGGTGTTCTGGATGCGGCGCACCGCGCGGCATCTGAAGAAGGAGCTGCACGGCAAGCTGGACGCCGCGCTGGCGATGGGCACCACGGCGCTGGTGGTGACCGCGTTCCTGTCGGTGGGGCGCGAGGGTCTGGAGACCGCGCTGTTCGTGTGGACGGCGGCGCAGTCGGCGCAGGACGGCGTACGGCCGCTGGTCGGCGCGCTGTTGGGGCTGGCCACGTCGGTGGTGCTGGGGTGGCTGTTCTACCGCGGCGCGGTCCGTATCAACCTCGCGAAGTTCTTCACCTGGACCGGCGGGATGCTGGTGATCGTCGCGGCGGGTGTCCTCGCGTACGGCTTCCACGACCTGCAGGAGGCGGGCTGGCTGCCGGGGCTGTCGACCCTGGCGTTCGACATCAGCGAGCAGATCCCGGCGGACAGTTGGTACGGCACGCTGCTGAAGGGCATCTTCAACTTCCAGCCGGATCCGACGGTGCTTCAGGTCGTGGTGTGGGCGGCGTATCTGGTCCCCACGCTCGCGGTGTTCCTCTCCCCCGGTAGGGTGGCGCCGAATCCTGCCACCCCGGCGGCGCCCGCGTCCGCCCCGGTCGCCCCGAAGGAGCCCGAGTCCCATGACACGCAGGTCGCCGTTCCGGGTGGCGCTCGCACTGACGTCGGCAGCGGCGGCGCTGACGATGCTGACCGGGTGCGTGACGGTGCACGGCGAGCGGGAGATCGTCCCGGCGGTGACGAAGGCTGACGCCGCCGAGGCGCTCAAGCAGTTCACCGACGGCTTCAACAAGGCGAACCGCACGCTGGACCCGGCCGTCACCTCCTCGTACGAGTCGGATGCGCTGCTCATGATCGACCGGGCGGGCCTCAAAGCCTCCCGGGCCGCGCATCCGCAGGGCAACCCCAACGCCAGCCCGCTGAGCTTCCGCGACCCGCATTTCACGGTCCCGAAGCAGGCGGGCTGGCCGCGTTTCTTCCTGGCCGACGCGGTCACCAACCGGCAGGACCGCAGCGGGCGGGACGCCCGCTGGTTCCTGGTGTTCAGCCGCTCCGCCGCCGACGCCCCGTGGCGGGCGGTGTATCTGGCGTCGCTCGCCGCCGGCCAGGTGCCGCAGTTCCGGACGGACGCGGACGGGTTCGCGGAGCCGGTGCCCGGCGACGGGAGCGGCCTGACCGTCGACCCGGCGGAGCTGAGCAAGGCGTACACGGACTATCTGCGGACCGGCAAGGGCGATCTTTTCGCGCCGGGGCCGCGGACCGACGCCTGGCGCCGGGACCGGGCGGCGAAGTCGCGCATGCCCGGGGCGCAGATCCAGTGGGTGGACCAGCCGGCGCGGTTCGCTCCGGTGGCGCTGCGGACCGCGGACGGCGGTGCGCTGGTGTTCTTCGCGAGCTACTACCACCAGCAGAAGACGGTGTCCGAGGGCTCGATGATGCATGTGACGCCGCAGGTGCAGGGCGTCATGGACAAGCCGGTGGAAGAGGCCCCGAAGATCACGCTGACCAATCTGTCGGCGCAGGCCGTGAAGGTTCCGGCGAAGGGCGCGGGCGGCAAGGTCGCGGTGCTGAACCACATCGAGTCGCGGACCTCGGCGAAGGTGCCGTAGGCGGTGCCGGAGGTCCGCCGGGGCGCCCCGGCGGTGCCCCGCCGGGCCCCGGTCAGCGGCCGATGGGCCAGGCGGTGGTCTCGTGGTCCGGGGTGCGGCCGATGAACTCGGCGCAGGCGTCGGTGAGGGTTTCCAGCAGCGTCAGCGGGTCGGGCAGCGGGCGCTCGGGGCCGCGCAGCCAGGAGACAGCGGGGCGGTCACCGGGGAGGCGGGACGGCGGCAGCAGGACGTAGCTGCCGCGGCAGTGCCAGCGCAGGCCGGGGTGTTCGTCCAGGGTCTCGGGGTGGCAGTCCAGCTCGCAGGGCCACCATTCGTCCTCGTCGTCCGGGGTGCCGCGGGTGGCGGTGTAGAAGAGCATCCGGCCGTCGCCGATCCCGGCGCCGCTGAGCGAGACCGGGCCCAGCTCGACGGAGGCGGCCTCCAGGCGCTCCAGAGCGGTCCGGCCGGCGTCGGCGGGGACGTCGAGGACGTCGTGGGCGATGCCGGTGGCGGTGATGAAGTTGGCCTGCGGGAGGGTGCGGACCCAGGCGGCGACCTTGTCGCGGTCGGTGGTGGCGACGGTCTGCCAGCCGAAGGAGACGGGGTGGCGGCCGGGGGTGGGACAGCCGATGCGTTCGCAGGAGCAACCGTAGCCGGAGGGGTGGGCGGCGGGGGCGATGGGGAAGCCCGCGTCGGCCGCCGCCAGCAGCAGGTCCTCGCGGCCGCGTGCGGCCGCCGATCCCGTGTCCGTCTCATCGCCGTCCGATCCGCTCTTCGGCCGGCGCAGCCACTGGGAGAACCTGCTCTTGCGTTCCATCTATCCCCTCAATTCGAGCGGTGGTCTGGGAACAATGCTGCCACCATCTGGCGCTTCGGGTGACCCGTGTGAGGATCCGGGGCCCGTACGGGACGGACGAAGCGGGCATTTGCCGTCCCGTACGAGGGAGCGCACGCCGGGCGCACGGCTCAGTCGCGGGTGCGCACCGCGCGGAGTACCAGGTCGACGAGGGTGTCGGTGTAGGCGTGGGTGAGTTCGCCGGTGCGCATCAGCCAGCGCTGTGAGAAGGGACTCAGCAGCATCTCGGCGAGGATGCGGGGGTCGGCCTCCGGGTCGATCTCCCCGGCCTCCTGGGCGGCGCGCAGCCGGGCCGCGTAGACGGCGGTTCCGGGCTCCATCAGACGGGCGACGAAGTCGCGGGACAGCTCCTCGTCGGCGGCGCCCGCGGCGGCGAGCGCGCGGTAGGGCGCCTGGAAGGCCGGGTCGTTGAACTCGTCGCAGGTGGCCCGCAGCACGGACTTCAGGTCGGCCGCCAGGTCGCCGGTGTCGGGCAGGCCCTCGCCGTAGCTCGCGACGCCCTCGGTGAACGCGTCGAGCAGGACCGCGGCCTTGGAGGGCCACCAGCGGTAGATCGTCTGCTTGCCGACGCCGGCGCGGGCGGCGATGCCCTCGATGGTCAGGCGCGGATAGCCGACCTCACCGACCAGGGCGAGGGCGGCGTCGAAGATCGCGCGGCGGGAGCGCTCGCTGCGGCGCGCGGCGTTGGGCGAGGGGGTGGTGGGCATGGCGCGATCGTACCGAGCGGAGCCCCTGGGCGAGACGGGTCGTCTCGCAGAAATCCGGGCCCGCCACCACCCTCAGGGGCCCCGTGGCCCGGCGCCCGGCGGGTCACTCCCAGGTGTCGCCCCAGGCGGCGTCCCGGGCCGCGCGGTACCGCGTGCCGTGGCGCTTGGTCACCGTCGTACGGCGCAGCCCCTCCTCGGCGGTGCACAGGTCCAGCAGCACCTGGCCCTTGCGGAGCTGCGGCTTGCGGACGATACGGGCCTCCGCGGGCGCGGCGGGGCCGCCGGGCGCCGGGCCGGGCCGGACCGCCGCGACATAGGCGAACTTCTCGTCCTCGTACGCCAGCGAGCCGCCCTTGACCTGGCGGTGCAGGGAGGAGCGGCTGACCCGGGCGGAGAAGTGGCACCAGTCCTCACCGGGCACGATCGGGCAGGCGGAGCCGTGCGGACAGGGCGCGACGATCCGCAGCCCGGCGGCGGTCAGCTGCTCGCGGGCCTCGCGGATGCGGAGGTAGCCGTCCGGGGTGCCCGGTTCGATCAGCACGACGGCGGTGGCGGCGGCCGCGGCGTCGACCACCGCGCGGCGGGCCTCGGGCCGCAGCTCCCCCAGCACGTACGAGACGGTCACCAGGTCGGTGCCCTCCGGGACGGCGAGGCCGTCGCCGATGACGCCGCGCCGCCACTCGGTGCCGGGCAGCGTGGCCCCGGCCAGCTCCCGGCCCAGATCCAGGGCGGGCTGCGCCCAGTCGACGACGGTGGAGCGGTGACCGTCCCAGGTCGCGGCGGCGGCCCAGGTGGCGGCGCCGGTACCGCCGCCGATGTCGAGGTGGGTGCGCGGCGCGAACTGCGGCGCCCGGGCGGCGAACGCGGCCAGCGCGGAGCGGACGGCCTCGAAGGTGGCGGGCATACGGTACGCGGCGTAGGCGGCGACGTCGGCGCGGTCGCGGAGCACCGGGGCGTCGGTCGGGGTGGTGCCGCGGTAGTGGCTGATCAGCCGGTCGACGGCCCGCGCGGCCTGCGTGGGCGGCAGGCCGTCGAGCAGGCCGGCCAGGGCGGCGCGCAGTTCGTCGTGCATTCGGCCAAGTTTACGGGGCGGGGCGGCCCCCCTGGACCGGCGCGGGGAGACGGCAGCGGACGGGAAGGACGCCCGGGACGCGCCTGCCCCCTACGGGAAACCCCCGGGCATTCCCGGGGACCGCACACGGTCCCCCGCGCCCCTGCCGGGTAGGGCCAAGTCCGGGGGCCCACCCACCCCCTAGGGAACAACCCCGACAACGAACGCCCCCCGCGCCCCGCCCCTCACCCCGTCCCCTCCCACGTCGCCACCGCCCGCGCCAGGCAGGTGGCGACCGCCGCGCGCGGTGCGCTCCCCGCGGTGCGGCGGCGGGGGTGGACGGTGGTGGCCAGCAGGACGAGGAAGGTGTCCGTGGCGCGGTCCAGGACGAGGCTGGTGCCGGTGAAACCGCAGTGGCCGGCGGCGCCGCGGCCCGCCAGTTCGCCCATGAAGTACGGCTGGTCGACGGCGAAGCCGAGGCCCGGCGGGTCGAGGAGAGCGGCGACGGTCTCCGGCCGCAGCACCCGCACCGCGCCGTACGCCCCGCCGTTGAGCAGCGTCCGGCAGAGGACCGCGAGGTCCTGGGCGGTGGCGAAGAGGCCCGCGTGTCCGGCGACGCCGCCCAGGGCCCAGGCGTTCTCGTCGTGCACCTCGCCGCGCACCATGCCGCGGTCCGCCTTCGCCCACGGCCGCCGCTGGTCCTCCGTCGCCGCCACGCCCTGCGGCGCCAGCGGCCCGTACGACGTGGAGTGCAGGCCCAGCGGGGCGGTGAGGCCGTCGCGGACGAGGGTGGCCAGGCCCCGGCCGGTGCGGCGCTCCAGCAGCAGTTGGAGGGTGAGGAGGTTCAGGTCGGAGTAGCGGGGGCCGCTGCCGGGGCGGTCGTCGGGTGCGGCGGCGTGCTCCCACAGCAGCGCCAGCTGCCGTTCCCTGCCGTGGTGTGCGTAGAGCGGCAGTTCGGGACGGAGGCCCGAGGTGTGGGTGAGGAGGTGGCGGACGGTGATGCCGGGGGCGAAGGCGGGGAGGGTGGTGCGGACCTCCTCGTCGAGGGTGAGGGCGCCGCGTTCGACGTGCTGGAGGGCGACGAGCGCGGTGAAGAGTTTGCTGACCGACGCCAGGTCGAAGACGGTCGTGGAACGCATCGGCTCCCAGGCGTCGCGGGGCAGCGGGACGCCGCGGTCGGTCGCCGGGTCGTGGGCGCGGTAGCGGACCGCCCACCCGGTGGCCTCCTCGACGGCGACGACCGGGCCGCGTCCGGCGAGGACGACGGCGCCCGCACACCACGGGGTGCGGCCGTGCGGCAGCGCCCGGACGCCGTCGGTCAGCCGCGCGGTCCAGCCGGGGTCGAGCCCGGCTCCGGCCGGGGTGCCCGGCCGGAGCACCGGGGCACCGGGGGTGTGCGGTGGCTTCGGTGTGTTCAGAGCGTGGCCCTTCCGTCGGCGGTGCCTCCGTGTGTGCCCTCCCCACGCTGCCACGGGCGGCACAGGCCGAGGAAGGACACCAGCGCCAGAACGGCGCATCCGAGCTGGACAACGGCCATCGGGACGGCGGTGTGCTCACCGGCGATGCCGACCAGCGGGGAGGCGACGGAGCCGAGCAGGAACGTCGAGGTGCCCAGCAGCGCGGAGGCGGAGCCGGCGGCGTGCGGGGTGCGCAGCAGCGCCAGGGTGTTGGTGCTGGGCATGACCAGGCCCATCGACGACATCAGCACGAAGAGTCCGGACGCGATGGGCCACAGCCCGACGGGGCCGAAGACGCCGGAGGACATCAGCAGCAGTGCGGTGGCGGCCAGCGCGATCAGGGTGAGGCCGGTGCCCAGCACCTTGGTGAGCGGCACCCGGCCGACGAGGATCTTGCCGTTGATCTGGCCGACCAGCACCAGCCCGACGGAGTTGACGCCGAACAGCAGGCTGAAGGTCTGCGGGGAGGCGCCGTAGATCTCCTGGACGACGAACGGCGAGGCGGAGATGTAGGCGAAGAGGGCGGCGAAGCCGAAGGCGCCGACCAGCAGGTAGCCGGAGAACGCCCGGTCGGCGAGGAGGTCGCGCATGGTGCGCAGGGTCTCCCCCAGGCCGCCGGCGTGGCGCCGCTCGGGCGGCAGCGTCTCGTGCAGGGTGCGCCAGACGACGGTGGTCAGGACGAGTCCGACGGCGGTGAGGACGACGAACACGCCGCGCCAGTCGGTGATCCGCAGGATCTGCCCGCCGATGAGCGGGGCGACGACGGGGGCGACGCCGGAGATCAGCATGAGGGTGGAGAAGAACCGGGCCATCGCGACGCCGTCGTAGAGGTCGCGGACGACGGCGCGGGCGATGACGATGCCGGCGGCGCCCGCCAGGCCCTGGAGCAGCCGGAAGGCGATGAGGATCTCGGCGTCGGGGGCGAGGGCGCAGAGCGCGGTGGCGAGGACGTAGATGACCATGCCGGTGAGGAGCGGGCGGCGGCGGCCCCACTTGTCGCTCATCGGGCCGACGACCAGCTGCCCCAGCGCCATCCCGGCGAGGCAGGTGGTCAGGGTGAGCTGGACGGTGGCGGCAGGGCTGTGCAGTGCCTGGGTGACCTCCGGGAGGGCCGGGAGGTACATGTCCATGGAGAGCGGCGGGACGGCGGTGAGGCCGCCGAGGACGAGAGTGAGGAGGAGTCCGGTGCGGCGGGACGCGGACGGCCGGGCCGCCGGGCCCCGCCCGGGTATCGGAGGAAGATCCTTGTTCTCTGCCGTGCCGGGCGCGGCGTCCGTCATGAGCGTCTCCAGTTTTTGTTGATGGCCGCGGACCATCGTGTCATGCACCGGCCCGTTTCCGACCGCTTCGCCCGAGGTCTGCGGACCTACGTCCCGGGGCGGACGGGCCCGGCGCCCGCCCGCTCCCGGGGGCCGGTCAGGCGGCGTGCAGCCCGGGGTTGCCGGCCTCGGTGACGAAGGAGGCGGCGGTGTGCAGCGGGGCGCCCGGGGTGGTGACGGCGGACACCGTGCGGTAGTCGGCGCGCGCGGTGTCGTGGTCCAGGGTGACGGTCACGTAGCCGCGGCGGCCGTCGTAGAACTTCATGTGCGGGTTGGCGGCCAGGTAGGTCTCCCAGTTGGCGGGCTTCTCCGCGCCGTCCCGGCCGCTGGTGACGGACGTGGTGACGAACTCGACGCCCATGGTGCGCGAGTCGGGGCGGGCGAAGTCGCGCTTGACGTCGAAGGCGTAGTGGACGTGGACGTCGCCGGTGAGGACCACGAGGTTGTCGGCGCCCGCCGCCTCGGCGCCGGCCAGCAGCCGCTCACGGGAGGCGGGGTAGCCGTCCCAGCTGTCCATGCTCACCTTGTACGTGTCGCCGGGGGTGGAGCGGCGTTCGGAGAAGGTGACCTGCTGGGGCAGGACGTTCCAGCGGGCGGTGGAGCCGCGCCAGCCGTCGATCAGCCAGCGTTCCTGGGCGGCGCCGGTCAGGGTGCGCGCCGGGTCGGCGGAGTCCGGGCCCGGGGCGTGCCAGCCGTCGCCGTACGCCTGGTCGGAGCGGTACTGGCGGGTGTCGAGGATGTCGAACTGGGCGAGCTGCCCGTAGTGGATGCGGCGGTAGAGCCGGGCGTCGGCGCCGCGCGGGAGCTGGGGGCGGCGCAGCGGCTGGTTCTCCCAGTAGGCGCGGTAGGCGGCGGCGCGGCGGGCCAGGAACTGCGCGCGGGGGGCGTCGTCCTCGCTGATGTCGGCGGCGTAGTTGTTCTCCACCTCGTGGTCGTCCCAGGTGACGATGAAGGGGTGCGCGGCGTGTGCGGCCTGGAGGTCGGGGTCGGACTTGTAGAGGGCGTAGCGCAGCCGGTAGTCCTCCAGGGTGACCGTCTCGTGGTGGAAGTGGGCGGGCAGGGTGCGGTCGGTGTAGCGGCGGGCGCCGCCCGCGGCGTCCACGGCGTACTCGTAGAGGTAGTCGCCGAGGTGGAAGACGACGTCGAGGTCTTCCTCGGCGAGGTGGCGGTAGGCGGTGAAGTAGCCGTCGTGGTACGCCTGGCAGGAGACGGCGCCGAGCCGCAGTGCGGTGGTGCGGGCGCTGCGGGCGGGGGCGGTGCGGGTGCGGCCGACAGGGCTGATCCAGGTCCCGGCGCGGAAGCGGTAGTAGTAGACGCGGTCCGGGGCGAGGCCGGTGGGCTCGATGTGGACGGAGTGGTTGAACTCCGGGTGGGCGTCGGCGCGGCCGCGGCCGGCGAGCTTGGTGAACTTCTCGTCGTAGGCGACCTCCCAGCGGACCGGGACGCGGGCGGCGGGCATGCCGTTGCCGGGCTCGTAGGGGCGCGGGGCGAGGCGGGTCCACAGGACGACGGAGCCGGGCTGCGGGTCGCCGGAGGCCACGCCGAGGGTGAACGGGTTCTCGGTGAGCCGCTGCGGGTCGGCCTCGGCGGCGTGGGCGGCGCCGGGGCGCGGCAGGTTGGTGGCGAAGGCGAGCGCCGCCGCGGCGCCGGTGACGGTGAGGAAGCGGCGGCGTCCGAGGTGCGCGGCGGCGTTCCGCAGCTCCCGGTCGTGTGCGGCCGTTCCCTGCTCGTGCGCTGCGTGCTGGGTCATCTGCCCCTCCCCTGACGGTGGTTGTCACCTGTGATTGCAGGGGCGGGGGACGGCGGGCCGCTGTCCCGTGTACGACGCATGCATGACAGCTCGGTGAGAACTCGGCCCGCAACGGACGCGGCGGGGCAAAGCGGGGCGTGCCGAAAAGGGCGCGTGGGGTGGGCCGGGCGCCCCCTGGACCGGCCCCGGGCGCGGGGCGCGTTTCCCGTGCCGTACGCCCCCGGCGCGGTCAGGGGGCGCGATTCCGGGACCGTACGCGTCTCCCCGGAGGCCACCGCACCGGCGGCTCATTAGGCTCCGGGGCATGGCAGAACTGATGACGCGGGACGGTACCTGGGCCTTCGACGGTGAGGCCGTCCGCATCGTGCCGGGCAGCGAGCGCGGAGTGCACCGGCTGCGGCAGGAGCTGGGCGAGCAGACCGTTCCGCTGGCGGCGGTGGCGAGTATCTCCTACGAACCGGGCCGGAAGGGCGGCCGGTTGCGGCTGCGGCTGCGCGACGGCGCCGATCCGCTGCTCCAGGCCACCGGCGGCCACCTGCCGGACGAGGCGAGCCCGTACCACCTGTCGGTCGAGGCGGACCGCGCCGGTGTCGCCGAGTACTTCGTCGACGAGGTCCGGCGGTCGCTGCTGCTGGAGGAGATCCCGGAGGGGCCCTGCGACCACTATCTGCTGCCCGGCCCGGCGGTGCCGGTGTCGGGGGCGGGCGTCGACGGCACCGCGACGTTCGACGGCGAGCGGGTGGCGGTCAGCTGGCGGTGGAACACCACCGAGCACAAGAAGCACGCCGGCCCCCAGGAGTTCGCGGTCGGCGATCTGGCGGCGGTGGAGTGGCAGCCGCCGGCCGGTCTGGAGTCGGGCTTTCTGCGCTTCCGCCCGCACGGCGTGAAACTGCCCTCCGCTCCGGAGCACGACCCGCACGCCATCGAGCTGTGGGGCTTCAAGAAGGAGAGCGGCACCGTGCTGCTGGCGGCGGCGGTCACCGCCCGCCTCCCGCACCCCAAGGCGCCCGCCCGGCGCCCCGCCCCGACCGAACTCGCGGGCCGGCCCACCGGACCGGCCCCGGCGGCCCCCGCCGACGACCACGACACCCTCCTGCGCCGCCTGCGCGAACTGGGCGATCTGCGCCGCGACGGGATCCTCTCCGAGGACGAGTTCACCGCGGCGAAGGCGGCGGTGCTGGAGCGGTTCAACGGGGCGGGGTGACGGCGGGGCCGGGGTGGCCGGGGGTACGCGCCGCGGGGGGCGGGGTCGGGGTTGTTCCCTAGGGGGTGGGTGGGCCCCCGGACTTGCCCCTGCCCGGCCGGTGAGGAGAGGGACCGGGGGTGGTCCCCGGGAAGGCCCGGAGGTTTCCCGTAGGGGCCGGGCGCGTCCCGGAAGGCCCGGGGAGGCGGCCCTCGGGTGACGCCACCGGGGAGCGCTTCCCCCCGATCCCTCGGGAAGCGCCGTCCTCGCCCCGATCACCTCCTGAGACGCCCCGCCACTCGGTGCCCCCGCGCCCTACCCTGCCGCCATGGCACAGGTACAGGCACAGCAGACACCGGCCGGTCCCGGGCCGGAGGCGTACGAAGCGGGTGGGCCGGACGGCGCGGCCGCGGGCGGTCCGCCCGTCGCGGTGGTCACCGGTGCGGGCTCCGGTATCGGGCGGGCCGTGGCGCACGCCCTGACCGCCGGGGGCTGGCGGGTGGCGCTCGCCGGGCGGCGCGCCGAGGCCCTGGCGGAGACGGCGGCGACCGCGCCCCCGGGGCCGCCGCCCCTCGCCCTGCCCACCGACGTCACCCGGCCCGCCGAGGTGGACGCCCTCTTCGCCGCCGTCCGCACCCGCTTCGGCCGCCTCGACCTGCTGTTCAACAACGCCGGGACGTTCGGCCCGGCGGTCCCCCTGGACGAGCTGTCCGCCGACGACTGGCGGACAGTCGTCGACACCAACCTCACCGGCGCGTTCCTCTGCGCCCAGGGTGCGTTCCGGGCGATGAAGGCCCAGGACCCGCAGGGCGGCCGGATCATCAACAACGGCTCGGTCTCCGCGCACGCCCCGCGCCCGCACTCCGTCGCGTACACCGCGACCAAGCACGCCATGACCGGGCTGACCAAGTCCCTCTCCCTGGACGGCCGTCCGTACCGCATCGCCTGCGGGCAGATCGACATCGGCAACGCCGCCACCGAGATGACCGGCCGGATGCGGACCGGCATCCTCCAGGCCAACGGCGCCACCGCCCCCGAGCCCGTCATGGACGCGGCGGACGTGGCCCGCACGGTGGTGCACATGGCGGCGCTGCCGCTGGAGGCCAATGTGCAGTTCGCGACGGTGATGGCGACGAACATGCCGTACATCGGCCGGGGTTGAGCGACCGGGCGGGGCCCGGGGACGCCACTCGGCGCGCCCCGGGCCCCGCGCAAGCGGCCGCGCCCCGGGAACGCCCGGCCGGCCCCGGTCCGCGGAACCACCGCGCCCAAGGGCGGGCACCTCCGGGAATAGCTCACCGCGGCAGCGGGTTCTCGCGGCCATGACACGCGACGACACCTCCACGGCCGGCAGCGGAACCACGGGCGTCACGACGGCGGCGCACCCGGACAGCTCCCCCGGGCACCCCGAGATCCTGCGCTACACCGCCTTCTCGGACGACCCCGCGGGCGGCAACCCGGCCGGTGTCGTCCTGGACGCGACGGGCCTCGACGACGCCGCCCGGCTCGCCGTCGCCGCGCGCCTCGGCTACTCCGAGACGGCGTTCCTCACCGCCCCGCCCGAGGGCCTGGGCGCCCCCGGACGCGCCTTCACCATCCGGTACTTCAGCCCGCTGGCCGAGGTGTCGTTCTGCGGTCACGCCACGATCGCCACCGCCGTCGCCCTCGCCGAGCGGATCGGCCCCGGCGAGCTGGTCTTCGCCACCCGCTCCGGCACCGTCCCGGTCACCGTCCGCGAGAGAGGCGGCCGCCTCGTCGCCACCCTCAGCAGCGTCGAGCCGTACGTCACCGACGTCACCCCGGACGACCTCACCGAGGCGCTGGCCGCGCTGGGCTGGCCCCCCGCCGACCTCGACCCGGCGCTGCCGCCCCGGATCGCCTACGCCGGGGCCCGCCATCTGGTGCTGGGCGCCGCCACCCGCGCCCGTCTCGCCGACCTGGACTACGACTTCCCGCGCCTGGCCGCGCTGATGCGGCGCCTCGATCTCACCACGCTCCAACTCGCCTGGCGGGAGAGCGAGTCGGTCTTCCACGTCCGTGATCCGTTCCCGGTCGGTGGTGTCGTCGAGGATCCGGCCACCGGCGCCGCGGCCGCCGCCCTCGGCGCCTACGCCCGCACCCTCGGCCTCGTCACGGCCCCCACCGCCCTCACCCTCCACCAGGGCCACGACCTGGGCCGCCCCGGGCTGCTCACCGTCGAGTTGCGCGACGGGGACCCCCGCGCCCACGTCGGCGGCACCGCCACCGCTCTGCCCGAGAGCTGAACGACCCAGCCATGTGAGGGAGTTCGGCGCGGCGGGTGTGCGCACCCGGACGGAATCGGCGTGGTCCGGACCATGGTCGCGGGGGCCCGTCGCTCCGTATCGTGTTGCCCGCGCCGCCGACCGCTGTTCACCCCGCGTACGCCCGGGGGTGCGGCTGCCGTTGACGGCGGCCTTGGACATTGTTCGCGACACCGGAGCCGTCGAAGGGCACACCCGTGCGCAGTCGTCTTTCCCCGTCCCCCCACCCGTCGCCCCGCCCCTCCCTCCGCGGGTCCCGGAGCCGGATCCCGCTCGTCCTCGGCGCGGCCCTCGGCCTCACCGCCGCCGGGCTGGGCGGTCCCGCACTCGCCGCCGCCTCCGGCGGACCGGACATTTCCCTGTCGGCCGGCTATCTCTCCGGTGCGGTGGACGCCACCGGCGACCCGTCGGTGACCGTCACACTGTCCGGCGGCGACGCCTCGGCGCTGAAGGTGTCGGCGCGCTCCAGCTCCGACACCTCCGTCGCCCGCACCGGCGACGTGCACGTCAGCGGTGACGGCGCCACCCGGAAGCTCACCGTCACCGCCCGCGGCGCCGGCTACACCGACCTGAAGATCGAGGTCACGGACGGCGACGGCGGCTCGGCCACCACCACGCTGCACTACGCGGCCTCCGCCGCCGTCCAACGCGCCGCGGACACCCGCTACTTCACCGGCTCCAGCGACGCCTCGGCCGCCGTGGACGTCGGCGGCGGCTATGTCGTCGTCGCCGACGACGAGTCGAACGTGCTGCGTCTGTACGACCGGAGGGCCGGCGGCGCCCCTGTGAAGACCTGGGACTTCAGCGACGAGTTGGGCGTCTCCAAAGAGATCGACATCGAGGCGGCGGCCCGCGCCGGCGACACGATCTACTGGACCGGCTCGCTGGGCAACAACAAGAAGGGCAACTTCAAGCCCGACCGCGCCACCGTCTTCACCACGAAGGTCTCCGGCTCCGGCGCCGCCACCCGACTGTCCCTCGGCGGCTCGTACAAGAAGCTCCGCGACGACCTCGTGAAGTGGGACGAGAAGCACGACGACAGGTACGGCTTCGCCGCCGGTACGGCCGAGGGCCAGGTGCCCAAGCAGATCGACGGGTTCAACGTGGAGGGCCTGGAGTTCGCGCCCGGCTCCACCAGCACCGCGTACATCGGCTTCCGCGCGCCGCTGGTCCCGCCGAAGAAGGGCGGCAAGGCGCTGCTGGTGCCGGTCACCAACTTCGACAAGGTCGTCGCCGACGGCGCCCACGCCACCGTCGGCACCCCCGTCGAACTGGACCTCGGCGGCCTCTCCGTCCGCGACATCCGCAAGAACGCCGCCGACCAGTACCTGATCGTCGCCGGCTCCTGGTCCGCCGAGGACAACAGCGCCCCGTACGCCCTCTACACCTGGGACGGCGTCCCCGGGCACGCCCCGGTCAAGTCGCAGGACCTGCCGACGAAGGACCCCGGCGGCTGGGAAGCCGTGGTGGACGTCCCCGACCTCACCACCCCGGACGCCCGCGCCCAACTCATCACCGACGACGGCTCCGCCGACCTCTACGGCGACGGCACCGAGGCGAAGGACCTCCCGCACGACGAGTGGAAGAAGTCCCGCGCGACGTGGTTCCCGGTGGGGACAGGGGGCGGTCGGTAGGCGTGAGGGGGCGGCATCCGGTGCGTACGGGCCGGATGCCGCCTTCCCCTGGCGGACGAGACCGGCCCGTACGTCAGGTTGCTCATTCCCAGCCCTCACGAGGCCCGGGACATGCAGAAGCGTGACATCATCAACTCCCCTGATTCGTAGGTCGGTTCCCGACGGGGGGCTTCATGCCTGGTAGCGATGAAGAGCTTGGTCAGACCGGAGAGATGCCGGACGGGTCAGCGCCGGGTCCGGAAGGCAGCTCCGGGGGGTTCTGGGCACGTGCGCAAGCGGTGATCGCGGCCGTCGGCGGGGCAGTCGGCGCTGTCGCAGGTGTCGTTGGGCTGGTTTTTCTTCTTGTTCCGGGCTTGCAGCCGGAGGCCGCAAAAGGAATTGAGCTGGTCGACTCCGATGTGGACCGCGAGGAGAACATCCGCGCCGATTTCACGACGCCCGACAGCCCGCCCGGGCGCATAAATATGCGAGCCTCCATGCTGAGTGTGACACTGAGGAACACCAGCGACGACCCGGTTCTGGTGACGGATGCCGTCTTCCACTTCAGTTCGGCAGAGGAACTGAAGTGCACCTCCGGAGCGGGGGGTACCGAACTCAGGGCGCAGTACAACATCAAGGTCCCCAACCAAGGCGGCACATCCTTCTCCGTAAAGCGGAAGATGAAATACACTGTGCCGCCGCATCGTCAAGAGCGGGTGGCATTCAGCCTCGGTCCCGAAGTCGAGTGGAGTGGGAATCTGCCGTATATCTACACGTTCGATGTCGCGCTGCACGCCGACGACGACGTCCGCATCGACGTGCCAGAAGCGACCATGATCGTGACACCTGATCTACTGGAGTCCTACCTGGAAAATGCACGTCGGGCAGCAACTGAGGGTTTGAGCATTCCAGAACCGGGCTGCATTCGGAAAGAGGCAGAAGCCGTCCGGAAAGTTGTGGCCGAGGCGAAACGGCCGTCACCAGAACTTCGGGAATTCAGCGCCGAACTCACCCGCATCGCACAACGAATCTGAAGCTCGGCCGGAAGGGCATCGAGAGCAGTCGGCCACCAGCCGTCGGGGCCGTCGTCCCACCATTCGAACAGATCGGGGTCGCCCAATTCGGTGTTGTCCGGGTGGGTGAACGACGATCCGTACAAGAAATGGCGAAGGCTCCCCTGCCGTACGCAGGGGAGCCTTCTTTATATTCAGGAGTGACCATGTCGCTACGTCCTCACGGGACACGAAAAGGGCCTCCGACCTGGAATTTTCCCAGGCCGGAGGCCCTTTTACGTCAGCCGGCGGACGAGACCGGCCTGTACGCCGGGTTCTGTCTCCCCCGGTCCTTGCGGGCCGAGGGGAGGCGGCCATCCATCTAGGGCTGCCGTTGCCGACAGCCTCGTGCGGTCTACCCGCGGACTCGGGCGGGCAGCCCTCGATCGTCCGCGCAGGAGCGCCGGGGCGCTCCCTCTTGACCTTGCTCCGGGTGGGGTTTACCGAGCCCTCCGAGTCACCTCGGAGGCTGGTGGTCTCTTACACCACCGTTTCACCCTTACCGGCGCCTTGCGGCTCCGGCGGTCTGTTCTCTGTGGCACTGTCCCGCGGGTCACCCCGGGTGGGCGTTACCCACCACCCTGCCCTGTGGAGCCCGGACGTTCCTCGGGAGGGTCCGAAGATCCTCACGCGGCCGCCCGGCCGGCTCGTCCGCCGTGGTGACCATGCTACCCGGCCGGGGCCGGCGGTCAGGCCGGGGTGAAGCGGACGGGGTCGCTGCCCGGTTCGGCGGCGGCGAGGCGGACGCGGAGGGCGTCGCCGGGGCGCGGGGCGGGGGCGCCGGGCGGGACGGTGAGGTGGCCGGTGACGGCGGGGGTACGGAGGTGGACGGTGGCCCCGGCGGGAGCGTCGGCGTCGCCGTCGGGGGCGGCGTCCGCATCGGTGCCGGTGACGACGGCGTCGAAGGTCTCGCCGATCCGGTCGCGCAGCAGGGCGGCGGCGACGAGGGCGACGCAGGCGCGCTCGGCGGCGTCGGCGCGGCGGGCGCCGGTCGCCATGGTGGCGGGCAGGCCGGTCAGGACGGAGCGCACCCAGGGCGGCGGGGCGATACCGGCCGAGGCGGCCAGGCAGAGTTCGGAGGTGTAGCGGTCGACGAGGCGGCTCAGCGGGGCGGTGGCGTGGGCGTAGGGCAGGGCTACGGCGGCGTGCACCGCGGCGGGCGGGGGCGGGGGGCGGCCGTCGAACGCGAGGTAGTCGCCGCCGCGCAGCACGGTGGCGCACTCCTGGAGGAACGCGGCGTGCGAGGCGCGGTGCGGGTCGAGGCCGCGGACGAGCGCGGCGTACGACGTGTGGTGCGGCCAGTCGACCCCGAGGGCGTCGGCGGTGCGGCGCAGGCGGGCGACGTCGCCGTGCGGGGCGGTGGGCAGGGTCCGCAGGATGCCGGTGCCGGCGGCGAGCATCAGGTCGGCTGCGGCCACGCCGACCAGCCGGGCGAGCTGGGCGGTGAACCGTTCGACGGGCAGCGGGGCGCGGTAGGCGAGGGCGTAGTGGCCGTCGTGGGCGGTGAGGCGGGCCTCGGGGACGTACAGGGAGACCCCGCCGCGGGCGCGTTCGCGGGCCTCGCGCAGCAGTCCGGCCTCGCGGAGCAGGGTGAGGGGCTCCTCGGCGGTGCCGTCGTGGAGGATGCGCTGGACGGCGGGGTGGTCGAGGCGGGCGCGGGAGCGGACGCGGGCGCGGCGGACGGAGGCGGTGGTCAGCGCGCCGTCCGCGTCGAGGTCGAGCTGCCACAGGACGGCCGGGCGGTCCTCGTCGGGCAGGAGTCCGGCGGCCCGCTCGCTGAGGGCGTACGGGTGGAGGGGGACGCGTTCGTCGGGGAAGTGGAGGGTGGTGACGCGGTGGTGGGCCTCGGCGTCGAGGGCGCCGCCGGGGGTGACGAAGGAGGCGACGTCGGCGACGGCGTAGTGGAGGCGGAAGCCGCGTCCGGCGGGGCGGCGGGCGAGGAACATCGCGCGGTCGAGGTCGGGGGTGCCGGGCGGTTCGAGGGTGAAGAGCGGCAGGTCGGTGGCGTCGGCGAGGCTGTGGGCGGTGGCGACGTCGCCGGTGGCGGTGGGGATGCGCGGGGCGAGGGCCGCGCTGTCGGCCTCGGCCTGGGCGGTGGGCGGGAAGTGTTCGGGGATCTCCAGCCGCCAGCGCAGTCCGCGCAGCGCGGCGCGCAGCGGGTCCTGCGCGGCGTCGGTCACATGCATGGGGCGGCGGGGCATGTCACCGAGCGTAAGGCGGTGCGGCGGGCGCGGCGCGGTACGGCGGGGCCGGTCGGGTGCGGGCCCCGAACGCGGCCGTGAGCTGCGGTTCCGTCCCGGTCGTCGGCAGGATCTACGCTGTGGCGGGGTCCGGGGCGCGGTGCGTCGCCGGGGCCGTCGTACCGCCGTCGCCGCGTGAAGGAGAAGACCGTGCTGGTGCTGTTGCCGCCGTCCGAGGGGAAGGCCGCGGGGGGCGAGGGGGCGCCGCTGGAGATGGCCGGGCTGTCGCTGCCGGGGCTCGGCAGCGCGCGGGAGGCGGTGCTGGAGGAGCTGATCGCGCTCTGCTCGGGCGACGAGGAGAAGGCGCGCGAGACGCTGGGCATCGGTGTGGGCCTGCGGGGCGAGGTCGCGAAGAACGCGGCGCTGCGGACGGCGGGCACCCGGCCCGCCGCGGAGATCTACACCGGGGTGCTCTACGACGCCCTGGGGCTGACGACGCTGGATGCGGCGGCGCGGGCGCGGGCCGACCGGTCGCTGCTGGTGTTCTCGGGGCTGTGGGGCGCGGTGCGGCCCGATGACGCGATCCCGTCGTACCGCTGCTCGGTGGGGGTGAAGCTGCCGGGGCTGGGGGCGCTCGGGGCGTACTGGCGGGAGCCGATGGCGCAGGTGTTGCCGGAGGTGGCGGCGACCGGGGTGGTGCTGGATCTGCGGTCGGCGGCGTATGCGACGGCGTGGAAGCCGAAGGGGGAGGTCGCGGGGCGGACGGTGACGGTGCGGGTGCTCCAGTCGAAGATCGTGGACGGGGTGGAGAAGCGGTCGGTGGTCAGCCACTTCAACAAGGCGACGAAGGGGCGGATGGTCCGCGATCTGCTGACCGCCGGGGTGGCGCCGGAGGGTCCGGCGGAGCTGGTGGAGGCGTTGCGCGCGCTCGGGTACACGGTGGAGGCCGAGGCCCCGGCGCGGGCGGGCCGCCCGTGGGCGGTGGACGTCGTCGTCACGGAGGTCTGAGACCAGCGCGTTGCGCATTATGCAACGCGCGTTGCGGATTGTGCGGGGAGGGGCGCAGTATGGGCGCGTGATGCACGCTGCCCCCTCCCCCGCGCCCGCCTCCGTGCTGGGCCTCGCCCCCGTCATCCCGGTCGTCGTGATCCAGGACGTCGCCGACGCCGTGCCGCTCGCCCGCGCCCTGGTCGACGGCGGACTGCCCGCGATCGAGGTGACGCTCCGCACGCCCGCCGCACTCGACGCGCTGGCCGCTATCGCCGCCGAGGTGCCGGACGCGGTGGTCGGCGCGGGCACCCTGCTGAGGCCCGAGCAGGTCACGGCCGCCTGCGGCGCCGGTGCGCGGTTCCTGGTGAGCCCCGGGTGGTCGCCGCGGCTGCTGGCCGCGATGGAGGACTCCGGTGTGCCGTTCCTGCCCGGCGTCTCGACGACGTCGGAGGTGGTGACGCTGCTGGAGCGCGGCGTGACGGAGATGAAGTTCTTCCCCGCCGAGGCCGCGGGCGGCACCCCGTACCTGAAGTCGCTGGCCTCGCCGCTGCCGCAGGCCCGCTTCTGCCCGACCGGCGGCATCGGCGCCGCCTCCGCGCCGTCCTACCTGGCGCTGCCCAACGTCGGCTGCGTCGGCGGCACCTGGATGCTCCCGGCCGACGCGCTGGCCGCCAAGGACTGGGGCCGGGTCACCGAACTCGCCCGCGAGGCCGCCGCGTTGGCGGTCTGATCTCCGTACGACGACGGGCCCGGCACCTCCCGCAGGTGCCGGGCCCGTCGTCGTACCGTCGTCAGCGCAGGTGCGAGGTGTCGTTCAGCAGCCGCAGCGAGGCGTTGCCGTCGGCGTAGTACGCGACGGCGGAGAGCGAGGCGGCCGACAGCTCCATGCGGTACAGCGCCTCGGGCGGCGCGCCGAGCGCCAGCCGGACCAGCGTCTTGATCGGCGTGACATGCGTGACCACGAGGACGGTACGGCCCGCGTACCGGGCGGTCAGCGCGTCGCGGGCGGCGGCGACCCGGCGGGCCACCGTCGCGAACGCCTCGCCGCCGCCGGTCGGCGCGACCCGGGTGGAGCCCAGCCAGGCGTCGAGGTCGTCCGGGTACCGCTCGCGGACCTCGCCGAACGTCAGGCCCTCCCAGGCGCCGAAGTCCGTCTCGCGCAGCCCGTCCTCGATCCGGACGTCGAGCCCGAGCCTGCCCGCGACGACCGCGGCGGTCTCCCGGCAGCGGCGCAGCGGGGAGCTGACGACCGCCTCGATCGTCCCGCGGGCGGCCAGCGCGGCGGCGGCCGCCTCGGCCTGCCGCAGTCCGGCCGGGGACAGCTCCGGGTCGCCGCCGCCACTGCCCGAGAAGCGCTTCTGCGGGGTCAGCGCCGTCTCGCCGTGGCGCAGCAGGACGAGGGTGGCGGGCTTGCCGAGGTCGGCGTCGCCCCAGCCCGGGGCGGCGTTCGCGGAGGTGTCCTTGCCGGTGCGCGCGGGGGCGTCGAGTGCGGCGCGGGAGTCCGCGGGCTGCCACTGCCGGCCGTCGCGCCCGGCGTCCATCGCCTCGTTGGCGAGCCGGTCGGCGTGCTTGTTCCGCGCCCGCGGGATCCACTCGTACGAGACCAGATCCGCCGGGTGGGCGGCGGCCGCCTCGGCGGCGAGCGGCTTCATGCCGGGGTGTTTGATCTGCCAGCGGCCCGACATCTGCTCGACGACGAGCTTGGAGTCCATCCGCACCCGGATCCGGGCCGCCGGGTCGAGGGCGTGCGCCGCCCGCAGCCCGGCGACGAGACCGCGGTACTCGGCGACGTTGTTGGTGACGGTGCCGAGGAACTCGGCGGCCTCGGCGAGGGCTTCGCCGGTGGCCGCGTCGAGGACGACGGCGCCGTAACCGGCCGGGCCCGGGTTGCCCCGGGAGCCGCCGTCCGCCTCGACGATCAGGGTGCGGACCACGGGCCTACAGACCGGAGTCGGGCGTGCGGACCAGGATGCGGCTGCAGTTCTCGCAGCGCACGACGGTGTCGGCGGCGGCCGAGCGGACGTCGTTCAGCTCGGTGAGGTCCAGCTCCAGGCGGCAGCCCTCACAGCGGCGCTGGTAGAGGCGGGCCGCACCGATGCCGCCGTGCTTCTCGCGCAGCCGGTCGTAGAGCTTCAGCAGGTCGGCGGGGATGTCGGCGACGGTCAGCCCGCGCTCCTTGGTGACCGTCTCGGCCTCGCCGTCGATCTCGGCGTACGCGGCGTCGCGGCGGGCGGTGACCTCGTCGACCTGGGCCTGGACGGCGGCGACCCGCTCGGAGAGTTCGGCGGCGCGCGCCTGGGCGGCCTCGCGGCGCTCCATGACCTCCAGGACGATGTCCTCCAGGTCACCCTGGCGCTTGGCGAGGGAGGCCAGTTCGCGCTGGAGGCTCTCCAGGTCCTTGGGCGAGGTGACGGCGCCGGAGTCCAGGCGCTTCTGGTCGCGGGCGGCGCGCTGGCGCACCTGGTCCACGTCCTGCTCGGCCTTGGTCTGCTCGCGGGCGGTGTCGCTCTCCTCGGTCTGCGCGGCGACGAGCAGGTCGCGCTGCTGGGTGAGGTCGGCCTCCAGGGTGGACAGCTCGGCCAGCTCGGGGAGGTTCTTGCGCTTGTGCGCGAGCTGGGTGAGGCGGACGTCCAGGGCCTGGACGTCGAGGAGGCGGATCTGGTCGGCGGGCGCGGCGTTCAGCGGGGGGCTCCTGTGGTGTGTGTCGGGGTGAGAGGGGCGGACGCCGCGTGGGCGGTCCAGGGGTCGGTGACCGTACGGGAGACGTGCGTGCGCAGGCCCCAGCCGTGGCGGTCGGAGACGGCGTCGAGCTGGGCGGCGGCCTGCTCGCACCAGGGCCACTCGGTGGCCCAGTGCGCGGCGTCGAGCAGCGCCGGGGGGACGGCGCCCACGCTCTGGGTGGCCTCGGAGGCCGGGTGGTGGCGCAGGTCCGCGGTGAGGAACGCGTCCACACCGGAGGCCCGCACCGCGTCGAAGAGGCTGTCGCCCGAGCCGCCGGAGACGGCGAGCGTGCGGATGACGCGGTCCGGGTCACCGGCCGCGCGGATGCCCTGCGCGGTGGCCGGCAGCCGGGCCGCGGCGTACGCGGTCAGCTCGGCGAGCGTCATCGGCTGCGGCAGTTCGCCGATCCGGCCCAGGCCGCGGCGGCCGTGCGGGTCGGTGGTGTCCGGCACCAGCGGGCCGGTGATCCGCAGGTCGAGGGCGCCGGCCAGGGCGTCGGAGACGCCCGGGTCGGCGGTGTCGGCGTTGGTGTGCGCGACGTGCAGGGCGATACCGGCGCGGATCAGCGTGTGGACGACCTTGCCCTTGAAGGTGGACGCCGCCACCGTCGTCGTTCCGCGCAGGTAGAGCGGGTGGTGGGTGACGAGGAGGTCGGCGCCGAGGGAGACCGCTTCGTCGGCGACGGCCTGGACGGGGTCGACGGCGAACAGGACGCGCTCGACCCGCGCGGCGGGGTCGCCGCAGACCGTGCCGACGGCGTCCCAGCCTTCGGCCCGCTCGGCGGGCCAGAGGGCGTCGAGAGCGGTGAGGACTTCAGACAGTGCGGGCACGGGTGGAAGGTTACCTCCCGCCCGGGGCCCGCGGTCCCGCGTCCCCGGCGGGCGGCGACGGGTGCCCGGCGGCGCGGCGCGCCCCCGTCCGCCGCCGCGCCGCCGGGCCGGGACGTCACTTCTTGACGAGGTATCCGCGCAGGTCGTCGAGGACGCTGTCGGCGGCGGTGACGCCGAGGCCGAGATACCAGGTCTCGTCCTCGACGTTCTTGGCGTGGCCGTCCTTGACCGCCTTGAGGTTCTTCCACAGCGGGTTGGACTCGGCGGTGTCCCGCTTGGTGGCCTTCGGGTCGCCGTAGACGCCGGTGAAGATCCAGTCGGCGTCCGCCTGGTTGATGTTCTCCGGGCTGACCTCGGTGGCGAGATCGTCGACCTGCTGGTTCTTCGGGCGGGGCAGCCCGACGTCCTTGAGGAGGGTGCCGATGAAGGACTGCTGGGCGTAGAGGCGGGTGAACTGCGGCATGTAGCGCAGCATCGTGACGGTCGGCTTCTTCGGGCCGATGTCCTCGCCGAGCTTCTTCGCCTTCTCCTCGTACGCGGCGAGCTTCGCCTTCGCCTCGGCGGTCCTGTCCAGCGCGGCGGCGTTGAGGAGGTAGTTCTCCTTCCAGGTGAAGCCCGGGCGGATGGAGAAGACGGTCGGGGCGATCTTCGAGAGCTGTGCGTACTGCTTCTCGGCGCGGAGCTTGCTGCCGAGGATCAGGTCGGGCTTGAGCTTGTTGACGGCCTCCAGGTTGAGGCCGTTGATGGTGCCGACGCTCTTGGGGTTGCCGGCGTCCTTCTTCAGGTAGTCCGGGATCGACTCGTCGCCCTCGGTGGGGGCGTAGCCGACGGGCTTGATGCCGAGGGAGACGACGTTGTCCAGCTCGCCGACGTCGAGGACGATGACGCGCTTGGGTGCGGCCTTCAGCTCGGTGGTGCCCATGGCGTGCTTGATGGTGCGGGGGAACTGGCCGGGCTCGGCGTCGGTGCCCATCTTGGCGGTCTCCTCCGCCGCCTTGGCGAAGTCCTTGCCGCCCTGGGCGACGGACTTGGAGCCGGCGCCGTTGTCGTTCTTGCCGCCCCCGTCGGAGGAACCGCAGGCCGCGAGGGCGAGGGCACCGGCGGCGGCGAGGGCTGCGGCGGCGGTGCCGCGGCGGCGAAGGGACATCGCGTACTCCAGGGGGTCGGACTGCGGGCGGCCCACGGCAGGCGGCACACCCGGCGCAACGTGAGGTTAGGCAGCCCTTACTTTACGCATGCTTGAAACTCGCAGCACAGGCACCCCGACCAAGACCGGCGAACCGGACTTTCGCCACCCTTATGCGTGAACCCTCTCCGCACACGTTGATCGGCCGGAAGTCCGAAAACTACCTTCGGCCATGATGACTGGAGGTGACCATCCGATGACGGTCTGTGTCAGGGAAGACGGTGCGGCGCCCGGACGTCCGCCCCGCGCACCGCTCACCCTCGCCGCCGACGGCTCGTACGCGGCCCGGCTGGTGCGTCAGGACGGCGGAGGGGACGGCTGGTTCCCGGAGCGCTGGACGCTCAGCGGACCGGAGCCCTACGCCGTACCGCTGCCCGGCGACGCCCCCGAGGCGCCGGACAGCGCGCTGCTGCCGCTGGCGGACGGCCGGGTGCTGATCCGGCGGCCGGTCGAGGACGGCTTCTCCCTCGCGTTGCTGTACCCGACGGGCCCGGGCACCGGCGAACTCCCGCTCGGCACCATCGAGGCGCCGGAGCTGACGCTGCTGCCCCCGGCGCCGGGCGGCCGGAGCGCGCACGCGCTGACGCCGGGTGACACCTCCACCTCCCTGTGGCTGCTGCACGGCGGTCCGGACGGCCCCGAGCACCTCGCGGAACTCCCCGGGCGGTGCACCGGCGGCGCCTGGCTGGACCGCTCCGGGCAGCTGCTCGCCGTCGATCAGGAGCTGGACGGCCGGACGAAGACCGTCGCCGTCGATCTGACCCGTGACGGCGAAACGACACTCCTCCTCCAGATCACCGAGGAGAGCAACGACCGGCTGCTGCTGGCCGATCCGGACAGCGGACTGCTGCTGGTCCGCTCCGACGCACCGGGCGAGGACCGGCTGGGCTGGGGCGTCCTCGGCAGTGCGCTCCCGGTGCGGTTCCCCTCCTGTCTGCGGCCGCCGGGCGCCACGCTCACCCCGTTCGCCGTCCAGCCCGGGCAGCTGCTGACGCCGGAGCAGTCCGCAGTGGCCTGGCGCGTCGAGGACGCCGACGGCGAGCGCCTCGGCGTCTGGCGCCCGGCCGCCAAGGGCCTGCGTCAGCTCCCGGCCCCCGACGGCTGGCTGTCCGGTGCGGGCCGCTGGAGCGCGGACGGCGAACTGCTGCTGCCGTACGTCACGGAGAGGGTCGAGTGCGGTCTGGCGCGGATGGCCGTACCGCTGGAGCCGTCCGACGGGCCGTGGCCGCGCACCGCGGAACCGGCGCCGGACCCGCTGCCGGACCCGGCACCGGACCCAGCGCCCGAGCCGGTGACGGCACCCGCCGCACCGGCCGCACCCGCCACCGCACCACCCGCCGCACCGCCGGTGGCGGCCCTGCTCCCCGCGCCCGCCCCGGTACCGGCGCTGCCCGCGGCACGCTCCGCGGAGCCCCGGCCGCCGGCCCCCGCCACCGTGCCCGTGCCGCCGGTGGGGGCCACCGTGCAGACGCCGGACGCGCAGCGGCCGCGGCTGCCGCAGGCGGTGCGCACGATGCAGGGGCTGCGCACCACCCGCCCGCCGCTCCCGGTGCGCAACAACCTCGACGCCGTCCGGCGGTGGCAGGAGCGCAACCGGATCGCCCCGGTCGGCACGGCGTTCCCGCCGCCCCGGGACGGCAACTCCACACCATCCCCCCATCCGGACGGCCCGCTCCGGGAACCGTACGGGGGCTCCGCGCATCCTTCTCCGTACCGACCGGTGCCGTTGCAGGAGGCGCCGCTGTCGGCCGGGGAGGCCCGGTGGAGCGTGATCACCCGCCCCGTTAGGATTCAGCGGGGCTAGGGCCTGTCGCCACACTCCCGTTGTCGCCCGGAGGGCGGCCGTGCGTGTATCGACAGGGCCTGAGGGGGGTCGCCCTGTTCTGTTCACTCCTGACGGAGCGCGGGACGTCCTCCGCGCAGCTGCTGGTCGACCCGGCCCATCGGCGGCGACACCGCGGCGGTCCCGACGCGTACAGCCGTAAGCGATCCGACGGAGTGACACTTTTCATGCCCGAAGCCCAGACCGACACGACCGAGGCGCGCCCCCAGGAGGCATCCGCCCAGGCCGCCGAGGCCCATGGCTCCGGCAGGCACCGCGGTCCGGCAGCGACGGAGGAGGCCAAAGCGGCCGCCAACGGCCGTCACCGCCGCACCAAGCAGCCCCAGAACGCCTGACCATCCGGCGCCCGGAGCCTGTCACGGCCCCCGCTCCTTCCTCGGAAGGCACGGGGGCCGTTGCCGTTGCGGTGACCGTCGCGGGATCAGGCCCGCTTGAGGCCCAGGACCTCGGTGGCGGCGAACGTCTCCCCCGCCGGGCGGTCCGCGTAGTACGGCGTGAGCCGCGCGTCGAGTTCGTCGTAGGTGAAGGTCTCCTTCGCACTGTCGAACTGCGCGGCGATCCGCGGGCGTTCGGCGACGGCGACCATGCCCCCGTGGACCACCAGCAGCTGGCCGTTGACGCGGGCGGCCGCCGGGGAGGCGAGGTAGCCGACGAGCGGGGCGACGTGTTCCGGGGCCAGCGGGTCGAGGCCGCCGTCGGTGGGCTCGGCGAATCCGGCGAAGACGTCCTCGGTCATCCGGGTGCGGGCCCGCGGGCAGATGGCGTTGGCGGTGACGCCGTACTTGGCGAGCGCCAGCGCGGTGGAGGTGGTCAGGCCGACGATGCCGCCCTTGGCCGCGGCGTAGTTGGGCTGGCCCGCGGAGCCGGCGAGGAACGCCTCGGAGGAGGTGTTGACGATCCGGCCGTAGGCGGGCCCGCCGGACGCCTTGGCGCGGCCGCGCCAGTACGCGGCGGCGAAGTGGGTGGTGTTGAAGTGGCCCTTGAGGTGGACGCGGATGACCGAGTCCCATTCGTCCTCGGTCATGGAGAAGACCATCCGGTCGCGGAGGATGCCCGCGTTGTTGACCAGGATGTCGAGGCCGCCGAAGCTCGCGACGGCCAGTTCGACCAGTTCGCGGGCCTGGGTGTGGTCGGCGACGTCGCCGGTGTGGGCGACGGCCCGGCCGCCGGCCGCGGTGATCTCGGCGACGACCTGTTCGGCGGGGGCGGCGGACGCCGCACCGGAGCCGTCGCGGCCCGGTGCCCCGAAGTCGTTGACGACGACGGCGGCGCCGAGCCGGGCCAGTTCCAGCGCCTCGGCGCGGCCCAGGCCGCGGCCCGCGCCGGTGACGACGGCGGTGCGTCCGTCCAGGGGAAGTGCAGTGCCGGTCAATGCCGTTCCTCTCGGTCGCGGGGGCGGGCGGCCCTGTCGGGCGCGGCCTGGGCCCGGGCGGTCACAGCTCGATGCAGGTGCGCAGGGAGGTGCCGGTGCGCATCTGGTCGAGGGCGTCGTTGATGTCGTCGAGGCGGACGCGGTGGGTGATCAGCCCTTCGAGGTCGATACGGCCGGCCCGCCACAGGGCGATGGCGCGTTCATAGGAGCGGAGCACGTCGCCGCCGCCGTAGAGGGAGGGCAGGATGCGCTTCTCGTCGAAGAACAGCTCGAACATGTTGACCTGGAAGGTGTCGTCGAGGGCGCCCGCGCCGACGACGCAGAGGGTGCCGCCGCGACGGGTGGTCTCGTAGGCGGTGCGGGCGGTGGCCGACCTGCCGACGACCTCGAAGACGTAGTCGTAGCCCTCGCCCGAGGTGACCTTGGCCTTGGCGTCGGCGAGCGCGTCGGGCGCCAGCGCCTCGGTGGCGCCGAAGCGGAGGGCGGCCTCGCGGCGGGCGGGCACCGGGTCGACGGCGGTGATGTGGGCGGCGCCGCAGGCCCGGGCGCCCTGGACGACGGAGATGCCGACGCCGCCGCAGCCGATCACCGCGACCGACGATCCCGCCTCCACCTTCGCGGTGTTGATCACGGCGCCGAGGCCGGTGGTGACGCCGCAGCCGATGAGCGCGGCGATGTCGTACGGCACGTCGTCGGGGATGGGGACGGCGCAGTGCGCGGGGACGACGACCTCCTCGGCGAAGGTGCCGGTGCCGGCGAAGCCGAAGACGTCGCCGCCGGGCCGCCGGAAGTTGGGCGTCCCGGCGTTCATGAAGCCGGCCAGGCACAGATGGGTCTGGCCGCGTTTGCAGGACGGGCAGGTGCCGCAGGAGGGCAGCCAGCACATCAGGACGCGGTCGCCGGGCGACAGGGCGGTGACGCCGTCGCCGACGTCGGTGATCTCCCCGGCGCCCTCGTGGCCGGGGACGAACGGCGCGGGCTGCGGCAGCACCCCGCTCATCGCGGAGAGGTCGGAGTGGCACAGGCCGGTGGCCCGCACCCGCATCCTGACCTTCCCGGGGCCGAAGCCCACCGCCTCGACGTCGTCGAGGACGTCGAGGGTGTCCTGTCCTGTCTCGTGCTGTACGGCTGCGCGCACGGTGCGGCTCCTTCTCGTACGAACGGACGGTGCGGATGGCGGTGCGGATGCGGGTGCGTGCGGGTGGGTCAGGTGTGGTCGACGACGGTGTCGGCGAGGACCGGGGCGTCGTCGCGGTCGGCGGCGGTGACCAGCACCTGGATGCGGCCGGGTGCGGGAGCGTCGCGCCACAGCCGCAGGCGCAGCGTCTCGCCGGGGAAGACGACCCCGGCGAAGCGGGTGGTGTAGGCGCGCACCCGGGAGACGTCGCCGCCGAGGGCGGTGTCGACGACGGCCTTGAGGGCGACGCCGTACGAGCACAGGCCGTGCAGGATGGGCCGGTCGAACCCGGCGAGCTTCGCGAACGACGGGTCGGCGTGGAGCGGGTTCCAGTCGCCGGAGAGGCGGTAGAGGAGGGCCTGGTCCTCGCGGATGCGGCGTTCGGTGGTGAGGTCGGGGGCGCGTTCGGGCACCTCGATCCGGGTGGACGGGCCGCGGTCGCCGCCGAAGCCGCCCTCGCCGCGGACGAAGATCTGGGTGTCGCAGGTCCACAGCGGCCCGTCGTCGTCGGCGACCTCGGAGCGCAGCACGATGACGGCCGCCTTGGTCTTGTCGTGGACGGCGGGCACGGTGGAGGTCTGGGTGGCGCGGCCGCGGACCGGGAGGGGGCGGTGGACGGTGACGCGCTGGCCGCCGTGGAGCACGGCGGCGAGGTCGACGTCGATGCCCGGGGCGGAGAGCCCCCCGGCTACGGCCATGCCCCCGCCGGCGACGGTGGCGAAGCTGGGCAGCACGTGCAGCGCGCTCTCCAGCGTGTAGCGCAGCTCGTCGGGGTCGGTGGCGGGGTGTTCCTTCTCCGGGGTGGGCGCGCCGGCGCCGATGCCGAGGTGGTAGAGCTGAACGTCCTTGTGGTCCCAGCTGAGTTCGGTGGTCCGCGGCGGGGCGGCGGTGGCCTTGGCGACGTCGATGGGCATCGGGCTGTCTCGCTCCTTAGGGCTGTGAGGACCCCGGCCCGCCGTCCGCACCGTCGACGGGCCGGGGCCGTACCGGTTCGGCCGGGGCGCGTCCGGCGGCGCGGGGCGGGCGGCGGCCGCCCGGTGGCTGCGGGCGGGCGGCGCTCTCCGGGCGTGGACCGGGCCTGGGTGGCTCGGGCCGGTGGCGGGCGGTGGTCCCGGTGGGCGCCCGGTGGCTCCGGGGCGGCGGGTCCGGTGCGCGTCCGGTGGTGCCGGGGCGCGCCCGCGCTTTTAGAACGCGTTCTAGCCGATGGGCTCCTGTATAGCCGATCCTTCCGGCACCCGGAACCCCCTGACGGTCCGTCAGTAAGGGCGCACCCGTGACATCTGTCGGACGGTCCGGCACGTCATCCGTCCCTGCCCGGCCGCACCGGCGCTGCGTAGCGTCTGTGCCGGGAGAACCATGGGCGTGGCACACGGACGCGGCGGGCCGGGCGGCCGGTGCGTGCGTCGCGGAGACCGATCGGACCTGGGGGACGGCAGTGCGGTGGACGGATCACTCCGAGGGCGGGGCGCGCCGCCGGGGGCGGTGGCGGGGGATGGACCGGCTCGGCGGGGTGTGGGACCCGGCGGGCGGGCCCGACGGGGAGCGGAGGCCGGGGCGCCGGGCGCGGTGGGCGGCGCGGCGGCGCGGGCGGGGGCCGGGGCGGGCGGCGTTCCTGCCCTGGCTGCTGCTGGGGACGGGCCCGCTCGCCCACCTCCTCCAGGGGAGGACCGGTCATCCGTGGCTGGCCGGTGCCGGGCTGCTGGCCTTCAGCTCCCTCTACGTCTCCGTCGTCCTCCTCGCCTTCCACCCGCGGCTGCGCGCCACGGCCGCACCGCTGTGGGCGCTGGCCGCGCTGGCCGCCGTCACCTACGCCGTCGCTCTCGGCTTCGGCGGGAGCTGGTACCTCTTCTTCCTGCTGCTGGCCCTGGCGTCCGGCACCGTCCAGCCGCTACGTGGCCGGAAGCTGGCGCTCTGGCTGCTCGTGATCGGCGGCTCGGCCGGTTTTCTGATGGGCCGGCACGACCCCAGGAGCGCCTTCGGCATCGGGTACGGCGCGTTCCTGTCCGGCATGGTGACGGCGACGGTGCTCAGCCTCTTCGACACCGTCAACGAACTGAACGCCACCCGGCAGGAACTGGCGCGCGGCGCGGTGGAGCGGGAGCGGCTGCGGTTCTCCCGCGATCTGCACGACCTGCTGGGTCACACGCTGTCGGTGGTGGTCGTCAAGGCGGAGGCGGTACGGCGGCTGGGCCCGCGCGATCTGGCGGCGGCGCTGGAGCAGGCGGCCGACATCGAGGCGGTCGGCCGGCAGGCGCTGACCGAGATCCGGGAGGCGGTCAACGGCTACCGCGAGGGCAGCCTCACCGTCGAACTGGACCGGGCCCGCTCGCTGCTGGAGGCCGCCGGGATCGCCCCGGAGGTCCGGCAGTCGGGCCCGCCGCTGCCGCCGCAGGCCGGGGCACTGCTGGGCTGGGTGGTCCGCGAAGGCGTCACCAACGCCGTGCGGCACAGCGGCGCGACCCGCTGCACCATCGAGGTCCGGGCGGACGAGGAGCGGGCCCGGCTGACGGTGACGGACGACGGCCGGGGCCCGGCGGAGCCGCCCGGCGACGGGGCTCCGGGGCCCGGCGGGGACGGCGCACGGGAGGGCGCCCCACGGGAGGCGGGGGCGCCGGAGGAGGCATCGCGGCCGGCCGGCGGGACCGGGCTACGCGGGCTGGCCGAGCGGCTGGCCGCCGCGGGCGGGACGCTGACCACCGGACGGGACGGACGGCGCGGCTTCCGGCTGACGGCCGAACTTCCGGTGGGGACGGCGGAGGACGCGGGCGCGGCGGAGTACGGGGCCGGTGCGGGGTGAGCCCGGGGCGGGCAGGTCCTGGGCCCGCGGAGGGGTGGTCCGGGGTGGGCATGCCTCGGGCCTGCGGCGGGTGGCACGGGGCGGTCCGCCGCGCGGTGGCGCGGTGCGCGGTACGCGGTACACGGTGGCGCGGTGCGCGGTGGCGCGGTGCGCGGTGGCGCGGTGCGCGGTGCGTGGTGGCGCGGTGGCGCGGTGCGCGGTGCGCGGTGCGCGGTGCGCGGTGCGTGGTGGCGCGGTGCGTGGTGGCGCGGTGCGTGGTGGAAAGACACCGCCAAGGCCGCCCCTGCCGTGTCCCAGGCCCGTACCCTCCCCCCGTGGACGACATGGTGCGGGACGAGCGGGCGGAGCGGCCGGTGCGGCTGCTGCTCGCGGAGGATCAGGGGATGATGCGCGGCGCGCTGGCGCTGCTGCTGGGGCTGGAGGCGGACATGGAGGTCGTCGCGCAGGTCGCGGCGGGCGACCGGATCCTGGCGGAGGCGCTGGCGACGCGGCCGGACGTGGCGCTCCTCGACATCGAACTGCCGGGCCGCAGCGGGCTGGACGTGGCCGCCGAGCTGCGGACCCGGTTGCCGTCGTGCAAGGTGCTGATCCTGACGACCTTCGGGCGGCCCGGTTATCTGCGCCGGGCGATGGAGGCGGGGGCCGCCGGGTTCCTGGTGAAGGACGGGCCGGTGGAGGAGTTGGCGGCGGCGATCCGGCGGGTGCTGGCCGGGGAGCGGGTGATCGATCCGGGGCTGGCCGCGGCGGCGCTCAGCGCCGGGCCCAACCCGCTCACGCCCCGCGAACGCGATGTACTGACCGCCGCGGTGGACGGCGCGACCGTCGCGGACATCGCCGGGGTGCTGCATCTCTCCCAGGCCACGGTCCGCAACTACCTCTCCGCGGCGATCGGCAAGACCGGGACCCGTAACCGTATCGAGGCGGTCCGGGCGGCCCGGCGCAACGGCTGGCTGTGACGCCGGGGCAGAGCGGCGGCTGCCCGGGGGCCGGGGCGGAGCGACGGGGCGACGGCTCCCGTGGGCCGGACCGGCCGCCGCCCCACGGGACGCCCGCCCCACGGACCGGTCAGCCGCGGGTCGCGTCCTCCCGGCGGCGCGGCAGGGCGATGAGCATCAGGACGATGGCGGCCACCAGCACCAGCGCGCCGACGTGGAAGGCCAGGCCGTAGCCGCTCGCCAGGGCCGCGCGCCCGTCGCCGGTCAGGGCCTGGGCGGCGGCGACGGTGGAGAGGACGGACAGGCCCAGCGCGCCGCCCATCTGCCGGGAGGTGTTGATCAGCCCGGAGACCAGGCCCTGCTCACCGGGGGCGGCGCCGGAGGTGGCGACGGCGGCGACCGGGGTGGCGGCCAGCCCGGCGCCGAACGCCATCAGGATGCCGGGGCCGAGCAGCGTGCCGAGGTAGGTGCCGTGGACGCCCATGGTGCCCTGCCAGAGCATGCCGCAGGCGGAGAGCCCCGCGCCGCAGATCGCGAGGGTCTTGGCGCCGATCCGGTGCATCAGCTGCGGGGCGAGCTTCGAGCCGATGACGATGCTCAGCGAGTGCGGGATGAAGGAGAGTCCGGCCCGCAGCGGGGAGTAGCCGAGGACGTTCTGCATGTAGAGGGAGAGGAAGTACCACATGGAGAACATCGCGGCGCCGGAGAGCAGCATCGCGGCGTTGGCCGAGGAGACCGCCCGCATCCGGAACATGCCGAGCGGCATCAGCGGCGCCTTGGCGCGCGCCTCGACGGCGAGGAAGGCGGCGATGACGGCCAGCCCGGCGAAGAGCGGCAGCAGCGCGGCGGCGGCGCCCCAGCCGGCCGTCTCGGTCTGCACGATGCCGTAGGCCACGAGGCCGAGACCGGCGGTGGCCAGCAGCGCGCCGGGTATGTCGAGGCGCCGGGCGGTGGCCTGGCGGCTCTCGGTGAGCCAGAGCACGGCACCGGCCAGCACCAGCGCGCCGACGGGGACGTTGATCAGCAGCACCCAGCGCCAGGACAGGTACTGCGTGAGCACCCCGCCGACCAGGCCGCCGACCGCACCGCCGCCGGCGCCGACCGCCGTCCAGGTGGCGATGGCCCGGGTGCGCGCGGGGCCGGTCGGGAAGGAGGTGGTGAGGATGGTGAGGGTGGCCGGGGAGAGCACGGCCGCGCCGATGCCCTGGAGGGAGCGGGCCACGATCAGCTGCCAGGGCTGCTGCGCCGCTCCCCCGGCGAGGCTGGCGACGGTGAAGAGCGCCAGCCCGAGGACGAATATCCGCTTACGGCCGAAGAGGTCGGCGGCGCGTCCGCCCAGGAGCATGAAACCGGCGAAGGTGATGACGTAGGCGTTGACGATCCACTGCAGGCCCAGCTCGCTCAGGCCCAGGCCCGTCCGCATGGCGGGGAGCGCGACGTTGACGACGGAGACGTCCAGGATGACGAGGAACTGGCCGGCGCAGACCAGCAGCGTGACGAGCCAGCCGGGCGCGGTCCTTCCGGGGCGTGGGGGTGCGGGCAGGGCGGTGGACGTGGCAGCAGACGGCATGCGCCCATGGTCGCACCCGCCGGACCGAACAGGTATCGGATATCGGCCCGGCCCCGGCCCCGTCGCAGGTCGCGGGCATGGTCCTAGGACCTACGACCGATGCTGCCCCAGGGAGGGCCGATCCGGGGTCCCGGCACCGGCCAACTCCCGCCTCCCCGGGGTCACTTGCGGAGCAGGGTCACCACCGCGGCGCCGCCGAGGCCGATGTTGTGGGCGAGGCCGGTCCGGGCGCCGGGCACCTGCCGTTCCCCGGCGGCGCCGCGCAGCTGCCACACCAGCTCGGCGGCCTGGGCGAGGCCGGTGGCGCCCAGCGGATGGCCCTTGGAGATCAGCCCGCCGGACGGGTTGACCACCCAGCGGCCGCCGTAGGTCGTCGCGCCGTCGGCGACGAGCGCGCCGGACGCCCCCTCGGCGCACATGCCCAGCGCCTCGTAGGTGAGGAGTTCGTTGACGGAGAAGCAGTCGTGCAGCTCGATGACGTCGACGTCCTCGATGCCGAGACCGCTCGCCTCGTAGACCTGGCGGGCGGCGGCGCGGGTCAGCGGGGTGCCGACGACGTCGGTGCAGGTGCCGGAGGCGAAGCTCTCCTCGGTGTCGGTGGTCATGGCCTGGGCGGCGATCTCGATGGCGCGGTCGGCGAGGCCGTGGGCCGCGACGAACCGTTCCGAGGCGACCACCGCGGCGGCCGCGCCGTCCGAGGTCGGGGAACACTGAAGCCGGGTCAGCGGGGCGTGGACGACGGGGGCGGCGAGGATCTCCTCGACCGTGTAGACGTCCCGGAACTGCGCGTACGGGTTGTGCGCGGAGTGGCGGTGGTTCTTGGCGCCGACGGCGGCGAGCTGTTCGGCGGTGGTGCCGTGACGCGCCATGTGTTCGCGCGCGGCGTTGCCGAAGAGCTGGGCGGTGGGCGGGGTCCTCGCGAAGCCGTGGGCGGCGGCCATCACGCCGTAGTGGCGGGCGACGGGTGAGGCCGCGAAGTCGCCGCTGCCGGCGCCCGCGCCGAGCGCGCCGCGCCGCATCTGCTCGAAGCCGAGGGCGAGGACGCAGTCGTTGACGCCCGCCTCGACGAACTGGCGGGCCAGCATCAGGGCGGTGGCGCCGGTCGCGCAGTTGTTGTTGACGTTGTAGACGGGGACGCCGGTCGTGCCCAGCTCGTAGACGGCGCGCTGACCTGCGGTGGATTGCTGGTGGCAGTAGCCGACGGGGACCTGTTCGACGGCGTCGTAGCCGATCCCGGCGTCGGCGAGGGCGTTGCTGCCCGCCTCCGCCGCCAGGTCCCAGTACTGCCGGTCGCCGCTCTCGGGTTTGGTGAAGGGCGTCATTCCGACGCCGACGATGTACGCCTTGCCGGTCATGGGGCCTCCTGGGCGTCGACGGCCGCGCCCCGGGGCGCGTACCGGATGCGGGTCAGATGAGGGGGCGGGGCTCGGGGTCGCGGGGCAGGCCGAGGAGTCGTTCGGCGACGACGTTGAGCTGGACCTGGGTGGTGCCGCCGGCGATGGTCAGACAGCGCGACATCAGGAAGCCGTGCAGGGCGCGGGCGCCCGGCCCCTCGTCGAGGGCGCCGTCGGGGCCGAGGAGTTCCAGGGCCAGTTCGGCGCTCCTCTGCTGGTGGGCGGTCTGGACGAGTTTGCGGATGCTGGCCCCGGCGCCCGGTTCCTCGCCGGCGACCTGCTGGAGGGTGGTGCGCAGGGCGAGGCAGCCGAGGGCGTGCGCCTCGGCGGCGAGCGCCCCGGCGCGGGCGCGGACGGCGCCGTCGCGGCGGGCGGCGTGGTCGAGGAGGGTGCCCAGGCCGGTGCCGAACGTCATCTGGTCGGCCATGTGGACACGTTCGTTGCCCAGGGTGGTGCGGGCGACCTTCCAGCCGTCGTCGACGGCGCCGACCACCGCCTCGGCGGGCACTTCGACCCCGTCGAGGAAGACCTCGTTGAAGAGCGCGTCGCCGGTGATCTCGCGCAGCGGGCGGACGGTGATGCCGGGGGCGCGCATGTCGACGACGAAGAAGGTCAGGCCGCGGTGTTTGGGGGCGTCGGGGTCGGTGCGGGCGAGGAGGATGCCGTGGTCGGCCTCGCGGGCGGCGGAGGTCCACACCTTCTGGCCGGTGATCTGCCAGCCGTCGGCGGTCCGCTCGGCGCGGGTGCGCAGCGACGCCAGGTCGGATCCGGCCTCGGGTTCGGAGAAGAGCTGGCACCAGGCGAGGTCGCCGCGGAGCGTCGGCGGCAGGTAGCGGGCGCGCTGTTCCTCGGTGCCGTGGGTGAGGAGGGCGGGGACGACCCAGGTGGCGATGGACAGTCCGGAGATCTCGATCCCGGCGGCGGCCGTCTCCTGCTGGATGGCGAGCTGCTGGACGGGCCCGGCGCCCAGCCCGTAGGGGGGCGGCAGATGCGGGGCGGCGTACCCGGAGGGGGCGAGCGCGCGGCGGGCGGCGGCCGGGTCGAGACCGCGGGCGGCGTCGAGAGCGGTACGGGCCTGCTGCCGGAACTCCTCTGCGGCGGGCGGGAGTTCGAGGTGCAGGGTGCGGCGGGCGCCGTCGGCGGCGAGGCGGACGGCGCGCTGCCGGTGGGTGTCGCCGGCGCCGAGGAGCTGGCGGGTGACGGTGGCCCGGCGCAGATGCAGATGGGCGTCGTGTTCCCAGGTGAAGCCGGTGCCGCCGAGGATCTGGAGGCAGTCCTTGGCGTTGTCGAAGGCCGCGTCGAGGGCGGTGGCGGTGGCGAGGGCGGCGGCGAGTCCGCGTTCGGCGGGCGGCGCGTCGAGCGCCCGCGCCGCGTCCCAGACGAGCGCCCGGGCCGTCTCGCAGCGGATCAGCAGGGTGGCGCAGAGGTGCTTGACCGCCTGGAACTGTCCGATGGGCCGCCCGAACTGGACGCGTACCGCAGCGTGTTCGGCGGCGGTGCGCAGCGTGCGGGCGGCGGTGCCGCAGCTCTCGGCGGCGTACAGCACCCCGGCGAGGTCCCGGACGAGCGCGAAATCGATGGCGAGGCGCCGGGTGGCGGGCACGGTCACGGCGTCGGCCCGTACCTCGGCGGTGGGGCGGGTGGGGTCGGCGGCGCTCTGGACGCGGCGGGTGAGGGCGGCGGCGTCGACGGCGAACCAGAGGAGGGCGGGCGGGGTTTCCCCGGCCTCCGCCGGGCCCGGCGGCCCTCCGGCGGCTTCCGTGGCGGCCAGCAGGATCAGGTCCGCGGGTCCGCCGCCCACGACCGGGGGCGCGGTGCCGTCGAGGACGTAGCCGTCGGGGGTGGCGGTGGCGGTGAGGGTGCCCGGGCCGAGGGCGACGGCGCCGATCCGGTCGCCGGTGGCGAGCGCCGCCGCGAGGCCGTCCGCTCCGCCGCGGTGCAGCAGTGCGGCGGTGAGCACGGCGGGAAGGTACGGCCCGGGGAAGAGCGCCGCACCCAACTCTTCCAGTACCACCGCGAGTTCGAGCAGCGAGCCGCCGCCCCCGCCCGCGCTCTCCGGAAGGTGCAGCCCGAGCAGCCCCTGGGCGGCCAGCTCGCCCCAGTACGCGGGCCGCTCTCGGGCCGCCTTCCCGGCCCCGTCGGCGTCGACCGATGCGCGCATCACCTCGGGCGGTACGGTCCGTGCGGCCCAGCCCCGCACCGCCTCGGCCAGGTCGCGTTGCTCCTGCGTGATTCCGATGCCCATGGCGGGCAGAGTAGAACACGTTTCAATCTGACGGAAGGTCAGATACGCGTGGGCTGCGGACCGCGGTGGGCACCCTTTACGCTCTCCGCGTGACATGGACCGAGGCGGAGTACCACGCCTGCCTGGCGGGCGAGCGACAGCTCTACGCCTGGGTACTGCACCGGTACGGCGACCGCACACCGGAGGAGGCGCAGACTGCGGCGCTCGGGCGATACCCGTACGAACCGGCCGGTGCGCCGCTGCGCGGGCTCATCTTCCACGACGAGGCGTGGCACTGGGCGATGCTGACGCTCCACGGCGAGTGCTACTGGATCCGCCACCCCGAACTGGCCGGTCCGCCGCCCGAGTACCGGGAGTTGGCCCGGGAGCTGTGAACGGCGCCGCCGCTGCCGATTCCGCCTCACATTCCCCTCCCCTTTCCCGGCTCGAATCCCGCGTCCCGGCCGGTGAATTGCCGGTATTCGGGAATGGCCGCCGCGCCCTCCTCGAGAGAGCCCGGAAAGCGCTCTCCGGAATGCGGATCCGCCGCTCCTCTTTCCGGATTTCCCCGCACCCACGCCCCCACCCGATCCGCTCCTCTCCCCCGTACGGCACCATGACCCACCGGGCCCGCCCCCGGCGGAATCCCACCGGACCGTACGACCAGGAGGACGCCATGGCCGCCGTGCCCGCCGACGTTCAGATCGCGCCGCAGACGCTCGCCGCCTTCGAGGCGGCCAAGGGGTTCATGCCCGTGGACGAGGGGCGGGCGCTGTACGCCGCCGCGGTGCAGGCGGCGGCGCTGGGGCTGCCGCTGCTGGAGGTCGGCACGTACTGCGGGCGGTCCACGATCCTGCTCGCCGACGCGGCGCGCGCGGCGGGTGTGACGGCGCTCACCGTCGACCACCACCGGGGCAGCGAGGAGCAGCAGCCGGGGTGGGAGTACCACGATCCGTCGGTGGTCGATGCGGAGGTGGGCCGGATGGACACCCTGCCGACGTTCCGCCGCACCCTGCACGCGGCCGGCCTGGAGGACCACGTGATCGCACTGGTCGGGCGGTCGCCGCAGGTCGCGGCGGTGTGGGGTGCGCCGGTCGGGCTGGTCTTCGTGGACGGCGGCCACACCGACGAGCACGCCACCGCGGACTACGAGGGCTGGGCGCCGCATCTCGCGGAGGGCGGGCTGCTGGTGATCCACGACGTGTTCGCGGACCCGGCGGACGGCGGGCAGGCGCCGTACCGGATCTACCGGCGGGCGCTGGAATCCGGCGCGTTCACCGAGATCTCGGCCTGCCGTTCCCTGCACGTACTGCGGCGCACCGGCCCCGGAATCTGAGCGGGCTACCATCACGGACGTGTTCTCCGGCCCCTCCTCCACGCCCCCCGAGCCCCGTCGTCGTGTGCGCGGTGTCCTCGTCGCCGTTCTGCTGGTGGCGGTGGTCGCCGCCGGGGCGGCGGGCTGGTTCCTCCGGCAGGCGGGCAGCGACGAGCCGCCGACGGCGGCGGCACCGGACGGCGCGTCCGTCTCGCCCGCCCCGTCGGGCGCCCCCGCCGGGCGCGGCGCGGGTCACGCCACGGCGGGGCACGCCAGGCTGAGCGGCAAGGTCGTCCTCCTCGACCCGGGGCACAACCTCCGCAACCGCGACCACACCGCGGAGATCGCCCGCCAGGTGGACGTCGGCAACGCCCGTAAGGAGTGCGACACCACCGGTACGTCGACCGACGACGGCTACGCCGAGGCGTCGTACACGCTGGATGTGGCGCGGCGGGCGCGGGCCTTGCTCCGCGCGGAGGGCGCGAAGGTGGTGTTCACGCAGGACGGCGACCGGCCGTACGGGCCGTGCGTCGACGGGCGGGCGGCGCTGGGCAACACCGCGCACGCCGACGCCGCGGTGTCGGTGCACGCGGACGGTTCGGCCGTCGGCAACCGCGGGTTCCATGTGATCCTCCCGGCGCGGGTCACCGCGGGCACGGCGGACACCTCCGCGATCGTGGCGCCGTCGCGGGCGCTCGGCACACAGCTGGCCGAGCGCTTCAAGGCGGCGACGGGCAGTGCCCCGTCCAATTACATCGGCCACGGAACGGGGCTGGACGTCCGTTCCGATCTCGGCGGTCTCAACCTTTCGAAGGTGCCGAAGGTCTTCATCGAGTGCGGCAATATGCGCGATCCGAAGGACGCCGCGCAATTGACCGATCCGCAGTGGCGGCAAAAGGCCGCGCGCGGGATCGCCGAGGGCATTACGGACTTCTTGGAGCATTGAGACGGACCTCCCGGAACGCCGGGTACGGAATGCGCCCCCACAGGTTCCCGGTGTTCCCTTGCGGTGTACCGACCGGCAGGACGGCCCGCCCGCCCGGGCGATAGGTTCGCCTTTACGATGGGGGGCCACCGCCGCGCCTCCCGCCGCGTACACGAGCGACAGCGACGATCCGACCCGAAACCGACAAAGGACCCTTACGTGAACATCCGCTCCCTCAGTCGAGGTGACGGCGTGGTGACCGGAGCAGCGGTGTTGCTGTTCATCGCCTCGTTCCTCCCCCTCTATTCGACCGGCGCTTCCGACTGTGTCGGCAAGTACTGCCCGGCGCCGTCCTCGGGCCCCAACGCCTGGGACGCGCTGCCGCTGCTGATGAGCGTGTACCTCGCGGGCGTCATCGCCGCGGCCCTGATCGTCCTGGCGCGGGCGCTGCCGCAGACCCCGAAGGTTCTCGGCCTGGAGCTGGGTCAGATCGGCGTCGTGCTGTCCGTGTTCGTCGCCTGGACCGAGTTCTGGTGGATCGTCAACGGCAGCGGCGCCTCGGCCGGCATGATCCTCGGCCTGATCGCCGCGCTGGTGCTGGCCGCGGGGGCCGTCGCCACGCCGCTGGTCCCGGCCCTGGGCGCGCCGCTGCTCGGCGCCCCGAAGCCGCAGGCCGCGGCCGGGCCGTACGGCACCGGTCCGCAGCCGGGTTACGGCTACCCGGGCGCGCAGCAGCAGCCGCAGGGCCAGGGGTACGGCTACCCCGGCGGCGGTCAGCAGCAGCCCGACCCGGCGCAGCAGAGCTACGGCGGCCAGCAGCCCGCGGCGGCCGGCGGCACGGTCGGTGGCGCGCAGGGGGCGGCGGCCCCCGCGGAGTTCGCGGCGTTCTGGTTCGCGGTGCCGGTGGCGCGTCCGCTGTACGGCGAGGACGGTTCGCCGTCGCCGATCGCGGAGTTGGCGCCCGGCACCTGGTACCTCGCGGTGGAGCAGCGCGGCCAGGCCCTGATCGCGCAGACCCAGGACGGTCGCCGCGGTGTCCTCCAAGACACCACCGGCATCCAGCGCGGCTGACACACCCGCACCACCGACGGCCCCCTCGCCTGTCCGGCAGGGGGCCTTCGCGTTGCCCGGGGCGGAGCGGGACGCTTCCCCGGGCGCGGGCCGTGGCGCCACGCGGAGCGCCCATTGCACCGGCAGGCGCCGCACCGTACAGTGCGCCCACCCGACCGCTTCTGACGCTACGTCAGCTCGTGCGGGCTCTGCGGTTTCCGGCGGCGGGAGGGGCGGGCATGCGACTGGGGCTGGCGCTCGGCTACTGGGGCCGCGGCCCCGACCCCCGCCATCTGGAGCTGGCCCGGGAGGCCGAACGGCTCGGCTACGCCTCGGTGTGGACAGCGGAGTCCTGGGGCTCGGACGCAGTCACCACGCTCACCTGGATCGCCGCGCACACCTCCCGGATCGCGCTGGGCACCGGCATCGCGCAGATGGCCGCCCGCACCCCGACGGCCACCGCGATGCACGCGCTCACCCTCGACCATCTCTCCGGCGGGCGGCTGCTGCTGGGCCTGGGACTGTCCGGGCCGCAGGTCGTCGAGGGCTGGTACGGGCGGCCGTTCCCGGCGAGCCCGCTGACCGCGACCCGCGAGTACGTCGACATCGTCCGCCAGGTGCTGCGGCGCGGCGCCCCGGTGACGTCGGACGGGCCGTACCACCCGCTCCCCTACCGCGGCGACGACGCCACCGGGCTCGGCAAACCGCTCCGGCCGATCACCCACCCGCTCCGCCCCGACCTGCCCGTCCTGCTCGGCGCCGAGGGTCCCAAGAACATCGCGCAGACCACCCGGATCGCGGACGGCTGGCTGCCGCTGTACTGGTCGCCGCTGCGCACCGGCGTGTACCAGGAGTCGCTGCGCGAGGCGCCGGCGGGCTTCCGGATCGCGCCGCTGGTGCGGGCCGTGGTCTGCGACGACGTCGCCGAGGGACTGTGGCCCGTCAAGGCGATGCTGGGCTTCTACATCGGTGGCATGGGGCACGCCGCGAAGAACTTCCACGCCCGGCTGATGGCCCGGATGGGCTTCGCCGAGGAGGCGCACCGCATCCAGGAACTCTTCCTGGCGGGCCACCGGGACGAGGCGGTGCGGGCCGTGCCGGACGCGTTCGCCGACGAGATCTCGCTGGTGGGGCCGCGGGAACGGATCGCGGAGCGGCTGGCGCCGTGGCGGGCGGGCCCGGTCACCGACCTGCTGGTGACCGCGCCCGATCCGCACACGCTGCGGGTGCTGGCGGAGCTGACGGCGTAACGGCGCGGCGGCCGGCTCCGGACCCGCCCCGCTCAGCCGAACGTCGCGTACGTCAGCCAGTCGTCGAGCACCTCGCGCTCGCCGATGATCTCGACGCGGTCGCTGTCGGCGGGCAGCCGCTGGAAGGTGAGCAGGAGCAGATCGGTGAGCGGGCCGCGGACCGCCACGGTGGCCTTCTCGTGGGCGCGGCGGTGGACGACGCGGTCGCCGGAGAGGTCGAGGAGCCACTCGGCGGTCAGCTCCGGCGGGGCGTCGGTGGCGTGCAGATGGATCGAACGGCCGGGCGCGAACGGCGACTTGAGGCCCTCGCGGGCGGCCAGCCGCTCCGCGACCTCGGACAGCTCGCCCAGCTGGAACCACTCCTCCAGGCAGTCCGCCGCCATCTCCGGGGCGACCTCGAAGGGCACACCGGCGGTCAGCGCGGCGTCGGCGCGGTGCACGACCGTCTCGTGGGCCATCCGCCGCGACCAGAACCCGGCCCGCCGCTCCGGCGTCCACGTCCACACCGTGGCCTCCGGACCGGCCTCGCGCAGCGCCCGTACGGTGTCCTCGGCGCCCTCCGCGAGCCAGCTGTCGAGGGCGTCCGGGTCGTCGCCCTCGGGACCCTGGACGTCCGTGACGTCGCTGAACGAGAGGGCTTCGGTGGCGCGGCGGGCGACCATCGCCCCGGCCCAGCGGTGCGCGCCGCCGACGTGCCGGATCAGGTCGGCGAGCTTCCAGTCCGGACACGTGGGCACGGTGGCCGTGAGGTCGGCGCCGCGCACGGTGTCACGGAACGCCTCGGCCTCCGCGAGGAGTTCGGCGCAGTACCGCTCGTGGCTGAGTGATCCTTGGAGTGTCATGGGCGCACCGTAATACGGCGGCTCCCGGGGCGCGCCGGATTTTCCCGAACACGCGGGCGAGCCGTTTTGGCCCCGTGTGCGGTGTCAGCGGCAGCAATCCGGGGCGAGGCCGGTGGGGAGGTTCTCGCCGCCGAAGACCGACGTGGTGGCCTCGTCGCCGCCGAGCGCCGCCACCGCGAGCAGCAGCGAACCGGCCGTCCAGGAGGTCCGTTCCCGTGGCCAGATCACCTTGTCGTCGAAGACGTACCCGGTCCAGTACATGCCGTCATCGGCGCGCAGGTGCTGGATCCAGGCGAGGATCTGCACGGCGCGGTCGGACTCGCCCATCGCCCACAGCGCGAGGGCCAGTTCGGCGCTCTCGCCGCCGGTGACCCACGGGTTGGGCAGGACACAGCGGACGCCGAGCCCGGGGACGACGAACGCGTCCCACTGCGCGTCGATCCGGTCCCGGGCGGCCCCACCGCGGACCGCGCCGCCGAGGATCGGGTAGTACCAGTCCATGGAGTAGCGGGACTTGTCGAGGAACCGCTCGGGGTGCTCGCGCAGCGCGTGACCGAGGCGGCCGAGCGCCAGCTCCCAGTCGGGCTGCGGCTCCTCCCGCTGGTCGGCCATGGCCAGCGCGCACCGCAGCGCGTGGTGGACGGAGGACGAGCCGGTCAGCAGCGCGTCGGTGACGGGCGTGCCGTCGTCCTCCCGCTTCCAGCCGATCTCGCCGCCGGGCTGCTGGAGGGCGAGGACGAACTCGATCGCGGCGTAGACGGCGGGCCACATGCGGTCGAGGAACGCCTCGTCGCCGGTGGACAGGAAGTGGTGCCAGACGCCGACCGCGAGGTAGGCGCAGAAGTTGGTCTCCCGCCCGCGGTCGGTGGGCTCGTCCGCGTCGCCGTCGGCGTAGGCGGCGTACCAGGAGCCGTCGGGGTTCTGATGGCGGCGCAGCCAGTCGTAGGCCGCCGCGGCGCGCTCGTGCTCACCGGCGGCGTCGAGCGCCATGGCCGCCTCGGTGTGGTCCCACGGGTCGAGGTGGTGGCCGCGGAACCAGGGGATGGCGCCGTCGGTGCGCTGGGTGACGAGGATGCCGGCGACCGTACGGGCGGCCTGTTCGGCGGTGAGCACCCCGGGGAGGACGAGGCGTTCGGTGCGGCCGGGGCTGGTCACTTGGCGGCCGCCTCGGGCAGGTGCGGCTTGGTGGCGTAGGCGACGAAGCTCTTGCCGATGAGGGGGTTGAGCGCCTGCTCGGCGAGCCGGGTGGCCAGCGGCTTCTTCATGATGTCCCAGACCAGCAGCTTGTGGAACGCCTTCACCGGCAGCGCCTGGTCGTTGTCGACCCCGAAGGCGCATTTCAGCCACCAGTAGGGGCTGTGGAGTCCGTGGGCGTGGTGGGTGCCGTACGGCTTGAGTCCGGCGGCACGCATCTTGGCGAGGAGTTCGTCGCCGCGGTAGATGCGGATGTGGCCGCCCTCGACCTCGTGGTACGCGTCGCTCAGCGCCCAGCAGATCTTCTCGGGGCCGTAGCGCGGGACGGTGACGGCGATGCGGCCGCCGGGGCGCAGCACCCGCACCATCTCGGCGAGGACGCCCTTGTCGTCGGGGATGTGCTCCATGACCTCGGAGATGATCACGACGTCGAAGGAGTCGTCGGGGAAGGGCAGGGCCAGCGCGTCGCCCTCCATGGCGGTGGCGGTGGCACCGGCGGGCGCCTCACCCGCCTCCTCCATGGCGGCGAACCACTTGGCGACCTCGCGGATCTCGTCGGCGTTCCGGTCGAGGGCGACGACCTGCGCGCCGCGGCGGTAGCACTCGAAGGCGTGGCGGCCGGCGCCGCAGCCCAGGTCGAGCACGCGGTCGCCCGGGGCGAGCGGGAAGCGGGAGAAGTCGACGGTCAGCACGGCGTTCTGCTTTCGTCCGGCGGGGCGGGGCGGTGGGAACTCTGGGCGGGTACGAGGGGCTAGACGCGCGCGGCCGGGCTCGGTGCGGCGGCGCGGCGGGCGCCGGCCCCGGACTGCCGGGCGATGGCCTCGCGGTAGCGCTCGGCGGTGCCGAGGGCCGCCTGCCGCCAGGTGAAGCGGGCCAGGACCCGTTCGCGTCCGGCGGCGCCCAGGCGGCGGCGGAGTGCGGCGTCGCCGAGGAGGCGCAGCAGTCCGTCGGCGAGGGCGCCGGCGTCGCCCGGCGGCACGGCGAGGCAGGTCTCCCCGTCGGGCCCGGCGACCTCGGGGATGGCGCCGCCGGTGGTGGCGAGCAGCGGGGTGCCGGTGGCCATCGCCTCGGCGGCGGGCAGCGAGAACCCTTCGTAGAGGGAGGGGACGCAGGCGATCTGGGCGCTGCGCACCAGGTCGACCAGTTCGGCGTCGGTGATGCCCTTGACGAACTCGATGGCGCCCGCGAGGCCGAGGCGTTCGACGGCGGCGGCGACCGGCCCGTCGTCGGCGCGCCTGCCGACGACGACGAGATGCGCGTCGGGGTGCTCCGTACGGACCTTGCCGAGCGCCTCGACGAGGTGGATCAGGCCCTTGAGGGGCACGTCGGCGCTGGAGGTGGTGACGATGCGGCCGGGCACCTCGGGGACGGCCGGGTCCGGGGAGAACAGGTCGGTGTCGGCGCCGATGGGCACGACGTGGATACGGTCGCCGCGCACGCCGAGGTCGTCGATGATCTCCTGGCGCGAGGAGCCGGAGACGGTGAGGACGGACGGGAGGCGGCGGGCGACGCGCTTCTGCATGCGGGTGAAGCCGTACCAGCGGCGCACCGAGAGGCGGCGGAGCGTTCCGTCGGCGGCGGCGAGGTCGAGGCGCCGGTCGACGGTGATGGGGTGGTGGACGGTGGTGACCAGCGGGGCGCCGAGCGCGCCGGGGCCGCCGAGCAGGCCGTAGCCGAGGGTCTGGTTGTCGTGGACGACGTCGAACTCGCCGCGGCGGGCGGCGAGGTGGCGCCGGGCCCGCAGGGAGAAGGTGAGCGGCTCGGGGAAGCCGCCGGTCCACATGGTGGCGACCTCCAGCGCGTCGACCCAGTCGCGGTACTCGCCGCGCTTCGGCGTGCGGAACGGGTCGGGCTGGCGGTAGAGGTCGAGGCTGGGCAGCTCGGTGAGCGGGACGCCCTCGTCGAGCACCGGGTAGGGCTGGGCGCCGATGACCTCGACGGTGTGCCCGAGGCGGGCCAGTTCGCGGGAGAGGTGGCGTACGTAGACGCCCTGTCCGCCGCAGAACGGGTTCCCCTTGTACGTCAGCATCGCGATGCGGAGGGGGTCGTCGCCGTGCGGCCGGGCGGTGGTGGAGGGAGCGCCACCGGGGCGGGGCGTCGCTGCCTGGACGGCCTCTGCGGTCACGCGCGGCCCCCTTCCTCACTGGACGTCCGCCGGAGCGTAACCGCTGACGGTAATCTAGAACAAGTTTCAGAACTGAAGAGCTACTGATCAGTTCACGAGCTGTTGAATCTACCGGCCGGTCGCGGAGCCCGAGGAGCCGCATCGGGTGATTCGCGCCACGGCCGGACCCCTGCCATGCTGTGCCGATCGCACCACCGGCACAGCACCGCATCGCGGACGAAATGCCACGGAATGGGATATATGACTACGGAATCCAGGGCGGCCAGGCCGGCACTTCCCGCGAGTCCACCCCTGACCGAACGTCAGGAGGCGCGGCGCCGACGCATCCTGCACACCAGCGCCCGGCTGGCCGGCCGCGGCGGCTTCGACGCCGTCCAGATGCGCGAGGTCGCCGAATCCTCCGGCGTCGCCCTCGGCACCCTCTACCGCTACTTCCCGTCCAAGGTGCACCTGCTGGTCGCCACCATGCAGGACCAGCTCCAACACCTGCACACCACGCTCCGCAAACGCCCGCCGTCCGACGAGGACCCCGGCGCCCGCGTCGCCCAGACCCTCATGCGGGCCTTCCGTGCCCTGCAACGCGAACCCCACCTGGCCGACGCCATGGTGCGCGCCCTCACCTTCGCCGACCGCTCCGTCAGCCCCGAGGTCGACACCGTCTCCCGCCTCACCACCACGATCATCCTCGACGCCATGGGCCTCGACGGCCCGCCCACCCCGGAACAGCTCTCCGCCGTCCGCGTCATCGAACACACCTGGCACTCCGCCCTCATCACCTGGCTGTCGGGCCGCGCCTCGATCGCCCAGGTGAAGATCGACATCGAGATGGCCTGCCGGCTGATCGCGGTCACGGGGGGCGGGAGCGAGGCCGGGGACGGGCGGTAGCGGGGCTCCGGCGCCTGCGGGGCGGGGTGTTTCCCGGCCCCGCGCCGACGGGTTGATTCCGGCGGGATCAGGGGTAGTTGGCCCGCAAGGGGGCCATGTGACCCTTACGGGACGCACCCTACGGGGCCGAACGGGGCATGCCCGGCGCCCGTACGGGGAACTCCGTCCGCCTCCCGCGACTCCGTACAACGACATGCGGGGCCCGACGCCGTTCGCGTCGGGCCCCGCGTGCGGTGCGTATCTCCGCGCCGCCGTACTCCGCCTGCTGCCTTCCTACTTCTGGACCGGCGGGCAGTAACCGCTCTCCTCGCCGATCGAGTTGATCTCGGCGTTGGGACGCGAGTCGCCCGCGTAGTTGATCTGGTCGGTGCACTTCACGCCGGGCTTCTTCGGCGTACCCACCGGCTTGGCACCCTTCTCCGGCGCCGGGCAGTGCCCCGTCCGCTCACCGACCGAGTTGATCTCGGCATTGGACCGCGAGTCGCCCGCGTAATTGATCTGGTCCGTGCACTTCACGCCGGGCTTCTTCGGCGTACCCACCGGCTTGGCACCCTTCTCCGGCGCCGGGCAGTGCCCCGTCCGCTCACCGACCGAGTTGAT